>NZIZ01000008.1 GCA_002691825.1 Porticoccaceae bacterium
AGATATCGGATTTTCTTTTACTCGAAGTGTTAAGCTTGGACTTTACATAAATATTCTGAGAGATTATGTAGAGGTACTTTTGAGTTTATCAACAAGCTACATAGCGAAATTGGTTGCGTAAAGAGAAGCAGAGTTATGAATTCTTGTTTAGCGGACTTAATGAAGAGGGCAGTTTAATGATCGATTTAGAGAAAAAAAATGATATTTTTATCCTCACACTTAATGGTGAGGAGAACCGGTGGAATACTAAATTCGTCCGAGTTATTGCCCAAGCAATCGATGAGATTGAGAGCTCTCAAGGGGCAGCAGCGCTCATCACAACGGCAAGCAGTCAGAAATTTTTTTCTAATGGCCTAGATCTTGACTGGCTAGAGACGGCAGAGGGACAAGATAGAGCTGCTTTTTTGCCTGAATTTATGGCGTTAATGGGGCGGATTATCACTTTACCCATTCCCTCTGTCTGCGCTATCAACGGACACGCTTTTGGTGCAGGTTTTATGATGGCACTATGTCATGATGTGCGGTTGATGCGAGAAGATAGGGGTTTTGCTTGTGCAAATGAAATTGAAATCGGTATGGTAATTCCTGATCCTGAGTTAGCACTGTTTAAACACAAGTTGCCTGCAAACGTATTCTTTGAGACCGTGCAATTGGCGAGGAGATGGACCGGCCCAGATGCCGCTGATGTGGGAATCGTTTCCGCAGCCTACCCATTATCTCATTTGATGTCAGAAGCGATCCTAAAAGCCGAGTCATTAAAACACTTAGGGGCTAATCGCAAGGTTTATCAAACGATGAAGGAGCGCTTGTTCGGTCAAACCGCCTCGATTAATAATGTGCATGGTGCCGCACATCTGCTTAAAAACGGGGTCATGACCAGTTAATTTAATCTGAAACATAATTGGACTGTAGTTTTGAAAAAATGACAAAGACACTTAAGATCTTTGGTATTTCTTTGCTTATCGGGGTTGGCATCATGTTCGTTTGGTGGTCTTACCTACAGAATAAATATAGCCAATACCTTCCGGAATTTACTGTAACTGTTGGTAGTGATCAACGCCGGTATCACCGATATGTGCCCGAAACATATGATGCGAAGCCTCAAGATATCTTGGTTTTCTTTCAGGGTGGCAATGCTGGGAGCGACGGGGCCTGGCTTGTGCCTCAGCAACACCGCTGGGAAGAGCTGGCGGCCGAGCGTGGGATCATTCTTGCGATACCTCAGGGTAAAGTCTATTTTCACAATGAGGGAGCTTGGCAGCTGAATACCCACTCGGGTGCAATGCATGATGTCAAGTATATTGATGCGATGCTGGATGACATTTTAGCGATGTATGAATTTGAGTTAGGGAGAGTGTATGGAGTGGGCTATTCTCTTGGGTCCATGTTCGCATATGAGATGGCATGCCACATGAGTACCCATTTTGTAGCGTTAGCCTCCTTTTCAGGCACCATGCCTCTGAGCCCGAGAGATTGTAATCCTGGAAGTAACGTTCCGATAATGCACGTCCATGGGGTGGATGATCCCATTATTCAGTATAGCAAGAGGTGGGATTGGAAGGCTTGGGATTCCGTAGGAACCATTTGAGACGTTCCAAGCCTTATGCAGTACTGGGTTAAAAAGTTTAATTGCAAGGATAAGTCTCAGACAAACACCAGCTCTTTCCGACATGCCGAGTATTTTAATTGTGATCAAAGTTCGAAGGTTGAACACTATGCTTTGCTGGACTGGGGTCATGATTGGCCTTCCACTTTAGATGGAGTTTCCACACACCTAAAAGTCTGGCAATTTCTCGATAGATTTAACTGACATTCGGAACGTAACGTTGCTTGGTTGATCGACTAATCTTGTGTACGCAGCTCTCCAAAATAATTACCTTTAGTTGTTTTCGCTGCTTTTCGAAAGATCACTGCTTTGCCCGCCTATTCATCGATACTTTGTCAGTTTCCCTGAGCTTCTTTTTCGCCCATAAAATTGAAGACAAAAGATATTCCTCTTCTTTAAGATTCCCCCATCCAACGCAAGCATTTATTGGGCTTCGCCCGCAAGAACATGAATTCATAGCAACTCCTCCTTATTTTTAATTACGGAGCCAGTAGAGTTTTTCGATCAATATGTTGTAAATTTCTGATTTACATATATCTTGGTAACAATAGCCAGCTTAAAATTTGTGCATAAGAATACGATTTATACTGGCAAAATTTTTAAATCTGGCACCACAAGAATTGCTTTTAGATTAGAAGAATCTCGACACCATTGCTTACTCTATCCGTTGAAGTTGCGAGCGCACTAAATGCAGTGATAAATCAAACTGGGGCACTCTAGAAAGAATTCTCATAACACTTTTTCGAAACGAAAGACGTTATTGCCCCACAAATCGTTACTAAATTTGTACTTCATTTTCTTTGATCTGCAAATAGTCGCCCTCTGCAATTTCACCAATGCCCATTTTGCCGATTTGCTGTAGTTGTAATTGTTTAATTCTCAGATTAATGGAGGACAAAGCGGCCATGATTTCAGCCGATTTCGCCTGATTTATATGAATCAAAAGTGTATTTATATTTTGTTTTTGTATGTCTATGTTCTCTAGCATATTATTTGCTGAGGATGCGGACCATATTTCCCTTAAATTTTTAATTTGATCGTCGTTTATGTCGTTTGCCGATGTGATGCGATAAACACAGCTTTTCTTTTGCAGACGGAGACTCAATCGGCTCGTCCAACGAATGTCATTACTGATCAGCACCAATCCCGTTTCCAAAGGACTCAGGGTATTTGCGAAATAATAACTACGATCTAATGCTTGATTTTTAATGAGATTTAAAACCGAGGGATATTCTTTGTCTTCAGTTACACAGGCAAAATTTGCAGGTTTGTTCAGCACAATATAATGATGTTCGATTATTGTGATATGTTTGCCGTCAAAGAAAACGCGATTGCTATCTAAAAGTTCGAAATCTGGGTCAGTTGTCACCTTTCCATCGACTGAGACGCGTCCTTTTCGAATAAAAAATTTGCCCTGATTACGGCTCATAGCAACGCAAAGAGTTAAGAATTTCACGAGGCGCATAATTTTAGATTTTCCTGAACGCTATGAAACGACTCCGTTGGAGACCGCAATATCATGACAAACCTACTGCACTGGGTTAATTGAAGGCTGTTAGTTTCATGAGACGGCCCCCTCCCCCTTGCCAGGGTTTTCCTTTCGCAGGGGGTCTACCATCTTCCAGCAACCATACGACTCCATTAGCGCTTTCTCCAACTGCCCTGATTCGTGTCTTCATTTCAAACCTTTCTATTTCTGTTGCCCTGTCTCCGTTTATTTCAATTCGGACAAAGCCTTTAGCAGATAAGCCTCCGATCAAAGCGTTTCCTTTCCACCCTTCGAACTTTTCACCTTCATAAAAAATCATAGATGAGGGCGAAATCACCGGCGTCCACGTGATCTCCGGCGGATAAAACTCATGTCGGGTATCATGATCGGGTATTGGAATAAAGTTGTAGTGATCACCATTTGAAACAATTGGATAGCCATAATTTGCGCCACGACGAACTAAATTAAGTTCGTCACCACCCCTCGGTCCCATTTCAACTACCCAAAGCCGACCGGTTTTGTCAAACGATAGACCAAGAGGGTTACGATGACCTAAAGACCAAATCTGAGATGTGACTGAGTTCGACGATGGAAAGGGGTTATCGGTTGGTGTAGAGCCATCATCATTTAGCCTAACAATTTTGCCAAGATTTGATTGCATGTCTTGAGCTGGGTCAAATTTTTGTCGCTCGCCAGAGCTGATCCAAAGGTAGCCCTCCGGTCCAAATGTGATCCTATGCCCATAGTGACCATGTCCTTTGACCTTAACTTGTCTCCAAATCACCTCTTTTTGCTCTAGGTGCCCAATGTTATTTTCAATTACTAACCTTGCTCTTGCTACGGCCGCACCAACGAGATTTCCATCCCCCTTTTCAGCATAACTAAAATATAGCAACCGGTTTCGCTCAAAGAGTGGGTGTAATTTAATGTCTCCGAAGCCGCCTTGACCTTTTAAGACTACCTCGGGTACACCGTCAACATCACCCAATATTACTCCATTCTCGTCCAGTAGTTTAAGTTTTCCAGCCATCTCACTGACTAATATTTGACCCGATGGCAAAAACTCCATGGCCCATGGCGCATTTAAATTAGCTGTAGTTGTCACAAGAAACGGGTTTCCATCATTGTTTGCAAGCAATGATTCTGTGAAAAATAAAAAGACAAGAAGATTGAGAAGTCGAAAGAGCATAGTCCCGTAAACCTTTATTTTTGGTTGATAACCATCTGAATCCGCAATAAGCGAAACAATATAAAGTTATTAAACATTAAATCAACATTATCACTTCAATAATTCACTTTATTAATGATAAATTCCCACCAATTATGCAAGCTATGCATGCTGACGGTTATTTTAGTTTGTTTTCGTATTCCCAAGAGTTAAATATAATCTAGCCTGATCACCTCTACGTTTATTTACAAACTAGATAAGTATGCGTTCTGCTGGATTACAAGCCAGCGAGACCTCAGAAGCTCATATAAAGGGTTAATCTATGAATACTTTCATTAAAACATTCCCATTGCTGGTTCTGCTCACCGTCGGTTGCTTGTCTCGAGGTACAGGATTCTTGGGTTCTGCCCCTGATATGAGTTATAAACTCAATGTTGAGCTAGGTAGTTTTTACCGGTGCTTAAACAATTGGAGTCAACATGCAGAACTCAAAACCACCGAAAAAGCGTTAGATTGGTTCCTTTATGCTCCCCAGCGATCCCTTTCAGATCCCGTAGCCGTTGTTTCTGTAATAGATACGAGTGTGAACGTTTGGCTTGATACCGTTTTACCCCAAACTTCAGATTCTTTCCAAGACATGGTTCAAGCATGCTTGGTCGACACAACTTCAGAACCCTCTCAAGATTGGGCTTTGCAATTTGGTGACAGAAATCGTCCAAGGATAATGGGCGATCGGACAACGGGTTTAAGATAACTCGGTTTCTAAGTAACGCGAGAATTTGCACTTAACTCTGCAGAGCTAAATGGGGTGACCCAGCAGAAAGGCTTTGTCCTGTTGAAAAATATGGCTAGCCAAATGTGACAAAAAATTAACGATTACCTGTTGTTGAACGTATGTAAGATTGTAAAATAAATCGCGACTTATGTCTTCGCGGTTTTAAAAGCAGGTCCAAAGCAGTCAGGCATGGGACTATCTGGCGTTGAAAGAAAGGGGTGCCTAAGATAGTAACTGATTTGGATCCAAAAATAGCCTAAGGATCTGAGTTTAGTTAATAGAAAATGCACCCATGAAATAATTTAATAAAAAAAGTAAATTTGAAAAATTTACTAGGAATATTTCATTTATACTACTTTGGATTGATCGACTTGTGATCTCTTTTGAATGGAACTATTGACTAAATATGTATGAGTTCGGCCTTTTAAACTGGATAATCCTCAGCAGCTACGCTGTTGGATCGATCATCTTGGGACTCTATTTGAACCGACGAGTGCAGACAGCGGAGCATTATTATTTAGGCGATCGATCCACGCCATGGTGGGCGATCGGTCTATCCGTCATGGCCACTTATACCAGTGCTTTTACTTTCCTCGGCGCTCCCGCTTGGGCTTACACTGAAGGTTTCTCGGTGATATTTATTCACATTAATTATCCTGTAGCAGTGTTTATAGTGATATCTGTGTTTATTCCATTTTTTTATAACAGTGGCGTTGCCAGTATTTTTGAGTATTTAGAGCGACGCTTTGGCAGAAGTTCACGCCTTGTGATGTCTTCAATTTTCCTACTCGGAAATATCATTTACTCTGGAATCATACTTTACACAACTGCATTAGTGATAGAGTTTATTACAGGAACAGATGTTGTCACTGCAATCACGGTAGTTTCGGTGATTGCTATGACTTATACCCTTTTAGGAGGCATATCCGCTGTGATATGGACAGACGTGGCTCAGACCATGATCCTTCTCAGTGGGGCGGTCATTGTGCTGTTTCTGTTAATCGCCGATTTGCCTCTTCCATTATCCGAGACATTGCTTACTTTGAAGGGGGACGGGAGATTGAACCCTTTTGAGTTTTCTCTTGCCCCAGATAAAGTAGCGACGGTATGGACGGGCGTAATTGCCATGTCTATTTATCATGTCGTTGTTTATGGAGTCAATCAAATGATGATCCAAAGAACACTCGTGGCAAAGACTATTGGTGATGCCAAAAAAGCCTATATCATGATGGGTTATGCTGCATTTTTTATTTTCACTTTGTTATTTTCACTCGGTATTTTTCTCTATGCCTTCTTTGAAGGCGCCTCGTTTGATAACACGAATATTATCATGCTCGAGTTCGTCAAACTCGCAAGCGTCCCCGGTTTAATGGGATTGATTGCCGTTGCTATTGTGGCCGCGGCGATGTCAAGCTTAGACTCAAGTCTTAATTCTATGGCAACGGTAACTAACATTGATTTCTATCAGCAATATTTTAAAAAAGATGCTTCACCTCAACATTATCTGCTTGCTGCACGCGTTTTCACCGTGATGTGGGGTTTATTAGTAATAGGCCCTGCAATATTATTTACTGCTAGTGATGGATCTGTTTTAGAAACCCTAAGTAAGATTGGATCATTTTTTGTCGGCTCAAAATTATCAATGTATTTCCTTGGCTTTTATTCAAAGCACACCACTGAGCGCGGGTTGCTCTTGGGAGTAGCTGCAGGATTTTTAACTCTCCTTTATGTTGAGTACTTTATGGCAGTTGCCTGGCCTTGGTATTGCGCAATTGGTGGTTTTGTGAGCGTTACCGTCGGTTGGATTTCCAGTATTGCAATCGATGGATTCCAAAGTGAGTATCATGTTTGTACCGTCAGGGGACAGAAAAAACTTTTTGAAGAAAACGGTTTACCTATAAAAGAAAATGGATGGTATATCTTACCAGGCAAGGTCGATTCAAAAAGTTATGGACTCATCATATTTTTCTTCCTATGCATTGTGTCTCTCTACATTTTTTATCAGCTTATTTGAGAAAAACTCATCTTAGTCTGAGGCAGTCATTCTGTAAGCTGAACAAACTAAAAGTACTTATTGTAGAAAACAGGTAAAAAACCAATGGGATTTATAGATTGGAGTATTTTGGCGATATATCTGTGTGTAAATCTTTTAGTGGGATTTCGGCAGAGTAGATCGGTTACAACCTCTAGTGAGTTCTTTCTGGGGAACCGCTCGTCCCCTTGGTGGGCACTTGGAGTATCCGTAATGGCAACCTACGTGAGTGCACTCTCTTTTCTTGGCGGGCCAGCTTGGGCATATAACGACGGCTTGGCTGCTCTAGCAATACATCTTAATTACCCGATAGTGGTATTTATTTGCATTGTTTTTTTCATTCCCGTTTTTTACAAAAGTAACTCGATATCGATTTATGAGTATCTAGAAAAAAGATTTGGTTTGGGGTCCAGGTTATTAATGTCCGGCTTATTTATGGCGACGATGGTGTTGGGCGCATCATCAATTCTTACGGCTACATCAATAGCAGTAAGTCTTATTACGGGCTTAAGTGAACAAATATGCATCGTCATTCTCACTATATTTGTCGTGTCTTACACCATGCTCGGTGGAATGAATGCAGTGATTTGGACAGATGTAATTCAAGGTATCGTTCTTGTAATTGGCGCTGCAATTGTTCTTGGCCTTTTATTATCGGGCTCAGATCAGATGTCTAATACGCTGAGCTATCTTAACCAAAATAACAAACTCACCCCAATAAACTTAGACTTTAATTTTTCTGAAGTCACCACAATCTGGGCAGGAGTAATAGCTATGTCCATGTACCACACGACGGTATATGGAACCAACCAATTCATGATGCAAAGGGCTATGGCTGCGAAGACTATCGGAGATGCCAAAAAAGCATACCTTTTGATGGGTTATTCAGCTTTTTTTCTGTATTTCCTTTTTTTCTTTATTGGCATTCTGTTGTTTGCTCATTTTGAGGGGAAGCCCTTTGACCAACAAAATTCTATTGTCCTTATTTATATTCAACAACTTGCTCTTCCTGGTCTCATGGGATTAGTGATTGCGGCAATTCTGTCAGCATCGCTTTCTAGTACCTCATCGGCATTGAATTCACTCTCTACTGTCTTGATTATTGACTTTTATAAGAAATTCTTTGTAATTTCGGCAGCTGATTCTCATTATCTGCGTGCATCAAGAATTTTTACCATCGTTTGGGGAATAGTATTGATACCTTTTGCCTTCTCATTTCAGGGGGAGTCAGGCTCGATTTTGGAGGTTCTTTCAAGAGTGAGCTCTTACTTGGTAGGAGCGAAACTTTCGATTTTCTTACTAGCGTTCTTTTCTAAAAATATATTGGAAAAGGACATTTTTTTTGGCGTTTTTGCAAGCTTCATAGCTCTTGTGGCAATTGCGCCATTACAGTTTTTAGAGCCATTAGTCGATTCGCTTTGGGCGGGACTGGGCCTGAGTAGACCAGAAATCGCTTGGCCTTGGTACGTGGTAATAGCAACTTTTACAAATGTTTTAGTATCTTGGCTCTCGAGTCTATTCCGAGAAAAGCCAGTTGAAATTTGTCATCCTCTCTCGATTAGAGGTTTGAGATCTGAGTCAAAGAGTCGAAGTGTTGAGTTGGGCACTGCTTGGAGTGATGTCCCCGGGGATATTGATAGGGGCGTTTGGCCTCTTCTCATTTTTTTTGTGGCCTCAATAGGACTCCTTTGCCTTTTCACCGCGAGTTTCGTGTAAGGACTGGGCGCTGTTGTTGCGTTAGTTATCGCTTGACGATTTTCCTCATGCGCGCGAATATGTCTAATCCTTGCTGATTCAGCCAGTGGGGAAGATCAATAAATACCCAATTTTCAGCTAACTTATCTCCAGATCTACGAAAAACATCCACAACTCGCATTTCAGCCTGTTGTTCCCCACTGGGTAACCCAAGAAATCCTCCCTTTGCACGATTAAACAAGTTAGGCCAGCCAAAGAAACATGCGTAGTCTCCCTCGGCAAAACGGCAGATATGCGCATTAAAGGTCTTATCTCTTAGCCCTTCCCTGAATGGGTACTGATGCTGCTCTTGATATGAGCTGATCGTATAGCTCCCTCCGATACCTTCCGGTCCAAACCAAACCATGTCGTCATGCCAAGTTTTAGCAAGATAACTGGGAGGACAGTTATCGTTCCCACTCTGATTTAACACCTCTAAATCCTGCACCATACGGTTAACTAGGTCTAACGTCTTCTTGCTTTCTACCTCTGGAACGTCAGCCCAAATGATTCCATCATTTGTTTTTGGTCCTGGACAGATAAAAGATGCACCTGTTTGAGGGGGCAAAGGATCGTAGCCTGCTTGCTTCATTACTCCTATGAGGTCACAAAAAAAGGCTATTGAAGATATCTTCCCGTCAAGTATTTGATAGAACTCAGAATATCTCAGGAAGCACATTCTGTCCGTCGGTTGAATGTCGAGCCAAGGATTTTTAAAGAGCCCCATGTAGTGACCCATGCTCATTACCCAGCAGCTTCCATCTAACTCATTTTCGCCTGCAATAAATATGTCTTGGCGCCGTTGAATAGGTTCCCATGCTGAGCGCAGCGGGGAGTAAACCGCTTCGGAGATCTGATCCGGTCCCAAAAGATCATTGAACGGATGCACTCCATAGAATTTGCAATCATAAGCAAGAAACTTCCTCATGACCGCGTTTGTGTTCATAATTTTTGTATCGTCCATCTCCTTATGATATTGAGCGACTAATTTTTTGGCCTCACGAATCATTTAAGCCTCGATGTACTCTTTTTCAAGAAAACAGAAAAATAATTGCGTCTCGATCATTGGTATCCTTTTTAAATTTGAATCCGGGATGTTGGCTCATTTACGTTTGGACCGAAAAATATCAGCCAAGACAGATAACTCATCGAAGATAGTCCACTCTTCTACAACTTTTCCGTTCAGTACACAAAACTGGCTTTCCCCTATCAAGAAAATTTGCGAATTAGTTGGCTGTCCGTATAGAGCTGGACCAGAGTGGATCCCGCAAAGCGACCATCTTACAGCAACGAGAGACGCACCTCCATCAAGATTTGAGCTACACACATAGTCCGCAGAAAACCTAAGTTCTGAAATTGTTCCTAGCAGCTTCATGTAAAATCCAGCAATTTCGTTTGGACCGGCGAAGTTGCGTCCAGCAACGCCATGATATATAGCGTCATTGGAGTAAAACAAGTTGACGTCACCTATCATCCTAGCATTCCAAATGTTCTGCAGAGCGGACCTCACAAATATTTCTGGATCATCGTTGTAGGACGCTCGTTGCCCGTTGACGCTTTGAGTGATACGTTTAATTTCCGAATTTCGCCATTCGATGAAGGATTCACTTCTATCAATTTGTGCCCACGTGTGTGCAACGTGAAGGGGGTCGTATCCAAGTTGTGCGACCAGACTGTAGTTGTCTCTGACAAGCCATTCTTTTATTACCTTGTTGTCTTTGACTATACAATGCGCGATAACCAGTATCGTTGCATCCTTTCCTGTCACCGTGCCAAAGACAGAGTCTGCCAAGTTTGTCATATGGGAACGGATCAAATGAGATGTGTGAAGGCCTCCCGATGGCTCTTTACCCGAGACAACATTGATTGCTTCAAGTGTTCGGTCAGGAAATGATGCAAGTGTAGCGAGTGTACTTTGTACTACATCCTCTGCGCTCATACTGACTCCAGTCATGGTGTAAACAGGACAGTGGTCGGCGTAGTAGTCGTAGATCAATCCTACCTGCTTACCTTCCCATATGCGTGCCGTTGTTCGGTAAATATAGTCAGTAATGCTTATAAATTCATCGTCAAAATTTACGATTGGTGGGTCATTTGTAGCGGGGCGTTCGATTGTGGGACTGGGAGCTTTGTCAAAGTGACCCTTGAGACGATTCATTTAAACTTTCCTCTATCTTCGTGAAATGTGGGTAGCTCTTTATATGTGAATTGCCGTTGCGATCAAAACCACGTCTTTTTTGGAGCAGCAGTGAGTGGTCCCTCACTGTCATTTAGCAGGACACCCTATTTTATATAATTTAAATGTTGATTTCATCAAACCTAAACTACTTTGTGTACGTAGGGAGAGGCTAATGGATTTGTTTTATGGCAACATCCCTACTTACCTGGGCATAAGTTCCTCATTCTGAGCCGTCAGGGGGTTGGCTCCGTTCACCATAGCTTTAATGTACCTCGAGGAGGGCTAAATGTATTGTTCGTTTATCAAAAACCTTTTTCTTACGATTTGTATAGTCATACCATTTGCGGCAAATGCTGCCATTGAAGAGATTATCGTTACTGCTGAAAAAAAAGAGGAAGATCTTCAAGATGTTGGAATATCTGTAACAGGTCTCTCGTCGGATGCCTTGGAAGCTGGTGGAGTTCAGGACGTCACCAGAATTGAGTTATTAGTCCCAGGCGTAAATTTCGGTTATGCCGGGAATGATGCAAAGTTTAACGTGAGGGGTTCCAACTCCAACGATACTTACGGCGGTGCAACTTCCACCGTCGGCATGTTTGTTGACGGCATTTACAAACCGAGAGCAGCACAACAGTCTCGACAGTTTTTTGACGTTGCAAGAATAGAGTTTTTGAGAGGTCCTCAAGGTACTTTGTACGGAAGGAACACGCTTGCTGGCGCACTCAATTTGTACTCCAACGAACCCACGCCAGACGGGTTTGAAGCGTCCCTTGATTCCTCATTCGCAAGGTTCAACAAGGTCCGAAATGAAGCAGCGGTTAACATTCCAATTTCTGATAAAACAGCATTAAGAGTGGCTGCATTAAAGCAAACAAGCGACGGTTTCATAGAAAATTCGGTGGGACCAAATCTTGGGGCAGACGACAAGGGGGCAATTAGATTGTCTGTATCCTCGCAGCTCTCAAACGGGATCGATATCCTTGCCCGAGTTGGCCATGTCGATGAAGGCGGTACATCCCCGGGAACTTTTGGATATACAGGGCTGTGTAGACCAACAAATGCGAGTGGGCTTACTGATCCAGCGGGCACATCTCTTGATTGTGTGAATGTTCAGCGAGGCTCCGGTGGCGCAGCAGGATCGTTAAGATGGGATCAGTTAGGGCCTTACCACGTACAACACGATTTTGTCAACGAAAATACACTCGACGAGACCACCTTAAGTTTACACCTTGATGGGGATCTGGGAGACATTTCGGTAACGTCGATAACGTCATATTCTGACTTCCAAAGCTTGACGGGGATTGACGGAGATTTCGGACCAAATCCTTACTCACGATACTGGTATGAGGACAACGCAGAATCGTTTTCTCAGGAGGTTCAATTTTCTGCAGGCGCAGGGTCATCTATCGAATGGACAGCGGGAGCATATTTTTCACAAGATAAAACTTTTTACAGCTTTAGTACCGTCCGAACAACCGTCGATGTAGCTAACCCGGCCGCTGTGGAAGTCACTCTCAGCGATGGAACATCAGCAAGTGAATCATTGCGACAGTCAACCACTTTGGCGTCTATGGACACCAACTTAAATCGGCATTACGCCGACTTTCAAGAAGTTGAGAGTGATTACCTAGGCATTTTTTTCCAAAGCGACTTTAAAATGTCAGATGAACTTTCTGTGATCGCAGGTGTCAGGTACAATGATGAAGACATCAATACTGCGGGAGGATCTAATTTTTCAGATCCCGCGCCGGTTGTATCCAGTCTCGGATACGCAGCCGGAGATTCTCCGGCAACGATCCCGGTATCTCCCCAGCAAGCATACACCTATAACTTTGGTATGACACATCCAGACAATAACAGCGACTCGTTTGACAATGTCACATGGAAACTTGGAGTGGAGTTTGATCTTCAAGAGGACATCATGCTGTATGCCACCGCTTCTACAGGTTTTCTTTCAGGAATTGTAAATAGAAGTTCTGTGACTGATGAACAAGAATCAGAGGTAGTAGAGTTCGGGCTGAAAAGTGTGCTCTTTGAAAACACACTGCAGCTAAATATATCTGTTCACTCTACTACCTACTCGAATCTTGTCGCTCAATTGCAGACGGTAGATCCAAACTCCGGCGATATCATAACGACATCTAGAAACGGTGGTGAGGTAGAATCTAGGGGAGTGGAAGTTGAGTGGGCATTCGCTCCAGATGACGCGCTTCGGGTATCAGGAAATTTTGCTTTACTTGATTCGGAGTACGGAGAATATGGATTTTCAAACCCATACTCTGCATATTCTGGACAGCTACCAGTGATAGGTGGAACCAGTGTTTCTGTTAGCGGACAAGACATGATTTTGGGAGGCGTTATTCAGTTTGAGGGTGAGCCGACGCCGTGGTCCCCTGACTTCACCTTCAACATGAGTGCGAGCTACCGCTTCGACCTTGCAAACGGAGGCAATATAACGCCAGCACTGCAGGTTAGTTACAGTGACGACTACAACGCCTCAGGACGTCTACCTAACGATCCTGCGGGACATCAAGATGCATACACCAAATCAGATGTTCGCGTAAGGTGGACTTCTGCAAGTGCGAAGTATTCTGTTCAGGCTTTCATCGAAAATATTTCAGATGAGGCAGTGAATGCAAGGGCAAACGTTGGCGGAGGCAGTTTCCCTCAAACTTCTTTTCTCTATCCAAGAAACTATGGGTTGACAGTGTCTGCTCGACTGTAATGACCTTTGATTACATTTACCGATATTTGCTTCCGTTTAGCGGCGGGAGCAAAGTCACTTTTAATATAATGAAAGGCATACCAGCTAAATACGACCCGGGGCTTTGTACTTAAACCTATGCCTTCTGTCTCAGAACACTTTTCATGTGTGTCGAAGTTAAAAACAACGTCCAAGATATCGTTCCATAAAGATGTTGTCGCCAGCATTTGTTATCCATTTGGAACAACAAATTCGGCGGAAGAACTCAATTGCCAATGCCTCGCACCCTTGTATCGTGCAATTCCGGATATGGAGCGGAGAGATTTGATAATAGTTGGAACAGAGTCCACGCTCGATCCATTTTGGATGGGTTGCATGGGCAACTACTTTGGAACATTTACCGCACCTTTTCTCAACATTCCTCCTACAAATCGGCTGATACACATGAGATACCATGAGTTTTTCAAGGTCGCAAGCGGTAGAGTGATCGAAGTTCAAGCAATTTGGGATATCCCAGAACTTATGATGCAAGCGAACTCTTGGCCAATGGCGCCTCAGCTCGGCTCTTTTATATGTACGCCCGGGCCGATGACGTGCGATGGAACGAGCCTTTTCGGCTCGGGCAGTCAAGCTCTAAATCATGTTCAAGCAATGCTCGAGGACATGAGCAAGCACCCATCAAACCCTGACCCAGCGATAATGCGGCTCGACCGATATTGGCACCCCAACTTTAATTGGTATGGTCCCTGTGGGATAGGTACAAGTCGAGGAATCAAAGGATTTCGTAACATTCATCAAATCCCTTTCTTGCGGGCAATGCCAGATAGAAGATTGGATAATGATGCCGGATTGAAGTCGGACTGGATTGCGCGGGGAAATTATGTTTGTGAAACTGGTTGGCCAAACATGCGTCTTACATTGTCTAATGATGGATGGATGGGTCTTAATCCTTCAGGAGTTGAAATTGAAATGAGAAGCCTCGATTTTTGGCGATTAGAAGACGGGTTAATTAGAGAAAATTGGGTGCTGATTGATTTACTAGATATATACAATCAACTTGGTGTGGACGTGTTTGATCGAATGCGCGCGCTCCCGATTAGGATGTAGNTTGAAAACTCTAACTCTTCCGAGATAGCCCNCCGTTAATCTAATGTAATTCAAATTTAAACACAGTTGCCAGCGAGTTCATTTCTGTATCCGGTATGGTAATAAAAAAATCTTTGGTAGTTATCACCCATTCCACCTCAACTTCCGAGCCAAGTACTGTCACCGTCTTTATTGGCGTTTGGGTGGGGTAATGGTGNGGTGCAAGGGTACGGCGCAGATTTACACGCTTACCGACTTCAGGTTTTCCGAGGAAGAAAAGATACAATTTTTTTCGATCTTTGGAGACGGTGAAGCGAACATCGTCTGCAGTATATTTCACAGTAGCAGGCTGCCCGCCATGACGGCCTTGGCCAACGTCGGCAGTGCCCTCACCGTACTTATCATGTGGGCGGGTGTTGTAGACAGCCTCTCCGAATTTTGCCAGCCAGTCGCCAATTTGGTAGAGTATCTTGCGCTGTGAGAGGGGAATAATACCATCTGCCCGAGGAGACACATTAAGAAGGACGACTCCATTCTTGCTCCACACATCGATCATATTACGCAAAACTAATTCTGCAGTTTTATAGGTTTGGCCATTGATGTAGCTCCAAGACCGGTTACTGAGCGTAACATCGGTGAGCCACACGGATTGAGACAAATCTTTCTTTCCTCCCTGCTCTATATCAAGCACTCCAACAGACCTGGGATAATCTGTCTGTTTGTACGCAATCACTACTTTTTGTTCCCTACTTTGAGCTCTATTTAGGTAATAAGCTGTCAACCTTAAACGATACTCCTCTGGGATTAGATTAAGCCAAGAGTCAAACCAGATAATATCAGGCGAATAATTGTCTATAACCTCTACAACCTGATCTATCCAGTATTGATGGAATTCGTCTACCGGGATATTCCCGTACAGCTTTGCTAGTTTAGGATCCGAAGTTGAGGTGGCATAATTTGGGTGATAGGGGAAATGGCTATCCCAGCCCTCCCATTCATCGGGATTTTTGGCATTTCGTTGTAAGTTTCGGGCGTGATGAAACGTCGTGATTAGCTTCATATCCCTCGCCCTTAGTTCCTGCGCCAGTTCGCCGGTAATATCTCGCTTGGGGCCAAGGTCTTTGGCGTTCCATGGATTGACTTGACTTGCCCACATAGCGAAACCATCATGATGCTGAGCGACTGGCCCGGCAAATTTTGCACCCGCACGGCTGAAGAGNTCCGCCCAATTTTTTGCGTTAAAGTTNTCNGCTTTAAACATGGGTATGAAGTCATGATAAGCAAAAACGGAGGGATCACCATAGGTGTTTTTGTGATACTTGCTTAGCCGATGATCTGCGTAATGCATGTAGTGTGGATACCACTCTGAGCCCTCTGCCGGCACACTGTAAGGCCCCCAATGGAAGTAGATTCCGAATTTCGCGTCCTTAAACCATTCTGGTGCCTGCTCGTGTTTTGATAGGGATTCCCAATCTTCGACATATATTTGT
>NZIZ01000009.1 GCA_002691825.1 Porticoccaceae bacterium
AAGCAGACACAAATTATTTACGGGGGGAGTTTAAACAGGGATAATGCACAAGCTTTGTTTGCAGAGCAAGATATTGATGGAGGTTTAGTTGGCGGTGCTTCACTGCATGCGGAGCATTTCCTAGAAATAATAAGGCTGGCAGAATACGCATGATTAATAGTTACATATTAGTGTTTCATTTTGTAGTTGCGGTAGCGCTGATTGGATTGATTTTATTGCAACAGGGTAAAGGGGCGGAGGCGGGAGCTTCATTTGGCTCAGGGGCTTCTCAAACAGTATTTGGTAGTAGTGGAAGTTGGAATTTTTTTAGTAAATCGACTGCGGTTTTGGCGACAATATTTTTTGTAACCAGTATAAGTTTAGCTGTGATTGCAAAAAACCGTTCAATTGTTGATGAATCATTTATTTCTGAATCGCAAGAGTTACAGGGCACTGAGAAAGGAGTGTCAGATATTCCTGAAACTCAGGACGAACAGATTCCAGTAGATGATCTGTCCGATTTGCCGCTTGAATGAGAATTNGNGAAAAGGCCCAAGTGGTGGAATTGGTAGACACGCTATCTTGAGGGGGTAGTGGCGAAAGCCGTGCCGGTTCAAGTCCGGCCTTGGGCACCATATCATAATCCGATGTAATCCAATAAAGTCCTCATAGCCCTGTTAATGCCTTGGAACCATCATTAATGGTCCGATATAATTTAAGAGCAGATTGTAAGCGCTGCATATTCAATTTGTTTGATTACTTAGGTTGGAATATGATCTGTGATGATCTTATGGGAGGACTTTGATGCTTTACGAGCTCTTAGTAGATAAGATTAAGGCAAAAGCGATGATTAATAGTTCTGCCTAAGAAGACGGAGACGTGCTGAATATTGTACGTTTGATGAATAGGCTTTTTTTGCTCTAACCTTATGTGAATCTTGAGAAAGAGCAGTGTTCTTTTGGATATCATCAAAGGGGTGCCCGAGATGAGCTAGTCTTCCGCGGGCTGTATTGGTGCTATTTGTTCGCGAGGTGGCTTTAAAAATCATTAACCTTGCGTNTTTTACCGGGAGGCAACAAGAGGAGCAAGGAACAAAAAATATTTTGACTACCTACAAAAATTAAGTTATTTTNCGCCATTTTTTTAGGCCCAAAAAATAGAATGAATGACAGTTTTCGGGCCGTCCGCTTTCGTAAATTGATTAGGAACGTTTATACCAAAAGATTTATGAAATATGGGCGTCAACCCCACGGCGTATTTTGGTCTGATTTGGGTCGGCAGCAAAGCCGGTTCAAGATTATTATTTATCAGATGTTAGCGTTGGCACCCTCAGGTATTATAAAGATAGCTGATGTTGGGTGCGGATATGGGTCTTTGGCAAATTACATGCGAGAGATGCCTAATTGCTCAAGATTTTCATACACCGGGTATGACATTAATCCTACTCTCATTGATGCTTGCCTAGAACACTCATTTCTACCTCCCAACTCGTTTGCTATTGGTGATTATCCGAAAGTTCTGGTTGATTTTTCTGTCATGTCCGGCACATACAACATGTCGGTCACTAGAGATTTGACGCACTGGGAGAGTTATGTGTTTCGATGTCTTACCAAGTGCTGGAGCCATTCTCGAGTAGGAATGATTTTCAACGTGCTAGTTGCTAATAAATCGCATATCAGCGATGGAATGCTTTACCACTGTGAGGTCGAAAAGTTACGCCGCCGCTGTATGCGACAGTTTGGACCGACGCGAGTTATCCGGGAGAAAAGCCTCCCACGCGACGCTACACTAGTTGTTACCCGCTAGGTGTTTTCGGTATAAAGTTTAAAACCGTGGCGTTTATACAGTATCTGCGTGCTCCGTTTGGCCCGTCCGAAAAGACATGTCCAAGATGGATATCAGAGCTCACTGATCGAATCTCAGTCCGGATCATCCCATAGCTGATATCTCTCCTTTCGTAGACCGCGCCATCAACAGATTTTTTGAACGATAACCAGCCGGTTTTTGAGTCAAAGCGGTCGTTGGTATCAAAAAGCGCGGCACCACTCAGTTTGTCAACAAATATGCCGTCTTTAACGTTCTTAAAAATCTCATATTCTTTGCAAAATCTCTGGTCAGTACCATTTTCAAAAGCTACTTGATACACTTTTCCCTCACCAAGTGAAAACTTTCCAAGGGCATAATAGAAGTCTTTCGGTTCCATATAACCTTGAAAGCCGAATGCTTCAGTCCCCTCGTCGAGGAAAATTATCGTGGGCGTTGCCCACGTCGGTGTCTTTATACTGAGACCATCAAGTTGCTTTGCTGTTCTGAATGAAATCGGTATTGATCCGGCATACTGGTCTGTAATGTCGTTCTTCAACTTTTCGCAGTATGGACAATACTCACTACTTTCAATGATGAGTATCTGTTTTCCCTCTAAAAGTGCATTGTTATTGCTGATTTCCGTCTCGACAGAGTCAAAGGAAATTCCAGTCGAATTGTCCGGGCAATAGCCATTTGGATTTTTCTGCAGATAATTCTGATGGTAAGGTTCTGCCGCAGTGAAGTGAGTTAGCGGAATAATCTTAGTTGCAATCTCCCCAAAGTCGGCATTTGAGAGTAGTGTTTGGAATTCGTCCAATGTTTTGTTTGCGACCTTTACTTGTTCTTTGTTGGTGGTAAAGATCATTGACCTGTACTGGGTTCCTACGTCATTTCCTTGCCGATTTACCTGAGTAGGGTCGTGATATTCAAAAAACGATTCTAAGAGAGTTCTCAAGTTGACTGCGTTAGAATCGTAAGTAACACGCACCGCTTCAGCGTGGTTGTTGGGATTCATTCGATTTGATGGAAGTGTGATCGCCCTGTATGTTGCGTCAACACCCTTTCCATTTGCATAGCCGGATACGACGTCTATTACACCTGGTATTCTGGAAAACATTTTTTCTGCACCCCAAAAACAACCGGCTGCAACCACAATAGTTTTTTTATTATAGGTGGCTCGAACCTCATCTTGAGAAGCTTTCGGGGTAGACGCGGCAATAGAACTTGTCATTAATAAAACTCCTAAATAAACCCACATTGTCGTACTCTACACTTTAATTAAATACATATACGTCAACTAAATAGACTACGATCTGAAATATATTGAATTTTAATGACACAGATAAATTTCCTTTTAGGATAGCTTCGATGCGCCATCTGTTTTGGTGTGTTTCACGTTTAAACTTCGAGAATCAAAGCTGCCATCGTAAGAAAGATCGGTAATAATATCCCTGAGGAGCCTTTTTTGGTGTTAAGCTCAAGCTCCCACGGAGCAACGTTTTAAACTATTTTTTTGAATACTTACAGGTTGTCAATGTGATCGGAAAAATTATTGCTGGTTTAAGCGGCTGGCTTGTTGCAGGTCCACTTGGTGCTCTTTTAGGGATTTTGTTAGGGCATCAGTTTGATCGTGGGTTTGGAAATCTTATAATCCCTATGAGCGAGGGAGAACGCCATAAAATTCGTGAGATTTTTTTTTCCACGCTCTTCAGTTTATTAGGACATCTTGCGAAAAGCGATGGGCATATCTCCCAATCTGAGATTGCTCTCACGGAAAATATGATGACTAACCTTGGCTTGAGTGCTGAGCGAAGACAAGAGGCTATAAAATTTTTTAAAACGGGTGCTGCTAAAGATTTCTCTATCCAGCTTTGTGTTGAGTCATTTGTTCAAGTAAGTGGCAGACATGCGAATCTAAAAAATCAGCTTCTAAGTTATTTGATTTCACTCGCTTTGGCAGATGGTGAGCTTCACCCCGAGGAAGAGTCTGTCCTTCGAAATCTTGCAATTGATTTAGGTTTTTCGAAAAGTAATTTTGAAGATTTAATCCGGATGATCGGCGCTCAAGCCAACTTCGCTAATGGTGGTTCAACTGCACGCGATGAAGATAAACTAGCCGACGCCTACAAATCTCTTGGGGTCGCATCGAGTAGTCCTGAATCGGTGGTTAAGAAAGCCTATAGAAAGTTAGTTAGCCAGAATCATCCAGATAAGCTGATTGGGCAAGGAGTCCCCGATGACATGATAAAACTGGCTACTGAGAGGACTCAAAAGATTCAAATGGCTTATGATCTGATATGTGAATCTAGGAAGGGTAAGTAAGTTGTCTTAAGTAATATTAGAGTTCTTTCGTTGTTTGAAACGAGCGAGTTAGTTGACCTTGCGTCTAGGTCTTTCTATAATGCGTGGCTTACGTGAATAGGGCGTGTTAGGTCCGGGTTTTTTTGGTCTGACATTGATAGTTTGATGCGGGATGGAGCAGTCTGGTAGCTCGTCGGGCTCATAACCCGAAGGTCGTTGGTTCAAATCCAGCTCCCGCTACCACCCGGCTCGATTGTTTAGCACAAATCGAGTATTGACTTTTGTATCAGTAAACCTCAGCTTGAATAACCTTTTCGAGCCTGAGAGTGTGAACAAGGTCCGGTTGAGGAACTTGTACGCGGTGTAACTGTTAGAATGGGCCAAATGGCCCATTTTTTATATGTACAAAGTGAGGATAATTTTGACAATCGGGAAAATCGCACTAAAGCAACTTTTAAGTCCGGTTATCGAAGCTCTGGGCTTCCAGTTGTGGGGGATTGAAATCGAAAATAACAAAAAAGTTTCTTTATTGCGTGTGTATATTGATTTGATTGACAATTTTATCTCAGTCGATGATTGTGAGGTTGTTAGTAAGCATATTGCGTCAATTCTAGATGTAGAGCAGGTATTTTCTGGAAAATATACTTTGGAGGTTTCGTCTCCTGGAATAGAGAGACAGTTATACGACTTGGCACAGTACGAATTGTTCATCGGGCATGAGATAGCTCTGAAGCTCAGATTCGCGCATGAAAATAGAAAAAACTTTAAAGGTTGTTTGCATGGCGTGGAGGGAGACGAAGTTGTTGTGCAAATTGAAAGTAGTGAGTATCTATTTCCTTTCGAAAATATTGATCGGGCAAATGTAATAGCAAAATTTTGATCTTCGTGAGGTTTTGATAATGAATAAAGAGATTCTAATGGTGACTGAGGCTGTCTCCAATGAAAAGGGAGTTGAAAGAGAGATTATATTTGAAGCTATCGAACAGGCTTTGGCCACGGCTACTAAGAAGAGGTTCGAAGAGGGAGCAAATATTCGGGTTGTAATAGATCGCGAAACAGGAGGTTATGAGTCATTTCGCTGGTGGGAAGTTGTCGCCGATGACGTTTTAGCAGAATTAGGCACGCAGTTTACCACGGAGGAGGCCTATGAAAAAGATCCTGACCTAGGTGTCGGTGATTTTTACGAGGAGCGGGTAGCAAATGCGAACTTTGGACGCATAGCCGCTCAAGCTGCAAAGCAAGTTATTGTCCAACGTGTCAAAGATGCGGAGAGGGAAATCATCGTAAACCGATTCAAGCATCGTGTCGGAGAGCTTCTCAACGGCACGGTAAAAAAAGTTACCCGAGAACACGTAGTGATTGATTTTGGAGACAATGCGGAGGGGCTGTTACCGAGAGAGCAGTTGGTAGGCCGTGAAATCTTTAGGATAAATGATAGGACCAGAACGATTTTGATAGCTATTAGAGAGGATACACGCGGGCCCCAATTGTTGGTATCAAGAATTTCTCCCGAAATGTTGATACAGCTTTTCAGAATTGAAGTTCCTGAAATAGCGGAGGGAATTATAGAAATTAAAGGCGCGGCAAGAGATCCCGGCCAGAGGGCAAAGATAGCGGTTAAGAGTAAAGACGCTCGAATAGACCCAGTTGGGGCTTGTGTGGGCATGAGAGGTGCCCGCGTTCAGGCTGTGTCAAATGATCTCGATGATGAAAGAGTAGACATTGTGCTGTGGGACGATAATCCAGCACAATTAGTAATTAATGCTATGGCGCCTGCGGAGGTGGGGTCTATTGTGGTCGATGAGGACTCACATTCGATGGATGTGGCGGTAAATGAGGAAAATCTTGCGCAAGCCATCGGTAAAGGCGGGCAGAATGTGCGTCTTGCATCGGAACTTACTGGATGGAATATAAATGTGATGACGTTGCAAGATGCGGAAGACAAGCAATTGCAGGAGGCAACAGTCACTGTAAACATGTTTATGCAGGAACTCGACATTGGAGAGGACATTGCTATTGTGCTTGTAGAGGAGGGTTTCACCAGTGTAGAGGAAGTAGCGTATGTTCCGCTTGATGAAATGAGCGCTATTGACGACTTTGATGAAGACCTATCGCAGGAGCTACGTGTCCGCGCAAAGGATGCTCTTCTCACGATGGCGCTTGTAAGTGAAGAAAAATTGACCAGTTCTCTACCGGCGGATGACTTACTCAGTATGGAGGGAATGGACAGAATTCTCGCTCATAAATTAGCCGCCAAAAATATTATTACAATGGAGGATCTTGCTGAACAAGCGGTAGATGACATATCAGGTATTGATGATTTGAGTGATCAACGTGCGGCCGAATTAATAATGACGGCTCGTGCACCTTGGTTTGAGTGATAAAAATAGTAATGAGGCAGACATTGATAAAGGATTACCGATGGCTGAAGTGACAGTTAGCGAGTTGGCGATGACCGTGGGTGCATCTGTAGACAGGTTGTTAAAGCAGATGACTGACGCGGGCCTAGCACATACCAATGCTGAAGCGCTGGTATCAGACGGAGAAAAACAAGTTTTGCTCGCATATCTCAAGGGTTTGCATGGAGCACCTACTCNTGAGCCTGGAAAGATAACGCTTCGGCGCAAGACGTTAACAACATTAAAATCGGCGAATCGAAAAACTGTAAATATCGAAGTCCGCCGAAAGCGAACCTTTGTCAAGCGACCGGACGAGGTGGTATCAATATCGCCTCCGGGATCAGCCGAAACCTCGGAAAATAAAAAAGCGAGCTCAAACGTAGCCTCGGCTAAAGTATTAGATGAAGTTGAGGCGCAGCGGGTAGCAGCAATTGAAACTCGCCGAAAGGCCGATGAGGAGGCCAAGGATAATGAGAGTCAGAGAGACTTAACTAAAACAGAATCTTTGAAAAGTAAGACAGTTGACCTTACAGATAAAAAAATATCGCGTGTGGATCCGGCAGTTGCTGACTTATCGACACCACCCTCAGAAATCGTCCATGACAAGGGGCGACGGACAAACAAAGCAAAGGATGATGATGATCCAATCAGGCGTGTCAAAAAACCGATTGCAAAAGGTGTTAAGAAAAAATCTCATCTAGTTCTCGAGGATGTCGAAGTAGGTGGAAACAAAAAAACGAGGCTGAGATCGGCCATTGCTACTCCACTGAAAGTCAAAAATAAGCATATTTTTAAGCTCCCGACAGAGAAGAAAATTAAAGAAATTTCCGTGGGTGATGAAATATCAGTTTCTGATTTGGCATCGGGATTGTCTTTAAAGTCGGGTGATGTCATTAGGAAACTTGCGAAACTAGGAGTTGTCGCAACTGCTCAGGAATTGATAGATCAAGAAACTGCCCTGTTAGTTACTGAAGAATTAGGGCATAAAGCAACACCCTCGAGTAATACTGATTTGGAAGAGCAATTGGTAGCGTCCTTTACTGAACAAGAGCGACACGGTACTCAACTACCTCGGGCACCTGTGGTAACTATTATGGGTCACGTAGATCATGGCAAAACTTCCCTTTTGGACTATATACGAAAAACCAAGATAGCAATAGGTGAGGCTGGTGGCATAACGCAGCACATTGGTGCGTACCATGTAAGTACGACTAAGGGCGCAATTACTTTTTTGGATACGCCAGGCCATGCCGCTTTCACTGCAATGCGGGCTCGAGGGGCGAAAAGCACCGATATTGTTATTCTTGTGGTTGCAGCAGATGACGGGGTAATGCCGCAAACAGAAGAGGCTGTTCAGCATGCCCGTGCTGCCGGAGTGCCTATTGTTGTGGCTATCAACAAAATGGACAAAGAGGGCGCAGATCCTGAAAAAGTTACAGGTGAGCTGGGCGCGAAAGATGTCATCCCAGAGCAATGGGGCGGTGATACTCAGTTTGTTGAGGTCTCTGCCCAAACAGGTGAGGGGATAGATGAATTGTTAGATGCGGTACTGTTACAGTCAGAACTTCTTGAATTAACGGCCAGCTTTGAGGGTAGGGCTCGAGGAGTAATAGTTGAGTCTCGAATTGATAAGGGGAGAGGTGTAGTGGCAACGGCTTTGGTGCAGGAGGGAAATCTAAACAGAGGTGATTTCGTACTAGCGGGGTTGAGTGTCGGAAAGATACGGGCCATGGTTGATCAAAGCAATCAAGCTCTAGGGGTGGCCGGACCATCTATCCCTGTAGAAATTTTGGGATTGGACGAAGCCCCAGATGCAGGTGATCTCTTCTACGTAGTGTCGGATGAAAGAAAGGGTAGAGATATAGCCGCGTCTCGCCAAGACAAATCTCGTGCTCAAAAAATGTCGATTCAACATGCCTCCGCGTTAGAAACTATGTTTGTGAACATTGGTTCAGAGGTAAAACGCACTTTACCACTAGTAATAAAAACCGATGTTCGGGGGTCGCTGGAGGCGATCAGTGGTGCCCTTAACGATTTTTCAACAGAAGAAGTGGGGGTGGATATCGTGGCCTCTGGAGTGGGAGGTATTGCTGAATCTGATGTTAATTTGGCTATCACTACTGGGGCGATTATTTTGGGCTTTAATGTGCGTGCCTCTGCGGGAGCGCATACCCTAGCAAAGAACGAAGAAATTGAGATCCGTTATTACAGTGTCATCTATAATCTCCTAGACGAGGTTAAAGCCGCACTTTCTGGAATGCTGTCCCCCGAGTCGAGAGAGAGCATTGTAGGTACCGCAGAGGTGAGGGATGTATTTCGATCTCCAAAATTTGGTGCTATCGCGGGGTGTATGGTTATTGAGGGTACCGTATACCGTAGCAAACCGATCCGCGTCTTAAGAGATAATGTGGTTATTTACGAGGGAGAGCTAGAGTCTCTGCGAAGGTATAAAGATGATGCGCAAGAGGTGCGAAACGGAGTCGAGTGCGGTATCGGTGTTAAAGATTACAATGATGTTCGTTCTGGTGATCTGATAGAAGTTTACGAAGTCACGCAAATTTTGCGGACACTCTGATGTCACTTAAATCATGCGAGTACGCGACGGCTTTCGAAAAATATAAAATTTTTAAATAGAGAACTGAGGCGTTGATGCCGAGAGAGTTTTACCGCTGCGATAGGGTTGCCGATGCGATTCAGAGAGAATTATCTGTATTGATTAATGATTCATTGAGAGATCCTAGAGTTGGAATGGTGAGCGTCACTGAAGTAAAGGTCAGCAGAGACCTTTCTAATAGCAAGGTTTTCGTGAGTTTTATTTCGTCGAACACTAAGGATCAAGCAAATAATGCCATTTCAGCGCTCAACGGGGCGACTGGATATTTGCGTAAATTAATGGCGGCTAATATGAATTTGCGAGTGATGCCAAAAATCACATTTATCCATGATAATTCATTGGCCGAGAGACAAGTCATGTCCGAATTAATTGATCGTGCAATTGCTGCGGATTCTCGCGACGTGTTATCTGAGGAACCTTAGTTTGTCGCATCAAAAGCAAAACCCTAGAATGGTTGATGGCATTTTTTTGCTGAACAAATCAAGAGGAGTCTCCTCCAACCATGCGTTGCAGCGAGTAAAGCATTTGTTTGCTGCCAAAAAAGCTGGGCATACAGGAATCTTAGATCCCCTAGCCACTGGTGTTTTGCCGGTGTGCTTTGGAGAGGCTACCAAACTTAGTCGGTATTTGCTCAATTCCGAGAAAGGGTATCATAGTATTTTTAAACTAGGAGTTGAGACAGATACTGCAGATAGCGAGGGTCGTATTATTTCGACTTATGATGCAAGCTCTATTACCGAAGGATTGATTCGCGAAACTATGGATCAATTTTTGGGAAACACGACTCAAATTCCACCTATGTATTCGGCTCTCAAGTATAACGGACAACCACTTTACAAGTATGCAAGGAAGGGTTTGGATATCAATAGACAACCAAGACCAATCAAAGTTTATGAGTATAAGATTATGTCTTTCAGGAGTGGCGTCGCGGCTGATTTGGAGGTAAAAATACGCTGTAGCAAGGGCACATATGTAAGAGGGCTTGCGTCTGACCTTGGCCAACTCCTTCGTTGCGGTGCTCATGTGAGTAAATTACACAGGTTTGCAGTGGGACCATTCAGTGACGAGATTTCAATTTCCCTCGCTGAGCTCAGAGATTCTTACTCTCAAAAAGGAATAACTGCATGTGATGAAAGATTGTTACCTGTAGATTATGCATTGAATACAATGCCTCAAGTCACCATCGACAATAAAACTGCGGCGCGATTACAAAAAGGACAATCAGTTTTGCTATCAAAAGGCTTTAACCTTGAGGGAGAAGGGGATATAGTGCGCGTTTTTGACAACAATCTAACATTTTTAGGAGTGGGTAGTGTGAGGGACTCTAGGGTTTTGGTGCCTAAACGCCTCGTCGCAGCAAAGAATATCGGTAACTGATTGAAGCATGATTAATAGGTTTAATTGATCTAAAAATCATTGGCTTTAATAACGAGCGTCCTGTAAGTGCGCATGGGGTGCGCGTTATTTTAAATCCGCGTACTGGAGAAGCATATGTCCTTAAGTGCAAAAGAAAAAGCGTTGTTGATTAAAGAACATGGTCTTGACGCCAAAGATACGGGATCGCCGGAAGTGCAGGTTGCACTTTTGACGGCTAATATTAACAAGTTGCAGAGTCATTTCGGTTTTCACAAGAAAGATCACCATTCTCGGCGTGGACTTATACGCATGGTTAATCAAAGGCGAAAGCTGCTTGATTACCTAAAGGCAAAGAATCTCGATCGGTACACTGAACTTATTAAGAAACTGGGCCTGAGAAGATAGGGACTAATTGGGGACGGATAATTTATCACAGAGGTGATCAAATCCTGATCTAAGAAATATACATGGCGTTTTGGGATAAAAGTGCCCCTTTGCGTGCATAAAATACATAGTTTAAGAAATATATTAAGGCAACAATATGAATCCAATAGTGAAAAGATTTCAGTATGGTGACTGTAACGTCACAATCGAGACAGGCAGGGTAGCTAGGCAAGCAACCGGTGCAGTGATATGTTCAATTGACGAGACTTCTGTGTTGTGTACGGTAGTGGGAGCAAGAGAAAAAAAAGAGGACGTGGATTTTTTTCCTCTTGGAGTTCATTACCAAGAGAAAGCATATGCTGCAGGAAAAATTCCCGGAGGCTTTTTTAAACGAGAGGGTCGGCCTACAGAGAAAGAAACACTGACCTCTCGATTGATTGACCGACCTATTCGCCCACTCTTTCCGCAAGGGTTCAAGAATGAGGTGCAAGTTGTCTGTACGGTTTTATCTGCAAAAAAAGATGCTGATCCTGATATAGCTGCGATGATAGGAACTTCTGCCGCCTTGTCGATCTCTGGTATACCATTTAATGGACCTATTGGTGGTGCGCGAGTAGGTTATTCAGAGGTAGAGGGCTACCTTTTAAATCCGACTAATACCGAGCTGTTAAACTCCGATCTTGATATGGTAGTTGCTGGAACTCAAGATGCAGTTCTGATGGTAGAATCCGAAGCGAAGGAGTTATCTGAAGACATAATGCTTGGTGCTGTTCTATTCGCACACCAAGAGATGCAAACCGTGATAACTGTCATAAAGCAATTAGCCTCTGAAGTGGGAAGACCTCAGTGGGAGTGGGAATCAGTTGCTGTAAGTAGTGAACTTAAACATGAGCTCAATATGTTGGTAGCAGAAGATCTTGATCGCGCTTATCAAAAGGTCGATAAGCAGCGACGCATGGACACTATTGCGCAGTTAAGAGACAAGGCCGTAACGCAACTAAGCTCCATAACGGATAATAACGAAACTATTGTTAAAGATGAGTTTAAAAAACTCGAGAAAAATATTGTGCGAGGGCGAATTCTTCGAGGTGATCCTAGAATTGATGGAAGAAATAATCAAAGCGTAAGGGCAATCGATACTGAAGTTTCTATTTTGTCTCGGGCGCATGGTTCAGCTTTGTTTACTCGAGGTGAGACTCAGGCGCTAGTCGTAGCCACTCTTGGCTCGACTCGTGATGCTCAAATGATTGATGACCTAGATGGTCGTCGAGATGATCCATTTATGCTGCATTATAATTTTCCTCCATATTCTGTTGGAGAATGCGGAAGAATCGGATTCACAGGAAGACGTGAAATTGGCCATGGAAGGTTGGCCCGCAGGGGGGTTGCAGCTGTACTACCCTCAATTGATACATTTCCATACGCGATACGCGTTGTTTCTGAGATTACTGAATCAAATGGATCCAGTTCGATGGCATCAGTCTGCGGGGCAAGTCTTGCATTAATGGATGCTGGAGTTCCGCTGAAAGCACCAGTAGCAGGAATTGCAATGGGACTGGTGAAAGAAGGAGACCAATTTGCGGTATTGACTGACATACTTGGTGACGAAGATCATCTTGGTGATATGGATTTTAAAGTGGCTGGAACAGCTCAGGGTATCACTGCATTGCAGATGGACATAAAAATTGAGGGTATCACCGAGGAAATTATGGAGATTGCGCTTCAGCAAGCCATGGACGCTCGAGTACATATTCTTGCTTCCATGAATGAGACCCTTGCTGTTGGTCGTGAAGAGGTAGCTGATTCAGCACCACGAATGGGCCTTATGCAAATAGATGCCGATAAGATCAGAGATGTAATTGGAAAAGGTGGAGCAACGATACGCAGTTTGTGTGAGGAGACAAGCTCTACCATAGATATTACTGACGACGGCGCAGTAAAAATATATGCTGATGACAGTGTGGGTCTTCAGGCAGCCATTGATGCCATTAAAGCAATTGTTGCGGAGCCTGAGCCAGGAGCAATCTATGACGGAAAGGTAGTAAGAATAGTTGACTTCGGCGCTTTCGTGAATTTTATGCCTGGCACAGACGGGTTGGTGCACATTTCCCAAATAGCCTCGAAAAGAGTTAATAAAGTCACAGATTATCTCACCGAAGGCCAAGAAGTGAGAGTAAAGGTCTTAGAAATTGATAACCGCGGGCGAGTCAAGCTATCCATTAAAGAAGCCATTTTAGAGGAAGGGTCGGTCTCCGAGAACGATGAGGATAAAGAAATAGCAGTTACTGATTGAACTGAACACAGTTTATGAGAGCTTTGGCATGTTCGTCTGAGCCAATGCCAACATCTCATGAGCATGACCTCTTGTTTTCTCAGTAATATTAATCCCGCCAAGCATTCTTGAAATTTCTTCAACACGATCTGTGCTGTTCATTAATGTGAGTGTGGTTGATGCTTTATCCGCGGAGAGTTGTTGTTTCTTAGCAAGATAGTGGTTATCCGCATGGACGGCAACTTGTGGTAAATGGGTGATGGTGATCACTTGACTGACACGGCCAAGTTTTTTTAATAGCTGACCAATTATCTCTGCGGTTGCTCCTCCAATGCCGACATCCACTTCGTCAAGAATTAAAGTGGGGATTCTTGAACGATTTGCAGCTACTATCTGAATCGCGAGGTTAACTCGCGATAATTCTCCGCCAGAGACAACTTTTTGTAGATGGTTGTGGAGTTGACCTCGGTTAGTGGAAATTAAGAATTCAATTCTTTCTAATCCTGAGGGATGGTAAGTTGAATCGCTTCTGGGAGTCAGTTTTATCAACAACTCCGATTCTTTCATCTCAAGCTTTGTTAATTGCAAGTTAATCTCATGAGCCATTTTTTTTGCGGCTAGTTGTCTTGTATTGGATAGTTTTTGAGCTTGGTCTTTGTAGAGTATAGTTGCCGTTTCGTATCGTTTTTTTAGCACCTTCATCTTCTGTTCGCTAAGCTCGAGATCTTTTACTTCGTCTTTAAGGTTAAGAATGGCGGTCTCCAACTGATTAGGTTGAACTCGATGTTTCCTCGATAATTGAAAAATTTCAGAAATTCTGTCATCCACTTCTTTCAGCTTTTGTGGATTTGAATTTAGGTTGTTTAATGCTATTTTTATTTCGTATGTTGCTTCCTCGACTTGAATTAAGCAAGAGCTTAGTAGGTCTGAAACATTCTTAAGGGAGTTGGGCAAATAACTCAGTGCTTTTAAAATTGACAAGGCTTCGTTAAGACTATCACGAATGTTTTTATCCGTGTTAGGACCACATAAATTGAGCAATTGTTGGCTTTGGAGCAGTAAATGTTCAGAATTAGATAACAGTTTTTGCTCCTCCTCAAGTTTATCAAATTCATCGTGTGTAACTGATAAAGCTTCCCACTCTTCAATTTGAAATCGCAAATAACTAAGTCTATTTGAGAGCTTATTTGAATTATTTTCAAGTAACTCAATGTCTTTCTGAATTTGACTTAATTCTTTAGCTATTTTATCGACTTTTGCGCAAATTGCTGTTGCGCCTGCATAATCATCTAGTAGCAAACTGTAATTCTCTTGGCGCAGAAGTGATTGATGTTCGTGTTGGTTGTGAATATCGATCAAAAGACTACCAAGTTTCTGCAATTGGTGCATAGTACATGAACGACCATTTATGTAGCCACGCGATCGTTTTTCTGTGTTGAAAACGCGTCTCAGCACGCAGTCATTGTCGCATAAAAATTGTTCTTCACGCAGCCAGTTTGCCACTCGATCAATTTTTGTTATATCAAAGCTGGCACTTATTTCCGAGTGCCCCTTGGTGAGTCCTATCATGTCGATGTCCGCACGCCCGCCAAGAGTCAATGCAAGAGCATCAAGAATTATTGACTTTCCGGCACCTGTCTTTCCACTTATTGCTGAAGTCCCACTTAAAAATTCGATTTCTAAATGTTCAATTAAGGAAAAGTTGTAAATAGTCAATGATGTTAACAATGTCCCTCCCTGTTTTTTCTTGTTTATACACTTCCAATTCGTTTAAGGCAATTGCTTGAAACTATTTAGTTTGCCCCCATATCTGAAACAGATGCTAATTTAGGAAATATTCACAGGAGCGTTCCGTGCCAAAAGAAATAGATAAAGAGTCTGAGAGCACCACTGACCCCGAAAAGCCTACGAATAATGAATCTGAGGCGCCTAAAAAGCAAGATCAAGTTGGGTTAGAGGAGGCGTCCCGTGAATTAGTGGACGCTAAAGATAAAGTGCTTCGTATACAGGCGGAGATACAAAATGTTCGTCGTAGAGCACAACGGGATATAGAAAATGCTCATAAATTTGCCCTAGACAAGTTTGTGTCTGCATTGATACCTGTAGTTGATAACCTCGATCGAGCTATTGATACGATTGATGAAGTTGACGAAGCTCAAAGGGCCGTGGCTGATGGTCTAAAGTTGACACTGAAAAGCTTCCTAGACGTTTTAATGCAGTTCAATGTAGAGCAAGTAGATCCGTCTGGAGTCCCTTTTGACGCAGAGCTGCACCAAGCGGTTAGCACGGTGGAAAATAGTGAAGTAGAGCCAAATACGGTCATTGATGTCTATCAGAAAGGTTATGTACTCAATGGTCGATTAGTACGACCTGCAATGGTGACGGTCGCAAAGGTGTAACGGGACTTGAATTAAAAGAAATAGTACCCAACTACCACAATATATGCGAAGAGACAAAGTGATTGAAACTACCCTGAAGTAATTCATAGGAGAGATCTGTAATGGGAAAGATAATTGGAATTGACCTAGGAACAACCAACTCATGTGTTGCAGTTCTCGAGGGAGAAAAGCCAAAGGTGATCGAAAATTCGGAAGGGTCGCGAACCACCCCTTCNGTTGTTGCATTTGCAGACGATGGAGAAATTTTAGTCGGTCAGTCTGCGAAGCGACAGGCAGTTACTAACCCGACGAATACTGTATATGCGGTTAAGCGGTTGATAGGTCGTAGATTTGAAGACAGGGTCGTGCAGAAAGACATTGAGATGGTACCCTATAAAATAGTGAAAGCAGACAATGGTGATGCTTGGGTTGAGATCAAGGGAGAGAGTAAAGCCGCGCCCCAAATCTCTGCCGAGGTTCTCAAGAAAATGAAGAAGACCGCAGAAGACTATATTGGCGAAAATATTTCTGAAGCAGTTATTACCGTACCAGCTTACTTCAATGATTCTCAACGTCAAGCTACTAAGGATGCCGGACGCATTGCAGGACTGGACGTGAAACGAATAATAAATGAGCCAACGGCCGCCGCCCTGGCTTATGGCATAGATAAGGTGTCCGGGGATCGTGTGGTGGCCGTTTACGATTTGGGAGGAGGTACCTTTGATATTTCAATTATAGAAATTGCAGACGTTGATGGCGAAAAGCAGTTCGAAGTGTTAGCGACAAACGGAGATACCTTTCTTGGTGGAGAAGATTTTGATCTAAGATTAATCGAATATTTGTCCCAAGAGTTTAAGCATGACAGCGGGATGGATTTGCACGGAGATCCCCTCGCAATGCAGCGCCTTAAAGAGGCAGCAGAAAAGGCNAAAATTGAGCTTTCATCAAGTCAGCAAACGGAAGTTAACCTTCCTTACATCACAGCTGATGCAACAGGCCCAAAGCATTTGGTGGTTAAGTTAACACGTAGCAAGTTGGAAGCGCTGGTTGAGGAATTGGTCGAGAGGTCGTTGGAACCATTAAGAATCGCCTTGAAAGATGCAGATAAAAGTGCTTCAGAAATAGAGGAAATCATTTTGGTAGGGGGACAAACTCGTATGCCGCTAGTGCAAGAGCGGGTATCAGCATTTTTTGGAAAAGAACCAAGAAAAGACGTGAATCCAGACGAAGCAGTAGCGGTTGGCGCTGCCTTGCAAGGAGCAGTTTTAGCAGGGGATGTGACGGATGTCCTTCTTTTAGATGTGACCCCTCTGAGCCTTGGTATAGAAACTATGGGGAGCGTTTCAACTCCCGTGATTGAAAAGAACACAACGATTCCTACTAAAAAGTCGCAAATTTTTTCTACGGCTGATGATAATCAGACAGCAGTTACGATACATGTTGTACAAGGTGAGAGAAAGCAGGCGATCCAAAATAAGTCATTGGGTAGATTTGATTTGGCTGACATCCCGCCCGCTCCGCGAGGAATGCCACAAATCGAGGTTACTTTCGATATAGACGCGAATGGAATACTCAATGTTAGTGCCAAAGATAAAGCAACTGGAAAGGAGCAATCAATCGTTATAAAAGCGTCCTCGGGTCTTGCCGATGAAGAGATAGAGGCAATGGTTCGTGATGCGGAGGCAAATGCAGAGGAGGACAAGCGCTTTGCAGACCTAGTTCAAGCTAGAAATGCTGCCGACGGGATCGCCCATGCTGCTACTAAAACAATTCAGGAAGCAGGTGAAAAAATTGGTGACGCAGAGAAGAATTCGATTGAAGAGGCAATCAAGGCAGTTGAAGAGGCTGTTCAAGGTGACGACAAGGAAAAAATCGATTTAGCAGCCCAAACTTTATCAGAAATGTCTTCAGAGCTTGCACAGAAGCTGTACGCAAATCAAAATGGAGCTCAAGGTGCGGAGAGTAAAACGGATGAAAATGTAAGCGGTGGTAACGATGATGTGATGGATGCAGAATTCGAAGAAGTAAAAGAGGAAACAAAGTAACGGCTCTCAGAGTGAGCGCAATACTAAAAGCAGGTTTTCCTAGGCGCGAACAAGTCGTTCGCGCCTTTTTTTAGTAACCAAGTCAGGTGATGGATAGCGAATGTATGGCAAAACGTGATTATTATGATGTTTTAGGAGTTAGTCGAGATGCTTCGGGTGGCGAGATCAAAAAAGCGTTCCGTCGAACGGCCATGAAATATCATCCAGATCGCAATCCCGATAATAAACAGGCCGAAGAGAAGTTTAAAGAGGCACAAGAAGCCTACGAAATTCTGAGTGATGAAGAAAAAAAAGTAAATTATGATCGTTTTGGACATAGTAATCCTGGAAACGCTCAAAGTGCGGGTGCCGGATTCAGCGATATTTTTGGAGATGTTTTCGGAGATATTTTTGGAGGTTCTGGAACAAGCACTAACCGCGGCGGCCCAGCGCGTGGATCGGATCTCCGCTATGACCTTCAACTCGAGCTAGAGGATGCGGTTCGCGGTAAGACGGTAGAAATCAATATTCCAACTAAGGATTCTTGCGATGTTTGTAGGGGTTCAGGGGCACGGCCAGGTTCTACACCTCGAACTTGCAGTTCATGTCAAGGTGCAGGCCAAGTTAGGATGTCGCAAGGTTTTTTTTCAGTGCAGCAAACTTGCCCAAAATGCAGAGGGCGTGGGCGAATGATTACTGACCCATGTGGTGAGTGTCATGGCCAAGGAGTTTTGGAAAAGAGCAAAACATTGTCGGTAAAAATTCCTCCAGGTGTTGACACGGGGGATAGAATCAGACTTTCAGGTAAGGGAGAAGCTGGTCCTCAAGGCGGAGCAAACGGTGATCTTTATGTTCAAATGAACGTCGCTGAACATAACATTTTTGTTAGAGACGGAGCAAATTTACATTGCGAAGTTCCGATAAGTTTCAGCCAAGCTGCTCTAGGCGGAGAACTAGAGGTCCCCACTTTGTCTGGCAAAGTGAAGTTGAAAGTGCCCCCAGAGACGCAGACGGGTAAGTTATTTCGGTTGAGAGGGAAAGGTGTCACTCAGGTTCGCAGTGCGGGAGTCGGCGATCTTCTTTGCAGGGTGTCTGTTGAAACACCGGTCAATTTGTCGTCGAAACAAATAAAGTTGCTCGAGACGTTTGATAAGAGTCTTGGGGCGCGAAGCAGGCACTCTCCGCGGAGCGATAACTGGTTTGGAGGTGTGAAAACCTTTTTCGACAACCTCACTAAAGGGTAGCTACTTTTACTCAATTTAAAATTGGGGCGTTAAAATATGTTAAGGATAGCTGTGTGTGGGGCTAGTGGTCGGATGGGAAGAGCTCTGACCGCCCTCTTGGCAGAAGGTGCTGATGCACAATTGGTTAGTGCGACAGAAAATCCTAATAGTAATTACATTGGACTGGATGTCGGAGAACTATCTGGTGTCGGCAAGTTAGATGTAGATGTTGTGGGAACATTAGAAGCTGCATCGAACAGGCCTGATGTAGTTATTGATTTTTCTTCAGTTTCTTCTACCCTAGTGAATGCTGAATGGTGTGCAAAATTAGGAATACCCATAGTGATTGGGACTACAGGACTGAGCAAATCAGATTTGAAACGGATTGATTTAGCAAGCACTCAAATACCAATATGTATGGCAAGTAATTTTTCTATTGGCGTAAATCTTGTTTATAGGCTGGTAGAGATGGCTGCTGATTCCTTTAAGAATGATGATGTAGATATCGAAGTGTGCGAAGCACATCACAAAAGAAAACTAGATGCACCATCAGGGACTGCGCTTTCTTTGGGGAAAGTTATCGCTGAGTCGCGGGGACAAAAATTGGATGAGTTAGCGGTGTTTGATCGTACGAGTGAATTCGGAAAGAGAACTCCTCAATCTATCGGTTTTACAAGTATTAGAGGGGGCGATATTGTTGGTGATCACACAGTTCTATTTGCAGGAGAAGGGGAGCTAGTTGAAATCACTCATCGCGCATCAAGTCGAATGGCATTCGCGAGAGGGGCGGTGCGGGCATCAAGGTGGTTAATACAACAGCCGCCCGGTATTTATGATATGCAGAATGTGCTCGGGTTCAGTTAAGTCCGTAGATAGATTTTTTTTGATTTAATAGTCAAGCAGTTGGACAATAATCAATACTTTTTATACACTAGTGATCTTTCAGTCATGGATGAATTCTAAATTCATTTGGAGTGTTGAAGAAGATTAGAAGCCTTGCAAACGAGATGAGACTCTGATTCTCATCTCGTTTTTTTATGTCTGGTGAGTGGGCCTCGGTTTGTGAAAGCGTAAATTTATTGTGGCGTTAACAAAATTGAAAGATTTTCATGGAGGGGAGCTTGTGTGTTCAAAGGTGAGCTCATATGCCGTGTTAGCTCTTGCTGATGGAAATGTTTTTACAGGTAGAGCAATAGGCGCGTCCGGTATTTCTGTTGGGGAAGTGGTGTTTAACACTGCTATGACTGGATACCAAGAAATTCTTACTGATGCAAGCTATGCTCGTCAAATTGTTACTCTTACGTATCCTCATATTGGTAATGTTGGCACGAATCATCAAGATGAGGAGTCGGATAATATTTGGGCATCGGGACTCGTGGTAAGAGATTTGCCGCTGTTCGCCTCAAATTTTCGTAAGGAGCAATCCTTGGGAGCTTATCTAAGCGACAGAAGTGTTGTGGCAATAAGTGATATTGACACCCGTAAACTTACCCGAATTCTCCGAAAAACTGGCTCGCAAAATGGTTGCATAATTGCGGGATCTAGAGATGCTGATAAAGCGGTAGCATGCGCCCGGGACTTTGCTGGGTTAGAGGGAATGGATCTTGCGAAAGAGGTATCAATTTTGAAACCCAAAAAGTGGTATCACCCTAGTTGGCGATTGGGAATGGAATCACCAACCTCTCAAGATGCAAGTTATAGGGTAGTTGCTTATGATTTTGGCGTTAAATATAGCATATTGAGAATGCTTGTTGATAGAGGCTGTTCTGTGACAATAGTTCCTGCTCAAACACCGGTCAGTGAAGTTTTAGCGATGAAACCGGATGGTGTATTTTTATCAAATGGACCGGGTGACCCAGAGCCATGTTATTACGCAATTGATGCTATAAAAACTCTCTTAGATAGGGATATTCCTATTTTCGGAATATGTCTAGGTCACCAATTACTCGCTTTAGCGTCTGGTGCTACTACAAAAAAAATGAAGTTTGGTCATCATGGTGCAAATCACCCTGTATATGACGTAAAAAATAATCGAGTTTTGATCACTAGTCAAAATCATGGCTTTGCAGTTGATGAGGCATCTTTGCCGTCAAACCTCCTGATTACGCATCGCTCTCTTTTTGACGGATCACTGCAAGGTGTTGAGAGGGTTGATAAGCTTGCATTCAGTTTTCAAGGACACCCAGAGGCAAGTCCGGGACCACATGATGCAGCATTACTCTTCGATCGCTTCACACACATTATGAAATCTATTAAATAATTATTATAAGTATTCGATTGGGAATAGTTTTAGAAAAAATTCGAGGTTAGGGGGAAGTACGAACAAGAAACATGCCAAAGAGAAATGATTTAAATAGTGTTTTAATAATTGGTGCTGGTCCAATAGTGATTGGTCAAGCTTGCGAATTCGATTATTCAGGAGCTCAAGCTTGTAAAGCTCTCCGAGAGGAGGGCATTCGCGTTATCTTGGTAAATTCTAATCCTGCCACCATAATGACTGATCCGACGATGGCGGATGCCACCTATATTGAACCGGTAGAGTGGCACACCGTTTCTAAGATTATTGAGAAAGAACGTCCAGATGCTCTTCTACCCACAATGGGGGGGCAAACTGCTCTAAATTGTGCGTTAGATCTATCAAAGTATGGAGTATTAAATAAGTATAACGTAGAGATGATAGGCGCAAACGCCAATGCTATTGACAAGGCAGAAGATCGCGAAAAATTTGATATTGCCATGCGAAAGATAGGCCTGACAACACCTAATTCGGGGATGGCACACAGCTTGGAGGAGGCAAACCAAATTGCGGATCGATTCGGATTTCCATGCGTAATCAGGCCGTCATTCACAATGGGAGGTTCTGGGGGCGGAATTGCGTACAATCGAGAAGAATTCGTAGCAATATGCCAAAGAGGATTAGAGCTGTCTCCCACTAACGAGTTGTTAATTGATGAATCACTTATCGGTTGGAAAGAATTTGAAATGGAGGTTATGAGGGATTGTAATGATAATTGTATTATTGTGTGCTCGATTGAAAATTTTGATCCGATGGGTATTCATACGGGAGATTCAATTACTGTTGCACCGGCTCAGACTTTAACGGATAAAGAATATCAGCTAATGCGCAATGCATCAGTCAAAATTTTACGGGAAATTGGTATTGAAACAGGTGGGTCTAATGTGCAGTTTGCTGTGAATCCTGAGAAAGGAGACTTGGTGGTTATTGAGATGAACCCGCGAGTCTCTCGATCATCGGCGTTAGCTTCAAAAGCTACCGGATTTCCAATTGCTAAAATAGCAGCAAAATTATCAATCGGTTATACCCTGAATGAGTTACGAAATGAAATTACTGGCGGTAGGACTCCTGCATCTTTTGAACCCACTATAGACTACATCGTTACAAAAGTCCCTAGGTTCGCATTTGAAAAGTTCAACGAGGCAAGTACGGTTTTAACTACACAAATGAAATCAGTCGGAGAGGTTATGGCGATTGGTCGAACGTTTCAAGAATCACTTCAGAAGGCATTGCGTGGGTTAGAGGTAGGTTTTTCTGGCTTGGATCCGCTATTTAAAGCACATGAAAATGATTTAAGCTACCTCAAGAATCAGCTTTCTGAGGCTACGCCAGAACGGATTTGGTTTATCGGCGATGCATTTCGTGTTGGTATGACCCGCCATGATGTGCATTCAATGACTAATATTGATTATTGGTTCTTATCTCAAATAGAAGACTTGATTTCTGAGGAAAGAGCACTTGAAACTGCTTCTGAATTTAATAGGAGCACGATTTTTCGATTGAAACGAAAGGGATTTTCAGATCGCCGTCTAGCGGAACTTACTGGCACCGCTGAGAGAGCTATTAGAACATTTAGATGGGATCAAGAACTCTTTCCGGTTTATAAGCGTGTTGACACATGTGCAGCAGAATTTGCGACGGATACTGCATATATGTACTCCACATATGAGGAAGAATGCGAGTCACAACCAACTGAAAATAAGAAGATTCTCATCTTGGGAGGGGGCCCAAATAGAATTGGTCAAGGTATTGAGTTCGATTATTGTTGTGTGCATGCGTCGTTGGCACTACGTGAGGAAGGTTTCGAGACGATTATGGTGAATTGTAATCCAGAAACTGTATCTACAGATTTCGATATCTCAGATCGACTTTATTTCGAGCCTGTCACTCTTGAGGATGTTTTAGAAATTATTCGGGTGGAAAAGCCTTGTGGAGTTATCGTCCAATTTGGTGGACAAACCCCCTTGAGATTGGCGCGATCATTGGAAAATGAGGGTGTTAATATTATTGGTACTTCACCGGACGCCATTGATCGTGCTGAGGATCGTGAGCGCTTTCAGCATATGATTGAAAAATTAGCTCTATTGCAGCCACACAACGCTACAGCCCGCAGCATCGATGACGCGGTTAATTTGGCTCAAATGATTGGTTACCCACTGGTGGTTAGACCCTCTTACGTGCTTGGCGGGAGAGCAATGGAAATTGTTTACAAGAACGAGGAGCTTTTACGCTATATGGAAACAGCAGTTAGTGTGGGAAATGATGCGCCTGTTTTACTAGATTTATTTTTACCGGACGCAATTGAAGTCGATGTTGATGTAGTGAGTGATGGCGACAATATAGTTTTAGGCGCGATAATGCAGCACATAGAGCAAGCAGGTATTCATTCAGGTGATTCGGCTTGCTCGCTTCCCCCATATAGTTTGAGTGCAGATGTGCAAGANAAGATGCGACATATGTGTTTTACAATGGCTCGCGAACTGGGTGTGGTTGGATTAATGAATGTGCAACTTGCTATTCAGGATGGCGAAGTATATGTCATTGAAGTAAACCCTCGTGCTTCCCGAACTATACCGTTTGTTTCGAAATGTATAGGAATCTCTTTGGCGAAAATTGCCGCGAAATGTATGACTGGGACGTCACTGAAATCATTGGGCTTTACTACCGAAATTGAACCGATTTTATATGGAGTCAAAGAATCTGTTTTTCCATTCAATAAATTTCCAGGTATCGACCCTATTCTAGGGCCGGAAATGAAATCAACTGGTGAGGTGATGGGAATCGGGGCTTCCTTTGCCGAAGCCTATGGCAAAGCTCAATTGGGATCAGGAGAAATATTACCAAGTTCTGGAAATGTGTTTATTAGCGTCAGAGATAGGGATAAACAGTTAGTGCCAGCCATGGCAATGGACCTTGTTAAATTGGGGTTTAATTTGTTTGCCACCCGGGGTACTGCTGAGGTAATTAAATCTCATGGGATATCTGTATCTATTGTCAACAAGGTCAAAGAGGGACGACCTCATATCGTAGATATGATAAAAAGTGATCAAATTGACTTAATTATAAATACAACTGAGGGAAGAAAAGCAATTTCCGATTCTTCTACAATTCGTTCCAAAGCAGAGCAACATCAAGTTTACTATACTACAACGATGGCAGGAGGAAGAGCAGTTTGTGAGGCGTTGAAGTTTTCTGAAAATTTGGAGGATATCACCGTTAGGAGTCTTCAATCCGTGCACAGAGAGGCGGGGNTATGAAAAAAAANCCAATGACAGTAACAGGGGAAAAATCTTTAAGAGAAGAATTAGACAGGCTTAAAAAGGTACAGCGTCCAGCCATTATAAATGCGATAGCGTCTGCTCGGGAACATGGAGATTTGAAAGAGAACGCGGAGTACCATGCGGCCCGAGAACAACAGAGTTTCGTTGAGGGTCGTATACAAGATATAGAGAGCAAGTTATCGAATGCTCAAGTGATTGACATTACAAAAATTGTGCCAAGTGAACGAGTGATTTTCGGATGTAGCGTCACTATCACTGATTTAAAAACTGAAAAAACTNCTAATTATCAGATAGTTGGAGATGATGAGGCGGAAGTGACGCAAGGAAAAATCTCCTATAAATCACCGATTGCGAGGGCGCTTATTGGTAGAGTCTGCGGTGATTGTGTCGTTGTCAAAGTACCGGCTGGAGACGTCGAGTATGAAATCGAAATTGTTGACTATGTCTGAGGTAAGCTAAAATTAGGTACCTGAAGCAAAAACAACATTAAGGCTTTTTGTGCGTGTAGGCGGTTCTCTGCTTCGTCCCAAACAACTGAGATGGATTTATCNTCAAGAAGTTCTTCGGTTACCTCCTCGTTTCGGTGAGCCGGCAGGCAGTGCATAAAAAGAGCCCCCTCAGCGGCTAATGACATTAAATCATGATCTACCTTAAAGTCTGAAAATTGTGCAAGACGGCGTTGTTTTTGATCTTCTTGTCCCATAGATGCAAAAACATCTGTCGTCACTAAATTGGCTCCACGAGCGGCTGCCCGAGGAGATCGAGAGACAGTGACACGATCTCTTGCTAAGCTCATAAGCTTTTTACTAGGTTCAAAGCCCTCTGGACATGCAATGTTAAGATCAAAGTCAAGCAGCATAGAAGCGTGGATCCATGATTGACACATATTATTTCCATCACCTATCCAAGCGACAGTTTTTCCTTCTAAAGTTCCTCGGAATTCCATAAAAGTTTGTATATCGGCGAGTAATTGGCAAGGGTGAAAATCGTCACTTAAGCCGTTAATTACGGGCACTGATGAGTATTCAGCAAATTCTTGAATATCTGTTTGTTCAAAAGTTCTCATCATCACAATGTCGACCATACTTGAGATAACTCTGGCAGCGTCGCGAATAGGCTCGCCACGACCAAACTGTGTATCTTTTGTTGCCAAGAACAACGCAGATCCGCCTAACTGAGACATGCCGGCCTCGAAGCTGACTCGGGTTCGAGTGGAGGATTTCTCAAAAAACATTGCTAGGACTTTTCCATCAAGCACATGGCAGAGGTGATCTTCATGCCGATTTACTTTAATGAAATCTGCATTNCTAACTATTGTTAGCAATTCATCTTTGTTTAAATCCAAAAGGGTGAGAAGATGTCGCGGATTAGTTTTCATATCTAATCTTCAACAAAATCGAGAATAAGTGGTACCAGTGTATCTACCAATAGATTTATCTGGTCATCACTGATTATAAGCGGCGGTAGAAGCCGAATAACCGAGTCAGCCGTCACATTTATGAGAAGGCCTTTCTCTAATGCTAACTTAAATAGTGATTTACATGGTCGGTCCAGCTGGACACCGATCATGCACCCTTTTCCTCGGATATCTGATACATTCGTTGCGCTTTTTAGTCGCAATTTGAGACCTCGCATGATTGATTTACCGATAATTTCTGCTCGTTCAGAGAGATTTTCTTCACGGATATACTTTACTGAAGCCAAGGCTGCAGCGCATGAAAGCGGATTTCCTCCAAATGTTGATCCATGATTACCAGGTTTCATTAAGTCCGCTGCCCAACTGCTAGCCAGGCAAGCTCCAATTGGGACACCATTTCCAAGTCCTTTTGAAGTGGTCACAACGTCCGGTACAATGTTATTGTGTTGATAACAAAAATATTTTCCTGTGCGACCATTGCCTGTTTGTACTTCATCAATCATTAGTAGCCAGTTTTTTGTTTTACATAAACTTTGTAATTCATTAAGGTAATTTTTGCTAGGTATGTTAATACCTCCCTCACCCTGAATGGGCTCCACAAATACTGCACATATGTTTGTATTGTTGGAGGCTATTTTCTCTACAGAGGGTATATCATTAAAGGGTGCTCTGACAAAGCCGCTGACGAGAGGCTCAAACCCAGCTTGAACTTTGCGACCACCTGACGCACTCAGCGTAGCCATAGTGCGCCCATGAAAAGCATTGTCCATTACTATAATAGTAGGTATTTTAAGCCCACATTTATTGCCGTGAAGTCGAGCAATTTTGATCGCTGCCTCGTTCGCTTCAGCGCCAGAGTTGCTAAAAAACACTCTACGCATTTTAGAAATCTCACAGAGTTCTTCTGCTAATTGAACTTGTTTCGGAATGCTAAAGAAATTTGAACAGTGCACTAACTCCTTTGCCTGTTCGGCAACTGCATTCGCGACTGACGGATGAGAGTGTCCTAACCCGCAAACAGCAATGCCAGAAAGACCATCTAAATATTTTTTTCCATGTTCATCCCAAACCCAGCAACCTTCGCCTCGCACCAATGAGCACTGGCTGGGGCCATATGTATTCATTAAAGAGTCACTTTGCATTATGAAATATATACCTTTAGATTTATTTTTTGTGAAAACAAAAAAAGGCGGCTCAGCCACCTCACAAATATGATATCTCGGTTTAGGAGTTCTGGCAAATTTTTGCCCGCTGGATTTTAATAAAAGTTTGCATCGTCTATCGGAGGGTGACTTAAAACAGCCACTTCCTGAATTGAGAAATATACTCGCTGATTAAAAATTTTTTTCCTAAATTCTATTTTTTGTAGCTACCGATTTTTTAGTTTAACGGTTATCATCTAACTCGTGTTAATTGAGTAAGGATGACATCAATGAACGTTATGGAAAACATAGCAGAGCAAGTGACAAATAACACCGTAATTATATACATGAAAGGTTCTCCCACGCAGCCCCAATGTGGCTTTTCAGCTCGTACTGTGCAGGCTCTGATGGATTGTGGGCATGAGTTCGCATATGTTGATGTGCTATCGAACCCGGAGATCAGAGCAAATCTACCCAAGTTCGGTAATTGGCCAACATTCCCGCAACTCTGGGTTCTGGGAGAGCTGATTGGAGGATGTGATATAGTTTTTGAAATGCATGAGAATGGAGAATTGCAAACTTTGCTAGACGACGCAATTAAGGAGAGTACCTCTGCAGATTAGGGAGTGGTATTTTATAAAATCGCACCTTCGNAAGCCGGTTGAGCTAAGAAAAATAGCGCGCCGTGAAGCCGCAAAAAGATATTTTTGTCAATCGATCGTTTCTTGATGTACTCTAAAATTTCGAGCACTCCGATCACTAAGAAAACGTCTCAACGCTATAGTCATTACTGGAAACGCCAATTCCCCCCACGGAATTGAATGTGCGTCAAACAGGTCTACCTCCGATGATTCGGCGGTAGCCGAATACGACGGCTCTGTCAATTGAGCTCGATAGAAAAGGTAAACTTGATTAATCCTTGGGATGTCAAAAATTGCAAAAAGCCTTACTTCCTTTAGCTTCGCCAAGCATTCCTCGTAACATTCTCTTATAGCTCCGTCCTTGGTAGATTCCCCATTTTCCATGAAACCCGCGGGCAGTGTCCAAAACCCAAATCTAGGGGCAATAGCTCTTTTACAAAGAAGAATACGATGATCGTACGTTGGCACAATTCCAACGATTATTTGTGGGTTTTGATAGTGTATTTTTTTACACTTAATGCATACAAACCGGTGCCTATCGTCACCGTCTGGGATTGCTTTCACAATCGTGCCACTACAATGAGAACAGTATTTCATTAGTTTCGCCTTTTCTCTTAATTGATTATAATTGAGAAATGCAAAAAAAACTTATTAGAAGTTTAAAAAAAAATGGATTAGTCAGGGTAAAAGCTCCATCCTTGGGACACCCGCAACATGCTGCGGTACTCTTGTTGTTATGTGAAAGTGGCAACAACTTTGAGATTTTGCTCACTAAACGATCCGAATCAGTCACTTATCATCGTGGGGAAGTAGCATTTCCCGGAGGGATGTGGGAGGAATCCGATTCGGATATGCTAGAGACCGCATTTAGAGAAACAGGTGAAGAAATTGGACTATCAAGAGATAACATTGAGCCATTAACCACATTACCGACGGTCACGCCGCATAATCGACAGACTGTTGTGACACCATTTGTGGGGTGCATGATAGGCAACCCAGGTCTCACGGTACAAACGTCAGAAGCAGATTGTATATTTCGTATTCCAGTAGATTACTTTTTGTGTCCGAATAATTATCAATATCTTTTGATAAATTACAAAAAATTTAAAAAGAATGTGCCTATGGTCCAATTTCAGGATTACAGGATATGGGGTATGACACTTCGGATTATCGTGGGTATGTTAAATAGTTTTGGTGACGCAAATATTAAATGCAATATCAACTGAGATACCATCTTTGATCACCGGTATTAAAAGAGTATAAGACTTGGTTTAGACTTTGGGAGAGCGCATTCGGAAGGATAAACACGAAGGTTTGTAGGCCGATGAGGTGTCAGTTTAGTTCAGAGAAGTAATCACGAAATAAATACTTGTTTTTAGGTGGTGCAATCATTACTCAATCTAATCTTGCGCGTCTAGGGCCCGCACGAAAAGTTTTTTGATCATGACGCTGTTGAATTCTGCCGTCTCAAATCTGTAACGAGGCAGAGGAAAGCTAACGTTACCGTCCGGTATCCGTTGTAGTTGCTCCAATGCCAAGCCATTTAGGGTTTTAGGACCGTCGGTCGGTAAACTCCAACCTGTTGACTTGTTAATTTCACGGATTGTGGCTGCTCCGTCTATTAAATAGACATCTTTGTCATGTTTTATAATCTCATGCTCTTGATGAGAGGCATGGCTAGTGAAGTCGCCTACGATTTCTTCAAGAATATCCTCAAGTGTCACCAAACCTTGAACTTCTCCATACTCGTCAACGACGATTGCAAAGCGTTTGCGATGTTTCTGAAAGTTAAGGAGTTGTTTTGTTAAACTTGTACTCTCTGGAATGAAGTAAGGTTCTTCAGAGAATCTTATGACGCTATTGTAATTAACATGATCTGAGCTGAGAAGCTGATGTCCCTTTCGAACTTTAAACACGCCAACAATTTTATTTATATCACCTTCATAAAGAGGCAATCGGCTGTATTCAGAGTTAGATATTTGTTCTACTAAAGTACTTAAAGAATTTTCTAAATCGAGTCCAATTATTTCGCTGCGCGGGATCATAATGTCCTCCACGGTAACATTTTCCAAATCCAAAATTCCGGTTAGCATTCTTTGGTGATTATCTGATATTTTGTGGGAGGAGCTATCAACAATTGATCGCAATTCCTCGGTGTTGAGACCATCGTCACGATGCTTTTTAGGATCAAATCCTAGCTGAGCAATTAGGGTATTGGTTAATTGATTGACTACCCAGACTATAGGAGAAAATATTTGTAATAAAGGTTTTAATACATGACTCGCTTTGAAGGCAAACCACTCAGGGTTTTGCGCTGCGATACTCTTAGGAGTAACCTCAGAAAAAACAAGCACTAAAATGGTGAGAGTGGCGGTTGCAACCCATGGTGCTGCGGTTGGTCCCACATAAATTATTGCTAACATATTGGCGATAATAGCTGCCAATATGTTCACTGCATTGTTCCCTATTAATATCAACCCGATCAGTCGATCGGGCGTGGCCAGCAATTTAGCCGCTCGTCTTGCTCCCGCGCTAGTTTTTCGCTGATGGCGTAATCTGTATCGATTCAGCGACATCATGCCTGTTTCAGATCCTGAGAAGAACGCCGAAATCAAGAGTAAGATTATCAGAATTGACCATAAAACGAGTGAATTAGAAGAATCCAAAAATGGTAGGCCTCACTAATGTAGAAGGATTAATGTTGAATCAGTTCGCATACTTTGGCAATAGACTTGTATTAATAAATATCATTGCTTATATTTTGAGTATGTACTCTAGGACAAATTTAGTTCCGACGAAGCCCAAAGCTAAACAAATAAAACTAATCCAAGTAAGCCTGATTGCAAGTGGACCCCGCCAGCCTTTGAGTAATCGACCAGATAATAAAATTGCGAAACAAAGCCAAGCCATGCTACTCAACGCAACTTTATGCAGTAGTTTCTGTTCGTGTAAATTGTCATAGAAGAAAAACCCGGACACGAGTGATATGGAAAGCAAGACTTCACTCAAGAAAATAATTCTGAAAAGAAGCTTTTCCATAATTTCTAAAGATGGGAGAGAGCTGACTATCTTATTTTGGCTTTTGAATTTCAGTTGTCGGATTTGAAGTTCGATTAGGAGTGCTTGAAGTGAGGAGATAGTGATGAGACTATATGCAAGAATTGAGCATACGACATGAGCTTGTAAAGTGGGTGATACTGGCATAATGGGTTTGCTACCTGTGGTTACTGCTGCAACAAGTAATAGTATTCCTGAGACAGGAAATAATAGGATATATAAAGTATTTAAAATTATATCTAACTGTTTTGTCATCACTAACGTGTTGACTATGAAAGTTGTGAGCACACAGACGTTAATCAAACTTAAATCTAAGCCATCAGGATGAGTTATGAGGGAGATTGTCGTGCCTCCATGCATTAGCACGGCGACAGCAGTCAAATATTTTAATCTTAAGACATCGAAAGTAGGATTTTGTCGAGCTTTAGATGTTTGATAAACAAAGGCAGCTAAGTAGAGAGTCACAGTTATTAAGCTAAGTAACGAATTCGTCATAAATTGGAATTTCCCTCGAAGTTGGATGAGTGTGTCATAAACCTCAAATCGGTAGAAGAGCGTGAGGCAGATTTTTAACTAAATTTTTTAATCAAAAAGGTGATTTATTGTGGCCATCTTCGAAAATCTAAGCGGTCGGCTTACATCTTCTCTAAAAAAGATTTCTGGTAGGGCGAGTTTGAGTGAAACTAATATTCGAGATACTTTGCGAGAGGTACGTACTGCCCTTATTGAGGCAGATGTGGCGCTNCCAGTAGTAAAAGAACTTATAGAACAGATAAGAAATCGAGCATTGGGTCAGGAGGTACAAAGTAGCCTCACACCGGCACAGCAATTCTTAAAAATTGTCGAAGCAGAACTGACTACACTCATGGGGAGTAAAAATGAGGCACTTAATCTTTCTATTCAGCCACCAGCGGTGATTTTGATTGCTGGTCTGCAAGGCGCGGGTAAGACTACCACTGCCGCTAAACTAGCCAGATATCTGATAAACATAGAAAAAAAGAAGGTCATGCTGGTTTCGGCCGATGTGTATCGTCCTGCAGCGATTCAACAATTAGAAGTTATGAGTATTGAGGTAGATGCGGAATTTTTCGATAGTGAGGACACTCAGAAACCAGAAAAAATTGTTCAGGCGGCTCTTCAGGCAGCTAAAAAACGTTTTGTTGATGTGCTCATAGTAGATACTGCCGGTAGACTTCATGTTGATTCAGAGCTGATGAGTGAACTCTCGGGTATTCATGCGAGTTGTAAGCCTATAGAGACGCTTTTCGTTCTAGACGCTATGACTGGACAAGATGCCGCCAACACAGCCGCCGAGTTTAATCGTAAGTTGCCGCTCACGGGAATTATTCTAACAAAAGTTGATGGTGATGCTCGAGGTGGCGCTGCATTGACTGCCAAGCGGATATCGGGGAAGCCTATAAAGTTTGTAGGTGTTGGCGAAAAAGTTGATGACCTTGAGCCGTTCCACCCTGAGCGGATTGCGTCCCGTATCTTAGGCATGGGAGATATGCTTACTCTTATAGAGCAAGCGGAACGAAAGATTGATAAGCAAAAAGCACAAAAACTTACAAGTAAATTTGTTCGTGGCAAAGCTTTTGACCTTGAGGATTTACGTGATCAATTGCACCAGATGAAAGATATGGGGGGCATGTCGGGCATGATAGAAAAATTGCCCGGTATTGGAAATATCGCCAATGTGGCGCATCAATCCAAAGCAATTAATCAGTTTGCGCGCATGGAGGTGATAATTGACTCAATGACACCTGCAGAGCGCCGTAATCCTGAGATTTTAAATGGATCGCGGAAGCGACGAATCACCCAAGGTTCCGGTACAACGATCCAAGACTTGAATCGGTTAGTGAAACAATATAAGCAGATGGGAAAAATGATGAAACGCATGAAAGGGCGAGACCTCGGGAATATGATGCGCGGACTGATGACCAAACGCACACCAATGAATGGAAGATTTTAACAAAAGCCCTTAGAGGTCTGCACTAGGAAATCAATCAAATCTTAGTAACACATTCTAAATATGGAGATAAATTACTTTTTTTTCGTCTCGCTATGTCTTACACTTACGCGCTTTTTTAAATACCAACAAAGCAAAGGGATTTTAACTTTTTAAAAGGAATGCTTTTGCAAACATTCATTAACTACAGGAAAAAAAATGGTAACAATACGATTGGCGCGTGGGGGCGCGAAAAAGCGACCTTTCTACTATGTCACTGTATGTGACGCTCGGAAGTCCAGAGATGGTCGTTACATAGAGCGGATAGGGTTCTTTAACCCGGTTGCAAGAGGCGCGGAGGAGCGTCTTCGCATAGATCTTAAGCGAGCATCATATTGGTCTGACCAAGGTGCAAAAATTAGCGATCGAGTGAACGCATTATTGAAAGAGGCCGGAAAAGAGATAGCTTGATTGTTTTTTATGAAATGTGTTCTGAGCGAAAACAATCTTGTGCTAGGCAGACTTTTATGCCCATATGGTGTACATGGTTGGGTCAAAATAAGGTCGTACACTGAAAAAATTGAAGGATTAATGAGTTATCAGCCATTATGGATAGATAAAGATGGGTTGAAGCCGCTGTACTTAGATGATTGGCAACTGCATAGTGGTGGGTTGATCGCTCATATAGAAGGGGTTTACGATAGAGACAGAGCCAAAGTTTGGTGTGGGTACAATATTCTCGTTGAGAAGGATGTACTGCCAAGGGCTAATGTAAACGAATATTATTGGCATGAGTTAATCGGGTTACGAATAAGGAATTTTTTTGCTGGCGAGGAGGACGACTTAGGGGTTGTTAGCTCCTTGCTTGCTACCGGATCAAATGATGTTTTGCTGGTTTCAGGCGACAAATTCAGCATTGATTCTCGCGAACGACTAATACCTTTTATTGGGGATTACGTTCAAAAGGTCAGTCGCACCCACGGATATATTCAAGTGAGCTGGGATCCAGACTTTTAACAAGGGTTTGCCAACGGAACTCTAATTGATGAAAATTGCAGTCGTAAGTATCTTGCCTGAAATGTTTACAATAATGTTCGACTATGGTGTAAGCCGCAGAGCAATAAAGCGTGGACTAGTCAAGCTAGCTGTTTTTAATCCTCGGGATTTTACACGGGATATGCACCGTACGGTGGACTCTCGCCCATATGGCGGTGGACCAGGGATGATAATGACGGTTGAACCGCTTAAAAAAGCCGTAGCCGCAGCTAGAAGTTGGATATCAGAAAGTGATACTTTGGTAGTATACTTAAGCCCTCAGGGGCACCTTTTGCGTCACTCTGAAATGAAAAAATCTGTCAAAAGACAGGGTTTGATAATGGTGGCGGGACGTTTCGAAGGTGTGGATGAGAGATTTATTCGCCTTGAGGTGGATGAAGAGTGGTCTATCGGAGATTATATTTTGAGTGGAGGAGAGTTGGCCGCAATGGTTGTTTCGGACGCAATAATTCGATTAATCCCGGGAGCCCTAGGCCACGAGGATGCGGCGGCGCAAGATTCTTTCTCCTCTGGGTTGCTGGAGTATCCGCAATATGCAAGACCGACCGATGTAGAAGGCCTAAAGGTTCCGAAGGTCTTACTATCAGGAGACCATGACAGAATAAGGAATTGGCGTCTAAGACAAGCACTAATTAGAACGCGCTCCAGAAGACCGGATATTTTTGCATCATTGAGTCTTAATGAGGAGCAGAGAGATCTTATTGGAATTGAAAATAATGATCTTTAAGATGCTGAGGGATAGTGTTCCCTCATAAAATAGATAGGTCAAATAGAACTAATTTGCTTGAAGATGAAAATGGAGAATGAACAAATGAGTGGCAAAACACCTATAATAGAAGAGCTTGAAAAAGAGCAGATCACTAGAGAAATGCCTTACTTTAGCCCCGGCGACACCGTCGTGGTTCAAGTTAAAGTGAAAGAGGGTTCTCGCGAGCGCTTGCAGGCCTTTGAGGGAGTCGTACTCGGTAAAAAGAATCGAGGTTTGAATTCATCGTTTACGGTTCGAAAAATTTCTAGCGGCATTGGAGTCGAGCGGACCTTTCAGTTATACAGTCCTTTGGTTGACAGTGTTATGGTCAAACGCAAAGGAGCGGTTCGTCGTGCAAAGCTCTACTACTTGCGTGACCGTTCTGGAAGGTCTGCAAGAATTAAGGAAAAGTTGGGTTGAGCGAATTCCTAGGGAGTTATGTTGACATAATTTAAAACGTGCAATTGCCGTCTTCACCCTGACTCTAAAATTTTTAAGAGAGGGTTTTTTTAGTAGCAGGCAAGNACTTTACTAAGTTTGGGTGCCTATCGTTCGTTAAGTTGTCAAGAGGATTTGAATGAGAAAAAAAAAAGGTTTCAGTCGTCATACAGAAATCCGAAAGCCAAAAAAATATCTATTAGAAATCCCTAATCGAAAGTCTATCCTCGACATCTTAGGTAAGTATGAATCTGTCCTTTCACTCAAAGATATCTTAGATTACCTCTCTCTCGGTACAGAACATGCGCAGCCATTATCCAGACGTCTAAACGCTATGGAGCGAGACGGACAGCTAATAACTAACTGCAAAAATGAATATATTGTACTGGATGATACAAGACTGTTCGAAGGAAGCGTCATTGGGCATCCAAGGGGCTTTGGGTTTCTCGATTGTTCCTGTAAAGATATGAGAGATATTTTCTTGCCTACCTGCGAAATGACTCAAGTTTTTGACGGGGACATTGTGATGGTTCGCGTTGTCGGATTGGACCGAAAAGGTCGTCCTGAAGGTCGAGTGGCCAAAGTAGTTGAACGAAAAACTCCTAAATTAGTTGGTCGATTTTTTCTTAAAGAGGGACGTGCTTTTGTTAGACCAAATAATCCTCGCATCAGTCGAGATATATTGATCCAATGCAAAAAGATTGACCAGATTATCATTGGAAAAATAATAGTAGTAAAGGTGAACTATCCACCCTCTTTGAATTCTCAACCAACNGGACGCATAGTCGAAATTCTTGGTGATATAAAAGATCCGGGAGTTGAGACTGCGATGGCGATAATAACTTATTCAATACCTCAGTCATGGAGTAAAGAAGTAAGGTCAGAGATAGAAAATATTAATGAGACTATTCAACACTCTCCTGAACGTGTTGATCTTAGGCAACTTCCTTTTGTAACTATTGATGGAGAGGACGCGAAAGATTTCGATGACGCCCTTTATTGTGAAGAGAAAGTCGATGGAGGTTGGAAATTAATCGTAGCGATTGCAGATGTATCTCACTATGTTCTGCCGGGGTCGGCAGTTAATGAGGAGGCATTAGAACGAGGAACATCAGTTTATTTTCCTGATGATGTTGTTCCTATGTTGCCAGAGAAATTATCCAATGGATTATGTTCTCTTTTGCCAAATGTTGATCGATTTTGTATCGCGTGCGAAATGCATATTGACGTCTCAGGCGAAGTGAGAAAATTTCGTTTTTTTCAAAGTATAATTAAGTCACACGCTAGGCTGACTTATACTCAAGTGGCAACAATTTTGAACAATACCAGCCTTAAAAAGCGCTCGAAAAATAAACCATTTGAATTCACACCACAAATTATCGTGTTGAAACAGTTATATGATGCGTTGAAGAGGAAGCGAAGGTCGCGAGGCACTATTGATTTTGAAATGCAGGAAACGCGTCTATTATTTGACGATCAGCGCAAAGTTAAAAGTATAATACCCTTGGAGCGAACAGTTGCTCATAGGCTAGTGGAAGAGTGTATGCTATGTGCAAATGTGTGTGCAGCGAGGTTATTAAATGAAATTGGCTCCCCGACCCTTTATAGAGTGCATCAGAAGCCAGATCCAATGAAAGTAGTTAGTTTGCGCTCGTTTTTGCGAGAGATTGGCATAGAGCTCGGTGGAGGCAATGAGCCTCGTCCGCAGGATTACTCGGATGTCCTTTGCAAGATCAACAACAGAGAGGATAAATCGGTCATCGAGGCTGTTATGTTACGCTCAATGAATCGTGCAGTTTATCAGACAAACAATATCGGTCATTTTGGGCTGGCATATGAGGTCTATACACACTTCACCTCTCCGATACGACGGTTTTCAGATTTGGTTGTTCACAGACTAATTAGAAATTCTTTTAAAAACGAGTTGGGTTCTCTTTTTTTTGGCGATGAGACCAAAGGGTATAAAGTTGAAACAGAGGCAGTGAAAGCGCCGGTGTATTCTTTGGAAGAATTGGATAAAGTCGGTTGTCGAGTATCTTTTTCGGAAAGAAGGGCCGATGATGCCACTCGCGATGTTATAAACGGACTAAAATGTGAGTTCTTGCTGGACAGGATAGGTGAGCAATTCTTCGGGATGGTGACTCAAGTAACTGGCTTTGGTCTTTTCATTACTCTTGACGATTTGCATGTAGAGGGTCTTTTGCATGTGAGTAAACTGGCCGGTGACTATTATGAATTTGATCCCATAATGCATCGTCTGACGGGAGAAAAACGAGGATATGTTTTTCAATTGGGACAGAGATTGAAGGTATCGATAAGTCAGATTGTTATTGAGGAAAAGAAAATTAATTTTGATTTAGTCATGGCAGGAAATTTGCCGAGGCTACAGCGCAAGGCACGATGCTGATCTGTAACCCATACATCAGAGTTAAGGATANAGAGGTACAATAAGTTGACGCTAATCAGCGTAAGCTGATATCTACTGGCTTTGACACTCGTGATCATAAGACTTCTTAATAAGTAATTGGAGGATGTGATCAATAATAGACCCGAGGTAGCTTAAAAATAAGGCACCTGTATCTGCAGTGTAAAAGTTTTTATCACGATTTCCGAGCGCGAGTACAGCGATCGGACTGTCTTGGCCGATAACTACCGTCGCTACGGACCCAATTTTATTGGCGGCGTCTCCAAATAAAAATTGAGTCTCTCCCTCTCTCACAATTCCGCACAGAACTTTCGAGGATAAAATAGACGATATTTGTTTCTTTGCGGTACTGAGGGGAACACTTTTTGTTTCTGAGTCTTTTAACCTGTTATCCCCTGTGAGTATAGTTAACGAGCAGAATTCTACGTCAAAGCTGTTATGCAGGTCCGTAAGCAGAATTTGTTTCAATCTATTAATGGTTGGAGCATTTAGCATCGCAAGTATTAAATTCTGCGTTTTTACCAACCTTTCTTCATTTTTTATTGCTTGGCTACTTAGTAACTCCAATTTATTCCGCAAATCTTTGTTGCGCTCTCTCAGAATGGCCACTTGTCTCTCTACTAATGAGATTGCTGAACCAGTTGCATGCGGTAAATAGAGATTCTCAAGAATTTCTGCATGGTCATAAAGATACGTAGGATTCTCTTTTAAAAACTCGCTTANGGTCTGTTCCATATTTATTGTTTGATTATTCTTCATAATTAAATATACCGTCATAGACATGTTCTACAGGCCCTGTTACCTTAACTGGATTATTAGCACCATACCACTCTACTTCCAGTATTCCACCGGGTTGTGATACTTCAACTCTCGAGTCTATCAACTGTTGCCGAACTCCTGCTACTACTGCAGCACATGACCCGGTACCACATGCTGGCGTTTCTCCTACTCCTCGTTCAAAAACACGTAACTTAATTTTTTTTCGGTTCACCAATTGCATGAAATTCACATTTACTCTATTTGGGAAACGCGGATGTTTTTGCATTAATCTGCCTATTTTGGCAACTTCCGCGGTGTCTATGTTGTCTACCGTGATAATTGCATGTGGGTTTCCCATGGATACTACGGCAATATCTGCTATGGTGCCGTCTAAATCGATTTTGTATAACACTGACTCCTTTGGCGCATCAAACGGGACTTTTTTGGGATCAAAGATTGGATTACCCATATTAGCGGTCACGGATTTGTCATCATTCAATCGTAAATGGACAAGCGAAGCTTTTGTTTGCATTTTTATTAGTCGGTTGCCAGTCAATTTTTTCTTGAAAACATATTGGGCAGCGCACCTAGCGCCATTCCCACATTGTTCCGCCTTGCTTCCGTCATGATTGTAAAAGTCTAAATCAAAATCTGTTTCTGACTTTATTGGTGCTTGTATAAACAGTAATTGGTCGCATCCAACTCCCAACCGACGATCAGCAATGTGACGAACCATATCAGCGCTGATCCTCACATTCTGGGTAAGAGAATTTATGACCACGAAGTCATTGCCTGATCCTTGCATTTTGGAGAATTTAATTTTCATTTTAGTATAAGCTCAGGGAGTAGCTGCTCCCCTCGAGTAAGATCTGAGAGATTCTCGCGCTCTCGCACGAGATACGCGTTATCACCAGATACAATGATCTCTGCGACTTTCGGGCGACTATTGTAATTCGAACTCATTGCAAATCCGTAAGCTCCTGCTGAATGCACACAGAGTAAATCTCCCGAATCAATTGACAAAAGTCTGTTCAAACCGAGGAAATCACTGCTTTCGCATACCGGGCCCACCACATCAAAATATGTTTTAGGCTTGTCATTATCTAAGGTGACGGCTTGTATATCCATCCAGGCTTGATACAACGCTGGACGAAGCATGTCATTCATTCCNGCGTCCACTATTGCAAAATTTTTTACATCATTGTTTTTGAGGTATTGGACCCGTGTTACGAGATAACCCGCTTCAGCTATAATGGACCTCCCCGGTTCTAAAACTAATGTTTCATTTCGGCCCGAAAAACAATTTAAAACTGAATTTAGGTATGCTTTGATCGAAGGGGGTTCCTCGTTTTTATAACGAACGCCTAATCCGCCTCCCAAATCAATATGCTCCAAATGTATTCCTTGACTCTTTAGCTTGTCAGATAGCACTATCAAATGCTCAAGTGCCTCTATTATTGGTTGCAATTCAGTTATCTGTGACCCTATATGGCAGTCTATTCCGATTATTCGGATATTTTTTAAACTTTTTGCTTGGCGGTAAATTTTTTCCGCATCATTAATATCAATACCAAATTTACTTTCTTTGAGTCCTGTTGAAATGTATGGATGAGTGATAGGGTCAACATCGGGATTGACTCGCACCGAAATCGGCGCAAGTAGTCCGACATCTAAAGCCACTTTGTTCAGTAGCAAAAGCTCTTCTTCTGATTCGATATTAAAGCAGTAGATTCCCGCCTGTAATGCGCGTTTCATTTCGACTGAAGTTTTTGCTATCCCAGAAAAAACTATTTTCTTTGGATCTCCTCCAGCGATTAACACTCGCTCTAACTCACCTACAGAAACAATATCGAACCCTGCGCCTAAACGAGCGAGAATTTGGAGGATTGCGATATTCGAATTAGCTTTGACCGCAAAGCAAATCAAGTGTTTATATCCTTGAAGTGCGTTTTGGTAAGCTACAAAATTTGATCTTATAGTCGCATGACTATATATGTAGCAGGGCGTAGAGTATCGTTCGGTAAGTTCTTTTATAGAAAGACCCTCTATCCACAGTTGTTGTTTTTTTCTAGATAATACACTCATTAGGAATCACTCGAGATTTCAGTGTAGAAAATTTCTGAGGAATTTTCTGGCAGATAAAGCGGCCCCTTATTACCGCAGCCAGCAAGTGAGGACACGATCATTATTGCGAAGATTAAAGTTGTACGCGTGTATACCAACATTTCCGTTATCCGAGGTAAATTGGCAAAGTATACCGGCGGGAGTGGAAGAAAACACTTAATCATTTATACTGATATCATCTTGATGCAGAGGTAAAACATGAACGAGCACGAATTCAATCTAATGGTAGATGAGCTAATGTTTAATCTTGAAGAGGTGCTCGACAATTGCGCTGCAGATATAGATAGCGAAAACTCCGCTGGCATGCTCACTCTCACAGTGGAGAGTAACAAAAGCCAAATTATACTCTCGCGCCAAGTTACTTCCCGAGAAATATGGCTCGCTGATATAACCGGGGGGTTTCATTTTACTTTGCGAGAGGGAAAGTGGAGAGATACGCAAGATAATATGTTGCTTGAGCACAAGCTGGAAAAAGCCATTCTAGCTCAGGCCAATGAGAGTGTTGCGTTAAATTTTAGCGACTTTTAATTGTGGTCATAGCGCGATTAGCGGCTTCAGCTACAACAGAAGGTGATGTTGCTCCAAAGTGAGTACGAGATTCTACGGAACCTTTTGCCGTTAGAATATCAAATACATCTTCCTCAATTTTAGTGGAAAACTGCCTCATTTGAAAAAGACTAAGTTGATGAAGTTCTAAACCTTGCACAATCGCAAAAGCGACAGATTCCCCAACGATCTCATGTGCCTCGCGAAATGGCACATTTTTATTTACGAGATAGTCTGCAAGATCTGTTGCTGTCGAGAAACCCTTGGCAGCGGCCTCTGACATGTTATCCTCTCCGACTTTTATGTTGGGAATCATATCAGCAAATGCTCTGAGGCAATCTGACACAGTGTCCACACTATCAAAGAGAGGTTCTTTATCCTCTTGGTTGTCCTTGTTATATGCAAGCGGTTGTGACTTCATTATTGTAAGAAGTGCCATTAAATTACCTGTGATCCTCCCAGATTTTCCACGAACTAGTTCTGGAACATCAGGATTTTTCTTTTGAGGCATAATCGAAGAGCCGGTACAAAATCGATCCGGTAGCGTTACGAAATTAAACTGTGCGGAAGTCCAGAGCACTAGTTCCTCAGCCATCCGTGAGAGATGTGACATTAGGATACTGGCGACAGAACAGAATTCTATGGCAAAGTCTCGGTCGCTCACCGAATCGAGAGAGTTTACAGTCGGTCTTGCAAAGCCAAGTCTTGATGCCGTGAATGTTCTGTCGATTGGAAAGGTTGTTCCTGCGAGAGCTGCAGCCCCTAATGGACATTGATTCAAGCGTGCTCTGCAGTCTATCAATCTACCGTAATCACGCTCCAACATTTCATTCCAAGCCAGAAGATGATGACCTAGGGTTACCGGTTGTGCGATCTGTAGATGGGTGAAACCCGGCATAATCGTTCCAGCATGGTATGACGCTAACTCAATAATGCCTCGCTGCAAGTTAAATAAAAGTGTGTTTATAGAGTCTATTTGATTGCGAAGCCACAGACGAAGATCAGTCGCAACTTGGTCATTGCGAGAACGGCCTGTGTGTAGTTTCTTCCCAACCGAGCCAATTCTTTGAACGAGAGCCGCCTCAATATTCATGTGGACATCTTCTAGCTCCAATAGCCAGTTGAACTTATTATTGACGATCTCTTTTTTTATCTGCTCTAAGCCATTTACGATTTTTTCTGTTTCGCCTGAGGTTAATATGCCCACATGTTCAAGCATTTGTGCGTGGGCTATCGAGCCGAGGATATCTTCGTCAAAAAGACGTTTGTCAAAAGAGAGAGATGCGGTAAAACGTTTTACAAAGTCATCGATAGGCTCATTAAAACGACCGCCCCAAGTCACATTGACAGATTCCTTGGCAATTTTTTTGTTGGCTGACTCTGATTCGTCCATTGTTCTTGCCATAAATAATTAATTTTTTTTGTATTATAACTAAATGCTCTCGTCAGAAAAATCTATAACTCCTGTCACGAGTTAAAAAGGTTACAAATTATGTTGGAGACTAAACTGTACTAAGAACTATCACTATTAAAGTGTTGAGTGTAAAAAATTCACTAACGACTGGCAATGGGCAATAAAACGTTGATAATAAGTTTATTTTTAATTGCAGAGGTTATAAATGTGACGGAATCTATCCGCATTGCAACTAGGCGAAGCCCCTTGGCGATTTGGCAAGCAGATTTCGTCAAAGCAAAAATATCGAAATTGAATCCAGGATTAAAGGTAGAGTTGGTCGCAATGAATACGAAGGGTGATCAAGCTCTTGATGCGGCGCTCTCAGGAATTGGAGGTAAGGGATTATTTATTAATGAACTGGAGAGCGCGTTGCTTGATGGCCATGCTGACATTGCTGTTCATTCACTAAAGGATATGCCAAACACATTGTCAGAAGATTTTTGTTTGGGCGCAGTATGTGCTCGAGGAAATCCGTGTGATGCCTTGGTGACGAACTTGTCAAGTTCATTAAAAAACCTTAAACCCGGCTCTGTTGTTGGTACATCGAGTCTTCGTCGTCGTAGTCAGTTATTAGCCGCCCATCCCCACCTTGAGGTCAAAGAAATTCGAGGTAATGTTAATACTCGCTTGGATAAGCTAGACGGTGGAAGTTATCATGCAATTATTCTCGCTTCTATTGGTTTAGAAAGACTTAATTTACATCACCGAATTTCCTCTCGTTTATCAATTAAAGAAATGTTGCCGGCACCAGGACAGGGAGCTATTGCCGTTCAATGTAAGGTCATAGACGAAAGTATTAAGTCTTTAATTTTGCCACTTCATGACAGGATTTCAGGGTTTTGTGTGGCTGCCGAAAGGTCGGTGAGCGCTCGTCTAAATGGAAACTGTCAAGTTCCTATTGCGGCATATGCCGAGTTGGTAAGAGGGAGCAATGAAATTGTTTTGAGGGCCATGGTTGGAAGTATAGATGGCACGTCGATATTATGTGCTCAGGACCGAGATTGTCCAAACAATGCGGTTAAGTTGGGGAATAGAGTTGGCGACAAATTACTTGGACTCGGAGCCGATAAAATCCTAAGTGATGTAGNTAGAATCTGAGTCGGTAGGTCTTTATGAATTACCAAAGAAAAGTATTGCTAATTCGCGCTCAACGAGTTGATGACGAGTTAGTTAGACAGTTAGATGAGACAATGACTAATGTCCTTTGTATTCCCATTACTCGCATTGAGGAGATCGAGCGAGATGAACGTGTAAAAACTAATATCGTGGATTTTGATCACTTTGACATTGCCATATTTGTAAGTGTAAATGCAGCTCGGATAGGGTTATCTTTATTAGAGGAATATTGGCCGATGTTACCTCAACATATGGTGTATTTTGCTATTGGCGCTCAAACTGCCGAATGCGTCAGCCATCATAACTTAGAGGTAATCTCACCCTCAACGGAAACGACAGAGGGTCTTCTCTCCCTTCGAGGATTAAATGATGTCAGATCTAAAAGAATTGTTATCTTCAGGGGGCAAGGTGGTCGCGAAAAACTCGCCTGCGAGCTAGCGAAACGAGGAGCGCATGTAAGCTATTCTGAACTCTACAGGCGTGTAACTGACGAGCAGAACTTAAAAAATGCGTTAAAGGTGTTGCCATCAATAGACTGTCTGGTTGCTCATAGTACAGAATCACTTAAGTTATTAGGTCCTCCATCTCGTTTGATTGCGTCTAATTTGAGGGTCGTTGTGCCGAGTGTTCGAGTTGGTGGCTACGCGGCTGATATGGGTTATCGTCTATTGAATGTTGCAAAGGGCGCAGCTCCGCGCTCAGTGTGTGAAGCCGTGATGTCTGCTCTCACAGAGACAAAGGCAACAACGTAGTTCTTTTGAATGGAGGTATTTCTGAGTGATTTTTTTNAAAAACATGGAGTCAATAAGTGCCCAATTCGGATAAGCCAACAGAGAAAATTAAAATAGCCCAAGTGGGTAGACCTTGGCCTAAAAATTTTTTTTTGGTTTTAGCTCTATTTGCAATAGTAGTTTCTATAATGTTTTTCTTGTGGTACCACCAAAAACTTTCTGTGGACAATTCTTTGAAGTCTATCTTTTCTAAGGTGTCTAGTTTGGAGGCTAGCATCACCCGTGATAGAGCGGTCACTAGTGATTTCCGTCAACAATTATCAAAATCTAATCTGCTTATCGATCGAGTGACAAGTCTGGAAAAGTTCGTTAATGAAACAGCGAGATTAATGACGAAAAGTAGCGATTTTTCGGGAGATAAATGGTTACTTATGGAGTCCATTTACCTGATGAGATTAGCGAAACATGAAGCAAAAATTAATCGGAATGTTGAAGATATGGTGCGCTTATTAACACTTATCGATGACATTTTTGTCGAATTAAATAATCCAAACTTTTTATCCGTCCGTGCAGCTCTTGCGATGGATATTAAGGATTTAAAAGCAATGAGGAGTAATAATTTTGAGGAAATATTTTTGGAACTATCGGATATCAGTGAGAAAATTTTTCTGCTAGAAAGTACTAAAAGTTCGACATATTCTATTGCGCCTATCTTAGAGAAGCCGACTCAGGCCACTCTTGATTCAAAAACAGGTTGGGTAAGTTTGTGGCAGAAGCTAGAGGGATTTATTAGCATCCAAAAATATAGTGATTCCATCCCACCCTTGCTTGATAGTCAGCAAGAATTATTCGTGAGGTCTGCTTTGCTGAGTTTTTTGTTACAAGCGAGATACGCTCTGTTTCTTGAACAAGGGACCATCTATAGGATTAATTTATTGGAGGCGGCGGATATTGTCGATCGATTTTTTCCACTAAAGAGCAATGCCGTAGCTCTCTCGCATCAGCTTCGGCAATTAGCGGAGCGACCTGTCAAACGTGTATCTCTGAGTATTGAACGATCTGATAATGCATTTGCGGCTGTAATTGGAACAGAAATGATGGATTCAGAAAGCTTGGGCGATCAGCCATGAGGAGCTATTTAATAGTTTTAATTCTGACCGTGCTTTTCGGAGCATTTTTTGTGGGGATAGTGCAAGAGCATCAAGGATACATGTTAATTGTACTCGATCAAATGAGTATTCAAATGAATATTTGGATGGCAGGTTTAGTGTTTTGTGTAATTGTGTTTCTTGCCATTGCTGTAAGTTTGATTTTTTCGGATCTGTCATCGGGTTTTGGTTTCAGGAAGAAGTGGATGGATCATATACAGACCAAAAGTTTCAAGTCTACGATGACTGGGCTTCAAAGTTATGTGCTCGGTTCTTGGGACGATGCAGTCCAACAGTTGTCTTTTGAAAAGAAACCTATACTTCCAACAGAAATTTTATTGCAATATTTGGCAAAGGCAGAGGCAAATGACGGTAACTTAGATCGAGCAAGAGAGATTATAGAAGAGCTTAAAAGACGTTTTCCAAAACAAAGATCGGAAGCCGATCTGCTACTTGCTGGAGTGCTTTGCGACGAGAGTAGATATCCTGAGGCTGAGGATTTACTTTGGGAAGCACACCAGCGAGATTCTTCCAATTGGTTGATCATTGAAAATCTTGTCAACATAAGTTTCAGAAATCAAAATTGGACTAGAATTTGCGAGCTTTTCCCCTTGCTAAAAAATAATAAAAGCGTGTTATCCAAAAAAAAGATTTATGTTGAGGAAAAAGCGTATCAAGCAAAAATTTTGAATTTNTTAGATGCATTTAGTGATGATGCCCAAGCGAAGCGTAAAAAATTGGAAGAACTTTGGAAAAGTATTCCTCGTAAATACCGAAAATCATCAACTGTCATAATTACTTTTACTAACGCGTTAAATTCAGTCGGATTAGGTGCTGATGCAAAAATTCTACTTGAAAAGGAGCTAGTCAAGCGGTGGTGCCCTCTCTTGGTCTCTCAATTTGGAAAAATAGAAGAGCCCACAACGCTAGAGCATCTAGCTAGCGCAGAGTTATGGTTAAAACAGCATCCGAATGATGGTGAGCTTCTTCTCGCTTTGGGACGGATTTCAAGGAGATTAGATTTTTTTGCGAAAGCAACAGATTATCTTGAGCAGCTTCTATCACAAGATTACTCTACAGCTGCAATGACTGAGTTAGCGGCAGTAAAAACAAATTTAGGCGAAATGACTTGTGCAATTCACCTTTATCAAAGCACGCTCGATTCGATAACCCATAGTCAGGCCTCTTAATGCGTATCAAAGCTGCTTTTTTTTCAAGGCTCTTATTATAAAACGTGCAGGATGCATGGCTAAGAGCAGATCTTGCTCTAATGGGGAAGGTTGTCTCGCTATTTCAGCGGCAAGTATCTGTGCGCATAATGGTGCATAACTTAAGCCTCGGGATCCTAAACCGCAATGGATATAAAGATTTGGTAAGTAGGTACCGTTTGTTGCAATTTGGCTTTTCGCATCTTCTCGCAGCCCAGCGAATGCCTCCCTCATTACCTTTAAATTGGGTACTGCTCCCGCAATAGGGAGGTAGTCTGGTGTTGTACAGCGGAAATCGGCTCGTCCGTCAAGTTTGGCCGAACTGAAGCGTTTTGTAAGTCCTCCCAGCAGTGGATCATTAGAACTAAGTTTTTCGAGATTTTTTTTGTGGTCAGAAATACAGAGCGCTTGATCTTCGGAAGTGCTATAAGTTGCGCCGCAACTATGCGTTCCANTAATGGACGGAGTGAAATAACCGCGCCCGCATATGACAGTGCGGAGTTTAATGCTGGCAATGGTGCTAGGGATTTCAGTTACTTGTCCGCGTACTTTTTTTACGGGTAAAAATTGCGTTTGCGTAAAATTAAGACACTCAAAGGCATTCGCTAAAACTAATATAGGCGTTTCAGCCAAGTGATTCTCACTAAAGTCAAAAAGAGACCATGTATTTAGTTTTGGTCTGTACGTAATTCTTTTGACTACAGCTTTTTTTAAGCTGATATTTGGATGTTCTAACAATCTTTTACAAACTGCCACCGGAGGAAGCCAACCTAGAAAAGGAAAATAAAGGGCATTGGGTGAGGATAGAGCGAGACCGCTAATTTTTTTTATATCTTGTTTGTTTATAAGCTTAAAAAACGAATTGTTTTGACCAAAAGTCTGAAAAGTTGTCCTCTGCGTTTGAGCATTATGGGTGCTAGTTGGCANGATCATTACTCCACACTGTTCTCCCAGTCCTAATCGCCAAAATGATTTATAAAATCTACTAGCATTTACGATTGCTTTAAAATTTATTTGAGGCAACGGGGTAATGTGATGGGATAGCCGAGGATAAATTACAGCTTGCCTGTTTCCCGATCCTCCTTGAGCAGGTTGTTCATGCCGATCAATTACAGTGACGTTGTATCCAATATTCGCCAAAGCAGAAGCGGTCGTGCAACCAGCTAATCCTGCGCCCAAGATTGTCACATCTTTTTTAAACGAAACTTTATGTGGTTCACTGTTAAGATGCCAATTGGGTAATAATTTTTGACTTTTTTGACGAAGTTGATTTTTCTTTCTCATTGTTTAAGCGAGCAATACTCTTTGATGATTTGCTCACACCATTTCGCAATACTCGCGTCACTGGTGTGTGACTGGTTTTCGTCATCAAGTGCCAAACCAACAAAAAAGCTCTTTTCTTTATTTAGGGCCCTTGAATTGTTAAACTCATAATCTTTGTTTGGCCATTCTCCGATGGTCCGCGCTCCAAGTTTCCTCACTTTATGCCACAAGTAACCCATTGCGTCTTGAAACCAGTCAGGATAACCTACTTGATCCCCTAATCCGTAGAGAGCGATTATTTTTCCTCTGATGTGGATTGAATTGATACCATCCCACTGTTTCTCCCAGTCCTCTTGCAACTCTCCGTAATCCCATGTGGGGATACCGAGAATCAGAAAATCATACTTTGACATTGAGTCGATCTTGGTTAAAGCAATATTGTAAAGAGTCACGCTGGGGTAACCGACGAGTTTGTCTATGTTATCTCGAATTTTCTCTCCCGCCATTTCGGTGTAGCAAGTGGTGCTTCCGAAAAAAAGCCCAATTTTTATACGCATAGTGTCACTCATTTCTACCCTATTAATATTTCTCGGCGGTTCATACGGCTTAAATGATACCGTTGATGTAGCCTAGCTGACGCCAAGCTTCGTAGGCTACGATTGCTACGGTATTGGATAAATTTAAACTCCTACTATTTGGGATCATCGGTATTTTGAGTAAATTTTCCTCTGGAATTTCTCGAATAATTTGCCCAGGAAGACCCCGCGTTTCAGGGCCAAACAAGAGAGCAGTGCCGGATTCATAATTAACATCTGAATAACATGTTTTTCCTTTAGTTGAGAAACCAAAAATTTTTTTCCCCCTATTTAGTATTTGATACTCAGTCCAATCTGGATACACTTTTGTAGAATAGTATTCGTCATAGTCAAGACGTGCTCGACGTAACTTTTTGCTATCTAGATCAAATCCCAATGGTTCGATTAAATGGAGCTTAAATCCCGTATTTCTGCATAGCCGCATTATGTTTCCAGTATTCGGAGGAATTTCAGGTTCATAAAGAACGATATCAAGCATTTCCGATTCTTTCAGTCTTACGAAGTTCGAGAATTGTAACCTAAATATGGACTCGCCGTATTAGAGCTTTTGCCGTGTCCTTTGGAGGAAGCGAAACTGATTTCTTGTGCTATCACTTATTTCTAATGAAAGTAAATATCTATGGCGGATCCACCATGGTATTCAAGCAGTTTTTGAACCTTGACGCTGCGGGTTATNNGAGATCCATAGCAGATGAACAAAGGCAAATTATTTTTAAAGCGCAGTTAGCTGGGTTGTGTTTTGGTACGTTTTCTTTTTGAGGTTATTTCCGAGCTCTACCGATTAAGAGTTGGCGTAATTCGAAGAGAAATTATCGATAAATTTCTACCGATAGACAATCAGCTGTATCTTTACTGCCTGTTCATAGTGTGCCAAAAGTAGTTTTTCAGTAACATGACGTGTGTCAATTAGCTGGATAAGGATTTATGCAAATATATATTTCGATGTGCTTGGGAGAGATCTTTTGTACTTTAGTAGGCTATGCAGGAATTTGAGCTGAAGTTGTTCGAGCTTTTTGCTGGAGTAGAAAAATATTTAAGCAAAAAAGGGCGAATATTAATTGGGTTTAGTGGTGGTCTCGACTCCACTGTTCTACTTACGCTTGCTTGCGAATATTTCACAACAAAAAAAGTACTTGCCGTTCATGTAAACCATGGGTTATCGCCAAATTCAAAAGATTGGCAGAGATTTGTTGTTGAGTATTGTAAACGTTTGTCAGTTGGATATTCGCTTCAACACGTTGAGATAATTAACTCAGCTAACCAGGAGGCAAAAGCACGAGAGGCTCGTTTTGATGTGTTCTCTAAGTTGATAAAAAAAGGAGATGCATTGCTGCTTGGACATCATCTAGATGATCAGATTGAGACCGTGTTGTATCGGTTGCTCAGGGGATCGGGTAGCTTAGGATTATCTGGGATCCCATTAGATCGTAACTTCCGTGAAGGTAGGCTTTTCCGGCCACTTATAACGCTTACGCGAACCTGTATACTAGAAATCGCGCAATCTAGAGGTCTAAATTGGATCGAGGACGAAACTAACAGTGAGAATCGCTTTGATAGGAATTATCTACGTAACTGTGTCATACCGCACATAAAAACTCGATGGCCAAACTACCAGAAGCGGATAAACACGACGATTAAATTGAATAAAGATGCACAGATGCTCGCCCAATCTATTTTTAAGGATGATTTGGACAATTTAGATTTACGAGATGAGAGAGGCGGTCTATCCATCAATTTAGAGAAGCTAAAGACTTTGGCGAGGTCTCGACAAGGCAATGTAATCCGTTATTTGCCGACATTGTTGGGGTATCCGCCCACGAATTATAATGTTCACAACGAGTTTTTTTCCTCGTTTCTGGCAGCGCGGATAGATGGATCTCCATTTTTAACATGTTGTGGGTACCAATTTAGGCGATTTCGTAACAAGGTTTATGTTTTGCATAAAAATCTTTCTGAGATAAAGGCCTCTAACTTTCCGATTACCTGGGATATATCTTCCAGCCTAATCCTTCCTGATGGATCAATGCTTGAAGCGGTTGAAGTAGATTCGGGAGGATTGCAATTGCCCCAAACCATGAGCTTTGATGTTGATGTTAAGCGCGGTGGAGAGAGGTGTCGCCCATCGGGGAGGGGGAGAACCCAGACACTTAAAAAATTGTTTCAAGAGTACTCACTTGAGCCATGGTGGCGAAGTCATATACCTCTGTTGTATTGTCGGTGTTTGCTGGTGGCTGTTGGAGATCTCTGGATTTGTGATGGTTGGAAGGCGCACTCCGGAGAACGCGGGTTGAAAATAATCTGGAAACATAACTCCGTGTAGATACGTATTGGTAATTCTGCTACTCTTTTCATTTGTTGTTTTGAGTTTAGATTACGTAGTCTTTTCGTGTCTTAACCTTGCGGCAAATCTAATTTTTGATCCGAGTAAACTATGGCACGTTTTATTTTCGTCACTGGTGGCGTGGTTTCTTCTCTTGGTAAGGGAATTGCGTCAGCGTCTCTTGGGGCTTTGCTGGAAGCTCGGGGCTTATTAGTTACAATTCTAAAGTTAGATCCTTACTTAAATGTTGATCCGGGGACAATGAGTCCCTATCAACATGGTGAAGTATATGTAACAGAGGATGGGGCCGAAACAGACTTAGATCTGGGACATTATGAACGGTTTTTGCGTTCAAAGATGACTCAATTCAATAATTTTACCAGCGGACAAATTTATGAAACTATCTTGCGAAAAGAGCGGAAAGGGGATTATCTGGGAGGAACTGTTCAAGTAATACCGCATTTGACTGACGAGATAAAAAGGCGTGTATATGTTGGGGCAGGAAAGGCAGATATTGCTGTGGTAGAAATTGGGGGAACGGTTGGTGATATTGAATCTCAACCTTTTCTAGAGGCCGTTCGGCAATTAAAAATTGAATTAGGTCCAAAACGCGCTCTACTAATGCATCTGACTTTGGTTCCTTATATTGCTTCAGCCGGAGAGACAAAGACAAAGCCCACTCAGCACTCAGTTAAGGAAATGAGGTCAATTGGTTTGCAACCAGATGTGCTCTTATGTCGTTCAGAAGTTTTAATTGAGGAATCACAAAAGCACAAAATCTCGCTATTTACTAATGTTGAGGAAAGGGCGGTGATACCGCTAATAGATGCAAAAACGATATATTCAGTGCCTCGGATGCTTCATCAATGGAGGTTGGACCAGTACGTTTTAGATCAATTTGATATTGATCTGCNTGATGCTGATTTATCTGAGTGGGATCGCGTTGTGGAACATCAATTCAATGTGGATGGAGAAATATGTGTTGCTTTGGTAGGAAAATATATGGAACTTTTGGATGCCTATAAGTCTATTAACGAAGCGCTCATCCATGCAGGTATTCAAAATAAGATGAAAGTAAAAATTCGATACATAGATTCAGAAAATTTAGAGAAAGACGCAGCGATTATCAAGGGGGTAGATGCAATTTTAGTGCCCGGAGGTTTCGGAACGCGGGGGATCGAAGGTAAAATTTTTGCTGTAAAAACTGCGCGCGAATCGAATATTCCGTATTTGGGGATATGTTTAGGAATGCAGGTTGCTGTAATTGAATATGCTCGAAATGTTTGTGGATTATCTGGAGCGAACAGTTCAGAATTCGACCCTGACACTCCCTACGCAGTGGTGGGCTTGATCTCAGAGTGGATGGGTGTTGATGGCAATCTTGAACGTCGAGATGATGAATCTGATCTTGGTGGCACCATGCGACTTGGGGCGCAAGTTTGCCACCTATTGGAGGGATCAAAAGCAAAACAGATCTATGCAACGGATTCTATAATGGAGCGACATAGACATCGGTATGAGGTCAACAATAAATTTTTACCTAAGTTGAAATCCGCAGGCCTAGTCATAGGAGCCTTGTCAGAGGACCGAAACTTAGTGGAGTCGATCGAATTAAACGATCATTCATGGTTTTTTGCAAGTCAGTTTCATCCAGAATTCACTTCAACACCTCGTGATGGACATCCGCTATTCACTGCTTTCGTAAAAGCGGCGGTGGACTTTTCGCAATGCAAAAAGATATGACCTCACGCCGTAACCAAGAAGTTACCGTTGGGGATTTACGAATTGCCAATAATCTACCTCTAGTCATATTTGGTGGGATGAATGTTATCGAATCACGCAATCTAGCAATGGAAGTTGCGCAAGCATTTGTTAATGCAACGCAAAAGCTATCTATGCCATTTGTGTTCAAAGCTTCTTTCGACAAGGCGAATCGTTCTTCAATATTTTCTTTTAGAGGTCTGGGTATGGAGACCGCACTCTCTATATTGGAGGATATAAAACGCGAATTCGGCTGTTATGTCATGACGGATGTGCATGAAATTGATCAAGTAGCTGCCGCAGCTGAGGTTTGCGATGTACTGCAGTTGCCGGCATTTTTGGCAAGGCAAACTGATTTAGTAAAGGTTTTAGCAGAATCAGGCGCTGTCATTAATATTAAAAAGCCCCAGTTCTTGAGCCCCAGCCAAATGGGTAATGTCATTGAAAAATTTCGAGAATGCGGTAACGAGCGTCTCATCGTTTGCGAGCGCGGTACTTGCTTCGGATACGATAACTTAGTCGTTGATATGCTTGGATTTTCAACTATGAAGGAAATAAGCGAGGGATTACCGGTTATTTTTGACGTAACGCATTCACTGCAGTGCAGAGATGAACATTCTGTGGCATCGGGAGGCCGCAGAAGTCGCATTGTTGAGCTAGCAAGATCGGGTGTTGCAGTTGGCCTTGCGGGATTATTTTTAGAGGCTCATCCAGATCCAGATAGTGCCAAGTGTGATGGAGCCTCAGCTCTTCCGCTTGATTTGTTATACCCGTTTTTAGAGCAAGTGCGAAAAATCGATAATTTGGTTAAAAACATGGAAGTATTAATGGTGCGTTAAGTGCTGGTTAACGTTAAGTTTGGGAAAGATTTAGGAGTAAAGTCAGTATGTCTGTAATAACAGATGTCCGCGCATTCGAGGTCTTGGATTCACGCGGAAACCCAACAGTGATGGTTGAGGTGGAACTTAGTTGTGGAGTCATTTCCTCCGCAATGGCACCATCTGGTGCCTCGACAGGATCTCGGGAGGCAATGGAACTTCGAGACCATGATAAAAATCGTTACATGGGAAAAGGAGTATTGACCGCAGTTGCCAACGTGAATAATCGTATAAAGGATACATTAGTTGGTGTAGATCCCACTGCACAATTAGATGTAGATAATATGATGATAGAGTTGGATGGTAGTAAAGATAAGAGTGTCTTAGGTGCGAATGCAATATTGTCGGTTTCGCTGGCTGTTGCTAAAGCCGCATCTGTGCGTAAAGGCGTTCCCTTGTACTCACATATCAGTGATTTAAATGGCACTTCAGGTCACTATACTATGCCTCTACCTATGATGAATATTTTGAATGGAGGTGAGCATGCTAATAACAATGTTGATATACAAGAATTTATGGTACAACCTATGCAAGCTGGATCTTTTGCTCGAGCTTTGCAGACGGGTGTGGAAATTTTCCATGCTCTTAAAAGAGTATTGATTTCTTCGGGCTTAAATACTGCTGTCGGGGATGAGGGTGGCTTTGCTCCCGACTTAAATTCCAATTCGCATGCGCTCTCTGTGATCTCCGAGGCAGTAGCGCAGGCAGGCTATTGTTTAGGCACCGATGTAACTCTAGCACTCGATTGTGCTGCTAGCGAATTTTACCGATCAGGCTTCTATGACCTCAAGGGAGAGGGTAAGCGATTTAGCCCGAACGGATTTACCGATTTTTTGGGAGAATTATGTAAACAATTTCCTATCACCTCTATTGAGGATGGACAAGATGAATCTGATTGGAGTGGATGGAAATACCATACAGATCAATTGGGTAAAAAAGTTCAATTAGTCGGCGATGATTTGTTTGTTACTAACACTGAGCTTCTTAAGCGTGGAATAGATAATGGGATAGGAAATTCTATCTTAATTAAATTTAATCAGATTGGCACCCTTAGCGAGACATTGAATGCCATTTCGATGGCGAAAAAGGCTGGCTACGGGGTAATAATTTCTCATCGTTCAGGAGAAACAGAGGATACAACTATAGCTGACTTAGCAGTAGGCACGGCGGCTGGTCAGATTAAAACTGGGTCGTTATGCCGGTCGGATCGTGTGGCGAAATATAATCGTCTTCTGCGCATCGAAGCTGAGCTTGGATGCGCAAATGCTCCATACTACGGGTGCCTTGGTTTCCAGACTTGATTTTCAGTCTCTCTAAGACCGAGCGAGGTTTAGAATGTTGTTAAAGTTGATTTTTGTTATTTTAATGATTATGTTTTTATCGCTTCAAGCTGAGTTATGGTTCGGAGATGGGAGTCTTTCTCATAAGACAGAGTTGGAAAACTTGTTAACAAAGCAAAGCGAGGAAAATAAGCGCCTTGAAGAAAAAAATGAAGACCTAGTTAATAAAATCTCAAGTTTGAAAGATAGTTTTAGCAGCATTGAAGAAATAGCTCGAGAAGATTTAGGCATGGTCAGACATAACGAGGTGTTCTATTTGGTTACTGACGATGAGGGTGAACAAAATGATGATGATCCATAAATGGATTATCAAGATAACCCATCTTGGGTAAAGCGCGTAGTTGGTTAATTGTGCCCGCCGGGGGTGTTGGCAGTCGTTTTTCGCCAAAATTGCCTAAGCAATTTTTCCCACTCGGACAATCTACCGTAGCCCAACATTGCCTATCGAGACTGTTAAAAGTGCCCGAGATAGAGCGCTTGGTTGTACCATGTAAAGTTCGAGAAAAGTGGTGGTCTTCGGTACTAGCAATAACAAATGATCGGGTTGAATTGGTTGAGAGCGGAATCGATCGCGCAGAGTCTGTCCTCAATGGTTTGTTAGCGTTGACAAATGACGCAATTTTTAGTGATTGGGTTCTGGTACATGATATTGTTCGACCCTGTGTTACTCTTGGCTCGATTATGAAGTTGCGGGAAAGTGTTAATAAACATCCCGTGGGCGGAATCTTGGTTTCACCAATCAATGAGACAGTCAAATTGATTACAGAGTATGGTCAGATTAAAAGTACGATAGATCGTCGGATTTGCAGACTTGCACAAACACCGCAAATGTTTCGTTACGGTGAGTTGGTGGAGGCCATGGAGCATGCGTTCAAAAATCGTCAGTTTTTGACGGACGAATCCTCCGCCTTAGAGCGGTTGGGTAAAGAGGTAAAGGTAGTTGAGGGTAGGGCTGATAATATAAAGATTACTCGTCCGGAAGATTTGATCCTTGCCAATACAATCCTCGAAGAACAAGAGAAATCTGAATGCGAATAGGCCATGGTTATGATGTCCACGCTTTTTCTTCAGGAGTTGGATTTACTCTGGGAGGTGTTTATATTCCATGTAAGATGGCTTTGCTAGCTCATTCAGATGGCGATGTGGTTATTCATGCACTTATGGACGCGATCCTCGGCGCGTTGAGTTTGGGTGATATCGGCGCCCACTTTCCGGACAGTGATCCAGAATACCTTGGCATTGACAGTCGAAACTTACTTCGACGGGTTGTAATTATGATGAGGGAGAAAAGCTACCGTCTCGTTAATGCAGATGTGACCATCGTTACACAAAGGCCTAAAATGGCACCTTATATAAAACGGATATGTGAAAATTTAGGTCAAGACATTGGAGTTTTATCGGATTGCATAAATGTTAAGGCCACAACCACTGAGGCGCTAGGATTTATAGGTCGAACTGAGGGTTTAGCATGCCATGCTGTTGTTCTTCTAGAGCCCTCAGCGTGAATTAATTAACTTGAGAAATACTGCCCGAACTTTGTCGGATTTTAACTTTAAGTGCCTTCCTAAATTTCTTCCTTGTCTGGGAAAAGCTCGCATGAAAGCCTCTATGATTGACTTTTGTGTTGACGAAATTCTTGGCTTTGAGTTTTCTGGCTCTGGCGAACATTTAATTGTTAACATCCGTAAACATGGGCAAAACAGTCGATGGATAGCGGCACGATTAGCAGAATTAGCCGGTATAGAGGAGAGGTATGTGGGCTACTGTGGGTTGAAAGATCGTTTCGCTGTGACATCGCAGTGGTATAGTCTCTATTTGCCGAACCGCTGTCTAAATATCGCCGATTTGAGCCATCCAGATTTTGAGGTTCTATCACTTAAGCGACACAGCAAAAAATTACGGCGGGGGATGCACGCCGGAAATTCATTTAAAATCTTAATTACTGACATATCTGCGTCTCAAGAAAAGCTTGAGCAAAGGCTCAAAATGATTGATCAACTCGGATTTCCCAATTATTTTGCGCAGCAGCGTTTTGGATTCAATGGTGGAAATCTTCTCGAAGCTGAGTACCTAATTAACTCAGCCCGTCGTTTGAGAGGAAACTCGAAGGGACAAGGTCTCTTCCTCTCTGCCGCTCGCTCTTGGCTATTCAACTTAGTGCTCGCTAGACATATTACGAATTATCATAATGGGATAGTTTTTCCATTGGATGAGACCGGACCTTTATGGGGAAGAGGGAGGAGCAAACCTAATCAAGGTGTTGCGTTAGTTGAGCGGGAGGCACTCATTGATTGGCCGGGATGGAAGCATGCGCTGGAGCATACGGGATTGACTCAAGACCGACGTAAGTTATTTATGCAAGCCGATGGGTTAAAATTCAATTTTCTTGAAAGCTGCCAATTGAAGCTTGAATTCAACTTGCCCAAGGGAGTTTATGCGACAGCATTATTGCGTGAGTTGGCGGAATTTAATCGGTAATTGAGTGCTTCCCTGTGTTATATTCGGCTATTAGTAAGTCAGAGCAAAAGCCATTTTTTGATTTGGGTTCTGCTCAGATGGATGGAGATTGCCATGAATTCGCTTGACTTTTCTGGTGTGGGAATGACCTCTCAGCGTACGCGTGAAAGATTAATAACAAGATTACAAGCGCAAGGTATCTATAATACAAGGGTTCTGGATACTATGAGAGTGACCCCGCGGCATCTTTTTTTGGACGAGGCTCTTGCGCATAGGGCATATGAAGATACGGCTCTCCCCATNGGTTTTTCTCAGACTTTATCCCAACCATATATAGTTGCTCGCATGACTGAGTTGCTTTTAGCAAGAGGATCGCTGAATAAAGTTCTTGAAATTGGGACCGGATCGGGCTATCAGACCACGATTTTGGCACAACTCGTGAGCGAAGTTTACTCTGTTGAACGGATAAATCCATTATTGGTAAAGGCAAAAAAAAGATTTAGAAAACTTGGAGCTAAAGGAATTAAAGCCCAGCTATCAGATGGTAGTCATGGATGGCGTGAGCATGCACCTTTCGATGGAATAATTAGTACAGCGGCCCCTCAATCGGTGCCAACCGAACTTCTTCAGCAACTTGGGGCTGATGGAGTCCTAGTAATACCAATTGGCGCAATCAACAAGCAAGTGCTGCGTCTAATAAAACGGGTTGGAGATACGGAACAGTTCGATGAGGAGGCCATTGAAACAGTAAGGTTTGTGCCGCTTTTGGGTGGTTTGACATATACAGACTGACTAATTCGGAAATGCAATGAGAAATGTTTTCCCCACATTGTTCTTAAAGGGAATGGCGATGGGCGCTGCGGATATGATTCCGGGGGTGTCTGGGGGCACGATTGCCCTAATAACCGGAATCTACAATGAGCTCATAAACAGCATAAGATCTATTGACTACAGAGCAATGAGATTACTTCTCATTGGCGACATTTCAGCTGCTTGGAGTCATATAAATGGTACGTTTCTCTCGACTGTGCTAGCTGGGAGTTTAACAAGTATTATTATGCTTTCAAGAATTATTGAATATATTATGAAGATTTACGGATTGTTAATGTGGTCTTTTTTTAGTGGCGTTGTTGTGGCCTCCGTTATAATTCTTTTTCAACGGTATCGGGTAGTAAATTTGTACCAAATTGGCTACGTCTGTCTTGGTATAGTCTCCGCTGTTGCCATATCAAGCTTTCCTGCTTTGAATTTCAGCGCTAATTATGCAGTTATTTTTCTTGCTGGAGCCATAGCTTTTTGTGCAATGATTCTTCCTGGTATCTCAGGAACTCTCCTTCTGGTTGCAATGGGGGTTTATCCGACAGTAATCTCCGCTGTGGCGCATTTTCACTGGGACATTTTAATATTTTTCTCGTTTGGGGGATTGGTAGGACTATTATCCTTTAGTAAAATACTCTCAAAGTTATTGATGCACCATGAGAAAACCTTACTTGTCACTATGTGTGGCTTTTTGATCGGAAGTTTGCACTTGGTCTGGCCTTGGAAAGATTCTTTAGAAGTTTCCTTAACTGGATTTGTCAATTTGTCGCCATCTCAATATGGGATCTTAATAGATGCTGATCCACACACTAATATGTGCCTATTATTTATGGTAATAGGACTCTCTTTTGTTTTTATGCTGAATACTCTTGGTTCGATGCAGAGTCAAAAACATAGTATGGAAAAGTAATTTGTTTAATTTTCGAACGAGAATTTTATCTATTGGCGCCATAATTCTTTGTGGTTGTGCACAACAGCTTGCACCAGTTTTATCCTTGGATATTCCTGCACGTGAGATGATTACAAAGCATGTCGTGCAGAAGGGAGAAACCCTATATTCAATTGCTTGGAGATATGATTTAAATGTCACCACCTTAGCAAAAAATAATAGACTTAGTAGATCTACAACTATATATCCAGGTCAAATTTTAGATATTGAAGGAGAGATGAAAGCAGTTTCTCAACAAGAAGTGAAGTTGGTGCAAACTGAATTACCAGACGGTCACTTGCTCGCAGAGGAATTGTCTATTTCAAGCGGAAGGGGGAACAACTCGAAAAAACTACTAGGGCTGCAGAAAGTCAAAAAAGAGAGTACAAAGGTAGAGGGAGCGCTAAGCACAAAAAATGATAGGGCTGTCACAGGATCATCCTTGACATCTGCTGAGTATTATTGGCGGTGGCCGGTGAAGGGAACAATCGAAGCAGAGTTCAATGTTAAAAATCTTAAAAAGGGTATTACTATAAAAACCATTGCTCGCGCTTCTGTCAGGGCGACTGCCCCCGGCAGAGTTGTTTATGCGGGTGACGGGTTGAGGGGCTATGGGCAACTGATAATTGTGAAACATAGTGAAGTATTATTGAGCGCGTATGCTCAAAATGAAAAGATTCTTGTTCAAGAGGGGCAAGCCATTGATAATATGGAAATAATATCAAAACTTGGATCTTCGGGTATTCTGTATTTTGAAATAAGAAAGGATGGCCTGCCGGTCGATCCTTTAAAATATATAAATTAATTAACCGAGCCATAAAGATTAAAACATTATTATCCCACCGAGCGATAACGCAAGAATTTGTCTTGGGATCGGGATATTTTTTTTGATACCATTAGCTTTTTTTTCACCATGATCCAGATAGGAAATTTTATGAATACTTTGTTATATCCACCTTTGTTGGGTGTTATTGGTATGATTGTCGCGCTCGCAATTTACTCGCTGATAATGCGTTATCCGGATGGTGAGGATAGGGTCAAAAAGATTGGCGATCAAATCCATACCGGCGCACTAACTTTTATGAAGACTGAGTACAAATATCTTATGATTTTTGTGGCTATTCTCGTCTTTCTCGTTGGTATTTTTCTATCTATTGAATCTGCTATTGCGGTACTGTCGGGGGCTACTTGTTCCTCACTAGCTGGCTTTATTGGAATGTATGCTGCTACAAAGGCGAATGTAAGGACTGCCACTGCTGCTCAAACGGAGGGAGCCGCAGCGGCATTATCTGTTTCCTTTTATGGTGGCTCTGTCATGGGCCTATGTGTGGCATCGCTGGGATTGATAGGTCTTGGCACCCTTTATTATTTTTACAACGAATCTCACGTGCACGCTCTAGAAGGTTTCGGAATGGGTGCTTCAGTCGTTGCGTTGTTTTCAAGAGTTGGCGGTGGAATTTTTACAAAATGTGCAGATGTGGGAGCCGATCTGGTCGGGAAGCTTGAAGCCGGCATACCTGAAGACGATCCACGTAATCCGGGTGTAATAGCAGATAATGTTGGAGATAATGTCGGAGATGTGGCTGGTATGGGTTCAGACATTTTTGAATCATACTGCGGGTCGATGATCGCCTCCATTGCTATTGCTTATACCCTAGGTTCTAGAGATCTGATGGCTTTACCACTAGCTCTAGCCTCTATTGGATTAATTTCCTCAATCATAGGTGTTATTGTGGTGAAAATGCGTTCAAGAAGCTCTCCTTCAGCTGCACTTCGGTTCGGCACTTTGCTAGCACCTATAATTTTTATCGGTCTTGCTTACTTTGTGATTGAGAATATGTCTAATGTTTCTCTGGATGTTTGGTGGTGTGTTATTTGTGGTGCAGTTGGTGGCGTAATGATCGGCTTGGTTACTGAGTTTTATACTGATACAAGTCGGGGTCCAGTCAGAAAGATCGCGAGATCCGGAGAGACAGGACCNGCAACGGTCATGATTTCCGGCCTCTCAGTGGGTATGGAATCGGTAGTCATACCAATCTTGGTACTTGCTGGTGTAATTTTTATATCTACTGGACTAGCTGGTGTCTATGGTGTGGGGATTGCAGCAGTCGGAATGCTATCAACCGTTGGCATCACAATGGCGATTGATGCATACGGACCCGTTGCAGACAATGCTGGAGGTATAGCTGAAATGGCCGGAATGGGTGAGGATGTGCGAGAGATTACCGATTCTCTTGACGAATTAGGTAACACGACCGCTGCGATTGGAAAAGGGTTTGCGATAGGAGCTGCGGCCTTAGCTGCTTTAGCAATAATATCCGCATATGCGGCAGTAGTGTCCGTCAAAAATCCAGAGTTTTCCCTTGAGTTGACCAAGCCGGTTGTGCTGGTGGGTATGTTTATTGGCGCGTGTATACCATTTTTGATCTCTTCGATCACTATGACCGCAGTAGGTGATGCAGCGTTTGAAATGATCAACGAGATCCGTAGACAATTTCGAGAGATCGCTGGACTGATGGAGGGCGAGTCTGATCCAGACTCAGAAAAATGCGTGAAGATCGCAACTGAGGCGGCACTTAAAAAAATGATGCTTCCTGGGATTATTGCGGTATCAATGCCGGTTCTGGTGGGCATTGGTCTGGGAGCAGAAGCACTGGGTGGGATGCTGGGAGGCGGGTTGTTGGGTTGCGTTTCTCTCGCACTGATGATGGCGAATGCTGGCGGCGCATGGGATAACGCAAAAAAGTTTGTAGAAAAAGGGAATCATGGAGGCAAGGGTTCAGAAACTCATGCTGCAGTTGTTGTTGGAGACACAGTAGGAGATCCTTTCAAAGATACATCNGGACCTTCAATGAATATTCTAATAAATGTTATGGCGATTGTCAGTCTGGTTATAGCGCCGCTTCTGACTATATAGGTTCGCGTCAAGACAGAATTTTAGATAATAATCTTTTAAGGTTGTTAGTATTTCCGCGGAGGTGTTTCTGTGAACCGTAATGTTCGAGTTTCACTCCTGTTGGCGGTCACTATTCTAGTGTGGTTGTTAAGTGGACTTTGGTTCCCGCANAAAACGCAATCTCTCAGTGATTTCGGTGCGGGGGATGTTGTTGCGCTAACGCAAGTGCAGGCAAGGTATCTTTCGTGGGAATATTATTCACCTACTATGAAATTGTTCGCAGAAACCCACGCCAATCGGCACGTTTTTTTGCGGGCACAAATTACCGGCGAGGTGATTAGTACGCCGCAAGCTCGAGGGGTGTTCGTGACTGCTGGGCAAACGATATGCGAACTAGACAGCGATGGCCGACAAGCAGACTATGTCAGCGCTCAGTCATCTTTTCATAAATCACAGCTTGAATATACGGGATTTCTGAGTCTCAAGCGAAATCAGTTTCAATCTGAATTAACAATTGCCAGAGCAGCTGCAGATTTAGAAAAGGCTAGAGTTCGTTTGAATCTAGCAAGAGACGCAGTTGATAATTTGCAGATAAAGGCGCCTTTTAATGGTTTTTTAGAGACAAGATCTGCTGAAGTTGGGGATTACTTACAACCCGGAGGATTATGTGGATCGATAGTCGAACTCGATCCAATCCTAGTAAGGGCTAATGCGACAGATCTTCAAATTAGCTACCTTGAAACCGCACAATCAGTTGATTTCAAGGTTAAGTATGGAGAAGAGTATGCAGCAACTATTAACTACATATCTAGTGTAGCTGATTCTAAAATTCGAACGTTTTTGGTAGAGGCAACATTTGCAAACCCGGCGTCGCATTTGCGGGCAGGAGTGTTGGGAAATTTAATCGTGACGGCTCCTAGGGTTATTGCACACCAAATTCCGGGTTCTGTTCTATTACTTGATGATAATGGCAAGATTATTGTTAGGATAATTTCGGATGGTAATGTTGTTGAAAACGTTAATGTAACCATTGTTGGTGAGAGTGAGTATGGAATCTGGGTTACGGGCTTACCGAAAACTGTTGCACTGATAACCGTTGGACAGAATTATGTGTTAGCTGGTGAGATCATAGATCCAGTTTTTGAAGGCAATACAAATGAATAAAGAGGAAGCAGAGCATCCTTTTATAGTAGGTGCCATAAGCTCTCTAATTACGACACCGAAAGTTACTCTATTCATCATGTTTCTGGTTTTGTTTGCAGGTGTTTTTGCATTTAAAACTCTCCCTGTTGAAATGGAACCAGACATACAAATACCTGTTTTTTTAATTTTGGTACAACTTGAGGGAATTTCATCAGATGACGGTGCTCGGCTACTAATCGCACCAATTGAGAACGAATTGAAAAAACTAGACGGCGTGGAGGAAATAAATGGGACTGCTCGAGATGACTCCATCCAAATTATTGTGGAGTTTGAAATAGATCGCCAACTAAAAGGGGTCTTGACTGATCTTAGAAACGCAGTCGAGAGAGCGAGTACCAAATTTCCAGAGGATACCGAGGAACCAATAATCGAAGAGATAAGTATCCGGTTGCCGGAGGTCGTGGTTGCGTTTTCGGCTCCAGGCAACTCTCATCGAGAGCTGAGTGCTATTGCAAAGCATTTTGAGGAAGAGTTTGAAAAGTTGCCGCATGTGTTAGAGGCCAAACTAGGCGGATATCGGGAAGAGGTATTAGAGATCTTACTAATGCCAGAGCTACTGGGATATTATCAAGTTACATTAGATGAGATTTTTAATATTTTTTCAGTTAACAACCTTGTTGTACCTGCAGGTCAATTAGAGACGAAATCAGGTTTTTTTGGTATAGAGCTACCTGCTCTAATCGAGAACGAGCAAGACGTGAGAGAACTTCCAATAAAGAGTTCTAAAAGCGGAGTTGTAAAGCTAGGAGACGTAGCTCAAATAGAGAGAAAATTTAAGGATGTCACCGGATTTAGCACGGTGAATGGTATTGATGCGATAACGCTCGATGTGATGAAGCGTCCAGGTGCAAATTCAATTGAAGCGGTGCAATTGGTGAGAGACCTCGTTGCAAGAGATCGGCAATTATTTTCTCAAAATATCAAAATAGACTTCTTATTTGATTCAGCTCCTTATTCACGGGCGCTTGTGGACGAGCTGTCAGGGAATATTTTAACTGCGATGGCATTTGTCCTTATTCTCGTAGTTGCTACTTTGGGCTTTCAATCGGGCATATTAGTAACACTAGCTGTGCCATTTTGTCTTCTTGGTTCATTGGTCGTAATTTTGTTTCTTGGATATAGCTACAACTTTGTCGTCATGTTTGGTTTGTTATTATCATTAGGAATGCTGATTGATGGTGCGATTGTCGTAGTTGAATTTGCAGATGCCAGAATTGCAACGGGTGTAAATGCCTTTGAGGCGTATAAAGAAGCAGTTGAACGAATGAGATTACCGATAACTGCGTCTGTAGGAACAACTTTGGCTGCTTTTTCGCCGTTACTATTTTGGCCGGGTACAACAGGTAAATTCATGGCATATATGCCAGTTACTGTATTCGCTGTGCTTCTTTGGTCATTGTTATACGCATTGATATTTGCCCCAACGCTTGGAGTGGCAATTAAACGCAGATTACTTTCGAATAGTTCAGAGAATTTAAGTTATGAGTCGAAACATGCTTTGAATGGTTTTCTGACGTGTTTTTACGCCATCTATCTCAAACTTTTACAAGAGGTGATTAACCGGCCACTGATATCGGCAGCTGTATTGATAACATTTTTGTTATCGGTGTTCTTGGCATATGCAAAGTTTGGATCTGGGAGTGAATTTTTTACAGAGACTGAACACCGTTTCGGTACCATATCAGTTCGGGCCCAAGGTAATCTCTCTGTTAGTCAAAAACGTGGTCTTACCGATCAAGTTGCCAAAAGTATAAATGAGTTTGATGAAATCAAAAAACTTCATGCAACTAGTGGTGAGGCCTGGCTCATTCGAAAGGACACAAGTAAAGACCAAATAAGCGTATTTTTCGTTGAACTAACTCCCAGTAAAGAACGTGATCTGTCTAGTGCGCAGGTTTTCGCAAAAATTCGAGTAGAGTTAGGTAAAATTCCTGGCGTCATTGCTACAGGCCAGAATCTTGACAATGGCCCGCCGGTTGGAAAGGATTTGCAACTTCAAATATCTTCCACAAATCGTGATGAAATGTATCGAACTGTGGATCGCATAAAACGATGGATCTCGAAAAACGTAGATGGATTTAGGAATTTGGAAGATACAAGGCCGATTGCGGGTGTTCAGTGGGAATTTCGAATTGATCGATCTTTAGCGTCTATGACTGATGTAAATGTAAAGACTCTAGGGCAGTCGATACAACTAGTTACAAATGGATTACCTTTGAGTAATTTTCGACCCAATGATTCTGAGGAAGAGGTTGAAATACGTCTTAGATACCCTAAATTNCAGCGAAACTTCGCTGAATTAGANGGCCTTCTTGTGGGCTCAGCCCTTGGTTCTATCCCGATAGGTATTTTTACAGAAAGACGTCCTGTTGATAAAATTGACACAATACAACGGCTAGATATGCGAGAGTCAGTCATGATTATGGCGTCCTCGGAGGAAGGCTTTCTGATTGACGACCAAATACGACAGATTGGTGCATGGCTGAAAAATGCTGATATTCCTCACAATGTCAAAGTAAAGTTTCGTGGGGTTAATGAGGAGCAGGCCGAATCTGCTAACTTTTTGTTAGTTTCTTTCGGAATGGCTTTGGGACTGATGCTGGTGCTCATGCTGGCGCACTTTAACAGCTTTTATCAGACATTTTTAATCTTATTTTCGGTAGTTATATCTACAGCGGGTGTTTTGTTGGGATTGTTGGTCAGTGAAGACGTATTCAGTATTACATTAACAGGTATTGGCATTGTCGCTTTGGCTGGGATTGTTGTTAATAACAACATCGTCTTGTTGCATACCTATAACTATACAAAGAAAAAATCCGTCGGTATAACAGTAGAAGCGGCTGTTTTTGAGGCAACAAAATCTCGTTTTCGACCAATCATTTTGACTTCGACAACAACTATAGTGGGTTTGCTACCACTCGCGAACGGTCTCAGTATTGATATTATTAATCGTACATGGGAGAGAGGTGGCATGATTGTCTCTTGGTGGCAGCCGCTCGCCAGTGCTATCGTCGATGGTTTGTTATTATCTACTGTGATGACTTTGTTATTGACGCCAGCTCTCCTGGTGGTACCAAGTCGGATACGTGGGATGTTGTTGATGAACTCGTCAATAGCGAAGGGGGAGTAACTTGGTTGTGTTGTTTGTCATTCAGAAATTCGCTACTATTTTTTAAATTTTATGTGAAAAACGCAAAGTGAAGCTTAGTAAAAAATCCATACGTGAAGACATTTTGGCAAAAACACAAGACTATCTGTCTAATGGTGGATCGATTGAGAAAATATCGCTTGGGGAATCTGGTCCGAATACTAACGAGCCACGCGTTCGGCGAGTCCATGAGATTGAGGAATCCTCGGAAAGCAAAATGTTTCTCAACGACGTTGTTGCGGCCGTTGATGCTCGAAAAGAAAAAACTACAAAGGCTAAACCTCTAACTCAAAATAACTCTAGAAGGTATAAAAAACTTATTTATGATGACTTTGGCGAACCACTGCGAGAGGTATGGGTCGACGAAATCGACAGGTGAGGATGCTGAGATTGAGAACATATTCTGTTCTCTTAATCAATTATTTGTCACAGGAAAAAGTAGTAAAAACTAAACTTTTGCTGTTTGGTGGTTAATTAAGCTGAGCATTAGACGATATTACAAATCGTGACCATAATTAGAACTAAACCAGAGATTACCATTGCCTCACGATTAGTCTAAAGCTTGTTTTTCGGCATGATAACTGGATCTTACCAACGGCCCGCATACAGCATGAGTGAAGCCGATTTTGAGTGCGTATTCGGCATACTCTTCAAATTCTCTAGGGTGGACAAATCTCTCTATTCGCAGATGATCAACTGAGGGCTGAAGGTATTGACCTACGGTAAGCATTGTCACGCCGCTTGAGCGCAGATCCCCAATTGTATTAAAGATATCAGCTTTTGTTTCGCCTAACCCAACCATGAGGCCTGATTTTGTGGGGACCGTTGGATTTCGTGATAAATACTTGCTCAAAAGATTCAGAGACCATTCATAATTTGCGCCTGGCCTTACTTTCCTGTAAAGACTTGGAATTGTCTCAATATTATGATTAAAAACGTCTGGTGGCGTATCGCTCAATATATCCAATGCCACTTCCATACGACCCCGAAAATCAGGCACCAGAACTTCGATCTTCAATTCTGGAATTCTTTGTCTAGCTGAGCTAATACAATCTGCGAAGTGTTGAGCCCCACCGTCACGAAGATCATCTCTGTCCACTGAGGTAATAACAACATATTTCAAACTCATTTCCGCTATCGCTTGCGATAAATTTTTAGGCTCATTTTTATCTAGGGGCATAGGCTTTCCGTGACCAACATCACAAAATGGACATCGTCTAGTGCATATATCCCCCATGATCATAAATGTTGCGGTTCCATTGGAGAAACATTCATTAAGATTGGGGCATGACGCTTCCTCGCAGACTGTCGAGAGTCTATTTTTTCGCAACACATTTTTGATTAGGTGAACCTTTGCAGAGGTGCTGATTGGAACTCTTAACCACGCTGGCTTTCGAACGATTTCTGTTGACGGGACCACTTTGACTGGTATTCTTTCCACTTTCTTGGCGTCTCGGTGCTTTTCCCCTTGCTTTAGTCTCGCAGACCTTTGTGGCGGTGTAACGGTTTTCGTGTTCATTAAAGTAAGTCTCTATTTATTAAATTCTTACGCATAGTGATTATGTGTAGATTGGATAGTCTTTAAATAACGAAAGTGTAAGTTTTGTTGGAATTTTTGCAACAGAACCTCAGAGATCAAGGAGAGTGATACCTTATCTTTTACTTGATCGGCAATTTGTGTCATATTGACATTTTGCCCACACGGAGAAATCTGTTGCCAAGGAGTAAGGTCCATATCTACGTTCAGGCTGAATCCATGATATGAGCAGCAATTTTTTACTCGAAGGCCTATTGACGCTACTTTCTCGTTGTTAATGTAAACGCCCGGATGTCCTGTTTGTGTTGATGCACTTATTTTCCAATGAACAAGAGCATCAATAATTATGTGTTCTAATCTCGTGACCAATCCACGAATAGAAAGATTTTTGCGCTTCAAATCTATTAACACATAAGCAGTTATCTGGCCTAAACCATGATAAGTGACTTGACCCCCTCGGTCGCTTTTAATAACAGGGATATTGTTTGAAAAAAAGATATCCTTTTTGTTTCCAGTTAGTCCTAGAGTAAAAGTTGGGGGATGTTCTAACAACCAGATTTCGTCTACGGTCTCGGCGGTCCTTGTTTTTGTAAAATGGTGCATTGCATTGAGTGTGCTCTGATATGGCTGAATTCCGAGTTGACGTACTGTAAGCTTCTTTGAGAGGCACATTTTTAGATTACCAAACGCACGTGGATGCAAGCCTTAAGGTCACGAAAAATAGCGTCAAGTTGTGATTTTCCTGTTGCTATAATATTCACGGTCAAAGCGATCCACGTACCACGTGCGCTAATTCTTGTTGATGCGAGACCTTGATCAAAATCTGAAACATGCTGTTGCAGTACCGTTGTGACTTGTAATTTAAAATCAGGGTGGTTTGCTCCTATTATTTTTATGGGGTAGTCGCATGGAAAAGTGATCTTGGGGGGGTCATTTAGCATTGATTTATTTGGAATTCTATTAAATACATACTATATTCGAGCAAAAAGCGCCTCGTTTGAAAAAATTAGGACATTATTTTTGTTAAAAATAATACTATCCAGTCGAATAAACGAGCTAATATTCCCGACTGATATATATCTTTTTCCGAAACGATGGCTATATCTATGAGATCCTTTTCAGTCAAACTTACTTGGAGTCGTCCAACTTCTTGCCCAGTCATTAACGGAGCATTAAGCTGCTCATCAATAATTATTTTCGCAGCTAAAAGTTTCTCTGCACGCTTTGGAAAGGTGAGAGTGATATCATCCGCTACTACGAGATTCACAAAATTTTCCTCTCCAAACCAAACCTTTGCATTTTCTTTGACTAAGTCGCCTGCCGAGTATATTTTTTTCGTAATAAAATGACGAAATCCGTAAGAGAGAAGTGTTTGCGATTGGCGCGCTCTTATTTCCGCGCTTGGGGCACCCATAACGACAGAAATCAAACGCATATCATTTCGTTTAGCAGATGCGACAAGACAGTATCCAGCTGCCTGTGTATGCCCCGTTTTCAATCCGTCTACGGTACTATCGCGCCATAGCAGGCGGTTTCGATTCGGTTGATTTATATCGTTGTGTTGGAAATATTTTTCAGAATATATTGAATAGTGGTCTGAATCGCCTTGCACAATTAACCTTGCGAGAATGGATAAATCACGTGCTGAAGACCTCATTTCATCTGCGGGTAAGCCTGTAGAATTCGAAAAAAAAGTGTTACTCATGCCAATATCTTTCGCAGTTTGATTCATAAGGACACTAAAGCTCTCTTCACTGCCGCTAATATGTTCGGCTAGCGCTATGGCCGCATCGTTCCCAGACTGGACTATGATACCTCGGATTAAGTCAATTATCGGAACTTGACTCCTCGGATTGAGAAACATCGTCGAACCGTCTGTTTTAGCCCCCCCTTTGGCCCACGCATTATCGCTTATGGTGACGTTTTCAAATTTATCTAGTCTCCCGACCCTTATTTGCTTTGAGGCGATATAGGTGGTCATCATTTTCACCAAACTAGCTGGAGGTAAAGCTATATCAGCATTATTCTCAGTGATAACAAATCCTGTGTTCGCATCTATCAAGATCCAAGATTTCGCATCTATCTCTGGGGCTTTTGGTAATGCCTCTTGTCCTAGGATTGCTTGTGAAATCATGATGGAAATAATGCAATTCAACACGCTTATAACCAATTTTTTGGACATAAAGATGTCAACTCCTTCTAAAACATCACTGTAAGCATACTATCGTTTTAAATTCTATTGTAAATTTTCTATTTCTAAACTTCGCGCGAGACTTCACGGTCTGTGTACTATCGGTATTATATTGAAATTTTTCTTTAATAAGTTACTGAGTGTGTTCAAGGCATTCAGATCTGTCAGTGGTCCAATTATTATTTTTGTGAGGTGGTTCTCTTGCAGCAAGTTGATAGGAGTTGACGTAAGTGTTGCCAGATTCGTCTGAAATTCTTGTGCAGCTGCCCAAGTCGAGAAAGCACCGGCTTGGAGATACATGCCGCTCGAGAAGTCAAACTGTTTTTTTTCTTCAATATTAGCTATCGTTTTTTTGGGATTGGACAAAGAATAGCCACCCACAGTCCGTGGAGGTGTTATGACTTCAACTTCGACTTGTGTAGTGCCTTTCTCAACAAAGTCGAGCTTTAGTGCCGCGACGTACGAAAGGTCAATGATTCTGTTCGAGTGAAATGGACCGCGATCGTTGATTCTTACTACCACTGATTTTTGGTTACTCATGTTGGTTACTCTTGCATATGAAGGTATGGGTAGAATAGTGTGGGCCGCAGTCAGCGCATACATATCATATATTTCCCCGTTTGCTGTTCGTCGACCATGAAATTTCTTTCCATACCATGACGCTATACCCTTTTGTTTATATCCTTCAGCAGTAGGGAGTAAGTGATATGTAACACCGAACTGAGTGTATGGATTTCGGTTACCTGCACGAGTAACCTCTTCAAATTTTGGGATGACCTTAGATATTGAGTCGATATTTATTAACTCGCCCGGACCGTCCTTGTCTAGGATGATATGTTCTGTATTACTGCAGCCATATAAAAAAAAAAATATATAAAAATTTTTACTAGCAAACAGTCGTTGGATCACAATATTGACTCCGTATTAATTCGCTTAGTTGATAGACAGCCATGGCATATTTTATCCGGGGGTTGTAGCGGCTGATTGCATAAAAGTTTTGAAGTCCGAGCCAATATTCTTTCTCTGTCCCAATATCCAGCATTATTGGCAGAGCGAGCCGATTTACATCCGCGGGCTCGAGAGCAGAAAGACCCGCTAGCTTTAGATCCCCAATTGACATCGACGGCCTTGATAACTTATTGAATTCTATTTCTGTGGGTAAAAAAAGAGTTTCTCCAACGGATAACACATCTGCGTCTGAAAGTGTGTTTGATCGTTGTATTTCTGCAACCGTTAGGCCGAAGGAATTAGCGATCGAATATAGTGTATCTCCAGATTTGATTTGATAGTTTGAGGGTGCGTCTACATCGCTTGTGGGTTTGTGCTGTCCACGCAAGGCGACAATGTCGCCGGGAACCCAGCCATGTTTGGTAAAGTAATTGGCAACGCTTCCTATCGCATCGCCCGGATTGTTCCATATATCTGCGAATTGATCCCCGTCGAAGTCTACAGCGAAATTTCTGTAGCTATTCGGCATGAATTGTCCTAATCCCATTGCGCCAGCATACGATCCAATTAATTGAGAAGGATCTTGTTTTTGTTCGCGCGCGAGCAAGAGCAAATTCTCTAGTTGCACCGTGAAAAACACTTTTCGAGATTCTCGTTTTTCGATTTTTGTATAGTAATCGAAGGCTAACGTACAGAGGGCGTCAATAACTCTGTGGGATCCTACATTACGTCCATAGTTTGTTTCTACGCCGATAATGCTGACGATTATTGCAGCATTAACACCGAATCTCTCTTCCGCTTGCCGTAAAAATGATTTATTTTTCCGCCAGAAAGCTACACCATTTTTGATTCGTTGTTTGGTTATGAAGTGCTTCTTATATTGGTACCATGGCTTGGTTTTTTCCGCGGGGCGTTGCATTGCCTTAATCACTGAATCTGAACGTTGTGCGACTCTCAGTAGTTTAATGGTCGACGATTTTGAGAACTCATGCTTATCGAACATATGTTCTGCGAATTTAATACCATCCGGATGATTTGAATAATCGCTTAATACCGGAGACGAAAGAAATATACATATTATTGCAATTCTGTAGAATTTCCCCTTTTCCAATTTACGCTCCTACTTTTTTTGATTCATTACCGATAGACATAATGATACCAAATCCAGCGAACAACGTCACAATCGCGGTACCGCCATAGCTGATTAAAGGTAATGGGGCGCCTACCACTGGCAATAGTCCTGAAACCATGCAAAGATTTACAAANACAAAGATAAAAAAAGTGTAAGCAATACTTCCAGCCATTAACCGTCCGAACATTGTTGACGAATTAAGACTGATATAAAGACATCTACCAATAAGTAATGTGTACAATATACAGAGCGTCAGTACGCCGATTAGGCCGAACTCTTCAGCGAGAACCGCAATGATAAAATCAGTATGGCTTTCCGGTAAGAAATTAAGTTGCGACTGAGTTCCTTGCGTCCAACCTTTACCTGACCAACCACCAGAACCAATCGCTGTGGTTGATTGAATAATATTCCAACCAGCACCCAATTTGTCATGCTGAGGATTTAGTAACGTTAATACGCGTTGTTTTTGATAGTCAAGCATCACGAAAAACCATAAACTTGGCAAGGCCGCGAGCGCAAGGGCGACAGCTCCAAGTAGATATCGACGCCTAATCCCGGCCAAGAATAGAACAAAAAAACCAGTTGCAGAGATTAATAAAGCAGTACCGAGGTCGGGTTGTTGCAACACAAGTAACGCCGGAACTGAAATTAAAATCACGGCAGCGCTGACATGCTTTAAAGACGGAGGAATTGCGCGTTTGGCAATGTAAGCAGAAACCATCAATGGGACACATATTTTCATCAGCTCCGACGGTTGAAGGCGAGTAAATTTCAAATCTAGCCAACGCTGAGCACCGTTAATTTCAATTCCAAAGTGTAAAACGCCTACCAGTGAAATAACGCCAATCAAGTATATTACTGATGTCCAACGTTCCCAAAAACGCTGTGGAAATTGAGCAAACAAAATCATTATAAAAAAGCCTGCGAGTACAAAGATTAATTGTCGCCTGACGTAAAAAACACTTTGCCCTGTTGCGCTGTATATAACTAGGAGTCCGATACCGCATAAAATTAGTAAAATAGCACAAAGCGAGTAATCTATTTGTACAGATCGACGCAATTGTGAGCCACCACTGGGCGTTTGTAACTGACGGACAAAGTCGCTTTTGTACATGATTTATCCGTCCACCAGCATTTGTTTCTCAACTTGGTTGAAATAGGCATCTAAAATAACACGGGCAATCGGTGCTGCGGTCGAGCTCCCATGTCCGCCATTTTCTACAATTAAGGCCATCGCAATCTTTGGATCCTCTACAGGAGCAAAAGCGATGAACAAGGCATGGTCCCACTGTGTTTGGTCAATTTGTGTTTTGTCATACTCTTTATCTGCGTCAATACTAATCACTTGCGCGGTGCCAGTTTTACCAGCCATCAGGTAGTTAAGATCTTTTCCGATTCGATAGGCTGTTCCGAGAGGAGTATGTACTACATTTTGCATTGCTTGATGCATGTAGGTCCAGTATTCAGCATGGATATCCATGGGCGTAAAAAAAGAACTATCGTTTTTTATATGCACACCATCTTTTGATGCAACAAGCTTGGGCACTACTTGGCCACCACGTGAGGCTATTCTTGCCGTCATCACGGCTAATTGAAGAGGAGTCGCAAGCATGAAACCTTGTCCAATGCTTACGTTGATGGTATCTCCATCAAACCACGGCTCTCTCAGAGATTGCTTTTTCCACGCTTTCGAGGGCATTAATCCGGGTTGTTCGCCATATAGGTCAATTCCGGTGACTCGGCCAAGACCAAACATCGAGCTAAAAGAAGATAATGTTTCGATGCCAATATCTAAGCCCATGTTGTAAAAGAAGACATCACAAGATTCGATTACTGCCCGCGCTAAATCGATACCCTCTCCATGCCCGCCTTTGTCTGAATTATGGTCACGCCACGGGCGTTGAACTCCCTCCAAAATGAAGAAGCCTGGGTCGTTGATTACGTGTTCAGTCGTGACACTTTTGTTTTGGAGTCCAATTAAACCGAACATGGGTTTAATTGTTGAACCTGGCGGATATTGTCCACGAATTGCTCGGTTAAACAATGGTTGGTTCTTTGACGTTACTAATTCTGAGTAGTCTTCTTGGCTTATTCCTAGGACAAATTTATTAGGGTCGTAGCTGGGTGTGCTGACCATCGCAAGTATTCCGCCCGTTTTAATCTCGATAGCCACAAGAGCGGCACGTTTGTCTTTTAGGATCTCCTGCGCGGTGTACTGGAGGTTCGCGTCTAAATATAANTTTAAATTCGCACCCGGAACAGGATCCTCTTTACTAAGAGATCTCATTACGCGTCCACGAGCATTAGTTTCGACATGCTCATGCCCTAACTTTCCTAAAAGTACATTTTCATAGTATTTTTCAATACCTAACTTCCCTATAGAATCCGTTCCACGATATAGCGAAATATCGATATTTCGGTTTTCTACTTCATTTATGCGGCTGACATAGCCAATAACATGAGCAAAAAGTGGACCTTTTGGATAATATCGTGTCAATTTTGCAGACACCTCAGCTCCATCTAATCTAAAGCTATTCACAGCAAGAATGCTTCTCTCACGCTCACTTAGATTATACTTGAGTGGAATATTTTGGTAGGGCTTGCGACGTTTAAGTTTCTTTCTAAACTGGGCGATATCTTGGGTAGAGATTTCAATTAGCTGCCGGAGGTCATCAAGAAGAATCTCCACGTTGTCACTGCGCTCATTAACGATTGTTAGGTTATAAGTCGGTTTATTGTCGGCTAATAATGTACCATTACGATCAAAAATCAATCCTCGTGGTGGGCTTACTGGACGCATCAATACTCGGTTGTTGTTTGATTGTGTGACGAAATCTTGATGTTGATTTATCTGTAGATCGAAATAGCGCCCGATGACCAAAACCCCCATCATTATCGCGACCAATGATGCAAATAAGACCCGTTTTGAAAACAGCCGCTTCAATTCTGTATCGTTGACAAAAGCAGGGTTGTCATCCATTTCTATTTTTCTCTTCAGGCTCTGTGGTAGGGGTGATTAGAACGTATGCTCCATGCTCTGTAGAGTTGCTCTAGGAGGATGATCCGTACTAAAGAGTGGGGTAGGGTCATCTCAGAAAGAGACCAGCAAAACTGGGCTCGGCGAATATAATTGGGAGAAATTCCATCCGGCCCCCCAATTAAAAAGTGAATGTTTTTGCTTTGAAGTTGACAGTCTTTTAGAAAATCGGCAACCTCATTGGTGCTTACTTTGCTTCCCAGAACATCGAGAACGATAACACAATCGTCTTGCTGGGTGTTTTTGAATAGTGCTTCACTTTCCTTTTCTACTGCATTTTCTTTAACGGTTGTTTTACGTCTTTTCGCCAAAGGTACTTCGATTAATTTTGGACGTATATTAACGGGGAGCCTGCGTTGATATTCGATAAAACCCTCTTGAACCCAGTTGGGCATTCGTGTTCCAACTGCGACAATTGTTATTTGCATAATTGTTGCGGTGGTATTGTTATTTCAATGTTTGAAACTGTTTCTTCTTCGTGAATATTACTGAAAGACCACAAACGTTCTAGATTATAGAATTCACGTATCGACTTCAACATGATATGAATAACAATATCGCCAAAATCGATCAAGATCCATTCGCTTACATCCTCTCCCTCGATCCCGATTGGAATCGTGCCGAACTGCGTCTTGGCATCAATTAGCACGTGCCTACACGCAGCTTTTACTTGCCGGGTGGATGAGCCTGTAGCGATAATCATCTCATCAGTTACACTACTACTAGATCGAACATCTAGCCTTGTGATGTCAAATACTTTCGCATTTTTCAAGGAGCTGACGATTATTTTTTTAAGAGTGTTTTCCATATTAAGTATTTAACAATATAGATTATTTTCCGTGATGTATTTTTCTACGGCAGGCGTTACATACTTTTTTATGTCAAAACGCTGCTTTTTCAGTCTCCTTATTTCAGTAGATGAACCATATATAGGTGTCGAATTACAGAAATAAAATACGCCACATGACATCTTTAGAAGTTTCTCTAATGAACTACATTCATTTTGTTTGATACATTTAACCAGAGCTTCTGTGACAGGGAAGCTTGCAGTTGCGCGACTTACTATTACTATATTCGCATAATCTAGAAGTCTCTTCCATTCTTTCCATTTATGTAAAGTACTGAAAGCGTCCATTCCTATGCACATAAAGAGCGACCTTTTTGAACCAATTTGAGCCCTAACCAAACGAAGCGTATCAATAGTGTAACTTGGAGCACTAGTATCCAACTCGTTCGTCTGAAGTGTAAGTTCCGGATACTGTTTTAATGCAATTTCAAGCATCGCTAGTCGATGTTGGTTGGATACAACTGGGGTTGGTTTATGGCANGAGCGACCACACGGTACAAGTCTCAGTTCATCGACTTGTAGCTGTTCGAAAAGATATTTGGCAATGCCCGTATGGCCTATATGTATTGGATCAAATGTGCCTCCCAAAAGTGCGAGCGACATTTTACTTACGAATGGTTCCGTCGCCATAGACGACCCATTTTTGACAAGTAAGCCCGTGTAAACCTACTGGACCCCGAGCGTGGATTTTATCAGTTGAAATTCCAATCTCGGCTCCTAACCCGTATTCGAATCCATCTGCAAATCTAGTTGAGGCGTTAACCATCACGGAACTTGAGTCAACTTCTTTGACAAATCGTTTTGCATTATCAGTATTTTCGGTGACGATACAGTCGGTATGACGCGAGCCATATTTGTTTATGTGATCAATTGCGTCTGAAATATCGGCAACGATTTTTATCGATAATATTGGTGCTAAGTATTCGAGAGACCAGTCTGCTTCAGTAGCAGCTTTTATTTCCTTGACGAGGCATCGAGTTTTATTGCACCCCCGAAGTTCGACTTGTCTTTCTCTCATTTCTGAACATAGTAAAGGCAAAATTCTTTTGGCCTCGTTTTTCGCAATTAATAACGATTCGAGCGCATTACAGACCCCATAGCGACTAGTTTTGGCATTCACAGTTAATGCAACTGCCATGTCTAAATTGGCGCTATCGTCAATATACATGTGACAGTTTCCATCCAGATGCTTTATAATAGGAATGCTGCTCTTTTCAATTACCTTTTCAATAAGACCTTTGCCGCCACGAGGTATTATTATGTCGACAAAACTCGAGAGGGTAAGTAATTCTGAAACAACACGACGATCTGCCGTGTTGACAATTTGGATGGACGCTCCGGGTAGTGTAGATTTTGAGAGAGCGTTTTGAATGCTTGCGCCGATTGCACGATTTGAGTTTATTGCTTCGCTCCCGCCACGAAGTATACAAGCGTTACCTGCCTTGAGACACAAGCTTGCGGCGTCAATAGTTACGTTGGGACGTGACTCATAAATAATCCCTATAACGCCCAGTGGGACGCGCAGTTTTTTTAAGTCAATTCCGCTAGGACGTCGCCCTATATCAGTTACCTCCCCGACTGGATCAGATAAACTGATAACCTGATGGAGCCCCTCGAGCATCTGGTCGACCTGGCTGGAGCCTAATTCAAGACGCTCAATCATCGCAGGATCTAGCGCATGATTTTGAGCTTTCTCCAGATCTATTTTATTTGCTGAAATAATTAGTTGTCGGTCTGAGTCAAGGTGCTCTGCGATAAGCGCGAGTGTTTTATCCTTGGCTTCGGAAGTTGCACAGGCAATAGACCTCGATGCGACTGCGGCAGCTTGCCCTAACGTTTTCACGTAATCTTGAATGACCATTAGACAAATATTTTCGTATTATTTATGTNNTAGTAATTTTATACTTACTTTTTGTGTAATGTCTCTAATTGAATATTATATATGTGTTTTTATTGCAATAATCCGCCGTTATTTTATTGGAAAAATAAAATGCCATGGACTTTGTAATCACATACACGGAGCCTCTTCTGAAGTCAATTCTCAATTTTCTCATGTCACAAACCCAATGGCTTGTGCTTACAGGAGCAGGAATTAGCTCGCTCTCAGGAATTCCTACATATCGAAATTCTGAGGGAAAATGGCAACGTAAATCTCCCGTTAAGTACCAAGAATTCCTTGTAAATGAAATGAGCAGAAAACAGTTTTGGGCACGGAATATCGCTGGATGGCGATTCATGAGTGCGGCGAAGCCCAATAATGCGCATTTGGCATTGGTTCAATTGGAAAAAATGGGCTTAATATCAGGGCTAGTTACGCAAAATGTTGATGGTCTTCATGAAAAAGCCGGCAGCAGAGGCGTTATTGATTTGCATGGGCGAGCCGATACGGTTTTGTGCTTAAGCTGTGGGGATTTACAGTCGAGACAGTTTCTTCAAGATTTATTTAAAAAACATAACCCTAATTTTTTCAAAAAAATTCATAGAATTACTCCTGAAGCTGATTCCAAGATCGATGATTTAGATTTTACCTCTTTGATTATTCCGAGTTGTCATCTTTGCGGTGGTTTATTGAAACCAGACGTAGTGTTTTATGGAGACGTTGTGCCGCATGGCAGAGTAAATTCATGTATGGATATGATGAACGCATCATCTGGATTATTGGTTGTCGGCTCCTCTCTACAAGTATTCTCTGGATATCGTTTTTGTATTTGGGCAAGCAACCAAGGCAAGCCAATTGTTATACTTTGTAATGGCGATACTCGCGCAGATCATCTTGCTGTTAAAAAGACAAGGGCTGATTGTGGTCCTGTTTTGGCACATTGGGTGCAGCTTTACAAAAACCGCGTCTCTTTGGGTGAAATGGGTAAATTAGTCTAGGTGACGACTGACAATTTTTGTTAGTGCGTCCAAGTGCTGGGGCGTTGAATTGAGTGCCGGAATGTAGTGGAACTCCGAACCTCCGGCTTTGGTAAAAATATCTCGTGCTTCTACTTGAATCTCTTCCAATGTTTCGAGGCAATCAGATGAAAAACCAGGACAAAGAATAGCCACAGAGGATATGCCTTTTAAGGGAAGTTCTTCTAATGTTTTGTCAGTATAGGGTTGCAGCCAGGGTTCTCGGCCAAAACGGGATTGAAAGGTGGTTAGTACATCCTCTTCTTTGAGTCCCACAAACTCCCTGACGAGCCGCGTGGTTTGATGGCAAAAGCAGTGGTATGGATCGCCATTTTCGAGATACTTTTGCGGTGTACCATGGTATGAAAATATTAATTTTTTCTGCCTTCCGTTTTCCTTAAAGTGAGTTTGAATAGTCTCACTTATGGCCATGATATATTCCGATGATTGTTGATAACCGCCTATAAAGTGAAGTTCCGGAACCCATCGAGATTTAATCATCGTTTTGGCTATTGCATCAAATGTAGATCCCGTCGTGGCTGCGCAGTACTGAGGATAGAGTGGCAACACAACTATATTTCGAACATTAAGCGCTGTTAACTCGGAGAGTGCCGATGGAATAGACGGATTTCCATAGCGCATTCCAAGACTAACAGGGATTTGCCTTCCATACTTTTTTTGAAGACGTTCCCTGACTCCTTCGACTTGCGCTTTACAATTCACAAGTAGCGGTGCTCCCTCANTCGTCCAGACGCTTCTATACAGTTTCGCAGAGCGAGATGGACGCAGTGGAAGTATTATTAAGTATAAAATCACAAGCCAAAGTAAACGGGGAACTTCAACGACCCTAGGATCGCTTAAAAACTCTTTTAAGTAGCGTCGTAGTTCTGTAGCATACGGCGCATCTGGCGTGCCCAAATTACATAGGAGAACGCCACTTTGAGGCGCTTCCCCTTCATGGTCATACCTAGTCTGGCCTATGTACTTCATTGATANATTATACCCCTATTAAGTCGAACAAATTTATAGAATGTCTATTCCTTGGGAAATATGAAGCTCCGATGATGTTAGCATACTCTAACTACGCGATATCGTTGTGTGAAGTTTTTTCATCACGGTTATAATCGTTGCCAACTTGTTTTGTCCTTGGAGTTTTAATGAATTTGAAGCAATCAGATCGGCGTACCTTCGCTATTATTTCACATCCGGATGCGGGTAAAACTACGATAACTGAAAAAATGCTGCTGCTAGGAAATCTTATACAGGTTGCAGGCACCGTAAAGGCACGAAAAAGTGATCGTCATGCCACATCTGATTGGATGGAGATGGAAAAACAACGGGGTATTTCTGTTACCTCCTCGGTGATGCAGTTTCCGTATGGTAGTTGTGTGGTGAATCTTTTAGACACCCCGGGCCATCAAGATTTTTCGGAAGATACCTATAGGACTCTCACGGCAGTAGATTCGTCTTTGATGGTAATTGATGGTGCGAGGGGAGTAGAGCAACGAACAATCAAATTGATGGACGTTTGTCGGTTGCGCTCAACGCCGATCTTTACTTTTATAAACAAAATGGATCGAGATATCCGCGATCCCATTGAATTGCTTGACGAGATTGAGTCGGTACTAAAAATTCAGGCTGCGCCAATTAATTGGCCGATTGGTATGGGGCGAGGGTTTCGAGGCGTATACAATTTTTATACTGATACTATCCACGCGTATGTTCAAGGAAAAGGGCAGATTCTCACAGGAGAAAATAAAGTTCGAGATTTGTATTCAGCGGCAGCGAGAGACGTGTTGGGCGATTTCGCTGACGATGTACTTGAGGAGCTAGATCTAATTCATGGAGCAACTCATCGATTTTGTCTCGATAAATTTTACTCTGGTGAGCTGACGCCGGTATTCTTCGGTACCGCGCTAGGAAATTTTGGTGTAAGAGAAATGCTCGATGATTTTATTAGGTGGGCTCCTGACCCTCAGCCGAGAATGACTTTGATTAGAGAGGTTTCGGCAACTGAACCCTCGTTTAGCGGGTTTGTCTTCAAAATACAGGCAAATATGGATTTAAAACATCGAGATCGAATTGCATTTTTACGAATATGTTCTGGGCAGTATCATCGTGGAATGAGGATGAAACATGTGAGGACTGGTAAGGAAGTTAGGGTCGCCGATGCCTTTAGCTTCAAAGCTGGAGAACGGGTTTCTCTCGAGAAGGCGCAGGCCGGTGATATTATTGGCTTACATAACCATGGCTCAATTCAGATTGGCGATACTTTTACCGAAGGAGAGCAATTAAAATTTATAGGCATACCTCATTTCGCACCGGAACTTTTTAAATTAATTCGACTCAAAGATCCAATGAAGGCCAAGCAGTTACAAAATGGTATCCGGCAATTATCTGAAGAGGGCAGTACACAAGTGTTTTTCCCACTAAAAAATAATGACATAGTTGTTGGAGTCATAGGTCAGTTACAGTTTGATGTTGTCGCTTTTCGGCTGAAGGCCGAATATTCGGTAGAGGCGGTTTATGAGAATGTTAATGTATTCTCGGCCCGCTGGATAACGGGAGGCACACCTAAATCATTAGAACGTTTTAAGAATAAATTGTGGGATAATTTAGCTTATGATGGTGGCGGGCATTTGACATACTTGGCACCTAGCAGGGTTAATTTGTCATTAACGCAAGAACGGTTTTCAGACATCGATTTTGAAATAATTCGTGAGCAATAATTTTACGACTGGTTTTACAAACTTGTTATGGATTAGCAAAAAAGGTTTTTAAAAAAAAGGTGACTATGCCCATTCCCGAACAGGTACCCAAACAACTTCGATCGAACCGAGGTGTGATACCACGTTGGATTGGTGTGCTTGTGCTCAAACTAATGGGCTGGAGTATTGAGGGAAAAATTCCTGATCTTAATCGCGGTCTTCTGATTGGTGCGCCTCACACATCCAATTGGGATTTTGTGATCGCTATGGCCAGCATTTTAGCCATTAATTTAAAAATGTTTTGGCTTGCTAAGCACACCATATTTGTGCCAGTAATTCGCCCAATTTTTAATTGGTTGGGAGGAATTCCCACAAACCGGGATCAGCCGATAGCTGTGGTCGATCATGTTTTAAGTATTGCGGAAAAAGAGGGGAGTGTGGTAATTGGAATTACGCCCGAGGGAACGAGAAAAAAAGTGGTCAAATGGAAAACTGGTTTCTTGAGATTGGCGAAGCTCATGAATTGTCCCATTATTATGGTCGGTTTAAGTTTTTCTACAAAGAGAGTGATTATTGGTGAATTATTTTATCCCACAGGGAATAACGCTGCTGACCTGGTGGCGATTAGAGAATACTATCAGCAGTTTGATGGTAGGTATCCAAACCAATTTTGATAGTGTCTTAATTGTGCCGCATATTTTATTGGTTTAGTTGCGCGTTGCCCTCGAAGGCTTCAAACTACGACAATATTCTTTGTTTTGAAAAACTAAGGTATGTTACATGTCAGACACCGCCTCACCTTTGTACCGATTACTTGTCATCTTTGCCGCATGCACAGTCATTGTGGGAGGTATGAGGTTGGCTGATGAATTAATCGTGCCGTTCATTCTCTCGATCTTTATCGCCATGGTAGTTTCCCCCCTTGTGACGGCACTTCGCATGCGAGGAACTCCTCATGGAGTTTCTATAATTTTAGTTGTCGGCTTAATGCTTTCGGCTGGTTTATTGTTCGGAGCAGTAATTGGATCGGCAATGGTAAACTTCCAAAAGGATTTGCCTGAATATTCGTTAAAACTGGCATTAATGAGTTCAGACATCCAGGCTTGGTTAGCTGGGTTTGGTATTGTGATTAGTTCAGAGCAATGGCAGAGTAGCTTTGATTTAGGTGCGCTGATGGTGTTGGTGGCTAATACGCTTGCTTCTTTCGGGAACGTGATGACAAATGGGTTGATGATCTTGTTGACTGTAGTGTTTATTCTTGCCGAAAATATGGGTTTTGCCGAAAAATTGAGCTTGGCGCGTGGTCCGCAAAGCTCCAGCGCCTGGCTGAAAACTTTCACAAAAAGTGTCAATAGCTATATGGCAATAAAAACTGTTATTAGCTTTATTACTGGCCTATTGATTTTTTTATGGTTATCTTTTCTTGGAGTTGATTACGCTATTTTATGGGGGTTACTAACTTTTTTGCTAAACTTTATTCCCGCTGTGGGATCCGTTATCGCATCTGTACCTCCAGTGCTTTTGGCAATAGTTCAACTTGGTTGGATCCCAGCTGCAATGGCTCTTGTTGGATTTTTTTCGGTCAACATGCTTATGGGAAATCTTGTAGAGCCGAGATGGATGGGTCATGGACTGAATCTATCGCCACTGGTAGTTTTTGTTTCCTTAGTGTTATGGGGGTGGGTACTTGGACCAGTTGGAATGCTCCTGTCGATTCCTCTGACTATAATGCTTAAGATCGGTTTGGAGAGTCAGGATCAAACAAAGTGGATAGGTGCCATGCTTGGTTCCGTTAGTGGTGATTCAAATTAATCACCTGATAATTAGATACCTAACTCCTTAATTTTTCGTACGATATCTTGTGCGGCTGTTTCAGGCCTTACATCATCGTCTACGTGGGCGATTTTTCCGTCTTTATCAATGTAAAAAGTCACCCTTTTACTTGCCATTCCAAGAAAAAGAACGCCATATTGCCGTGAAACTTGCTTATTTGAATCACTCAATATGGGAAATTGGGCATCTAATGCTTTGGCAAACTTTACCACTCGCTTTATGTTATCCGTGCTTGCCATGAAGTATGCAATTCCCATTTCATCTAACACGTGTCCGTATTCAGCGAATGATTTACACTCCAGCGTGCAGCCCGGAGAAAAAGCTCGAGGGAACCATGCGAGCACCACGCTGTGGTTACCAATGTAATCGCTAAGCGTGTAAGAGTTGCCATCAGAACTTTGTAGCGTAAAATCCGGGGCTTTTACGCCAGGCTCAAGTGCGTAAGTAGATAGGGGGGTTATCACAAAAATGATGGTAGTGAGTAGTACGGACGTCGCTTTTAAAACCATGCTGCCTCCAAATGAAATTGCGTTTATAGTGTTTTGTAAATTTATTTTTTCCTCTACTTTTACTGTTGGTTTCAAAATTATGATTACTCGCGTATTAACAGGGTCAGCTCGTGATTACGCACTTATACGGTCGCGGGCAGGAGGGTGTAGCATAATATTAGGTACGCTTTTTTTACAAAGCTTAAATTTTGATTGTGATTATTTTTTCCATCCTATTAAAGCTCAAAGAGCATATCCTAATTGAGCAAAGAAAATCCTTCCTAGAGGGCTGTGTTGTTTTGAGTCGTAACTGAAATTGCCCCCGTCGTTGACGCGTGGTGGAAGTTCGTCGAATAAGTTTTTGACGCCAAAACTAATTGAAATTTCACCTTTTTCAAAGGGATTAGTTATGTAAAAAGAATATTGCGCGTCAATACTGGTATATGCATCGATGTTTTCATTTATATTTTTATAACTGCTTACTCGATAAACGTTGACATCTGCACGTCGTCTATTCCCCTTCCAAAGAATATTCGCGCTAGTCTTTGTCTCTGGGAGCGAACGAGCAAAGTTCGATCGATTTAACTCGCCCGCCGCGTCGATAACACTTCCGGAAGGTAGTGAGATTTCATAACTTAGAATATGGGCACTATTAAGACTTAAGAGGAAACTGTCTTTAAGTTTCCACGTGACAGCTAAATCCAATCCTTCAACGTCAACTTGCGACGCGTTAAAGTAATCAACGATGACTCCTGACAGATTTCCGCTCGTGCTTCTTATCACAGCTGGGTCATTAGGGTTAGAACTGACTTTATTCTGAGCGTTTTCAACTGTGATTAGGTTATTATATGCAACCATCCAATAGTCAAGCCGGATATCAAAAACTTCACTCGGTTCAATGTGAACTCCAAAGTTGAAGTTATCTGACTCCTCTGCGACAACATTCTCTGAACCAGACTGTAGAATTCTTACAAACGTAGGACTCCCTTTGTTAGTTCCGTCGGGATATTTGTCTTGTATTCGCTCGAGTTGTACTTGTCTAGCATGCATTTGAGCCAAGGATGGTTGACGGAATGCGGTGCTTGCGGAGGTTCGTATAGAGAGTCGAGGGTTAATTTGCCAATTTAAGGCTACTTTTGGATCGATTGAAGTGGCACTATCNAGATGTTCATAGCGTAGTGCTGCAGAAATTCGAAAATTCTCTGTGAGTGGTATTTGGCTTTCAATAAAAGCTGCGTAGTCAGTGCGCGATTGATCCATCTCGGATACTCCGCCAAGGAATATAAGATCAACAGGAATTGGATCACCGTCAGAGTTAAACTTTATCTGGTAAAGATCATCAGCCCTTGTAACAAAGGTTTCCCGACGGATATGAATACCGGCTGCCAGGCCTATGTTCAGGCCAGAATTTAACGAAAAAATGTCACCGCTTGCTATACCATCGAACGCGGTGAGCTTTGAAGTTCGCTCTACTTCTGTCTCATAGCCAAGGTAATCATAGAGCGCTTGACTATTATTCGCTGGGATGAAGGGGTCATAATACTCATCGGCATTCGGACCACCATTGCCAGTGAATGCGTCTTTTAGTCTCGATGAAATCGTATCAGGTTGAATTGCCGTGTATGTGTTTTGGCTGTGAGTCAAGGCAGTTTCCCACGTCCAGTTATTGTCCCAATAACCCTCTAGTCCCATAGACGCTCTGATAGTTTTATTGGCACGTGGTGCATTAGGAGATGGGTAACCAAAAGCAAAAGGTCTTCCCATCCAAGTCAATGGAATCTTTAGGGGGTTGCTTGGATGTGTTGCTGGGATCGAGGGAAATGTTAAGTCAGGATAGCTAGGTGATTGTGGGTTTTCAGTGACCTTATTATTGCTGTAACCTAAATCAGTGGAGAATTTAGAACCATTTGAAAAGTTGTGTGTTAGATTAGTAAAAAATTGCAAACGAGTTTCTGCCGCAACTAAATTAAATCGTGGACCATAGAAAAAACGGCAGACGGAAGAACTTAAGATGGCTTCGGCATATTCCTCACACTGTGCATTAGGTATGTATGCTCCTGCAGCGTAGTCTCCAGCGTATGGTCCCGATGCTACTGAGGTAGCAGAACTGGCAATAAAGCTGCTACCAAGCCCACTGACAGCGTTGTCGATTAATGTGGGCCTTGATGGGCCTCGTAACGCAGATCTTTGGAGATAGTGAGTTGCAAGCGTTACTGTAGTTCCATCGAATTGGTCACCCCAGAGGATGCCTATGGTGTTATCGCTTTGATCACCATTGTGTACGCGCTGGTGACCACCAGTAATCTCTAAGCCCTCAAAGTCGGAACGAAGAATTAAGTTTACAACTCCTGCGATCGCATCTGATCCATATGTGGATGCTGCTCCCTCCTTGAGGATCTCAACGCGCTCAAGAGCATTTATTGGAATACTACTTGTATCCACGAATACACTACCATCGTTTGCAAGTGCGCCAGAAAATGTCTGACGTCTTCCATTTAGTAGAACTAGTGTCGAACTAAGTCCAAGACCTCGGAGGTTAATATTTTCTGTTCCTTGCGAGAACCCTTGCGTAAGCGAATCAGATCTGTTTTCCGCACCCGAACTTACTGTTAGCTTATTGACTATATCGGACACCGAGGTTGCGGCGAGGCCGTCAATGTAATCTCGCTTGATGATAGTTACAGGAATCATCTCATCTTGCGTTAAACCTTTAATATGAGTGCCTGTGACACGAATTTCCTGAATAAGGCGATCCTGCGGAGCTTGGGCAAATAAGAAGCTAAAATGTAAAAGCAGCCAAAGTCCCACAACAGACCGAAAGAACTTNTGTATATTAATTATCAACGATTCTACCAAGCACTCTAATTTCATATCCGAATTCGTCCAAGAAAGTTCTCAAAAAAAGTTAACTGTAAAAATTTTCGCTGGGCGATGATAATAAGTGGAACCACCACGATGTCAACCTTATTCAGCATATTGAGTTTACATGTTGTATGAGTATGCAGATTAAAAGTGTTTGAACGGAGTCTATGGGTAGAAAAATTAGTCACACCTATGAAAGTTTGTCTTCCTTTTGCTAGAGAACAATAGTTTGAATTATTAATTCTCACAGGCGGGTTGACCCGTTCCCAACATGAATTATTTTGATTTAGTAAATTGATTCAAATAGTCATAAAGTAGATGTTAATTTTGTGGGGTTTTAGCGTAATAGTATTCACGAGAACGCTCTTACAAACGTATACTTGGCATGTTGAGCTTAATTTTTTGATTTGTGTGTTTGCGATAAAATGAGATAAACGGTTCTAAATGCATACATTAGATTTTGACGTTGTGATCATAGGTGGTGGTATGACGGGACTCGCTATGGCTGGTCAGCTTGGCGGGCTTGGATTAAAAATTGCTGTAGTGGAGAAACAAGTACCTGCCGCCTATTGTGCCAGTCAACCTTTTGATCTGAGAGTATCTGCTTTGAGCCCACAGTCGGTTGAGATACTAGAAGAAATTGGTGCTTGGAAGNGCATAAGCGGTATGCGTCGTTGCCCATACTCAGAAATGCGCGTTTGGGAGACGCGAGGATTCGGAGACGTAACGTTTGAGGCGGCAAATATTGGCGAAAATTATTTGGGGTATATCGTTGAAAACAGAGTTGTACAGCTTGCACTCTTAGAATGTCTATCAAGTATGAGANAGATTGATATCTTTAGTCCAGTCACTTGCCTTGCCTTTTATCGGGAGGGGTCAGATATGCTGGTTACGCTTGAAGATCGAAGGGTTTTAAAGTGCAGACTACTCATTGGTGCTGATGGAGCAGATTCGGAAGTACGAGATTCTTTTGGGATATCGATACGGTCGGATGCATACCATCAATCATGTTTGGTGGCCTCAGTAACCACCGATTACCCTCAACAGGAGATAACTTGGCAGCGATTCACCAGTTCTGGCCCGCAAGCATTTCTTCCGCTACCCGGTCCTCATGCGTCGTTAGTTTGGTACGATGAGCGTTCGGAAATAGAAAATTTAGTGAAGCTTGATTCACTTCAACTCGAAAAAAAAATACATGAAAGATTTCCAGGAGAACTTGGATCGGTCAGGGTGAATTCAAAAGGATCTTTTAGTCTGTCTAAGCAGCACGCAAAGCATTATGTTCAGGACGGACTCGCATTAGTCGGCGATGCCGTCCATACAATTAATCCTCTCGCAGGGCAAGGAGCGAATTTGGGATTCCAAGATACTCAGTGTCTTAGCCAATCTATAAGCAAGGCTTTAGAGCATGGCACTGACTGGTCTTCTTACAGATTTCTGGTGGAGTATCAAAGACAGCGAAGATGGACTAACGAATTGATGTTGCGGGCAATGGACGCTTTTCATTATGGCTTCAGTAATGATTATATGTTGTTGAAATGGGCTCGGAACGTAGCGTTAGCTGCGGCAAAAAAACCATTGATTAATCGTAATGTTATGCGCTACGCCACGGGGCTGTAGTTATTATAATTAGTTCCAAGTTAAGTATCATAGCCTTTTCGCAAGTTTTTCTTACTTTAAGTTCCTTGGATTGATGAGACCTCTTAATTTTTTGTGACCTCTGGAGCCCAAGCATATTCAGTCAGGTATGTAATTGTTTCGCGCTAAACATATCCCTTATTTGAGGCAGGTCACATGGGTTATCTATCAGTTTAGCGGGGTAAAATTAATTCGTCCAAATGAACCTGTATTTCAGACAAGAATCTTTGGATGGGATCTGTAGACGTTAAAATGTGTATGAGGACAATAGTTGTTGGACACGCTTATATGAACAACTTCGCGCGGGACGAAGAAATACTGCATGTTGGAAAATTTTCATAATGTTCACATGTGGCAGTGAATTAGCTGGATTTGTCGATGCTGAGTCGACTGAGGTAATCGGAGCGCTAACATTGAAAGGAATCAACAAGCTGCTCCTATGACAAATAATTAGTTTAAATGCATTATTCCTATTAGTTAAAAATGAGAGGTTTGCGGGGCAGATGCTTGCGAAAAATTTATGCGTGATGATCTTGGTGTAGACTTTGCGAAATATTACGGTTTTAAAAACGGACACAAAATGTAACCTTAGTGTGGAAGCCTTCGTAAATTGGTGCTAGTGTCTATTCCACTTGATGCTTACAATACATCGCACAGTTATTTGGTGACCATGGTGCTTGCTACTTTTCCCACTATATGAAACGACCGGTTGTATTGTTAGCCATTAGAATCTATAACGCATTTTTAGCTGAATTCCTTCATGTTCACGGTTAACAAACCCTTGATTCAATAGTCTACCTAGACTTTCGTTTGCAAATGAACTTGTGTAATCGCCTCCTCTACTGAACACGACAAAAATTTCGGATAAAGTAGCAATTTTGTATCTGTATCTAATTTGGACACCGCTATTACTCCTACTAAAGTCTGTCGGGCTGTGTGAGGAAGGAAAAAGATGACCACTTGAATTAATATCAAAACTTTCGATAGCATNTCCAGTGACACTGGTCCATTGTAATTTTAACCTTAACTCTTGTTTCTCAGTGGGATACCAGTCAAACCTTAAATTGGTAATATATTTTGAAGTATCGAAGGTGCTCAATATTTGGTCTCCTGAATTCCAGATCAGTTCACTGTCAGATATCTCATATTTAAGCCCTATTGTGAATTGCATGTCCTCAGATAGGTAAATTTTTGGATCATATGAAATGGATTTTGTAAAACCATGTATATTGTTATGAGATAGAGATAATTTTCCTTCATGAAATATTGATCCTTCCTTTAATCCGCTAAAAGAAAGGCCACCCCCAAATTTTTCAGGCTGTTTGAAGACTCCGTTGCCTCGTGTCTCCAAGTCATTCCAACTTGCTGAGTTAGCCCAAATTTGTGAGGAGACTCTTCTTGTGGATAGAAAATCCCATGATTTTTTTAGATAGAATCTTTTTAGAAGTTTTTGGCCATTTAAATTTTCCTCATACGCAAAAGAAAAGCGAGTTTCTGTTGATGAGAGGTTGGTTTGCTCTTTAAAACGCGTTTTCTTGTAACTAGTTGAACCAAATACGCTGTTGTAATTATTCCGGAGCATAAAACCCATATCATTCATATCGAAATCTTTTCCATAATGTACTGCGGTAATTTCATGTTCCCAATTCTTGTCAGGGACATAAAACCAGTCGAGCCAACCCGCGTAATCGGCAATCAGAGAGCTCATTTTTGGGTCTTGGCGTCTTAATTCACTCCGCATCAGTGCGCCACGAAGTCGGTTAGTTTTATTAGGTCTCAATTCGAAGTCATAGTTGTCAACTCGCGCAGTGCGATACTCGTTGCGTATGTCTGCATATGTGAGTTGGTGACCGAACGAAAGCCGCCCGAAAGTGTTCTTAATTTTCGTGGAGAAAAATCGATTACTGAAAATTGCGCTATCACTCTCTTCTTGCACCGCTAAAACACCTAGTCCCATTTGATCTGACTGATGTATTGCCTTTAAGGCATATTTAATCTGTATTGGGGAGCCATTATCGTCTTGACCGGCACCAATTCGACGAGTGTGTAAAATCGTCTCTCGCGTCCAGCCTCTGGTGGGTATTACGTTGGTGAATATAGTTTGGTTGTTGGTAAAGAATAAGCGCTTCTCATCTACAAATGTCTCTATTGCTGAAAAATTAATTACTAAATCGTCGCTCTCCACTTGACCAAAGTCTGGCCTTAATGCGCCGATTATTTCGGTTCCCAAAATAGGGGTCCAGTTAAAATCAATACCCAGAGAGGTGTCATTATCTGAGGCAGGATTGTTTTTGGAAAAAATTTTATGTTTTAACGCTATATATGGCGCAAAATTAAAAGATTTAGTTCGTTCTGGTATGACCTCTATTGGTACCCAGTCCTCGATAAACGAAGGTTTACTGTAATGTGTGTTAGGAAATGCGAACCGCAAACTCTTGCTATGGACTAATCTTGCGAACATAAATGTGATATTTTTCTTGCCACTTTTTTGAGATACAGGTGCTATTGACCAAGGAATATGTATTTCGGTATACCAATATTGATCGTCAGTACTGGTTGCTGATGTCCAAATACCATCCCACGAGGAGGAGAAGTTGCCGGGACTCAATATCCCGTCCCTTTGCCCATTGGCAGAGCTTACTATAAAGCTGTATCCGACATTGGAGCCCTCATCAAAGCCAATGTACACCTGATTTGAGTCCGTGGAGTCATAAATCGACTTCATATCACGTGCAAATATTCTCTTTGTTCGGTCTGATAGTTTCGGTTGGTAGTTTTTAAAACCAATATAGATGCCTTTTTTGTTTGTAACAACGAGGGCGACGGTTTCATATTTCGCAGCGTCGAGGGTCAGTGGAGAAATTGTTATAAACTGATCAAACTTTTTGGCGTCATTCCATTGTTGCTCATTGAGAACACCGTCAACTACTATTTCTCCTATAGCTGGCCAGTGGATTAAAGTTAAAAGGGAGTAAAGCAGAACCTTTCGAAAAAACTTATTAAAACTCTGACTGAGATTCACCATTAGCTTGTTTTGTTTCCAACTATTTTCCAACACTACGGTATTATGCCGAGAAATTATTAATCTTAGGCGGAACATTACCCGAGATCATCCATATAATAGAACTTTTCCGATAGCCAACCCAATGATGCCTGCATGCTTTGATTATTTAGTCGCTATTTGTTTATTTGGAAGAGACGTCCAGTCTGGAGGTTTATTATATGCCTTTGAAAAATATTTATTAANTTTACCTTAGAAAATAAGAAAAGCGATATTAACTATTTGGTAAAGTTATAAAGTTTGAGATATTTTAAAAAAAAGTCGATAAGAGACTCTTGGATAAGCTTTTATTTATTGAGAAATTACCGACAGTGAGTTGGTAGACAATGATTTTAATAAAGCGAATGTGGAGATTTTCTTTTAGAACGATGGTGCCGTTACTTTGGGCTGTTACTTTATTATTGGGGTTGGTAACGAGTAAGACTCGGCGTTTTTGTTTACACAACATATATTCATTGTTGATACGCTGCGTAGAAACACCGCTGATGAAGTGCAAAGAATGTTTCAGGAGTTTAGTACAAGGTTTAACTCACTGACCTATTATTTTTAGACGAGATGGTGATATGAAAATTATTTTAGCTTTTGTAATTGTGGGAATAATTGGGTTTTACTTGGGTTACTTATGGATTGTTAGCCTCTGTGCATTCGGATGTGTTTTCGCCGTTATCCACTCAAATGATAAAAGGAGAGCGAGATTGCAGGAAGGGAAAGATGACGGAGACATTGAATAGATAGCTTGGGTAACTTTAAGTTTCCAAAACGGTGATATTTTTAGACTTGAGTATGGATCATGACAGGAACCCATAAAATACTATTTAAGGGCGAGAGCCGCTGAGCTTGTGCTCTGAGTCATAGTTTTATTCTTTTGATTCATGACAACAGGCCTGATCGCGGTTGTTTTACCAATTATTTCTAACAGTATTTATTTAAAAAAATTTAGGACAAGAGACAGGACAATACTTATTACTAAGCATGTCACTATAGGGAATGCAAATGAGGAATTTCCTGACTGGATAAATATGTCGCCTGGCAATTGACCCAACGGTAATTTATTCAAATATAGATAGATAAAACCAACTAATATTAGAATAAGTCCGAAAATAATTATGATTTGCTGCACACGGTGTCTCCAGCATTGGTTTGACAATCTTTAGATAAAGTTTGCAGTATTCTTTGTACCTGTGGGGTGCGCAGTCCCATTAATTATCAGTTTGGGTGACACTCCTATATCGATTAATTTTGGTCGTGTTTCGAGGTAGTTTCTCACAGAATCAATAGATTCGATTGCCTTTAGTAGCTCTGTTATTCGTGGAAACTTTAAAAAAATATTCTGATAGAGTGTTCGTGAGAGGTCGAGGTGATGATAAGCAAGAAAATCACATGCTCTGGGCTTGTTATCAACAAAGAAAGGGCTGTTTGTAGAGGCAAGTGCATGTTCTATATTTTCAATTTTCTTTGTTAACGCGGGTAATAAAGACGCTTTTTTTGTCGAGAAGTCCTCTCCGACTGCAAAATTTAAGATCGGATTAAGTGGTAAAAATAAATCATGTGCGCTCAATAGAATGGAGTGCATTTTTGCGGCGGTTACAGGGTTGGGGTGATTAAGGCCGGCGAGTTGCTGAATATACCCCAAAATCGCAATGCTTTGGGGGATCTGATGAGCATCATCAACAACTAGTAAGGGTAGTTGCTTGAATGGTAAGGTTGGTTTTACATTTTCCCAGTCTTTTTTGAAGAAGTCCCAAGACATCTCATAGTCATACCTGATTCCAGCATAGTGCATTAGCATTTGAGGAGCTTCTGCAAGAGACCTCATTTTAAAATAGATGAGTTTTAGCGCCATGTATAACCTCTGTGGGTCAGAAAACCGATCTGATCAGCAATAACTTTATTCTACTCAAATTTTAAGAAAAATGGATCTTCTATTCTACTATTAGGAAACGCTTTCCCCTTCACATTGCGCAGTTGCAAAATACAGAGTCAAAAATATCCTGATAAGTTACGCTCTAGATGAATTTCTCAGAAGGGAAAAAATGACGCAGACGAGCACTCATAGGCAATTTTAACCGTCAGTGTTTGGTAAGCGTTTTTGTATTGAAAGATGAAAAAAGTCACGTTTGACACGATATTGAATTATTTTCTTTGCTGTGTAAACGCGCGGGTATATTTGACTTGCGTTATGTCAAAGCAATGGAAGTGATTACATAACCAACAGATTCCTCATTCGTATGTCAGAGGCGGCTACTAAAAAAAGGTTCTGGATAACGCAAAGGATCCTGAACTCCATCAAAAATGTTTTGAGGCAGCGTCGTATCTCGAAAGGAGAGGCGATTTCAAAACAGTTTGTGGAGAACCGTTAAAAGCTACTCGTGAGGGGCACTTAATGAAGTTCGGAGCAGTGTTAGAGTTTAGCACTGAGGCGAAAGCAAAAACTTACCATAAAATTGACGATTATCAGGCCGTAGCTCTGCAAATCCGATAGTGTAAAGAAGACATCATTAATCGAAGAGGAAGCCGCTGATTGTGTATTTCGGACCCAAACCAAGTTTTTCGGAAAAAAATGATGAGCTACACTTCTATTCGATGTCAAAGGAGCCAATTGTCAAACACAAGGAGCCCAATCCTTGCTAAATGAGTTAAAACACCATCATTTGAAGATTCCACATTGTGACTTGATATAACCTCAGTTTAGTTGCGCCGAAAAATATGCGGGTATTGAATGCGTTCGATAAATAGCATCAAATTTACATAACCACTCTGTTTGTGTTTTGAAGCCTTATCTGTTTGAACAAGAAACTTTAAAAAACTCAAGAACGGCTTTATACCGATGAGACCAATCAGGTTGATGATGGCTATCTCCCTGAAACACCTTGCTGACGTAGTTTAGTGAGTTTGTTTTTTTAAAAATTTTGTCGATTCTGGCTTGATAACGTCCATATAAAGCATCAAGTCCCTCAGTGCCCCGGTCAAAATAAATAATCGGCCTGTGCTCATTACTCAGAGTGCTCCCAACATAATTAATTAGGGCGTCTGCAATGTAGGGATCATCCCGGGAAATTTTCTTTCCTAAGGGCAATGTAAGATATTGATGCAGCAATATACCGGTCCAATGTGTGGACAAACAGCCAGTAAATCCGAACAGGCTTGGATTTTGTAAGGATAGATCTAAGGCTGCAAGAGCCCCCATGCTTATTCCAATCGTCCCAAAATTCCTTCTCGACAGAGTGATTTGAAATTGCACCTCAAACCAAGGCTTAAACTCCTCAACAATGAATCGCGAGTATTGAAAATATTTCGCGTCAATAAAGCTCGAGTAAACGAATTTGGTTATGGGGTTCTTGATAAACTTAATAGACTTCTTTGGAAAATATTCGCTGTAGCGACGACTACTGGAACAAAAGCCTTTTCTGAGCGCTTTAGCACTGCTTAGGGCCACTATCAACACGTTAGAGAAGGCAATTTCACCCTGCTCCAATTGACCTTGGCTAATATCTAGTGAAAGAGACGGGGCACTGGGAACAAAATTTTCACCATCATGTAACAGTATCACCAGTGTTTTCTGTGACACACTTTTTTTTTTCGATGCATAAACTACAACGTCTTTTTGACCAACATTTTTTGAGTGGAGTGTTTCTTTTCTTATTATTTGGAAGTTCATATTTGAGCTTTCACATAAAACCTTTTTGCTTGCGGTTGATATCTCAATCAGTAACAGTCACTCGATTGGAAAATTTTAGTTCTTTCGGCGAATACGTATGTCCTTACATGTGTTTTGAAAGATTCAATATACGCTCATACAGATTTCCATCACAATGAAACAGCTAGTATAAAGATCATTAAAATATCCCCGTCTAAGTAACATATTAAAGGTTATAACAATTATGACTATGAAAACGCTTCGCCAGTTGACAATTGTAACCCTGCTTTGTGTCTTCTGTAACAATAATGCAAAAACATCCAGCGATTTGATGTCATATGACCTAAAGGAAATACTCTCTAATTTAAGTGTTCAAGAAAAGATCGAGCTCGTGACAGGAGTAGGCTACGAGTATAGTCCGAAAGGAATGACCGGTTACACAACGTCAATCGAGAGATTTGGAATTCCACACATGGCACTTTTGGATGGACCTCAGGGAATTAGAATTGACTGGTCAAAAAAAGATTTCAATTACTCGATTCGCCCAACTGCTTTTCCTACGGCAACAGTCCTTGCTTCTTCGTGGGATGAAAATTTGGTTTTTAAAGTAGGCGAGGGTATCGGTAAGGAGGCACGGCATATTTATGCAGACATTATTTTGGGCCCGGGGATAAATTTGCAGCGAAATCCGTTAGGAGGAAGAAATTTTGAGTATTACTCAGAAGATCCGATTTTAACTGGGCGTATAGGCTCATCTATGGTTCAAGGTATCCAGTCAGTTGGAGTTGGAGCCACACTTAAACATTTTGTCGCGAATAATTCTGAGACGAATCGAGCTGCTCTGAATATTATTGTTGACGAAAAAACATTACGGGAGCTCTATTTGAGGGGATTTAAGATTGCAGTTCAAGATAGTCAGCCGAGGGCAGTAATGACGGCTTATAACCTATTAAATGGAGTACACACTTCCCAAGATAGTAAGCTGATCACTCAGATACTTAAAAAAGAGTGGGGCTTTGACGGGATCGTGATGACTGATTGGAAGAGCGGCACCGATCCGGCTAAGCAAATTTCAGCTGGAGTGAATCTCATAATGCCTGGCAGCTCGAATGACCGCGCTTCCATAAAAAAATCGCTTCAATCTGGAAAACTCCGAATGGAACAACTTGATCGATCTGTAAAGGAGGTGTTGAGGGCGGCATTAAATCCACTGCCGACACTAAGTAGTTATAAGTTATCAAATAAAGAAAACCTCCTAAAAAATAATCGTTCGCTGGCTCGTGTCGCTGCCGCTAATGGTATGGTTTTGCTGCGAAATAAGGGGAAAAAACTTCCGCTAAAAGGTAATATCTCGGAAATAGCCTTTTTTGGGAATGGTAGTTATCACTCGTTGATTAGTGGTTTGGGCAGTGGGAGAGTCTGTTCGACTTATAGGGTAAACATAATTGAAGGCGCCTCAAACTTTAGCTATGGACAATCGAAACTGCTTGAGGAGATTATGAGAAATTATCTTCCCAAATCTAATCCTCATTCGGTATGCGATTATGGCGGTGGTTTCGGTCAAGATCCTGAATTGATCGATGAAAGAAATTTTAGCGAGAAAGAAATTGGCTTGATCGAGAGACAAAGCGATGCTGCGATTATCACGCTAAGAAGGCTGCCCGGCGAAGGAAAAGATTTGTCTGAAGAAGACCATTTTGAGGTAAGCCAAACTGAACGATCCCTTGTTCGATCAGTTTCAGAAATTTATCGAAACAAGAAGAAACCAGTGATTGTAATTCTAAATGTGCCCGCCCCAATAGAGACAGAGAGCTGGGCAGATTTTGTAGATGCGATTCTGGTTTCTTGGTTAGGAGGGCAAGAGATGGGTAACGCTGTTTTCGATATTTTGACCGGGAAACAGAATCCAAGTGGACATCTGACAGCATCATGGCCAAAAAAATATTCTGAGCTTCAATCAGCACACGGATTTCCCGGCATAGTTACCTCAGAAAAACTTATTCCAATTTTTGCTGGTGGTGATATGGCAAAACCTACAAAAATTGAATATCTAGAACAGGATGCGGTTGGGTACAGGGATATTCTCCAATCACAGAAATCGGTCGCATACCCTTTCGGATTCGGTTTGCATTACACAGAGTTCGAATTAAGTAATATGAATGTTAAGCAGCGGCCTCATAATGTTGAGGTTTCAATGACGATTACAAATACGGGGGAAGTCTCTGGCGCTGATGTGATACAAGTTTACAGTGTTAATTCTGATAAAGATGATGTTAAGTACAGAGAACTGAAAGGTTTCAGAAAGACAGATATTCTCAGTCCTAAACAATCAGCCGATGTCACGGTGACCATTCCATATCGTGAACTTGAAATATTTGACAATGATAACGGTTGTGGTTGGATGTTAGAGCAGGGTTCTTACCAATTTTTTGCCGCCCATTCGAGTCAACATATTATGTCTTCACAAATAATTGAGCTAAAGGGAGATCATTCATGTGAAAAAAATGGATAGAAGTCTCGTCGATCAAATCAATTCTACTGAGGATTAAGGATTAAGGATTAAGGATTAAGGATTAAGGATTAAGGATTAAGGATTAAGGATTAAGGATTNAGGATTGAGGAGAATTCTACCTGACACGCTTGGTGTTATTACTGATTCATAATAAAAGTAAGAGACGTGATTGCGGCTGAGAAAGTGTCAGCAAAAAATAACAAGCATGTAAAGCAGTACAGAATTGTGAGGGTGACCAACAATATTGACACAATCCACTTGGCGGGACTATTTTTGTACTCATTCAGTGGCATTGGCAAAATACTCGAGGCTACTTGAAAGGGAACTCGGATTAAAAATAAACTTAAAAAGAAGCTTAAAAAACAACACAGTAGCGCTAAAAAATTAGTAATATCGGATTCTAAGCCTGCACTATTTTGAGGAGACAATATTGTGGTTCTGAGTACCACGCATAGTAGAAATATGACGAATGCCTTAAGTCGATTTCCTTCAATTTGGGTTTTTATTATCTCTTTNATATCATAGATTACGCTTCGTTAAGCTGACCGTATTATTTGCTAGCCTTTAATCAGCGAACCTACCCAGTCCGTATATCCGGAGGTATGGCATAAGATCTATTTTGCTTCAATTGCGCGTTAGAACCACGCAGAAATCTTTAAAGGTCTATCGAGCGTATCAATGGGGTATTTTAAAAAAAAGCTTCCAAGAAAGTTATGAAAGACTTAAAGTATTTGAATGTGATCAGGAGAGGCGGCGCGGGTTTATTGCTATTCTTTGCCGTGAAAGGTGCAATCTATACGCTCCTACTAATAGCAGGATACCTTTATATCAGCTGATAAATGAAAAAAGCAGAATGCGCTTTTTTTTGACTGATCCTCGTCGTTGTACAGTAATTAAAAGCGCCGAGAACGGCTTGGTGAGACCATAGGAGGCACTATAGATGAAAAACTTCGATTATCAAGACGTGCTTTGGTGGGACGTTGCCAGTAATAATCCGGGGACGACTTTAGTTTTTGGGTTACTTTTCCTCGGAGTTACGGCGATGTTACTCGCTAACAGAAAATGAAATTAGTGCGGACGGCGGTCATTCAGGTGCCTAAATTTCCTGAATTTCCAGGGCGGAATATTCCTGTTCAGTGACCAAATACCAAAACCTTTGATTTGCGCTTTCTGCAATGCACTCCAGTATAGAGGCTCTTGATTATACTTTTTGTTCACCCATGCTAATCCGTTAGCGGTCAATTCCAAACAGACATTTCGCTCATCAACATATAAAGTCGCTAACAATTTCTCGAAGTGATCTTTGCAGTGCTGGAATACTGCCTTCACCTCTCTCTCGATCAATAATCTTTCCAGAGCCAATACTGCCGCTCTGCCGCCTCTTTGGGTGTATTCTGGCGTTTCGATATTATTCAAGCTTAATTTAAAACAAGCCTTCTTAGTTGATTCTATTTTTTCTTCTAAAAACTCTTTTGGGATCTCGGCTAACACAGAGTTTCCACCAAGTACCTTGAAAACTTTAATATTGAAAGCGTGTTTTGGTGGTGTTTCATGACACTGCACCCACGATTTGTTGATAAGGTAGTTTTCACTGTCATCCTTTTTACAAAAGCCTAGAAGCCTCGCAATTATGAGAAATACTACTAGGATAAGAAGAAACCAATCCATAATCATTCCCTGCTTTAATGGACACCTAGAGACTCACCGATAGATGCTTTCTCAATGATCACATCCCATTCTTAAAACGTTTGGTTGAAACAACTTCTGAATCTCGAATTCGCTTGAATGCATTGACGTATTCAACAAGTAAATCAACGCAGAATTCCAATCTTTCCATTAATGACTTATGGTTACCGTTGTCTAACGCACTGTTTTCATTTAGAACTGACTCAACATTTCGTACTATCAAATGCTCGGGTAAGTAACAGATACGACTGTTTTTATAACTACTGGCCCGCAGCTCGCTGATTGGATAGGCTCCACCAATACCGGACGAAACTGCCGTCAGCAGAGCCGGCTTGTGGGCCAATTCACCCCCACTGAAGTGCAGAAAAAAGTTTTTTAAAGCGGCTGGAACCATCCCATGCCATTCGGGGCATACAATCACAAATCCGGTAGCGGCTGCAATGTTCTTTTTCAACTCTGCAATATCAACTTGCGATATTTGGCCCTGATTTTCATCCATACCCCAAAGCGGGAGCGTCTGATCTGCTAAGTCAAGGACAGAGACATCACTTACGGAGTCACGCTCCATTAAGGACGCCTTAAAGACCTTTGAAACTTTTAGGCTCTGTGAGCCGGGCCTATGACTACCGGAAATTACAATTATTTGTGTCACGAAATCCTCCATTTCAAAGATTATGGGCCGTATACCAACCGTGTACTTAAAATTTTTTTAGTTCTCTGGAACCTAAATCTTCTACGTATCAACGATGGTAAGAGAATACTTTTTATTGAATAAGATTAGAAAAAGTTTTTTGGGGTGGTTCTTACCCTTGTGATCATACTTCATCCGAGTCAAACATAGTCAAAGAATAAATATAAAAGCAAACACTTTTGAGATAACGAGCAGAATTTAAGTTCAGGGATCATTCACACAATCATAAGGTGAAGTTGCCTTACTCTTATTACTCCGCTGGATCCAAGTTAGTTGGAATAGAGAATGAGCTTTTATGATAATCGAACGCTTTTTAAATGTTTAATTCATTTAGTAATGACAGCTTGGTGGTGAGTTATTTAGAGTATCGAATTGATGAGTGGATCCTTTCGAGATTTTTTTACCGAGTGAGATCTGATTAGTGTAACTTGAAGATGTCGTAACTCGTATTGTGAAGGACATCTATTTTTTACGGCTTATAACTACCAACTCCATTTGTTTGTCAATGAATTTAAGTTTAAAAATATTTCCTACAAAGAATTGTTGCAGTTTCGAANAAGAATTCGTTNTAGTATACCCCCATGGGTATACGAATATTAGCCTTCATNATTTTTACTCAATCTGTAAATCTTGAGGCGAGACCTGTATCTTATCCAAGTGGATCAACCCTCATGGCATTTTCTAATCAATTGAAGGAATCTATCTATTACCACTATTCCCCCTCTTACAAATATTCTGTTGGAGTCGAAAGTTTAAAAGACAAATTTCAAAAAAAAAACTATTCTTATCTGAGGTTTACGTACCTGTTGAATCGCACAAATACCACTGATTCTCAGCTTAATATTTATTTCCAATCTGGGATCAGGTTTGACAACTTTGACGATAGTTTCTTTGGGTTACGCGGAGATTGGGAGACAAGAAGGTGGTACATGGATTTTAACTATAAAGAACAAGAGACGAATAATCTCAGTTATACCGATCAATATTGTCAAATCGGTCTTGCTCCCTACCTCGGTGAGTATGGTGACTTACATACATGGGTAATGCTCAAAGCAAGAAGAAATTCTCGCAATGAAACGTGGTCAGTTTACCCTGTGATAAAATTTTTCAAAGGCAATTTGTTGTTCGAGTCTGGATATAGCAAAGATAATCAGTGGGATATACACCTGATGTATCGGTTTTAAGAGGGTGATTATGCGGGAAATGCTTTTTTTCGGACTTTTAGTGATGGCCTCAATTAAGTTGCTTTCTGCTGAAATAGGGGCGGAACATGATCACATTAACCATACACATGAAGAATCGATTGATGGAGATAAATTTGACTTAGACCCAACAAGATTCAATAAATTTATCAATGGGCTCTCTGATGTGAAAGTTGCAGTTGTCAGCGTCAACGGGATGGTCTGCGATTTCTGCGCCAGAGGTATCGAAAAAACATTTAAGAGAAATGCTGAGGTGCGAAAAGTTGATGTTGACCTAGGCAGAGGGAAAGTCTTAATAGCTTTTTCGCAAGGTACAAGCATAGACTTTGAATATATTAGTAGAAAAATTTTGGAAAATGGACAGACAGCTACTAAGTTAGCTGTATTGGAAATCCGATAATTATGCCTAAGTTCGACATATCATTCAGTTTCTTATCACTCTTCGCAGCCTCTTCGACCTTGATATGTTGTGCAATGCCCGCGCTATTCGTTGCTTTGGGCGCGGGGGCGTCTGTTGCAACCTTGGTGGCTACTTTTCCTCTTTTAGTATCGTTGTCAAAGTTTAAGATTTATATTTCAGTCTCAACTTTTATAATGTTAATAATTGCAGGATATTTTAATTATGTAAGCTTTTATTCGCCATGTCCCTTAGACCCTGAGTTAGGAAAAATTTGCTTAAGATTGAGGAAAAGATCTCGGTATATTTATTACTTCTCATGGTTTATTTTCATTTGTGCGACCATCTTCACGTATCTAATTACGACTTTGTATTGATATTGGTAACGAATTCCGATCAACATGCTGCTACAACGAGCTTTCCACACAAAATCGATAAGGTGAGGAGTCTTCGATGTATGAGTCCATCAAGTATCCTTGGTTATGAAAAAAAGATATTTCTTACTGACCTTGTTGTATTTTTTAATAAAGTACGTCTTTTTATTCTTTTGGTGTTTAAGGATCAGCTCGGTAATGAAATAAATTAACTTCATTATTGTTCGCTTAATAATTTATTGTTTTTGTGACTATTTAGCAGTATCTTTTCCCCATGGTAGAAGATTTAGGTTTACTAGTTAGCTTACCATTCGTTGTTTCTGGGAGATTTGATCATGCAAGATTATCTGGTTGTCCACACCTTCAAATCGGAGGAACTAAGGCAAAAACACTTCACGGCAGTCGACGAAATGTCACAAGACGAAATCGCCGCTGGAATGAAGAATGAAAACGCTAGTTTACAGATGAATTGGAACAATGGTGAAAATGATATGGCAATGTTTTGCTGGTGGAAGGCGAAGTCCCCGGATGCTATATTGGAAACGCTTGGAGATATGTCTGATTCTTTTGAAAATGACATTAGAGAGATGCCCAACATTATGGACATGTCCGATCGATGATAAATCGTAAGAGTGAGTTCTCGACGAGAACTTGAAGCTGAGGTTTTTCGTTGAGATTCTTTCGTGACCAACTTTGCTTAGGTATGTTGGTTTCATTGGGTGAGCTCGAATCTAGTCGGCTGCTTCTCCATTAGTGGGGTGAGAATGCGTTTTAATTTTGGTGATAGGTTCATAACTCGCTCTCTTCAAAACCATAATAAGGTGATATTTTGTCGACTAATATATAATCATCAGAAGAGCTCTGTATTTATGGCTAAACATTTACTAGATGACAAAGTTTGATTAATAACGTTGTGAATGTCTTGTCAAATGTGGTTTATTAAAAATAAACAAAAGTACTCCGATTGCAACGCTGATGAGATTTTGTCATCAAGATGATTAAATTATACCAAATCACAACGATGCTATTATTGTAAGCTTTGGGATGTATTGACAATAAGACCTCAATCTCTAACGGGGATATGGGTAAGCATTCAAGATGTATTAAAACCAAAGTGAAGGTCTTACTGCTGTGATTGATCATAGTGAAAGAACACATAAAAAACATAGGTTTTTTGATGTAGTAAGAACCATTGTATTTGCTGCATTAGGCGTCAATTCAAATAAAAACCGTGAACATGACTTTCGGAATGCAAATCCGCTTCATCTCATTGTTGGAGGTGTCATCTTTATGCTTTGTTTCATAACAACTATTGCTCTAATAGTGAGTATTGTCCTTAGCAGATCTTAATAGCATATTCATAAATCTGACTCCTTTTTAATCCACAGCTATTAAAACTTACAAATAAAGATTGAATTGTTAATGATAATGATTACTATTAACAATAAGACGCGTCAACTTCACTGAAGATCGTAAGATAATTGGAGACAATATAAAACATACCAGAATGGGAGCTTATTGCGGTTTCTCCGAATAATCAACTGTGGAAGTGTAGTTGTTGTTATCAAACACACCTTATGATTGGTAAGGTGTCGTTGAGAGTGACCTGCGCAGAGGTCGAGGAATTAGCGGTAATGTTAAGTGAGGTGATTGATAGACCTTTTTGTCATTGGGCAGATGATCTCAAGGGATCGAACGTTGTTAACTAGGCACGAGTCACATGGTTATCTGTTGGATGCCTATGTTGACGGCACTATTCATAAACTTAAAATCATTGAGCCTATTACAGGAAAAGACTTAATTTCCTGGCGATTTGAAAACGAGTGTGCAAGTGATGGAGAAAAGAAACAGGTCCATGAGCTTTTCAAGCAACTATTTCTACTTATAACGAGGGATTTTGATAACATCAGTGAATCTGGATCTAGAGCGAAATTTTGGTGTGATTGTGATAATGACTTTTTATCTTTGCCAAACTTGTAAGCGGATAAATCTCAAAGCTTTTACTTTGATGCCACTCCTTTTAAGTTGGAATATGTTGGCGGAGAGTTGGTCATGCGGAAGATAGATAGCTATTTTTTAGTAAAGGTTGCGAGATTGGCCAGAGATGGTGCCCAGGGGCAGCAACTACTATTTATTGTAAACAATTGTTTCTATTGATTAAAAAGTAATTATTAGCTATTCTTTTTACAGGAATCCTTACAGGAATCACTGTATGAAGCTACCTCGCTATGTCCGTAAACTAAATGGAAGTCTCTATTATCAGAGGGATATCCCAACACGCCTCAGAGACTTTTCAAATAAGAAAACCTTCACACATCCACTAAAGCTTAGGATACATGAGGCTACGGAAAGTGCAATAAGTAAGGCCACTACGAGGTCTACAGAGGCTTTTGAACTTCATCTAAAGTTTCTAACTAATAGTGATCCTGATGCTTTTACTGCTACAGAAATGGATTTGGCTGTAGTGGAGTACCTCCGTAAAAAAGGTCTCAGAAAGGGTGAATTTGTGAGCGTGCATTATGATCTAGAAGCAACTAGAAGTGAACAGGATTATGGAGGTACATTTCAGGCTA
>NZIZ01000010.1 GCA_002691825.1 Porticoccaceae bacterium
GCCGTTAATAGTAAAATATCCTGGTAAAAATAAAGCTCCTAAGCAATCCGAGCTAATAGTCAATAACACCGACTTTGCTTCGACCATACTGGGTATGGTTGGTGTAGAATCCCCCTCTCAAATGCAAGGACGAGACTTCTCCTCAGTATTTGAAGGTAAAGACCCCGACAATTGGCGAAACAGCACCTATTATCGCTACTGGATGAATATGGCTCATCACTATAATCCGGCCCACTTAGGAATTCGCACGGACAAGTACAAGCTTATCTTTTTCTATGGGCAACACTTTATTGAAGGTGGCAGCGGAAAATGGCCTGAAGAACTTAACCAAACCGGGATGGAGACGCCACCGGCTTGGGAACTCTACGACCTCAGCACGGACCCGCATGAGAATATTAATGAATACAATAATCCAAATTATGCTGGCATTGTAAAGCAACTCAAGGTGGAATTAGCTCAACTTCGGGAGACTTACCAAGATACCGATGAGCAGTTTCCGCACCTGCAAGCATTGATTGAAAAACATTGGATCGATTAGCGAGCAACTTATTTAGTTCACTCCTGGAGCGCTAGTGATTGTAGTAACTGGTTCTACGTTGGGATAAACAATAGACGAAAACTCTCTCTTAAACAATTATGTCCAACTGAGGCTTACGAGGTTTCACTATCCGCAACTACGTCTTCCTGAAAATTTCACTGAGGAGTTGGAACAAACATCTCTTCGGCAGAACCAAATAAGCAGACGTACTTTAACCTTAAACCGTTTAGCAACATCGTTTGAAGTGAAAAATTGTCCTGCTTTCCAGAGATTGTTGGCTTCCATGGATGTCCACGTCGTAACGAAAACAAAAACTATTTCGGGAATTTTATCGAAAAATATTTAATTTATCCGACTATATCAATATCTTATGTACAAATAATGGCGGAGAGAGAGGGATTCGAACCCTCGATACGCGATTAACGTATACACACTTTCCAGGCGTGCGCCTTCAGCCACTCGGCCACCTCTCCGAAATCGTCCTCGTCATGCTATTCAGAACGCGAGAGCACTCTAGTGAAAACTTTGTCCAAAAGCAACATGACGCCTCAGGATTAATTGAGCACACGTGATTATTTAGTTATCACTGCCTAGTCTCTCGAATTCTTGGCGGATATTTTCCAGAATTCGTCCTATAGGGGTTAATGTCTAAGCCTCCTCGCCGTAAGAAACGCGCCCAAACTGTAAGCTCAGTCGGGCTGCAGTAATTCAGAATGTCGCAAAAGATTCGCTCAACACATTGCTCGTGAAAATCGCTGTGCTCTCGAAATGAGATTATATATCGGAAAAGAGTATCACGATCAATTGATCGTCCTCGATACATCACATAAACGGAGGCCCAATCGGGCTGAGATGTAACTGGGCACTTTGTGCGAAGCAAATGAGAAAATAATATTTCACTAATTGTTCTACGACCCTTTATTCTTAATATTTGCGGGGTAGGACCATGATTTATTGGCTTAACTCTGTGATCATCAAGACAATATCCCTTCTGTGTTTTAATAGGATATTCTCTTCTAAATTTATCAAGAGTAAAGAGTTTAACATTAACGGCTCCCCCAGTTGCCTTAGAGAGCTCCGACCGAATTTTCCCAGCTACTGCGTGACCATTCTCCAGTTTTTTATTGTAAAAGCTGTTCAGATATAATTTCATAGACTTAGATTCGATTATATTCTTGCTCTCACATGCAACACTGATATCGGCAATAGCTAATTTGGGCATACCATCTCGATCCAACCACGCTAGTTCATATGCTGTCCAAAAATCGGTTCCTGAAAACGGGACATCATTCATTGAGAGTGACCTTCTTGCTTCAGCTCGAGCTATTGGATTTAAGATTGAGGCTCCAACATCATTATCGGGGTCAATCTGTTTTCCTAGCTGAGTAACTTCGTACATACTCACTAGCTTCGGAGCCTTGGACTATCACTCAATAATTTTAAAGAAATTAAAAACAATACCAAAGTAAACAAACACACCATTGTAAATGCCCAAAAAATATCAATATCGGTCACCCCTGAAAAACCAAACCTAAATGTGTTAACCATATAAAGTATTGGATTAATCAGCGAAACATTGGCCCAAAATTCATTGAGTAGGCTCGTCGAGTAAAAGACGCCTCCTAAGTATATTAATGGTGTAAGCACAAAATTGGGAATCACGGAAATGTCATCAAAGCTATCCGCGTAAATAGCATTTAAGAATCCGGCAACCGAAAACATCATGGATGTCAGCAGAATAATAGCCAACGCGATTATTGGACTAAAAATAGAGAGATCTGTAAATAAAAGAGAAACTAAAGATACTATCAAGCCAACTAATAGACCCCTCGCCATTCCACCCACGATATATCCGGTTAAAATGATAAAATTAGGTGTTGGAGAGACCATGAGCTCTTCTATATTACGTTGGAATTTCGACCCATAGAATGATGATACAACGTTACCATATGAGTTTGTAATAACTGATAGCATGATTAATCCGGGCGCAACAAACTGGCTATACGGGAGTCCCTGCATTGAACCGATTCTTGACCCAATTACATTTCCGAAGATCAGAAAAAAAAGTGCCATAGTAACAACTGGCGGAATAATTGTTTGAGGCCAAATTCGCAGAAATCTCCTGACCTCCCTAATCACTATAGTCATGAACGCGATCCATAATTCATATCGGTTCATTACTTAGTTGCTCTCACTTTTCTCAATGATTTTCAAAAACAACTCCTCAAGACGATTAGTTTTGTGGCTCATGCTTAACACCTCTATTGACTGATCATTAAGGCCTACGATTAATGAGTTAATTGTTTGGTGACTTGACACATCCACTTCGATCACATGATCATCGACTTTACGTATTGGATAACCTGAGACACTAGGTACGAACGATAATTTGTCCTTCACATCAACAGTAAAAGTTTGGATTCGCAGTTGTCTTACTAATGACTTGACACTAGTATTTTGGACTATCCGACCATGATCAATAATAGCCACGTTGCGACAAAGATTTTCTGCTTCCTCAAGATAATGTGTTGTAAGAATAATCGTCGTGCCTGCTTCATTTATTTCTTGCAAAAATTCCCACATTGATCGTCGCAATTCAATATCAACACCTGCAGTGGGCTCATCAAGTATTAATAACCTCGGACTATGGATGAGAGCACGTGCTATCATCAACCGCCGCTTCATACCGCCTGAGAGCGTCCGTGAGGACTCATCTCGTTTATCCCATAAACCGAGTAATGTTAAATATTCTCTAGCTTTCTTTAATGCAACCCTCCTTGTTATTCCAAAATAACCCGCTTGAGTGACAAGGATATCAATTGGTTTTTCAAACTGATTAAAATTAAATTCTTGAGGGACAATGCCTATCATTTTTTTTGCATTCGAGAAAGCAATATCGGTGTCATGACCAAAAATCTTAACTACTCCGCTAGTCTTGCGTATTAACGAGCATATGATGCCGATGGTAGTCGATTTCCCTGCACCATTTGGCCCCAACAATGCAAAAAAGTCTCCAGATTCCACCTCAAGGTTTATACCACTCAAGGCCTGGAAACCATTCTCATAGAGTTTGCTTAATTCACGAAGTTTTAAAGCTAAATCTTTTTGTTTTATCATATCAAAGATACAATAGACAATATAATAACACTTTATGACTAACCACTGTCTTGATACCTCAGGTAGAATTCAAGATCGACAAGAAATATATAATCCCGTTACATGCAGATTGAAATTCTCTCGCCGCTAGGTCCACTATCAATTGCTTCTTCTGAGGGCAAGATAACGCGATTGCAATTCATAAGGCAACGAGTTCCTTATCCTGACATCAAAAATAGAGATTTAAGCGCAAGCGATTCGATAATTATACAGCAGGCAAGGCTGCAACTGCTCGAGTATTTTAATGGGAAACGACAAGAATTTAATCTTCCACTGTTCCCGCAAGGAACTGAATTCCAGAATGACGCATGGACCATAATCAAAGAGATCCCCTATGGCGAGACTCGTTCTTACACGTGGCAGTGCGATGCTATAAAAAAGCCAAGAGGACAGAGAGCTGTGGGAGCTGCCAATAGTAAAAATCCACTGCCTATTTTTATTCCTTGCCATCGTATAGTAGCTAAGGATGGTGCGTTAAAAAGCTATATCGGCGGCGCAAATGTTAAGAAGCGACTTCTATTACACGAAAAATTTTTTCATTCCCAAAAAAACACCGGTTTACCTTTGGAAGAATCGTTCTCTAGATAAAGGCTATAACGATAAAAAACGGTAACAAGGTACAAAAATAATGCCAAGAAAAACTTTGCATAGACTACTACCAAACATAAACGAAGTCCTAAAAAGATCAAAAGTAAAATGGCTAAAGTCGCTAGCACGTGATCCAAATCTGCTACAGATAAATCGTCACTCGGTGTCTATTGCTGTATTTATTGGTATTTTCACAGCCTTCATACCTATTCCTGGGCAGACGATAGTCGTATTTGCAATGTCCTTTTGGATTCGTGCAAATTTACCGATAGCGGTAGCCATTGTCTGGCTAAGTAATCCGGTCACTATACCGCCAATCTTTTACTTAACTTACCAACTAGGTTCATTTCTGACAGGTGCCGAGCCAATCGATTTTAGAATTACCACAAGTTGGGAATGGTTTTTCACTGTGGGAGTGAAAATATTGGTACCACTGATGATAGGAGGCACTATTATAGGTCTNATCTGCGGCACCCTCGGGTATTTTTTTGTGCTTCGGTTCTGGCGTTTTAAAGTAATAAAAAATTGGCAACGCCGCAGCATTCAAAGGAGAACTACTAAAAAAAATAACANAACAANTAATTAATATCGAAGCTCTTCGGCAGGTACTACACCATTCGCCCTCATTGCCGGATACAAACACGCCGCAGCATTCAATGCTGCCGCTGCAAAACTTATAATTACTATGTCTACAACTCTGAGGTCGACCGGAACGTAGTCAATTGGGTACACGCTAGTATCTAAAAAACTCTCTTGAGAGAAATTCGCAAAAAATTGGATCAAATCCGCGAGATATACTGTACTTAAGCCGCCCAGCAAAATACCAACACCAATTCCAAGCAAGCTTATAATAGTGCCTTGGGCCAAAAATATACGGGTAATAGATACTCTGGTGAGCCCTAAAGTCTGGAGGATCGCTATTTCTCGGCGCTTATTGATAACCGTCATCATCAGCATTGAAATGATATTAAAGGCAGCAATTGCAACAATCAAAAAAACCAAAAGGCCCACCATATTTCTCGATAATTGGATCGCTTGATAAAGATTTCCATGAGTCTGAAACCAATCCTGAAATCCATAACCATTTGGGAGTAGCCTTACCAACTCATATCCGAGATCTCTCGCCATGAAGGGGTCATCAATTTGAATTCTTAATCCAGTTATCATGCCATCCAAACCTAATACCTCCGCCACCTGATCTAAATTTCCTATGGCAAGAACTTGGTCCAATTCAGTATGCGTTAAAAATATTCCAGACACCTTGAAGTAGTTAATAGCCACTCCTGTCAGCATATTTCCGGGAAAAATAAATCGGACAAAATCTCCCTCAGAAACGCCCAGACTATCGGCAATTGGCCGTGACAAAAGTATCTCGTCATTTAACGGAACCGCCAGACTCTCCTCAGAAAATAGTTCCAAAAAACTCAAGGGTATTTGCTTTTCACTAACCCCTAAAAATCTTACCGCTTGCGTACTTCCGCCTGCGAAGAGCAATCCGCTCGATTCAGTATAGGGACTCACTTCTATTACGTTATTAACATCACCTAGTTCGCTAATATGGTCCCTCCAGTTAGTATGACCCGATTTATTTACCAAAACTAAATGAGGCACGATATTTAAGATCTTTTGCCTTAATTCACGCTCAAATCCATTCATCACAGATGTAACCAGTATCAACAGAGCTACACCAATAACTAATCCCGCAATTGCTAAAAATGATATAAATGACACTAAACTATCTTTAGATCGCCCAGAAAAGGTATAACGCAGTCCAATGAAGATTGATAAAGGTTTAAACAATTTTCTCACCGTCGCCGAAATTCAGGCAATCGAGTTGAACAATACGATCCATACGATTAGCAACTATTACGTCGTGCGTCACTACCACAAAAGAGATTTTCATATCATCATTGACCTCGGTAAGAAGATCCAAAATAGACTCAGTGTTCGGAGTATCCAAATTTCCAGTGGGCTCATCCATGAGCACTATCGACGGATGAGTAACCAACGCTCTTGCAATCGCCACGCGCTGTCTCTCTCCACCCGACAAAGAGGATGGGGTATGGTCTACCCGACTCTCTAAGCCTACCCTATGCAGGAGATCTAAAGCTCGATTTCTAGCGTCAAAAACGGTGGCTTTTCCAATCAACGCTGGTAACGCTACATTTTCAAGAGCACTGAATTCAGCCAAGAGATGATGAAATTGATAAACAAATCCGACATGTCTGTTACGCCAAGAAGCCTGAGCTGATGGATCTAATTGGCTCCAAGCGACACCGCAGACTTTAACCACACCGCATGAAGGTTGATCGAGACCTCCGCACAAATTAAGTAATGTCGTTTTACCCGAGCCTGACGCGCCCATGATCGCTACTTTCTCTCCCTCCAAAATCTCAAAATTAAATTCCTTTAACACTGTGATCTGTTCAGATCCCTGAGCGTAAAATTTAGAGAGATTTATCGCGTTTAAAACTATATTAGAACTCATGTCGCAGAGCCTCAGAGGGAATAATTCTACTTGCCTGCCATGCCGGATAAAGCGAGGCTGATATACAGAGTAAAAATGCTGTAGACGCAATTAATAGTACGTCTGAAATGAGGATCTTTGAGGGTAAAACATTTATTAAGTACACAGAGGGGTCCAATAAATGCATACCCATAAGGGTCTCTAAATTTGCAAGCAACAGCCCAATATTCTCAGAGAGAAGACACCCTAGTAAAATTCCCAACAGAATGCCGATCGAACCTACCACAATTCCCTGAACCAAAAAGATTTTCATAATTGTTGTGGGACTTGCACCAAAAGCTCGCAAGACTGCGATATCCGATCTTTTTGTCGACACCATTAAAGTCAAGCTGGCAACAATATTAAAGGCCGCGACCGCTATTATAACACTTAATAATAAGCTCATAACCCTCTTCTCCATCTTCATCGCCTGGAAAAAACTTCCCATCTCATCTTGCCATGAGCGCCAAACCGTGTCCTCAGAAAATAAAGGTGTCATAGTTTTAATTTGAGAGGCGACAGTAAATGGATCCGAGAGATGTATTTGTAACCCACTGTAACCTTCATTTTGATTGAGCAAAGTAAGTAAATCTTTTCTATACATGAGCGACGAAGATGCATCTACTTGAGCGCCTACTTGATAAATTCCTGTAACAACAGATGATTTAAAGCGAGGAAAAATTCCAATGGGAGTTATGTTGATCTGCGGAAGAGTGATCTGAACTTTGTCTCCGACAAACAAACCCAGTTTGCGAGCAACTTGACTGCCCACAAGAATATGAAACTTTCGCTCTTTAAAGTTTTCGAGATCACCAAAGACTATGTTATCCTGAAAATTAAACGCAAATTTTTCTTCTGGATTGACTCCGCGTAACCTTACTCCAAGCTGGCGACCCTCAAATGATAACATCACATCACTCTGCGCTAAAGGAACCACGGTCTCTATGCCATCCATATCAACAAGCCGATGTAAAACAGAGCGGTACTCAATCTCACTGTAGTGCGTTGGTGGCTGGACCGTTATATGAGGGATTACTTGAAGCAAACGGCCCTTAATCTCTTGATCAAAACCATTCATAACCGACAGTACAGTTATAAGCGCTGTCACACCTAATATCATTGCAATAATTGAGAAAAAAGAGGTGAACGTTAAGTACCCTTTGCGCCGAATGCTGAGGATGTAACGCAAACCGACGAAAAGATACACAGTCCTAAGCATGACCAGCTAACCTAATATAGAGTATTTATATAGTACATCAAAAATGGATGGTAAATATGTCCGATATTTTTTATTGAAATATCGAATTGAGTTGAGTTAGGTATTTGACGGAATCATAAGTTATGCTCTTCCCTTGATGATTCACACTTTTTAATATCACCACCACATAGTTCACAGTGATACTCGGTCTCTCCAAGAGCGTTTCCCACACCACCACATGAACCGGTTATCGGTTTACCCGAGAATATAAACCCTACCGCCATTCCACAGAACAACAAAAGGAAAACAAAAACACTAATAATCATCTCAGTCAAACTAATATCTCCTACACCCGCTCATTTAGACAAATACATGTCACCCAGCCAAAGCTAAAATCGATTCCATTTCAATACTTTTAAATGCCTTAAATCCCTTTACACCCCGAGTAATAATGTATAAAGCAATTCCCCTTTGATTAGCGATTGTCATCGCCTCCGCTTGACCCATAATTAAAAACGCAGTGGACCAAGCATCCGCCTTTGCACAACTATCCATCACAACTGTCGCGGAAACAGTTGCGTGCTCAACAGGGCGACCATCTCTGGGATCGATTATGTGCGAATATCGCTTTCCCTCAAACTCAAAAAAATTTCGATAATCTCCAGATGTGGCGAGTGCGCTATCTTTTAATTCCAACACACGCTCGACACCGCCCGTGATTTGGGGGACTTCGATAGCGACACGCCAGCGTTTTCCCCTCGGATTATCCCCGCTCACGCGAACTTCTCCACCAATCTCAACTAAATAGTCGGTCAAAGCAAACATTTCTAATTGGTTAGCAACTAAATCAACGGCATAACCTTTTGCTATTCCGGATAAATCAATCCGCACATTATTGCTTTTAGCAAGCGAGTAGCCTTGTTCATCTTCGTTAAGCAAGACTGCGCCAAAACCAATCTTAGAAAGAGCACTTTTAATCTCCTCCGCAGAGGGAATAGAAGCATTGAGCGATACCTCTGGTCCAAATCCCCAAAGGTCTACCAATGGACCTACCGTTGGGTCAAAAAGTGAAGCAGATGCCGTCCAAACCTCACTACTCAGAGCCATCACCTTTGCAAAATCTGCAGATATTCTTACAGGCTCATTAACGGCCGTTACATTGAAAAGACTAAGCTCAGAATCAAGCCGGTAAGTAGACATAGACCGATCCACCGAATCGATCAAAGCCGCGATTTGATCCGGTAGATCAGCTGGCGCGGGTTGATCTGCAACAATGGTGACGCGGTACTGAGTACCGAGCTTTTCACCGCTTATTCTTATTATCTCAGGCTTAGTATCACACCCAGATAAAAAAACCATCACTGCTGCATACGTTAACCGACGAAAACTCTCGTTGGCTCTAGTAACAAAATTTGGTGTCTCAGCACTAACCACCGAAATCATCTAAAAAAATATTCTCATTTTCAACACCCAAATCTTGCAGCAACTTAACAACCGCTGAATTCATCATTGGCGGACCACACATATAGTACTCACAGTCTTCCGGAGCATCATGATTTTTTAAGTATTGTTCATATAAAACATTATGAATAAATCCAGTCGAACCCTGCCACTCGTCTTCAGGTTGAGGATCTGATAATGCCAAGTGCCACTCAAAGTTGTCGTTGTCTTGGGCAAGCTTGTCATATTCCCCATGATAAAAACATTCTCTCAGTGATCTCGCACCATACCAAAAGCTGATTTTTCTCTCTGTCTTTATTCGCTTTAATTGATCAAAAATATGCGAACGCATAGGCGCCATCCCGGCCCCTCCACCTATAAAAATCATTTCAGCACTCGTCTCCTTGGCAAAAAATTCCCCGAATGGACCGAAGACAGTGATAATATCTCCGGGTTTCAGGCTAAAAATATAAGATGACATTTGGCCTGGCACTATACCTTCAGATCCCGGCGGCGGGGTCGCGATGCGTATGTTAAATTTAACAATACCATGTTCATCGGGATAATTTGCCATTGAGTATGCGCGAATAACAGTCTCGTCCACGATAGATTCGTGTCTGAAAAAATTGAAGCGTTCCCAATCGGCCCGATATTGATCCTCGATATCAAAATCTGAAAATTTTATATGGTGCGGAGGACACTCCAACTGAACGTACCCACCCGCTCTGAAGTTTACTTTTTCTCCCTCAGGCAAGCGCAAGGTTAGCTCCTTGATAAATGTAGCTACATTTGAATTCGACTCAACGGTACATTTCCACCTTTTCACTCCAAATACTTCATCAGGAACGAGTACCTTCATATCCTGCTTTACAGGAGTTTGACAAGATAACCTCCATCCTTCCGCCGCTTGCCTACGATTAAAATGTCCCTCTTCCGTCGGCAGCATAGAGCCACCACCATCAGCAATGATGCATTTACATTGTGCACAACTACCGCCGCCGCCACACGCGGACGGCAAGAATAATCCCGCATTTGATAGGGTCTGTAAGAGCTTATCGCCGGCCTGAACCGTTATTGTCTTCTCTCCATTGATTTCAATATTTACACTCCCAGAAGACACCAGCTGGCTTCGAGCAACTAAAATAAATCCCACAAGGGTCATGATTATGGTTGTAAACATCATTACACCTAGCGTAATTTCAAAGCCCATCAAAATACAAATCTCCCTTTGCTTAAAGCGCTATTCCGCCAAATGACATAAATCCCATCGATATCAAACCGACCGTTATAAACACGATGCCCAGTCCCTGAAGACCCTCAGGAATATCGCTATACTTCAGCTTTTCGCGGATACCGGCGAGTACAGCGATTGCTAAGGCCCAAGATAATCCTGACCCAAAGCCGTAAACTACACTCTCTGAAAAATTGTAACCTCGCTCCGCCATCAGCAAAGACCCGCCCAATATTGCGCAATTCACCGTAATCAAGGGCAGGAAAACTCCTAAGGCCCCATAAAGAACAGGCACATATTTGTCCAGAACCATTTCTAAAATTTGCACCATAGCCGCAATCACACCTATAAAACACAGGTACATCAGAAAACTTAAGTCAACATCAGGAAGTCCAATCCAGGCAAGAGCCCCTTCACCAATAAAATAATTAAGAAGAATATTATTTGCTGGGACCGTCACTGTCTGCACGACGATAACGGCAAGTCCTAAGCCCAGCGCCGCATTAATCTTTTTTGATAATGCTATAAATGTGCACATTCCCAAGAATAAACTCAGTGCAATATTATCAATAAAGATTGATCTTACTAGCAGGCTGAAATAATGCTCCATCAGGCTGCCCCCTCCGACCGACTATTGTTAGAAATAGTAAATTCCGCCTTTTCTACTTGTTCTTTTTTCCAAACACGCAGTCCCCAAATTATAAAGCCGATCAAAAAGAAAGCGCTGGGAGGCATTAACATCAAGCCATTCACGACATACCAACCACCCTCCGTAGAGGGGGCAAGCACCTGATATCCCCAGATCGAACCTACGCCAAATAGTTCCCTCAAAAAAGCAACCAACATCAATACCAAACTATAGCCGAGTCCGTTTCCTACGCCATCTAAGAAGCTGGCAACTGGCGGATTCTTCATTGCAAATGCCTCCGCTCGACCCATGACAATGCAATTAGTAATAATCAGGCCCACAAATACCGAGAGCTGCTTACTTATGTCATAGGCAATTGCTTTTAAAACTTGGTCAACTAAAATCACCAGAGAGGCAATAATTGTCATCTGCACGATAATCCGAATGCTATTTGGGATATGATTTCTAATTGTTGAAACAAAAAAATTCGAAAAAGCGCAAACAATGGTTAACGCTATACACATTACAAAGGCGATTCTCATACTCGACGTAACCGCTAATGCCGAGCATATGCCTAAAATCTGTAGTGCTATTGGGTTGTTTGAGGCGAGCGGTTCTAGAAGAATTTTCTTANCACTAGACATTTTTAAGCCTTTAAAGTCCGCAAGTTTTGAATAAAAGGTGCGAAACCGCTCTCACCCAGCCAATATTTCACCAAATTATCAATTCCGCGAGTCGTAAGGGTAGCACCCGCCAAACCATCTATCTGGTATTCAGCCTCTGGCCGTTGCCGATCTACTTTCCCCTTAATGACAGTTATCACCCGCTCATTTTCAAGAAATGCGCGCTTGCCTATCCAGCTTGCCTTCCAAGCGACGTTATCGACCTCTCCTCCAAGACCAGGAGTTTCAGCATGTTCATAGAATCCAATGCCTGCTACCGTTTCGAAATCTCCCTCTAGCGCAAGAAATCCATAAAGGGTAGACCAAAGGCCATAACCCTTTATCGGCAAGACTAACTTTTCTATCCCATTTTTACCTTCGACAAGATACACCGTCGCGTAGTGCGGTCGCCTTCGTATTTTCGCAGGATCTGAGTCGGATGTCAGCGCCGCAGACATAGAAGGGTCTTTCGCCGCTTTTCGCTGGTCATAGGTGTCAACCTCTAAATCGTTGCTAAATTCGCCCGTCCTTAAGTCCACTAAACGAACAGAAATACGCTCGAACTGCTTTTCAACACTCACTCCCGTCTCATACAGACCAGCCGACTGAAGAATATTAGCCTTCAGATCTAACGCCTTATTGAAAGCCTGGGCAGGACGCAATATTACTGCCGAAGCAGAAACCACTACGGCACAAACAAGGCACAGGCATAGTGCCACAATAAACGTTTTCTTTACGGAATCATTGTCCACGAGACACCCTTCTGGCAATGTTCGACTGGACTACAAAATGGTCTATCAGTGGAGCAAAAAGATTTGCAAAAAGTATCGCCAGCATGATCCCTTCGGGAAATGCTGGATTGAGAACGCGGATCATAATCGTCATAACTCCGATCAAGACTCCGTAATAGAACTTTCCAACCTCTGTCATTGAAGCTGATACGGGATCGGTTGCCATAAAAAAGGTGCCAAACGCAAAGCCTCCAATTACCCAGTGCCAATAAAATGGTAATGACATCATCGGGTTTGTCGAATCAATGTTGTTCAGGAACAACACAAATACAGCCGAACCGACGAGAACACCGGTAACTATCCGCCATGATGCAATACGCATGTACAGCAAGAGCGATCCTCCGATTAAAATGGCTAGGGTTGACGTCTCGCCGATCGATCCATGTATAAACCCAAAAAACGCATTTGACCAACTTGTTATATTTACTAGGCCGTTCATCCCATTAGACGCCGCCGCTGACAACATAGTCGCTCCGGTGTATCCATCAACAGCAGTCCAAACCGCATCACCGCTCATGTAAGCCGGATATGCAAAATACAAGAAAGCTCTACCAGTAAGCGCTGGATTCAGGAAGTTTTTGCCCGTTCCCCCAAAAACCTCTTTTCCGACCACAATCCCAAAACTTATTCCAAGAGCAACCATCCAAAGTGGGAGATCGGGTGGACAGCATAGTGAGAACAAGACTGATGAGACGAAAAATCCCTCATTTACCTCGTGATTTCTCACACTAGCAAAAAGAACTTCCCAAAAACCACCTGTCACAAACGTAACAATGTAAATGGGTAGAAAATAAGCGGCACCATGGACAAGGTTATCCCATGTACTTGTCGGGTCATAACCTGCAAAAAACCCGATCAAAAGTCCGCGTAAACCGTCTTGAGCAGGGAGTCCTAGCTCCGTAATTATAGTATTTGCCTGATAACCTACATTCCACATTCCGAAAAACATTGCAGGGAATGTCGCTATCCAAACTGTGATCATCACACGCTTCAAATCGATACCATCGCGCACATGAGAGCCATTTTTTGTCACGCTCGCTGGCTTGTAGAGTGCGGTGTCGACGGCTTCATAAAGAGCGTAAAATCGGGACCACTTTCCACCTCGCTGGAAATGTGGTTCATACTTATCAAGTTTTTGCCTTAACAATGTCTAACCCTCGGCTTCAATTCGATTCAAATTTTCTCGTAAAATCTGACCATATTCATATTTCCCTACGCATACATATGTGTAGAGGCCCACATCCTCTTCATCTAATTCCAAACAACCGAGCTTCTGCGCCATTTCCGTATCACCAACAATTAGTGCTCGTAATAATTGTGTTGGGAGAATATCAAGCGGGTTCACCGCCTCATAAGCTCCTATTGGAACCATTGCTCGCTCGCTTCCATTAGTACTCGTAGTCATGGAATGTAGCTTCTTTCGTAAAGATGACAAAAATATAGGCAACACGGAGTGACTGTTTGCCCCAACTCTCAAATAGTGGAGGAATTGCCGCTCTCTTCCCTCTCGTATAACGGAGATCTGGACGTGATATCGTCCCAAATATGCGAAATCTTGGTCTGCTCTTCTGCCAGAGAATACCGAGCCCGAAATTAATCTGTTTTCATCATGAAAAAGTTCCTCAGCTACAAGCTGTTTTATGTGCGCACCGAGACGTGTAACCAATAATCTAGGTCGTTTTACCTGAGGCCCTCCAAGCGCAATTACTCTGCTTACATCAATGCGCCCACTTTTAAATAGGCTGCCGATAGCAATAACATCCTGATACCCAATGTGCCATACAGTTTTTTGTGCATTAACAGGATCGAGAAAATGAATATGAGTCCCAACCAAACCCGCGGGATGAGGCCCGCTAAATGAGACTTCTTGAACGCCAGTAATGCAGGTTCCTTTAATTCCAGAATTCGGTGCAGTGCATAGAGTAATGGCTCCATCAGTGAGTCGTTTCAAGACCCTCAATCCACACTCAAACTGGTCCGACCTTGCGGCAATAATCCCGAGAGGATCCGCGGCAAGAGGATTACTATCAATTGCAGTGACAAATATAGAAGACGGTTTTGATGCTGGATCAGGCACCTTCGAGAAGGGTCGAGTTCTCAACGCAACCCAAGCACCGGATTTGAGAAGGTTATTTACGATATCCTCACGAGACATGACCTCTATTTGATGATCACTAAAAATCTCGAAGGTCACTTCCGACTCCCCCTGAAGTTCTATCACTAGAGACCGAAAAACTCTGCGTTCACCTCGGTTTACTGCCACTACGCGACCCGCCCCCGGAGCCGTATAGCGCACCAGAGGATTCTTTTTGTCAGTGAATAACAATTGTCCTAACTTAACATTGTCGCCAACCTTCACCGACATCGTGGGTTTCAAGCCATGATAATCGGCTCCCATCAACGCTACTTGACTGACATTTGGGGCATCCTCAACAACTTGCTCAGGCGCACCTACAATTGGAAGATCGATCCCACTACGGATTTTTATCATTTAAACTATGCTCTAAATACAATTAACAAATCAGGAAACAACTCCTGACAAACTCTCGGCGGAAAACTTCAGTGGAAGCACAAATGGACTAGCCAGAACGCGCGATCTTGGCGGAGGCTCATCTATCATGTCATAGGATTACTATTGTAATAGGGTGTGTCTAATGATTCCAGTCGCGAGGAGGAAAAATTAGAGTTTTTTCAAAGAGACAAGAAACACATCGAAACCAAAGCGCAAAAAGATACTACCGATCATCATTGCGGTCTAACCAAGAAAATATTCTCATATATTTTAAGGCTTGACTCGTACTAAGTATGTTATCAATTCAGAACTGAGCTTTATAAGGGTATAATGAAAAAGTTACGCAAAATGTCTTTGGGACTGGCTTTTTAATAATCACAATAAACATAGGCTAAATTTAGTGGTTTATGCCTGCCAAATTTCAAAAAACTAAAATACTAAATCAAACGAATTAGATTTAGATGAGAGGCAACACGTATCCGTAACGCAAGGGTTAGATTCAAGGTAAATGACAAAACTAAACTTTTCTTTCGATAAAACAATAAACGCCAAAACAAATTGGAGCGCGCTATCAATATCAGGAACAGCATTGGCAATTGCTGACTATGCTAAAAGGTTTTGTGGCCTCACAGTTGTAATTGCTAGTTCCGCGAACGAGGTAGATGCCTATATGAGCTCCATTAGCTTTTTTACCCTCGGTGATGATCTTCCAATCTATCGTCTTCCTGATTGGGAAACACTTCCATATGATATTTTTTCACCTCATCAAGACATCATCTCGGAGCGACTCGCCACCTTATCGCAATTATGCTCGGTGTCCCATGGTATTCTTGTGATATCAGTGCAAACTATGATGCATCGGTTAATTCCAACCGATTTTGTTGCTTCGCGTACTTTCCTCCACCAAGTCGGAGACATTTGTGAGCGTGCAAAATTTCTGAGCCAACTCGAATATGTCGGGTACCAAAGAGCAGACACTGTGTTTAACTGTGGAGAATATGCGGCCAGAGGATCGATCATCGACGTTTTTCCAATGGGTGCCCGAACACCATTTCGCATTGACTTGGTCGATGACGAAATAGAGTCCTTGCGCCTGTTTGATGTAGATTCTCAAAGGACGATAAAAAAAATTAATGACGTAAGTATTTTGCCCGCNAAAGAATTTCCGATGGACCGAAAATCAATTAACCACTTTCTAAATCGATGGTGTGTAATGTTTCCCAAAAGTCTTAGTGACACTCCAATTTATCGAGATATTGCGAATGGTGTCGCGCCACAGGGAATCGAATATTTTTTGAAGTTTTTTTTCGAAAATATGTCTACGATTTTTGATTATTTGCCCCCCAAGACAAATATCCTTAGCCTCACTGGAATCGAAACAGCGTCTGAAAAATTTTGGGAAAACATTACAAGTAGGTATGATGATTTCAAAATCGACAATCACCGACCATTGATTCCGCCAGATGAAGTTTTTATTTCCGTAGCTGAATTATTACAAAAGATAGGGGCTTTGCGTAGAGTTTTTTTGACCGGAACTTCAGACTCTAATTCGCATGAGAACCATAATTTCCGAATTCATAATTTGCCAAATATTAGTGTTGATAAAACAACGAAAGTATCCTTTGTGGCGCTAAACACATTTCTTAAAGAAATTGACAATGACTCACTCAAAGTTCTTTTTTGTGCTGACTCAACTGGACGGAGAGAAATCTTGATTGATTTGCTTCACCAGTCTGGGATAACGCCAAAGGTTTGTGAGGACTGGAAAAAGTTCATGACATCTTCATGCAAGTATGCAATAACAATATGTGACTTAGAGCGGGGTTTTTTTTGGGCAGACAAGAACTTATGCGTGATTGCTGAGGGAGAACTCTTCGGTAAGCAAGTAATGCAACGTCGTCGGCGCTCAAAAATCTCGAAAGCTCCTGAACAGATTTTTAAATCTTTAGCAGAACTTCAACCAGACACTCTTGTCGTACATATTGAACATGGAATTGGCAAATACTGTGGGCTGAAAACACTGCCCATAGATAATAGTTCTCAAGAATTTCTGGAACTCTCTTACGCTGAGGAAGCTAAATTATATGTGCCGGTTACAGCTTTACATTTGATTAGTAGATTCGGCGCTAGTAATCATGAAAATGTTATTCTCAGCCGACTGGGAAGTGATAAATGGGAAAAGGCAAAAGAAAAAGCTGCGAAGCAAATTCGAGATACGGCGGTAGAGTTGCTAGATATTTATTCTCGTCGTGCATCGAAAACTGGTTATGCATGCAAGGATGACGTCGATGATTACAATAAGTTTTGTAGAGAATTTCCTTTTGAGGAGACCGCAGATCAAAATGAGGCTATTCAGGCGGTGAGGCAAGATTTGTTGAGTTCTCGACCAATGGATAGACTAATCTGTGGTGACGTGGGATTTGGAAAAACTGAAGTCGCAATGAGAGCCGCATTCACTGTAGTGAATAGTGGCAAGCAGGCTATAATCTTAGTTCCCACAACTTTGCTAGCTCACCAACATACAGAGAATTTTCGAGATCGATTTTCAAACTGGCCAATCCGAGTTGAATCGCTTTCGAGATTTAAGACACAGGCGGAACAGCGATTAATTTCTCTTGCACTAGAATCTGGTTCTGTCGACATCTTAATCACCACTCACAAATTACTACACCAAGACTTTCAGTTTTCCAGACTTGGCTTGCTAGTAATTGATGAGGAACATCGATTCGGCGTTCGCCAAAAAGAAAAAATTAAGTCGTTACGAAGCCGAGTAGACATTCTTACCCTCACAGCAACGCCTATCCCAAGAACGCTCAATATGTCTATGAATAGACTTAGAGATCTATCCATAATTGCAACACCACCCGCGAAAAGGTTGTCGGTAAAAACTTTCGTACGAAAAGATGATTCCCGCGTTGTAAAGGAAGCCATTTTGCGTGAAATAATGCGTGGCGGACAGATTTACTTCCTACACAATGATGTAAAAAGTATCGAAAGAACTGCCCAAAATTTATCTGAATTAGTTCCTGAAGCATTTGTAAAAATAGCCCATGGTCAAATGCGAGAACGTGATTTAGAACGTGTTATGTCAGAATTTTACCATAAACGGTTTAACGTGCTAGTGTGTACAACAATCATCGAAACTGGTATTGATGTGCCCAGCGCAAACACAATAATTATTAACCGAGCAGACAAATTTGGACTCGCCCAACTTCACCAACTCCGCGGTAGGGTGGGCCGCTCCCACCATCAAGCTTATGCATATTTGATGATACCTGTCGGTAAAATTATGAATGCCAACGCAAGCAAACGACTGGAAGCGATATCAATGTCAGATTATCTAGGCTCTGGATTCACTCTAGCGACAAATGATCTAGAAATTCGAGGTGCGGGCGAATTGCTGGGTGATGAGCAAAGCGGCCACATAACTAACATTGGATTTACTCTCTACCACGAAATGCTAGACAGTGCAGTAAAAGCAATCCGGCGTGGAGAAGAGCCGTCGTCAATCGACGTGTTGAAAGAGGTTGTAGAGGTCAACTTACACCTTCCGGCATTGATCCCTGACTCCTATTTGCCTGACGTGAATATTCGACTAACTTTGTACAAACGAATCGCCAATTGTCAGACCAACCAAGATTTACATGATCTTCAAGTAGAAATGATTGATCGATTCGGATTGCTCCCAGAATCAGCTAAAATGCTATTTCGAATGGCAGAGCTTCGACAAATTGGGGAAAATCTGGGCATAACTAAAATAGAAGCGGGTCCAGCCAACGGAAGACTCTGTTTCGGTAAAAAGACTTCGGTTAATCCAGTGAAAATTATAGAGCTGGTTCAAAATAATCCAACTAAGTTCCGCCTGAGAAGTAATGATCAGCTAAGCTTTTCCTTGCCGATGGAGGATGCGGATATGCGAATCTCACAAATCANAATCATTATGGATCATTTAATGATTGAAACTAACTGATAATGTAATCAGGGCTCAGAGACATTAGACTAAAAAAAATTAGATATTTAAGTATGAGATCCAAATCCTTAATTAAGAACGAAAGCATCTCCTTTTTAGGAGTTCTTTACCTGTTTCTTTGTGAATTTTCAATTAGTGAAGTTCCGAAAGAAAATGAATGGGAACCAGATAATTGGTATCAAGCAGAGGTCGTAATTTTTAAGCACAACATAAAAGGTACCGATGAACGTCCTCCAACGAGCTTTGAGTTAAATTATCCCGATAGATGGCATAAGTTGGCTATGCCAGGACTCGATATTGATGTGATAGATTTAGCAAAGCTAATGGAATTTGGAGGGGACAGAGAAGTCTCTGAATTACGCAAAATTGATATCAAATCAGAGGCATATAATAGGAGTCCTATTGTTTCAACGAACATTGACTTGTTAGAGCATATTGCTTCCCCATTGAGTCAGGTTGATCACATTGAGAAAAACTATCCTAAATTTGAGCTCCCTTACATTAAACTGCAAAAACACTCACGTAACCTAAACGAAACAACCATGGTGTTGCATCGTCTCCCTCAATACAGTGTGTTATTTCACAACGCGTGGCGATTCCCGATCACCCACTATGAAGATGATCCATGGGTAATAATTGAAGCTGGATCAAATATAAATAGTCGCTTCGAACTGGAGGGCAGTCTGAGATTCTATAAATCTAGATTTTTACATTTTGAAAGTAATCTATGGCTCACTGAAATCGATCCAAATCTTGGTGCTCGATTAACCGTGAACTTCCCAATGCTTGAAGGAACAAAAATTTCTGAAAATCCACCTCAACGGAGATTAAGAGCGGCGGCGAACATTCGAGAACCAATTTTTACCAATATACAACCTAACTCCGAGAACGTTCCAACCCAGACGCGTTTGTTGATGTCAATCGCAGAGAACAATGGAGTCCCTCATCCAACGGATGATGGCCTACAAAGCATAGCTAAAAGCGAAAATCAAAATACTACATCTAATACTCAACTAGTATCTGCTTTATGGACTATTGATAAGTCCCAAAGATTAAAGTCTTCTGAAGTTCACTACTTAGATCACCCGAAGATCGGGATTATTCTGACGATCCATGGACACCAACCGCTGTTGTTAAATCCTGAAGAAATGCCCGTTACTAACACGGATCTTGATCAGAGCTAATTCCAGTATAACGGCAATGATCTAGCCGCTGTACACCCCAAATCAAGTTATCAGTGTTAAACCCTAGGGAAGTCGTTAGTTCGATAAAGTGGTCTCTGGTCGATTCAGGTATAAAACGATCGCGCGACAACAGCCAAAAATACGAATGGTTTCCACCTGCAACAAATGCAGTCTGATAATCTTCGTCGGCAAAGAAAATTATATAACTACTGTACAAAAATCCAAAAAAAGAAACCTTTAGATGACCCTGTTTTTTTGTCCAATGAAGTAAGCTTTACCAGTGGCCTCTTTCAATCTCCCCGAGGACAGCACACCAAAATTTTTTACTTCAATACCTCCGTCCGCTCTCAACGCATAATTTGCTCTGACATCGTAAAGTCCCCGTTCAAAGGAATGATCAAGTCGAGCAATTTCATACCATTCCCCCAGATATCGATCTAAATCAAAATCATCAATTGGCTTTAAGTCATTTGGCAAATGAGTGCACCCTGAGAAAATCGTAAGGCACAATAAAAAATACACTAATTGATAACGAAACAGCACTTTTGTGACTAACCTGTTTAAATTATGAGCCCTGAACAGCACCTACTCCTCCGATGCTCAGAGTTGAAACAGCATCTGATGACCCTTCTTCAGACAGATCAATAGTTGTAGTGGGGAAAGCGACCTCAGCACCCTCAGACATTATGATGTCTGAGATATTGAGTAATATCTCTTGTTTTACTTGATGAAAATCAATCCAGTCGGTGGTCTTGGTGAAAGTATAGACAAAAAAGTCAATCGAACTAGGTGAGAACTGGTTAAAATTGACGATCAAAGTTTCACTTGAATCAATATCGCTGTGATTTTTCAGCATGCAGCGGACATTTTCGACAATTTTATTCATTCTATCAATATCGGAATACCGAATGCCGATTGTTTCAAATATGCGTCTGTGACTCATCCTAGACGGATTTTCTACGGAAATATTAGCGAAAACACAATTTGGAATATAAAGAGGTCTTTTATCAAATGTACGAATCCGAGTTAGGCGCCAACCTATATCCTCTACTGTTCCCTCGATTTCTTGATCTGGAGAACGAACCCAGTCACCCACAGAAAAGGGTCGGTCAAGGTATATCATCAAGCCACCGAAAAAGTTTGCTAATAGATCCTTTGCAGCAAAGCCTACCGCTATGCCTCCTATACCTCCAAAAGCTAATAGTCCAGAAATGCTATAACCAAAGAGTTGCATTGCAATCAAAAATGAGGTGATTAAAACGGCACTTCTCAACAATCTAGCAACAGCGCGTACCGTAGTAGTATCCATTGGCTTTGAAGTGAAGCTGGGATCAATCAGGTTACTTTCGGCGCGCTTGATGAAGTTATTTAAAAACAGGCCACCCAAAAATATCACCGCCAGCCGGTTAGCAGGTTCAATAATCAGTAACCAGTCAGACTCTATCTCTTTCGCTGCGATACTGGCCGCAAAATTCACCCCAAGAATCCATATCAACCAGACAATTGGCTTTCGGCAAGCCTCAATTAGCGCATCGTCCCAGACGGTCACCGTTTTTTTAGCCTTCAAAGAAAATCCATCCACTAAAAGGTTGACAAAATATCCGGCCAAAAGAACTGCAAATACAACAATGAATAGCTCTAGCACCCAAAAATGGTGCTGTCCAACTAGAGAATTTAGACTTTCATTAAAATTAATCATTGTAATCTCCAACGTCACATAAGCTTAATATGTTTTCGGGGACAATGAGACATTATTTTAAAAAGGTTAACCGAACAGTTCCCTAACGGTTTTAACAATCCCCAAGTATCGCTTCGACTCCTTAAGACAAGACCAAGACGGAAACTTTCTTGCCATCATGGAATTGCGTGGTCGTGATTTAATACTCCCAAGCGACTCAAGATAATCAACAACCTCCAGAGCACCTTTCCGATTATTACACACCAAAACCATATCGCAGCCAGCAATCAAGGCTAAGCGAGCCCTATCCTTATATGTCCCCGCTACATTAGCGGCCATCATTGATAGGTCATCACTAAAGATCAGTCCTTGGAAGCCGTAATTAATGCGCAACACATTATTTAACCAATAAGAAGAAAATCCAACGGACTCTGAATCAATCTTCGGAAACGTAATATGCGCGGGCATAACTGCATCAAACTTTGAAGCGAGGCTCTCGTAAGGTTTTAGATCCCGAGATTGAAGCTCCACTAGTGTTCGTTGGTCTATGGGAGCTTCATGATGGCTATCAGCCTCGACACCGCCGTGACCCGGGAAATGTTTTGCTGTAACTGCCATCCCTGCTTCATGCATTCCATCAATGTAAGCATCTGTCGCCGAGACCACAACATCAGGATCATCGGAAAAGGCTCTATCCCCAATAACTTTACTAAATCTTCGATCTATATCCACAACCGGTGCGAAGCTTATGTCAATACCACATGCCAAAATCTCGGATGACATTAACCATCCTAAATCATGACACAGAGACATTCCCCGGTTTTTGTCCTCATGAACTAGATCTCCTAGCCTTTGGATAGCAGGTAATCTAGTAAATCCCTGTTTAAATCGCTGCACCCTTCCACCCTCCTGGTCTACCGCGATAAGGAGCTGAGGCTTTATATTCCGAATCTGTCGCACTAAATCACAAATCTGCGTTTGATCAATGAAATTTCGCGCAAACAAGATTACTCCACCCACATTTGAGTTGGTTAATAGTTCGCGCTCCTCACGTTGCAGATTGGCACCAGCAAGATCAATCATCAGCTGACCTTTTAATTGGAACATATAACCTCAATATTGCACATTACGTGTAAAATGACATTTTTTCCTTCATCACTAAGGATTAAGCATATTTATGGACACCGAAAAGGTTTTATACCTAAAACGGGCTATAAGATTATTTATTCAAAACACTAAAAGCCATCTCTGAATAAACTATCACTTCAACGTTAAAAAGTGTCCACGGCTGCTACATAAACTAAGGCGCACCATTTATAAAGATATAAATTCCGACCATGCCCTCAATTCACTTCAAGATTTTCACTCAACTCAGTAGCTAGCAACAATAAAGTATTTTGAGAGTCTAACCAAGTAAAACTGCCCGTGAATCATTAGTCGGAGAAGTATTATAAACGAGGTTGACAAGCCAAATTAATACTGTACATAATGACAGTTAAGAAGCACAAAAAAGGGTACCAGGAAGCATGCGTAAGCTAACGTCTCGGCAGCGGCAAGTTTTTGATTTAATTCGAGCAAATCTGGAGGAGACAGGATTCCCGCCGACCCGAGCTGAAATAGCGCAAAGATTGGGATTTAAATCAGCAAATGCAGCAGAGGACCATTTAAAAGCCCTTGCAAAGAAAGGCGCCATAAAAATGATACCTGGCGCATCAAGAGGAATTTGTATTGTTGAGAAAAAATTAGGCATTCCTATTATAGGTCGAGTTGCTGCTGGAGAGCCAATTCTGGCGGAACAACATATCGAGGATTACAAAGAAATCGCGATAAGCACTTTCCATCCAAACGCGGATTATTTTTTGCGCGTTCAGGGGGACAGTATGACTGACATAGGATTGTTGAATGGTGACTTACTTGCCGTACATCAGCAACCTTCGGCGGAAAACAAACAAATTGTGGTGGCAAGGGTGGATGGCGATGTAACAGTCAAGCGGCTAGAAAAAAGCAGCAGTCCTCACGACATAAGATTACTTCCCGAAAATAAAACTTACAAGCCAATTTGCGTGGACCTTCGTGATCAAGAGTTTATAATAGAGGGTATAGCAGTCGGCATTGTTAGACTCGCCTTACGATAACGCTTTAGCATGAATTAAAATATTCAGTAATCCAAGGCGTGCTATAAACTTTAGTGCAACATTTCACTCTTACGTGCTGCCATTGAAATCGGAATCGCCTGCTTTTCTTGAAGATCTATTACTTTCCTCAAACCTGCGTCCACCATCGATTTCGCAACATCCACATGTCGATCCCCAAGATACGCTAAAACATCTGGGGCAAATTTCATCGTTACAAGCGTTCTCTGATCTGTTGAGTGCTTGAGTGCGATGTCTCCGTTCCCCTGCACAACTAACTCGAATTCTCTCAGTGCCATTAGAGGCTCTCCAATTACAGTGGTAACCACATTAAATCAAAAACTTTCTCTCACTATACATCGACAAAGGTACTTCGTCACTCCGTTAAAAACTCTCATTTGCGGCACAAAACACTTTATTTAGCACCTTGTGCTCTCTCTTCCCACCTGCCTCCCGAATAGTAGGCACTCCAACCGATGGCCTTACCGTCTTTTTCACTTCTAATGTACTGCTCTTTTGTCTTGCGACTGTAACGAATTACAGTAGGAAAACCATCTGGATCTGCTGTTGGCGCAGTTAACAAAAACTGATGTTTGGGATCAATTACTGCCTGATACGGTTGGAGTTCAGCAACCGTCGGGGCACGCGTTTCTCGGTGCCTCGGAAACTGACTAGCCGCCAAAAATAATCCAGACGCACCGTCGCGGAGGACATAATGATCTTCAACCTTTCTGCACCTCAACTCAGGCATCGAAATCGGGTCAGTCTTTGGGGGCGCTATTTGCCCACTTCGCAACAACTTTCGTGTATTTTTGCAAGGCTGCCCACCATCTGACGTCCCCGTACAACCGAAATATTTGCCAAAGCGTCCAGTCTTGAGCTGCATTTGACTTTGGCACTTATCACAATCAATCACTGGGCCCTCATAACCTTTTATAACATACTGCCCCACCTCTACTATGAAACCCTCGCAATCCGGGTTGTTACCGCAAACATGAAGCTTTCGCGTTGCGTCAACCAAGTAACTATCCATCGAGGTGTTGCATAAAATGCATCTTTTACGACTTAATAAACTCTTCGATTCTGCCTCATCGTCCTCTTCAATATTTACCGCTTCATCCCCGGGTATTAAATTCATTGTAGATTTACATCGCTCTTTGGGTGGTAGTCCATAGCCAGAACATCCCAAAAAAACTCCTGTGCCGGCTGTTCTTATCGTCATCGGTTTCCCGCAACCAGCATCGGCACAGACAATATCTGTCATTGAGGCTAAATTGGGACGCATACCTTCTGTGCCATCTTTCGCAATATCAAGTTGCTTACAAAAGTCAGTATAAAAATTATCCAACAAATGTTTCCAATCTAATGAACCTGAAGCGACCTGATCTAATCGTTCTTCCATCGTTGCTGTAAAACCATAATCCATTAAGTCAGCGAAACTTTCTAATAACCTGTCCGTTACAACATCTCCGATCTTTTCAGCAAACAGCCGTCGATTTGCAACTCGTACATAACCCCTGTCTTGGATGGTTGAAATTATCGAAGCATATGTTGAAGGTCTTCCTACTCCCCGTTTTTCTAATTCCTTGACTAACGCAGCCTCGGAATAGCGAGGTGGAGGTTTCGTGAAATGTTGCTTCGGGTTTAGCCTAAGAAGATCAACATTGTCGCCAATTTTCAGGTCTGGTACCTCGACATCTCGTTCACCCCTGCGATAATTTGGCACTACTGCCAAATACCCATCAAATACCGTTATCCTTCCTTTAGCCACCAGCCCAAAATCGTCTGCCGAAAAATATACGGTAGTCGATAGAAATTCTGCTGATGCCATCTGACACGCAATGAACTGCTGCCAGATAATCTCATAAAGCCTTGCTGCATCACTCTCCACACCAATAATTGAAGAGGGCTTGATATCGATATTAGATGGTCTTATGCACTCGTGCGCGTCTTGAGCCGATGACCTGCTACTAAATACATTAACTTTTTTTGAAAGATAACGTGTCGGATAATTCTGTTCTATAAAACCTCTGCAAGAACTAATCGCATCTTGGCTGATATTAGTGGAATCCGTTCGCATGTAAGTTATGTACCCTGCCTCATAAAGCCGCTGTGCGAGCGCCATGGTCCGCTTTACCCCGAAACGCAGACGCGTACTAGCCGCTTGCTGCATGGTAGAGGTGATAAATGGTGCTCCGGGCTTGGAAGATGTAGGTTTATCATCACGGTTGTCAACAACGAAATGTGCATGCTGCAATTGAGCACAAGCTTTATCAGCTTGCGACTTATTTAGAGGACGGAACGCCCGCTCACCCTCTGTCCTAACTTCTATTGATAGTTCGGCACCGTCTCGGCTGAGTACGTCCGCATCAATGGTCCAAAACTCCTCTGGCTCAAACGCCCTAATCTCTCTTTCGCGCTCTACAAGCATCCTCACAGCGACAGATTGAACTCTACCCGCTGACAATCCTCGACCCACTTTTTCCCATAGCAAAGGAGACACCATGAACCCTACGATTCTGTCCAAGAATCGTCTAGCCTGTTGGGCATCCACGCGGTCAATATTTAGCTCACCTGGGGCCGCGAACGCTTGTTGAATTGCATTTTTAGTAATTTCATTAAACACCACTCGCTTAAACCGAGTGATGTCCCCACCAATTACCTGTGTCAAATGCCAAGCAATTGCTTCCCCTTCACGATCCATATCCGTGGCCAGATATATGAGGTCTACTTTTTTCGCAAGGCTTCTGAGCTCCCCAACTACCTTTTCTTTACCAGGCAGAGTGCAATACCTAGCGCTCCACCCCTTTTCCGGATTAATGCCCATGCTGTTAAAAAGCTGCTGCTTGGCTTTAGTCTCTTTGTGTCGCCGCTTTTCTTCTGGACTCATTTTCCGAGTTATCGCAGCTAATCGCGCCCGCTCTTTCGGATCTGCGCTTGCACGTGTGGCCCCAGAAGGAAGATCGCGAATGTGTCCAACACTGGACTTTACGACAAACTTTTCTCCCAGATATTTATTAATCGTTTTCGCTTTTGCTGGCGACTCCACGATCACTAAACATTTGCGCATTTTTGCCTACCTTGATTTCAACCTGACTCACACCCAAGCCACGTATTTTTGCTTTATCAATGTTTATTGGTCTCTCTGCTAAGTAGATAAACCTACTTTCTAGTATTGTAGGCTCGTTATATACGCGTTTGTACTCCCCTCGGTCAAGTTTTAGATTACTTTTTTCTCAAACGCGCTTTGCATTTGAAGTAACATCATATGAATGGAGTCAACAACGCCAATTGTCGTATTCTCTTTCCAAATTATTCCTATACCGATCTGATCACAAAGAATTCCTACAGTTGAGTCTGGTACGTCAGAAATAACTGACTCAAAAACCGCAGCTAATTCAGGATCTGGCTTACCATTAAACCACCGCCAACCCGAGACCGAAGAATCCAGACCACGAGCACTACAACAATGCAATACGTAACTGTCTGCGACAAGATCTGTTTTCCATAAGAGCTTGTAACAAACGAAGTCTAAATCACGGTCATCATCTTCCGCATCTGGGCGACGGTGTAAGTTGACTTGCATTCCGAGATCTCGAGCCCTACGCCTCATCTTTACAATTTTTTTCTGTCGATTTGAGCCGCGCAATCCAATGACAGGAGTCACCGCTATTGTTACGATAACAAAGACTATAATCCAATCCATGCTAATCCACCAAACTCGTCCAATCTATGCTTAAAATAAACTTCGATGTAAAGACGTCTGTTACCCAAATATTTTCTGTACCCACTGGCACGTGACGCGTGGTTAAAAATAGTGATCGCATCAAATACTTTACAAAATCCAAACTACATGCAAAATTAAAATCTAAAGTAAACCCACATCGCTTGTGAGTCGGTAATGGTTGTTTTAAGCTTCCGCATCTACCAAATGATCAAAAAGTCACTGTGTATGGAGTATGNAAATACTGTGTTATCGCTCTGCTCAAATCATAACTTGAAAAGAAAAGTTATAAAGATCGTCTTGTATACTGTTATTTCTAGTGCTCTTTGGAGCTCAGTATCCCTTGCAGAATCATACATCAATCAGTCTGAGACAAAAAATAAAATAGAAAGTTCCCTTATTGCTCTTTCAACGGCGCGTGACATTTATGCTAACGCGCAAAAGCTCGCAGATCGAGGTGAATGGCGGAAATTAAACGCGATTAAACATGGACTTACAAACTATCCTCTCTATCCATATCTTGAGTACGCAGAGCTTGTAGCAAAGATGAGCGTGCCAAGGCGGGGAGAAATTTCTCGTTTTCTCGAAGCTCATGAGCAAACCGTCTTGGGATACCGGTTAAGGTCAAAATGGCTTGAATATCTGGCACAAAAATCTCAATGGACAAATTATATTAAATATTATGCACCAGAGGAGGCTAGTGTTTCGCGTCAGTGTGAATACTTGGAAGCACTTTACAACCGAAACAACCGAAAGGCGGCTTTTGAGGGAGGCATCGCACTCTGGACCGTTGGCCATTCTCAACCACATCAATGTAATAAGCTCTTTAGGATCCTAATGCGGCATGAAAAAATCACAGATATCCATGCATGGAAACGCTTTAATCTAGCACTTTTGAATCATAATTACTCACTTGCAAGGTATGTAAAGCAATTTATGACAGGCGCCCAGACAAAAGATCTCGCAGAGGCGTTTATGAAAATAAAACGTAATCCAAAGTATCTGCTCAGTGGCGTCAACGAAGCGATAAATCGTAAGGATGCTATCCCTTTGATAGCGCATTCACTCAGTCACCTAGCAAATCGTAATCCAACAACAGCCATTGACTTTTGGTCAAACTGGGAGCATCGAGAATCAGTTGGCCCAACTGAAACTCACGAGTTTATATCAAGAGTTGTTAAATCATTTGTCAAAAGTGATAAAACTCAACATGCTGACCGAGTATTAATTAGATATAAAGATCTAATTAATACTGAATTCGAAGGTATCCTTATCGAATGGCGGATACGTCACGCGTTATCAGAACAGAATTGGACCGATGTCCAAGGTTGGATAGAAAAATTACCAATAGAATCCAAGAAAAAAAGCGTTTGGCGTTACTGGCGAATTCGAAGTCTAGAAAACAATGGGGTTTTTAATAGACAGGAAACCTATCGGCTAAAAACGGAACTTTCAAAAGAGCGTGATTTTTATGGGTTCATATCCAGTGACTCGTTGAATCAAGACTACAACTTTAATCACATACCGGTTCCTAAAGATGAAGTAACTCTAAAAGAAATAAGTTCTAATCTGGCTTTACAACGTGCTAGAGAACTTAATTTCCATGGCAAAAAGGTTGATGCTAACCGCGAATGGAACTCTGGAACGCGTGACTTTACAAGAGAACAATGGATGGCAGTCGCACAACTTGCCCACAATTGGGGGTGGCACAGTCGTGCCATCATAGCCATGGCGTCAGCCAAATACTGGGATGATCTACAAATCCGATTTCCTCTGGCGTTTTATGAATCGATCGATGCAGCCGCAAAAAAAGCCCAAGTACAATCTCACTTGCTTTACGCCATCGCGCGCCAAGAGAGTGCCTTTGAAATTCATGCAAGATCAAAAGTTGGCGCATTGGGTCTTCTTCAGATCATGCCGAGGACGGCGCGATCTACGGCCAGAAATTCCCAAATTCCTTATGAAAACAGTCGGCAACTAACGGATATAAACACAAATTTACTTATAGGATCTAGCTATTTCAGAAGTCTTCTGGAACGATTCGAAGAAAATAAAATACTTGCACTCGCCTCATACAATGCCGGACCTGAACGCGTCAAGCAGTGGCTCTCGAGAACTAAAGGTAAGCTTACTTATGATTTATGGATTGAACTGATTCCCTATTCTGAAACAAGGGGCTATGTTAAGAGCGCTCTTATGTATTCAACCATTTATTCTGAAAAACTAGGGCTCCAAAAACCAATGCTTGAACCTTATGAAATTGAACTTTTACTTTAATGCCACGAGAGTTTAAATGCTGACGGATATAGGTGTAAATCTATCGAGTTCTCGTTACAGAAAAGATCGGCGCAGTGTACTTCAAAATGCTCTTGAAGCAGGAGTGGGGAAATTAATTCTCACGGGAACATCGCTCTCTGAATCGAAAGCCACTCTAGATATTTGTGATTTTTTTGCGAATGATTTCCCTGAGATGCTTTATGCGACGGTTGGTATCCACCCTCATAATGCCGAACAGTTCAACCACGGTACCTCCGATGCGTTGTATAATCTGTCAGTGCATCCGTCGGTTGTTGCTATAGGTGAGACAGGACTAGATTTTTTTAGAAATATAGCATCCCCAAAAGCTCAACAAATATCATTTGAAGCTCATCTAGAGTTAGCTACAAAAACAGGTTTGCCAATGTTTCTACACGAGAGAGAGGCGGAGAGCCTACAATTAGAAATTCTTAAGGAGCATCGAAACTACTTTAAAGATGCAGTAGTCCACTGCTTTACAGGAAATCGGGCCACTCTACTTAAATACCTAGAGCTGGGCCTATATATTGGAATTACTGGGTGGGTATGCGATCAAAAAAGAGGGGCTGAACTGAGAGATATTGTGGCCGAAATTCCTATAGATCGGCTAATGATCGAGACAGACGCGCCCTATCTTCTACCTCAAAATATGATCTTCAAACCGAAAAACAAAAGAAACGAACCGTCATTTTTACCTTGGGTCGCAAAAGAAATTGCTGCCTGCCGAATTGAATGTGTCGAAGAGATTATTGAGCAAACAAGTAGAAATGCTAAAAAATTTTTTAATATTTAATTACAGTGATTACGTTAAAATTTTTAATCGCACTGTAACAACGCATTTTTTGGCAAGTCCGTAGCCACCCTTAAATCTTTAATGGTTATCGAGAACTTTTTCTCAGTCTTCAACACAAAGGGCGCTCGTATCTGACTAAGATCTGCTCCAGCTTTGGCAAGACATCTCAGCGGTACCGCACTTCGCACCCACTGCCCTTTGGGAACAGCCTTGAAGGTTGGACCCATCTCAAACGTCCCAGAACATGAGATACCGCAATCAAGCTCCTGCTGCACAGAGCCCTCGGGATGCTTCTCGATCATGAAAGTTACCGACAAGGCACCATCTTGATCCAAATAATCCCTCCAATCTAATATTGAGGAGGCTTGCCAAAAAAAACGACTCTCTCCTACACCACTCCAACTCACTCTTCTAGAGTCCTCCTGAAGTTCACCATCGACAGTTGTAACCGACAAGGACCCTGAAGGCAGGGTAGTCTCAGATCCGGATATTGCTAAGACATTATCGACTGATTCTGCGATATAAGCTGTGAACGGATTGCGTGTTATTCCATTAAAAATTATAAGCGGTTTTAATTCTTTTCTCTCACACGCAACGGTACTTAAATTGCGACTCACCTCACTGTCGTCTTCATAGTCCCTTCCGAAACCTCTCTCAAATAATATTGAAGAAACTGGAAGATCAGGATTTTCTAAATTTTTTTCAGTATTAGGCCATGGGAAAGGCAACTTACCCGTGAAGTCAAAACGTGGCTTCCCTGTAGCATCAGCAACCAAAACATCAGCCACACCGCCGCCCTCACTGCCAGGCAACCAAGCCACGACAAATGCGTCTGATCGGTTTATATGAGAATTAACCATCAGTGGTCTGCCCGTCAACATGACTGATACAATTGGGATATTCTGTTCGCGAAGCTTTGATACAAGTCTTAGGTTTTCAGAATTTTGATCACAGAATAACAAATCTTCCCTATCTCCGACTCCCTCGGCATAGGGATCCTCACCAAAGACGACCACAGCAATGTCTGGCGTGAAATCACTCTGCCAACTATCCCCTTTCGCATGCGCAACAGAACCTCCAACTTCCTCTATCGCTAGCTTTAGCCCCTGAAAAATTGAGGTTGCTCCGGGAAAGTCCTCATTTGAATTTTTATTTCCCTGCCAGCTTAGTGTCCAACCACCCGACTGTTTTGCGATATTGTCAGACCCATCACCACCGATCAAGATATTCTTTTTCCCACGGAGCGGTAAGATCCGTCCATTATTTTTGAGCAGTACGATGGAATCTCTAACCGCATTACGCGCTATGGCACGGTGCTCTTCAGAGCCTAACAGACCCGAATTTCCTGCTAATAATCTTTCTGATGGCGGCCCTTTGGAAAATAAACCAGCTTTTATTTTGACGCGCAAAATCCTCCTAACAGCATCATCGATACGCGCCATTGGCACCTCGCCAGCACGAACTTGCCTTATTGTGTTAGATAGAAACTTTTTCCATTGTTTAGGAACCATGAACATGTCAATCCCAGCTATGATTGCTTTGGGACAACTGGCATTAGTACACCCAGCAACCTGACCATGGCCATCCCAGTCTCCCACTACAAAGCCATCGAATTCCATATCCTGCTTGAGCACCTCAGTAAGGAGCTGCCTATTTCCATGAATCTTGTCCCCGTTCCAGCTATTAAAAGACGCCATGATCGTTTGTGTACCCGCCTCAATCGCACTTCTATAACCGGCACCATGGACCTCCAATAAATCAGCTAAATTAAGCTGAGTGTCACCCTGATCAACACCCTTCATAGTGCCGCCATCTCCAATAAAGTGCTTTGCCGTAGCAATCACTCTATCAGGGTCTTTCAGTGCACCCGGCAAGCCTTGCAGACCTCTTATCATAGCCGATGAGTATTCTCCTACAAGGCGAGAATTATCACTGTAACTCTCATAGGCCCGACCCCATCGGAGGTCCTTTGCAATTGCAATTGTGGGAGCAAAAACCCAATCTAATCCAGTAACCGCGACCTCCCGAGCTGTAGCCTGAGCAATCGACTCGACCAAATCGGAATCCTGCATCGCCCCGAGGCCAACATTGTGAGGAAAGAGGGTAGCGCCTTTTACATTATTATGCCCATGTACAGCATCGGTACCCCAAATAATGGGAATACCGGCACCGCCGGCAGTCGTATCAATTGACGCCTTGTAATATTCATCCGCCAAATCAAGCCAATCATAGATTGAGGAATCTTTACGCTTGTTGGGCCATGATCCGCCGCCGTTTAACACAGATCCTAAATAATAGCGAGCGACGTCATCTGCAGTGACATGCGTAATATTTCCTTGCACCATCTGACCAATCTTCTGTTCTAGCGTCATCGAGGACATAATTTCATCGATGCTTCGTTCTATTTCCTCTGCACCACTGCAAACAAGCGCCGACGTTAAAAACGACGTCAAAATGAAGATCACAAAAGCTAATTTTTTAAGTAGCTGACATTGACAAAATGTAGGCTGATTCATATCTGATCTTCACTCGAGAAAGTTAAGTATGCTTTTAGTTAGTCGTCGTGTTTTGTAGTTTTTTAAAAAGCGCGCAAATGATAATTCCTGACATTGCGCTTTTCCAGTAAAATATCGTCCAAGCTCCAAACAAATAGTAAAATCTTACGTACATCCAGAAAAATTAACTGCCTGATGAGGCTCAAAGCATCTTAGTTGATATAAGAATAAATAGGTGTGATTTATGGAAAATTTAAGGCGAAACATTTATCGTTTGATGCACATACAATTCATTAAGCGTACTCACTTTTCTGTATAGGTGAGCTTTTGAACATAAAAAACGAATACGTAGTACAAGGTGTAAAACTCCTACGCCCTTCGGACCGGCGAATCCGTCAAATAAAAAGGTATCAACAACGCAATACTGCCCATGGAAACAAGATTTGGCTTTCAAGCCTTGTGCTCATGGATTTTCTCACTGAGGAACCGCCCGCCCCCGATACCAGGGTAATCGAGATTGGCTGCGGTTGGGGAGCTCCCTCGGTAATGCTTGCAAAGCAGTTCAGAAGCAAGATAATCGCCCTCGATATCGACGATGCTGTAGAGCCACTTTTACGACTACATTGTGAGATCAATGGCTGCAAAGTCGATTTTCTAAGGAGAGACTTTGGCAGTTTAACTAGAGAGGATCTTGCACCATTCAAACTCTTAATCGGATCGGACATCTGCTTTTGGGATCACTTAATCGATCCCGCCTACAATTTAATTCTAACCGCACAAGCCATAGGCACCCTCAAAATTGCAATCGCCGACCCTGGCCGACCACCATTCTGGGACCTCGTAAACCGACTTGTAAAAACCACAAACGTTGAGGTTATCACCAGGACTATATACGAGCCAAGAAAAACTAGAAAATTTATTCTCCGTCTCTAGTCAAAGGGTCTATTCGATGCTGCCTTGCTTCTGCTTCCACTTCTACTTCTACTTCTACTAAAAAAAATATAGCTTAAACGAAGCAAACGCAGCTCACTGTGCCTCAAAAACACGTATGTAATCGACAAGCATTCGTTGAGGAAACTGAGTAGTCTGGTCGGGAGCACCAGGAAAGTTGCCGCCGACTGCAACATTCATAATAAAGAAGAAGCCGCCCCGAAACGGAGATAGATCTGCGCTGTTATCAATAGCCATCTCGTTAAACTGAAATCCGTCGATTAACCATTTAATAGAATCTCGCGTCCAAACTAGGCTAAACACATGAAATGAGGCCGCTAGCGACTCTCCGCCCGGGAGTCGATACTCGTTTGTTGGACCACCATTATTGGATGCGTTGCTTGTCGGCGAGTAAGCGGCGGCACCACCACCTCGGTTCCAATGCGCCGTGCCCACAACAATACTCTCGCCTCCAGAACCACCCGTCATTTCCATAATGTCAATTTCTCCTGACTTTGGCCATCCCACTGAACTGAAGCTATCACCCAGCATCCAGAGTGCTGGCCATAATCCTTTTCCAAATGGAGTCGCCGCCCTAATGTCAATGCGCCCGTAACGGAAACTTTTTTTGTTTTGTGTAGTAATTCGAGAGGAGGTGTACTGACTTCCGAAAACGTTCTCTTCTCTAGCCTCAATTATTAGTAGACCATCTTGCAAGGACGTGTTTTCTCTACGATAGTATTGCAACTCGTTATTTCCCCAACCGTTATTTCCGGTTCCAATCTCATAATTCCAATCAACCTCATTTAATTCGGTACCCGAGAATTCATCAGACCAGACAAGCGAATAACCCGGATATGACTCACTACTGAAAGCACCTCCAAGGTTTGGGTTTTCCCACGAAATTGTTGGGGAGGGCAATCCGGTTTCTGTAGTAGCGCCAGTAGGGCTTTCTTCCCAGTAAACATTATCTAGGAGAAAAGTAGTATCTTGCGTGTTAGTAGCCCATATCACAATCCCTGTATCTATCCGACTGAGATCAAGTCGTCCATTGCCAACTAGACTGTTAACTCCAACCTCGATGGTTTCCCACTCACCAACACCAGACCTCCCAATACGTTGGTCACCAGAAGTACAAGGAAACATGCAATCGACCTTCATTGTTATGTCAGCGTTTCCAGATACCACCTTTACGTCGAATTTGAGCTTTCCACCGGCATAATCAGACATATCCAGAGGTGTATCAGTCTTCAAGAAAAAACCAGCCATATCTCCTGAAGAACCATGGCGGATTTCAAGGATATCTCCACGCTCAGTGTCTGAAGCCATCTGCCAACTTATACTTGGACAACTCGCACCGCCATCATCACTGCAGGTCTGCCAGTTATTAGCCTGATCAAAAGCATTGAATACTGGATTCCAAGACTCGCCAATGTTCCCATTTTGGAATACGGAGAGCACTGCAGGTTGGACATTTATCGAACGAACTACCTCCACCGCCTTATTTCCTGACTCATCAGCGGCGTTGTAGGTGGCAATGTATGTACCAACCGTCGAGGTATCGACTGAGGAAGCGTCAACAATAACCACCTCTCCAGTATCCGATGTGGCACCTTGGTCGATGAAGGGGCTGCCCCGAATAACAGAGACTTGTGAATCGCCTGTAAGGCTGATCACCGGCGCGATTGTGTCGACCACATTAACTGTACGAGTTACTTCAGCGGCCTCATTTCCCGCTGCATCCACAACATTATAGGTAACAGTATACGAACCAACCACCGAGGTATCTAATAAGGACGCATCCACAACAACTGTCTCCCCGGTATCTGACGAAGCACCCTGATCGTTGTATACACGACCACGCTCAACCGAAATCGCTGTATCTCCAAGTAAGGTGATAGAGGGGGGCGTCGAGTCCGTCGACGTCAACTCACTTGAGGATGATGTAGCATCAGTACCTCCGCCTCCACACGAGAGGAGCGTAAAGCAGACCGCAACTTGAGACACTCTTTTAAGAATTAAATTCCCCAATCGGATACCCTCACAGAAACCCTATCTCACCAACCTTGTAATAAAAGTTCTCAGAAGTCTTTTCTGAATCCAACCTTATAAATGGGTCCATGATCTTGAGCTAAGAACAACATCTCATCGTGTCGAGCAAAGAGGCGAACCGTCTCATCAGTGATATTTAACGCATCGACATAAATGGAACCACCATTTGATAAACGGTAATTATAGGTCGCATCGACCTGATGCCGCGAGTTAATAAATAACGGCTGATCATAGTCTCCAAAACCTGCCAAGGTCTCACCTCGATAATTTACGGAGAGCCGAGCGGTGTGCTTCTCATCCTCGTAAAAAACCGAAAAATTTCCCGAGTCACCGAACCCCGGAAGAAGAAACTGTGGTGGCGACGTTGATATATCATATCGGTCAACATCCACATCTCCACCTGTGATAAAGGTATAATTAATATTGATACCAAAAGGCGTTCCCTCAAAAAGATGCTGAGCTGTGAGTTCTAAGCCTTTTACGGTTCCTGTTTCAAGGTTATACGGGCGTTCAACATAGAATAATCCCAACGGATCACCAGCCCTTCCATCATAGTAACCCGGCTCACAGCGCCAATAACCGCTGTAGTCACAATTAGGAACAGTCTCACCGGTATTAATAGCAGACCAGACATTCCACAACGGAGGAAGGTATCCATCAAAAGACTTGCCCTCCGCCGGTAAGTCAAGATGAGAATACGCAGCAAGAGCAACCCATCCCATATGTTGGAAATCGGTCATCCAAGGCTGGTCTTGAGTCGCCTGCCATGCTGGGCAATATTGAACCTCTGTCGCAGTACCCTCTGTTGTGGTGGGCCGCCCCGCTTCAGCCCAGTCTGCCACACACGATCTCGCAAACTGTCCTATATCACCCGCCGCAGGATTAGGCAGCCCATGCAAATCCTCAAAACCATAGCTACCGGAGGGGAAGCCGGAAATTTCTTTAGCGAAGTAGTTAACCGCTATATAACTGCCCTCCCCATAGTAGATTTCATAGGCAAGGTCTAGGTTCTTTGACTCGAGTTCCTCAAGGTCAGGGTTACCACCCCAAGCGCGCGGCGTAAAGTAATCCACATTACCATAATCATATCCTGCCCTAAGCTCGCCAATTGCGGGACGCGCAATTGACTTGCTATAGGATAACCTAAAAATTTGTTGCTCCGTCACGTTCAGAGCAACGGCCACCGAGGGCAATAAAACTGCGGCAGAGCTCTCACGGGGTTCGTCAATCAGACCGCCAACCCCCGTCGGTTGAATTCCGGTAACCATATCCCACCTGAGTACCGTGGGTGTTCCATTCAAGCTAACTGACGTGCGGTCCGACCGCTCGTAACGTAGTCCAGCACTAACCCTCAGCCGCCGCTCCATAACTTCGGTGTCAATGTTTGCTTGGAAGAAAAGGGCATCCACACTCTCGGCTACGCGCTCATGCGACGGAACTCCGGTAATCTCATTATCAATGATTGTGTCAAGCACACCCAGAACTGCCTCTCTGTCAACCGATATGTAGTAATCTGTACCAAGGTCGGCGTCGAAGGCTCCCATAAAATCACCGAGAGGTGTTACTGTAAAAAACTCATCTGGAAAGTCTGATGCGCGAGGACTATTCGCCGTACGAGTCAGCGAACTAGTCTTATAATCAAAGTTATTGTCCACTAATGAAATCCCGAACTCTACGGAGGATATCATGCTATCTGAAGGATTTACCCAAGTACCTTTAATCTGGACTTGATCAATTTCATCCTCTTTTTCTTGTAAGTTACTGGAGTATCCACTCGCCAAATAATTTTCAGGTGTAAAATTTCGGTCGTAAGAAAACGTTCCTATCCCTGAGCCTCCCCCATTCACAAACGTGAGGTTACCGTTCGTGTTTGATGTGACACTGAGGATGTTTGAGAAAGGATAATTGTCCTGATTATTACCAACTCGCCGTGCGGAGGAATTGTGGGCATCAAATTCCATCGACCACGCATCAGAAATCTCCCAAAGTATATTCAAACCAACGGACTCGTTGTCTCCATTCCCCGCAGCATCCATAAGGGAATGATCATAGGAACGGTTACCCACCGTTACGTCGGTGAACACACCATCCTCATTGATCAGGGCTTCGGAAGTATCCCAACCTCCAAGCCATGATCCGAACATAACGCCCTCACTTTTATCATCCACCGAGGACATTGTGTAATCGATCCGTGTAGTTATATAGTCATTTACCAGCATCTCAAAGGCGACTTGTAGATTTCTACGTGTTCGCTCTGAATCCCTAAAAAAGTAACCTGAGGGCTCCTGATAGAATGTCCATCCATCAGAGCGTATGTTGTTGTTGGTGTAGCCAGTTACATCGATCCGGTTTATTTCATACACCCCAGGCGAGGTAACGACTTCATCATATGACACATTTTGTACCCGGCAGCAATTACTATCCCGATCAATAACATCTTGGCGGCCGGGGACAATCCAATTGGTCTCTTGGGTGCTTTCCTCCCGATAGAAATTGCGCTGGTATGCCGCGGATAAAGATAAACCCCACCAATCCTGATTGGTTGAAAATAAGAACTCCGCTTCGACCGGGTTGCTGTCATTTACGCTGGTGGTATTTTCAACAAAAGCAATAGACGCATACTTCTTTGTACCCTCTACCTGCATGGGCTTGGTGGTAACCATATTTATTGTGGCACCAATACCCCCTCCGGGGAGCGCGCTGTTTGATGACTTATAAACCTCGACAAGTGATACGCCAGAGGATGCAATATCCCCAAAGTTGAAAGACCGGCCAGTCTCATGAATAGTCGGCATCTGACGTCCATTGAGTGTAACCAGATTAAACTCTCCAGCAAATCCGCGTGCCGCAATCTCTTGTCCTTCTTGACCATCCCTCTCATCAACGGCTATCCCTGCTACCCTCGCCAGCGCTTCTGTAAGGCTGACATCGGGAAACTTTCCAAAATCTTCCTGGCTGATAGCCTCCATCACCCCCGTGTTAGCTCTTTTAATTTCGATAGATTTTTTGAGGCTCTCCTTCACTCCGGTGACGACTATCTCATCAATATTGTCCCCAATAGCTACTTCGTCGCCCCCTACCACTGCTTCCTCAGCCCATGTTAGGCTGAGCGTAACCCCAAGAAAAATAATCCCAAGCGGTATAATAAATAACTCTCGCACTCTGAATTGCCCCTTACGAATAACATAGAAAAACAAAATAAGAAATGCATGGTATGCATCCACAGAAGTCTTGTAAAGCAGCCTCTCCGAATTTTTTGACACAAAGATACCAAAAATCTGTTCCAAAAACGGCTCTAGATTAGAAAAAACGGAATCTTACTGAGTTAAATTTCTAGCGTAGTTTTCACTGTTTACTAAAGACGCATTATGACCGAAATAACTAAAGCATAACACAAACCGATAATGCGCCTAGGCAACTACACCTCCATCCAAGAGATGAGTTCGTACAGCGAAGAAACGTAAAAATCAGGTCTTCCGCAGCCTCTAGTAGAATTACTAGTTTTTTACAAAAACTTTTTCTGACAGTATGTTCTCATTCACATGCGAGCGCTAATACCAACGGCTAGTTCCAAGTAACCTTAGCCATAAATTCTTCAAGCGAGAGCTCACCATCACCGTCGATATCGCGCTTCCTGATACGCCCCTTAGTTTGAGTTTGGGGCGTTCCCCACTTTTCCTCCCATCGGCCACCGTTGTTCTTACTAGTGGTGATCATTTGCAACATCTCATCGGAAGACAGGGTCCCGCTTTTGTCCTGATCCCATCTCTCAAACTGCTTCTCTTTCCACGTCCTCTCGGGTGATCGCTCATTCTTGTGATCTGACGAGAGCAGTGAGTCTGGATAAAGGAGTGCGCCTGCGGCTAAAACGATAAATGTTTGACTAACTTTTTTAAGAATTTTCATAACACGCTCTCTGATGGTACCACTGATTTCACGGAAGAAAGGGTGATGTTAAAACGATAATTATATTTTAGTAACCCGCTCACCAAAATAAACTCACTCTTTAACCACATAAATATCAATTAATCCGTTATTTCTTTCACATTGTTCCGTGTAAAAAAATCCCGAGGAAGATTCTTGCTTCCCCGGGATTTGTTCATTACTTAAGTAACCGCTCGAACAAGACTTATGTCTTTGCTCCTACAACATAACTCACTGCACCAGTGGTGCTACACACAATGGATAATAATTCGCCCAGTTCTGTGATGCATCTACATCATCAATATCATTTACCACAGTTTCTGTTTGGGTATTACTTGCATAGTTAGTCGTCGCAAGTCTTACATAATCCATTGGATCGTTGACAGCAAGAACACCCGCAGTAACTTGATCATTACTAGCACCATACACCTTCTTATTTCCCTCGAAGCCTGAATAGCCAGCTGCCTCAGCCTCCGCAATAGTGGCGCCCTGCGTCCAACCAGGCCACAATTCTATTGCATATGCCCTGGCGCCAGTTGCAGTCCAATAATGATCATAGTGGTGTCTCGGCCATCCAAACGTCGCATCCCACGTGCCAGCAACAAGGTGTGGAACCAGATTAGCCTTTGCTTCAGCTGCAGTAGCAAGACGCCCATTCATCGACGCACAGTAAGTATGCGCATCCCCTGTCGCAGTCCAACCTGTGTTGTGAGTATAAGACTGTCCAGTAGTATCATCTGCAAAGCGAGCAGGAAGTGATACCGCTAAGTCACGTCTCATCTTGCGAAAAGATAAGGTGCCAATATTTACGTCATCTGAACCGCCAGCAGTACCATAGGTAGCTCCCGCAGCCTCGCCAGAAATTGGTGGTCTCACCCACCTAAGACCACCAGCATCAACGTACCCCTTCACCGTAACCCCTTCTTTCACACGGTTCGGCGTAGCTGCATCATAAACCACATCATCCAG
>NZIZ01000011.1:0-6462 GCA_002691825.1 Porticoccaceae bacterium
ACTGTAAAACTGTAAAACTGTAAAACTGTAAAACTGTAAAACTGTAAAACTGTAAAACTGTAAAACTGTAAAACTGTAAAAGTTTAATTACGGTTGGGTTGCTTTTTAGTAAATATTTCTAATAGTCAAAGTCACAGTTGGATCTTAAAGATTTTTATTTTGTCAGGTGATTGTTTTCAGGTACGTTTGATTCGTGGTTGTCCTTCTGGTATAAAGACCTGTTATTGGCATTGACAGTTTTATCTTCAGGCGCGAACTGATGTTTCTAGAACATAGAGTACTCTAGTACAGTTATTTTCAAACAAAAGGCGTATCCAATTATGGCAAGAGTGTGTAGTGTTACTGGGAAAAGGCCCATGGCAGGAAATAATGTGTCGCATGCGAAAAATAGGACTCGGAGACGTTTTGAGCCTAATCTTCATACCCATCGCTTTTGGGTAGAATCCGAAAATCGTTTTGTCAAAATTCGCTTGTCGATAAAAGGTTTGCGTATAGTGGATAAACTCGGTATCGATAAGGTTTTAGCCGGTATGCGAGACCGAGGCGAGAAAATTTAGGAGACATTTATGGCTAAATCAATTAGGGAAAAAATACGATTAGTCTCCAGTGCGGGAACGGGACACTTTTACACCACAGATAAAAATAAACGTAACATGCCGGACAAGATGGAAATTAAAAAGTATGACCCCAAGGTCCGAAAGCACGTTTTATACAAAGAAGCCAAAATAAAATAGAAAAACACCGCCCCATTTCTCGAGGGGTGCACGAGGACACGCAAGTTCACTTTTTTTCTGAACCTCTAACTACAATTTTGTATTGGAGCTGGCAAAAAACTTTTTAATGACGAGCCTCAATGATTTCTCAGTAAGGCCCGATAAAAGAATTACGTTGATGAACAACACTTTTTAAAAAGCTACTACAAAACTCGTAGTTTTATATTGCTATTCGCCTATAACATTTTCTGCTTGAGCACCTTTCTGACCTTGTGTCACCACCATAGTAACCGATTGGCCCTCTTTGAGCGATTTGAACCCTTCAGCTTGGATGGCACTATGGTGAACGAATACATCACCTCCGCCTTCTTGCTCAATGAATCCGAAGCCTTTACTGTCGTTGAACCACTTTACAGTGCCAGAAACTCTTTCCCCTGACATAACTACCTCACTTAAAATTTGTATACCGTTTAAGGCGATTAATTATCCAGCCTCATTACGGGGCTAGCCTACTTCGCTTGCTTGATCTTAACAATAATCGAAGCGAACACAACTAGGAGATGCTCTCTCCTAATTTTGCAACAGTTTAGGGTGTTTTGGAAGCAGATGCGAATTTTTTTTGAAAAATGTGACATTTTTTAAGAAATTGTTGAAAAGAGAAGTTACAGGGAACATGTTGATGCATGACAGAAATACTATTTATCAAGTTTCTTATGAAACTGTTGCCGAACGCCATGCGACTTATCAATTTGTTGGAATTTTTCTTATCATTACCAGGAATAGTTGATGCCCATAGAGAATTGGGTATCTAAAAGCCCCTTCCCAGGAGCCGGTTGATTATCATAAAGCCATTCATATTTTAGTTCGGCAAATAAATTTTCGATGAGAGGTAATCTCACAGATACGTCAAAGTCGGACTGGCTGTCCTTAATATTAGCGATTGCGACATTGACATTTTGTCGATGAGAAATTGTTATGTTGTCCCAAAATACGAGGGAGTAATAGAGAGACCAGCTCCATGTCAAATTGTCACTTGAAGCTCCAAGCTTTTGTTCCTCCGAGAGCCACATTAATCCCGATTCAATAGATAATTGCGAGTTCATGCTATCGATGATTTGTAGGCCTAATGCAGAGCCAAGGCCATACCGTAATTCGACTGCTCTGACTTCGTCAGTGGCAAAAGATAATTCATTTCTCAAGAACCAGCGATCTTGAAAGAACCAGTCAGCGGCGTAAGATACTTCGAGAGCGTCACTCGCGCGGGTGCTATCTATTTTATGATTCTCATATTCGAAAAGACCTATTTGTCGCAGTTGCTTTGCCCTTCGTTCTAGTCTAACGTCAATATTCCAATCTCGGCGCGACTGATTACCGCTGGCTGAAGAACCTGCGATCGACATATCTCCAGCATATTTTGGTTTTGCGCTAAAATCATAATGCTCGGTATTCAACTCAGTAAGTGAATCAAGATTTGCTTCGTCGAGAATATTCCTTATCGACGAGCGTCTTACAGAGAGTTGACCCAACATACTTGACATCCAAAGCACATTGTCGTTCGATTTAGAGATAAGCTCACCATGGATGATATCACCATTGATTAATTCCAATTGCCCGGAAATGCTTGATTCCGGCAACATCAGAAAATACATTGCGTAGATAGAGCCTAGAGTAAGCCGTTGCATTCAATTAACTCCGAGTATAATTTTTTGCTGCTTTTGGTTAAGTAACTTTTTTAGCGACTCAAATGATACGCGATCTCTCTGTCTTATTTCCTTGTCACTGATATTTTTTTTTTGTTAACATTGCTGTCACTGGAACCAGTTTATGGAAATTTATATGAGCGAAATTCGGGCCGAGCTAAGATACTCCTCTAGCCACGAGTGGATCAAGTTGGAAGCAGATGGGTCAGTGCTTATCGGTATTACGGATTATGCGCAACAAGCACTAGGAGATATAGTTTTCGTAGAGCTCCCAGAGAAAGGGAAGCACCTCGATTCGGGTTCTGAGATAGCAATCGTCGAATCGGTGAAGGCAGCATCCGACATCTATGCGCCTATCAGCGGTGTGATACTGGAACGTAATGAAGGTTTAATTGAAGAACCATCACTCATCAATAGTTCCCCATATGATTTAGGGTGGATCTTACGCCTCCGACCAAAAGAGCTTGAATCGCTGAGGGACTTGATGGATGAACATGAATATGAGCTTCATTTTAAAGAAGACTGAATACAGTGCAAAGTTTTCGTCTTTTTATTTCATTTTCTGAGAGAGATTATCTTCCAATCACGGTCTTTCGCGACATTGTGGAGTTTATCATCTGGATCTACAGCCACAGGATTTGAAACAATCTGCATCAGTGGTATGTCGTTAATGGAGTCAGAGTAAAACCAACTGTTGTGAAGACAAGCATCCGTTTTCGACAGCCATAACTTTAAGCGAGTTACCTTACCCTCTCGGAAAGGCACAACGCCATTCACTGCACCAGTGAATTCTCCATTCAAGGTGACTAATTCAGTACATATTATGTCCTTTACTCCAAGCATGTAGCATATCGGTTGGGCAATAAAACTGTTAGTGGATGTTATGATGACTAATTCGTCTCCTGCGCCGCGATGTTTCTCAAGTAATGCTCGTGCTTTCGGGAGTTGCATCGGTTTTATTACATTTTTCATAAACTCATCACGCATCTCTGAGAGTTGTGCGAAGGATGTTTTACCTAAAAAACCGAGAGTAAATTTCAAATATTCATAAATATTTAGTTCTCCAGCAACGTAATCTGATAAAAACTTGTCATTTTGTTCCTTGTAGAAAACTTTGCAAACGTAACCACCATCTACAAGGAATTGTCCCCAGCCATGATCACTGTCGCCCGCAATCAAAGTATTATCGAGGTCAAACAAAGCTAGTGCCATTTCCACACCCCATGGTTATTTGCTACGCTCTAAAATTATATTCGATAAGTCTATTGCTAAAGAAATTAATTTTGTAAAGTTACGAATTTAATTTTGTTTTATACAGAGGGATATATAGTGGTGATAGATGAAGCTGGGTTACGTGAAAATGTAGCCATGATACTTAATGACGGTTTCGGGCGAGTTTTTTGGGCAAAAAGATCAGGCCAGGACGCTTGGCAATTTCCGCAAGGAGGTTTGGATGCGGGCGAAACATTTGAGCAGGCTCTTTATAGAGAGCTTCAGGAAGAAATTGGTCTTAAGCCACAAGATGTTACTATTATCCAGGTTTCCAAGCATTGTTTTAAATACACAATTCCTAGAGCTTTTCAGAGGATTAGTGGAGGACGTTTGTGTGTAGGTCAAAAGCAAAAATGGTTTCTTCTTCAGCTGACAACAAGCCCTGACAGGGTGTGTTTCGATCGTACTGACACCCCAGAATTTGATGATTGGAGATGGGTCAGTTATTGGCATCCCCTAGGTGCTATAGTGCCGTTTAAGCGAGAGGTATATCGGTTAGCCTTGATGGAGTTTTATGAAAAGAACTATGCATTACAGCTTTTAAATCATGATGAGGATATGCAAGCGTGTTAGCTTCGTTGAGAAACATAATTGAGGAAGTTAACAGTGCCCGGAGTTTGCCTGAGGTGTTGGAGATAATTGTCCGAGAGCTGAAAGGGGCTTTGCATGCGGGGGTTTGCTCGATCTACCTGTTTGATAGAACAGATCAGCGATACGTGCTAATGGCTACTGATGGTCTTCGAAGACAAGCTATTGGAAAGATCCGACTGGGAATGAGAGAAGGACTAGTTGGTTTGGTTGCGGCAAAAGAGGAACCGCTAAATTTGCAGAATGCGGATAAACATCCAAATTTTGTATATTTTCCCGAGGCTGACGAATCGCCTTTCCACTCTTTTTTGGGTGTGCCAATTATTCATCATCGAAAGGTGTTGGGTGTCCTTGTATTGCAACAGACTAACGAAAGACGCTTCGCTCAGGAGGAGGAAACATTTTTGGTGACCATAGGAGCTCAGCTGTCTGGTGCCATCGCTCATGCTGACGAAACAGGCGTGCTCAGCCGCCTTTCAGCTCCCCGCCAAGGTAAAAGTCAGGAAGCAATCTTTCAAGGAATTGCCAGTTCTCCCGGTATTGGGATAGGTAAAACAGTACTTTCGTCGGTAAACACTGATTTATCACAGGTCCCAGAGAGAAATTGCGCAAATGTGCATATGGAAGTATCGTCGTTCAATGTGGCTTTAGAATCTGCAAAGCATGATATGTGGAAGTTGGGTCAAGGACTCAAAGATAAGTTGAGTCCGGAGGAGTTTGCGTTATTTGAGGTTTACATACGTCTACTCGATGATCCTACTCTCATTGGAGAGGTCGTTGGTTCCATTAACTCAGGGAAGGCAGCGTCTTCAGCTTGGAGTTCTGTGATCCTAAAGCATGTAAAAACGTTTCGTAAGATGGAAGATAATTATCTACGTGAGCGCGCGGCAGACGTTTTAGATCTAGGAAAACGTGTACTTGCTTACTTACAGCAAGATGATGTTACCGTCAGAACAATGCCCAAACATTCTGTGTTAGTCGGTGAAGATCTTTCCGCAACAATTCTGGCGGATATCCCAGTAGATCGTTTGGCGGGTATTATTTCGCTTAAGGGCTCCAGTAATTCGCATTTGGCGATAGTCGCTCGGGCTCTAGGAATTCCAACAGTGATGGGTGCAACGACTTTCCCCATGGCGGAGTTACTAGGGAAAGATGTGATAGTTGACGGTTTTAAGGGAGCTATCATAACAAGACCCTCAAGGGCACGAAGAAAACACTATCTCGCACTGAGGCGCGAGGAAGAATTGCTTGATCGGGATCTTGAAAGATTGCGAGACATTCCCTGTATAACTCCCGACGGGGAGCATATCGCTCTCTTCGTCAACACGGGATTACGCCAAGATGTGATGCGATCACTTAAGAGCGGGGCGGAGGCAGTCGGCCTTTATCGCACAGAAGTTCCTTTTTTTGCGCATTTAGGATTTCCTACTGAGGACGAGCAGGTGCTGATTTATAAAGAGCAGCTCCACGCATTTGCTCCTAGAAAGGTTACCATGAGGACCCTTGATATTGGGGGAGATAAGGCATTACCATATTTTCCGATTGAGGAGGAGAACCCTTTTCTGGGTTGGCGAGGCATCAGAATATCTTTGGATCACCCCGAGATTTTTCTTGTTCAAATAAGGGCTATGCTGCGCGCATCTGAAAATAACAGTAATTTGAAAATTATGTTGCCCATGATAAGTAGTATTGGAGAGTTGGATGGTGCATTGCAACTTGTAAACAGAGCTTATGAGGAACTTATCAATGAGGAGCATCTTTGTATCGAAAAACCCCCGATTGGGGCGATGATTGAAGTTCCAGCGGCAGTTTATCAGGTCGATCAACTTGCCAAGCGAGTAGATTTTCTCTCAGTGGGAACCAATTATTTAACACAGTATTTACTCGCAGTTGATAGAAATAATCCAAGAGTCGCAGGTTTGTATAACTCATTCCATCCTAGTGTGCTGTCTGCACTGCATCTCATACATGAACAAGCCAGCAATGCCGAGTGTGAGGTGAGTATTTGCGGAGAGCTAGCGGGGGATCCTTTGGGTGCCGTCTTGCTAGTCGGATTAGGGTACAGGCACCTCTCAATGAGCGCTGGTTGCCTTTCGCGAGTGAAGTCAATGTTGTTACAAGTTCCAGCCAGAAAGGCGCGGGACCTCGCGGAAAGATCGATACAGATAACTGGTGCAAATGAGGTAATG
>NZIZ01000011.1:6467-18357 GCA_002691825.1 Porticoccaceae bacterium
CTGNNGCTGGTGAATTAAAGAATCCTGACTTAATAAAGCTGTATCATCGGTCTATTGAATAACAGTACACTTCAATATGATGATGAAACGATTTGTTAATTACCGAAAAATATAATAGTTATGATACTTACCTACGGATTGTTTGCTTCGGCACTTCGCTACAAAAAAACATGTGTGGAATTTTGCTACTCAACAAATCGGTAAAAGAAATTTTATGCTTAATTATCCAGAGATCAATCCAGTGGCACTATCTTTAGGACCCATTGAGATTTTTAGTCTAAACATCGGTCCTTTCAATGTCCATTGGTATGGGCTCATGTACCTTTTGGCCTTTGCGTTGGCTTGGGCTTTGGCAATTAGGAACTGTCGGACACCTTGGTCCCCTATTCAGAAAAGTCAGGTTGAGGATTTAATAGTTTTCGGCGCTTGGGGTGTAATTCTGGGTGGTCGGTTGGGATATATGCTCTTCTACAGTATGGAGCAATGGTTGGCAGACCCTCTCCTAGTGCTGAGGCTGTGGGAAGGTGGNATGTCTTTCCATGGAGGATTGCTGGGTGTAATGTCCTCTGCCTTGCTTTATGCGCGAAAACAGAAACTTTCCTTTTTCAGTGTTACTGATTTTATTGCGCCTCTGGTACCTACGGGCCTTTTTTTCGGCCGAATAGGAAATTTTATTGGGCAAGAACTCTGGGGAAGACCGAGCGAGGTCCCTTGGGCAATGTTATTCCCCGCTGACTCTGAGCAACTATATCGGCACCCCTCGCAGTTGTATGAGGCTCTTGGGGAAGGAGTGCTTCTTTTCATTCTGGTTAACTGGTTTGCTCGAAGACCGCGCCAAGCGGGTGCGGTCTCAGGAGTATTCTTATTAGGTTATGGAGTGTCTCGTTTTTTAGTTGAATTTGTTCGCCAACCGGATCCACAATTTTTAGACGAATCTGCGACATTTGGTTTCATTGACTGGATGACGCGAGGCCAACTCCTCTGTTTGCCGATGATTTTAGGCGGGCTATGGTTATGTCGAACATCGTTTAATATTTTTAGTAACCATGGCAAAGGGGGCTAATTTATGCATCAATATCTTGATCTGGTGCGACATGTTCAAAAACACGGGCTTGAAAAAAAAGACCGAACCGGAGTAGGTACCAAAAGTATTTTCGGTTATCAAATGAGATTTGACCTAGGTGCTGGATTTCCACTTGTCACCACTAAAAAGGTTCACTTTAAGTCTATAGTCCACGAATTACTGTGGTTTGTTAAGGGAGACACGAACATACGCTATTTGGTTGAGAATGGAGTAAGTATCTGGAACGACTGGCCTTTTAAAAATTGGTTAAAAAAATCAAAGCTCATGGGTGATGTTTTGATTCAATCCAAGGACCGAGAAGAGAAAATGCTTGAATTTGTTGAGCGAATTAAAGGTGATGATGACTTTGCACGAAAATTTGGGGACTTAGGACCGGTTTACGGTAAGCAGTGGAGAAATTTTGAGGGTGTAGACCAGTTGAAGCTTGTTATAGAGGATATAAAAAATAATCCTGACTCTCGTAGGCATGTGGTTTCAGCCTGGAATCCGAGAGAGATTCCGGTTATGGTGACGTCGGGGCTGCCCCCATGCCACACACTCTTTCAATTTTATGTGAGTGAGGGCAAACTCTCCTGCCAGCTCTATCAAAGAAGTGCTGATATTTTCCTAGGTGTTCCTTTCAATATTGCATCTTATGCACTATTAACTTTTATGGTGGCTCAAATCTGTGGGCTTGGAGTGGGAGATTTTGTTCATACTTTCGGAGACGCACACCTCTATCTTAACCACTGTCGCCAAGTAGAGCTCCAGCTTAAGCGTGAGCCGCTTCCACAACCTCAACTCAGACTCAATCCAGAGGTAAAAGAGATTACCGAGTTTGTTTTTGAAGACTTTGAGTTGTTAGGTTACATACCTCATGCCGGGATTAGGGCCCCAGTAGCAGTATGATTCGCTTTTCAATAATTGCTGCGATAGGCCGAAATTTGGCGATTGGATTTCAAAATCAGTTACTTTGGAACATTTCTGAGGACTTGAGACGATTCAAAAAAATTACAATGGGAAGTCCAATAATAATGGGCCGAAAAACTTTTGACTCTATTGGCAAACCCTTGCCTGGTCGGTCTAACATCATCCTCACGCGTGATTCGGAATATTTTCGGCAAGGTACTAGTGTGGCGCATAGCATACAGGAGTCACATGACTTAGCAGTCAGCCTGTGCTCTCAAGATGCTTGTGAGGAGGCTTTTATTATCGGAGGGGAACAAATATATAAATTATGGTTGCCTCGGGTCTCTCGGCTCTACCTTACGGAGGTGGATTCTGAAATAGAGGGGGATGCTTTTTTTCCGACCTTTGATCCTGACGATTGGGAAGTAAGAGATAGAAGCGCTGGGATAGGCGTAGATGATCTACAGTATCACTTTGTTACGCTGGATCGAACGGATGCAGAAAACGCTGGATAAGTATTTTTATTGTTGTGTAATAAATTTTTTAATGGTGTTTTTTTAGTGCTTCCATTGATTCTTTGACACGACCCTGCTTAAAATGCACCCCAAGGTTTGTTCCATGGGGATCGAATGGATAGTCATGACAAACCTCAACAAGAAAGATTAACCCAACAGAACGGGCGCTAAAAATTGAGGGAACTATGAAACAGAAATCCATTAAACTATTCATATCTTCTGTCGCTTCTGTCGCTTCTGTCGCTGCCTTGGTGTCTCCATGGTGTATGGCGGCGGAGGTAGGTGACATTTTAAAAGCAGGAGCCGACAAAGTAGAGGCAGCAAGAGTTGCGCAGGTAAGGGTCGACCGTATCGCTGATCAGACTGACGGTCTCTTGCAAGAATTTAAACAAGTCAATAAGCAAATCGAATCACTTAGGGTTTATAATTCTCAACTCGAGCGCCAAGTTAGTAGTCAAAATAAGATGATGTCGGAGCTTGAGGAGTCAATTGCAAATGCGACAGTGATCGAGCGAGGGATAACTCCCTTGATGATAAGCATGCTAGCAAGTTTGGAGGATTTTATCGCCCTTGATATGCCTTTTAAGAGAGATCAGCGGTTGGCAGCTATTGAAGAACTGTCGGTAAATTTAGATAGTGCCCGATTTTCCGCTGCTGAAAAATTTCGACAGATTCTGGAGGTCTATGATATCGAGTCGGATTACAGTCAATCTCTTGAAACTTATCGGGCAATGATCGACATAAATGCTAATGGAAGTGAAGTCGAAGTAGACGTGCTCAGGATAGGACGCGTTGCCTTAGCTTATCAAACTAAAGATAAGTCACAGACCGGAGCATGGAATAAGGGGTCCGGATCATGGCAGACACTTGGGTCAGAGTACCGACGGCCTGTTGACCAGGGTATTCGGATAGCTAAGAAGTTATCGCCCCAAGATGTTATCGAGATGCCTATTACCGCACCGGAGATACTCTAATGAAAATTTTTGTGAAAACATCTGTTGCGTCCTTGTTTTTAGGATTTTGGTTTGTCAGCACTTCATTGAACGCTCAAGATGCAAAGAGTCTTGATGAGTTACTACAAATGATTGAAACCTCAAAGCGCACCGAGACGGCAGAATATAGCGAACGTCAAACCGAATTTAATTCCAATAAAAATGAGCAGGGAAGATTACTTAAGAAAGCTCAAGGCACGAGGGCTAGTGAGGAGCGTCGGTCTGATCAGCTTGAGCAGAACATAAGGGATAATGAGCGTAAGATTGCGGGACTTAGGCAACAGCTAGATAAGCGTTTAGGTTCCTTGAAGGAACTCTTTGGTCACTTAACTGGGGCAGCGGGTGATGTGCGTGAAAACTTGAAACAGTCTGTGGTGAGTTCTCAGATTCCGGGTCGCACTGATTTTCTTGGCGAGTTAATTGATAAGATGAGTAGCGACACCAGACTCCCTTCGATTGAGGACATAGAACAGCTTTGGTTTGAGCAGCAGCGTGAGATGGTGGAGGGCGGTCGCATAGTGAAGTTTGATAGGCAGGTCACCTTGGCCAGCGGAAACCAGCGGCAGATGCAGGTTGTGCGGGTTGGGACTTATAACTTACTCGCCGATGGAATGTATCTTGAATATAATCCTGATAGCGGCATTGTCTCAGAGCTTCCCCGACAGCCCGCTGGAAAATATCAAGACAGTGCGGCCGAAATTCAGTCCGCCAGCGGCGGCTTTACCAAAGTTGGGCTCGATCCAACTGGACCACTCGGGGGCGGTCTTTTGCGAGCGCTCATCAATACTCCGACATTGGAAGAACGCTGGCATTTTGGCGGTATTGTAGGTTACGTGATTACCGGAGTGTTTGCTTTTGCGATCGCACTGGCGCTCTGGAGATTTACTGCCTTATTTATGATGTCCTCGGGAGTTAGCTCACAGCTTAAGACCTCTGCTCCTAACCTTAAAAACCCACTTGGACGAGTTTTACAAGTTGCAGCAGACAACCCACGGCTTGACCCGGAATCGTTGGAGCTCAAACTTCATGAGGCGGTTCTGAAGGAGCGCCCGGCTATCGAGTCAGGACTAAATCTTTTGAAAATTATAGCTATGGTTGCTCCTTTATTGGGGCTACTTGGAACCGTGACCGGGATGATTATTACGTTCCAGATGATAACTTTGTTTGGTGCTGGAGATCCTAAGGCGATGGCAGGCGGTATCTCTCAGGCCCTTGTTACTACTGTCTTAGGTCTGGTGGTGGCTATTCCCACGGTACTCATGCACACACTTGTTAATGGCAGAGCTCAGCGTATTTTGCACATCTTAGAGGAACAAAGCGCCGGTATTGTTGCGGATTCGGTCGAGGCGCGATGACATGTTTTTCGAGGATCTTTTTGCTGAGGCGAGTAAGTTTATGGATTCTGGGGGTAGTGTCCTTTGGGCTATTGTTGTCCTTCTCTTCGTTATGTGGACCCTAATTTTCGAGCGTATGTGGTATCTACGCGGAGCTGTGGGGCGGGACATAAATATTGCACTTGAAAAATGGGAGTTGAGGTCCGAGAGACAGTCAAGGCGTGCCCGACAGGTTAGGGAAAAGCTAATATCAGAGGTTAGCATCAAGATTGATGAGCATATAATGATGATCAAAACACTTGTCGCTTTGGCTCCGTTATTCGGTCTGTTGGGCACGGTGACGGGTATGATTGTGGTGTTTGACGTGATGGCGTTCACGGGGGGTGGGGATGCGAAAGCCATGGCAGGAGGAGTATCGAAGGCAACGGTACCCACAATGTCCGGCATGGTTGCGGCTCTTTCGGGCGTCTTTGGTTTGACCTACGTCGAGCGACATGCGGAACGAGAGAAGCACTTACTTGAAGACCATTTGACCATGGATCATTAATGGCATTACTTTAACATGACAATCTTAAGGAAAATGAACTCACATGCGGACTAGAACAAGTAGCTCTGCGCAGCAGGGTCAGGCTATAGATCTGACGCCCATGTTGGATGTAGTTTTTATAATGCTGATTTTCTTTATTGTGACTGCATCTTTCATCAAGTTGCCTGGAGTTGAGGTTAGTAAGGTTGATGCAAATACTGCAGATCCGTATAAAAAAGTAGGTATTTTGGTAGCGGTCAGTGGCAATAATGAATTTTGGATTGATAAGAAGCGTGTTGAGACTACCGCCTTGAAACTCAATCTTACGCGGCTTTTTAATGATAATCCTAAAGGTGGGATGGTCATCCAAGCTGACAACGAATCTAATATCGAATCGGTCGCCAAGGTTGCGGATATTGCCAAGGATATTGGCATTTCTCCCATAGCGGTTTCTGTTGAAAACGACTGAGCTTATATTATGGCAATATTAAGGTTGGGAACGTCGGCGCTGCTTGGGATCATGGTTACCTTTTTCTTGATCGTGTTGATGTTTAAGCTAATTGATTCCGGTAACAAAGAGATGGATGAAAAAGAATCCATCAAGATTGCTGATTTTTTGCATGTAGAAAGAGAGAGGACTACAAACGCAAAGGTGGCGGAGATTGAGAAGCCTGACGAGCCGGAACCTCCTCCGGAGTTGCCGGATGACAACATTGAATTCGAGACTCCAGAGAACATGGTAAGTATGGCCGCGGCGCCGGTTTTAAGCAAGCTAAGCGTCGGGTTGGGTTCTTTTGCTAGGGACACAGACTTCATACCCGTTTATGTCCCTCAACCTCAGTATCCTCGCCGAGCACAATCTCGAGGCAAGGAGGGATACGCTGTGGTACAAGTAATTATTACCACGACCGGCGGTGTTAGGGATCCGATAATGGTTGAGGAAGATCCAGAGGGATGGGGTTTTGGAAGGGCAGCCTTGAAGGCTGCAAACAAGCTTAAGTATAACCCAAGGGTTGTTGACGGTGTACCAGAAGAGGTTTCCGGCGTGATGTACAAGTTTACTTTCCAGATGCAGAAATAGGGGAAGGTGCATGAATTTTTTTGCAATTAGGATTTTGATTTTGGTTTCGTTCTTTGCACTCTCTTGTGCCATTTCAGTCGTAAACCCCGAGTTTTATTTTGTAAGCACGGTTCATGCAGAAGAGGAAAAGAAGGAGAAAAAATATAAAGATGTCCAAACACGTAAACGAGAGTCTGTAGGGGCTAAATGCTCAAAGGCTCTTGAGAAGATACAGGTAACTCTTGAGGAAGAGCTATGGGCCGAGTCCCTGAAGGCGTTACAGGATGTAGAAGCCAGTAGCAAGACGTGCAAGAGTGATTATGAGCAGACGCAGATCTGGCAATTCTCGGCATATGTTTATTTTTCGCTAGATGATTTTCCAAATGCTATCAAGTCATATCGTAAGGTGGTCGAGGGAGTAGGCACTCCGCCCGAAGTCCGGTTAGATGTTCGATATACCCTTGCTCAGTTATATGCTGCCGAGGAAGACTACAAGAATGCGGCGCAGCAGCTCGAGGCATGGCTGGATGAGGCGACAATAATTGGAGCGGATCAGAGATATTTTATGGCGCAAATATATTATCAGCTGGAGCGAAAGGCTGATGCGCTGGTTGCAGTGGAGATGGCCATTAGTGATCAGGAGTCTAAGGGCATCTTGCCGAAAGAGCGTTACTGGGGGTTGCAACGTGTTCTTTATTATGAGAAAAACGATTATCCGACTGTGATCAAAATTCTGGAAAAGCTGGTGAAGCACTACCCCAAGTGGACATATTGGAAGCAGCTGGGCGGTATGTATGGTGAGCGTGAGCGCGAGATGGATCGGCTTGTAAGCACTGAACTGATTTATATGAACGACCAGTTAAGCAAAGAAAGCGAAGTGATGAGCATGGCATACATGTATCTTGGAGCCGAGGTACCATATCGTGCTGCGAAGATCATTGATAGAGGAATGAGAGATGGCTTTGTAGAGCGCTCATCTAAAAATCTCGAAGTTTTGGGAACTGCTTGGTACCAGTCCAGGGATCTTGATTCGGCTGTGTTAGCTCTAGAGGCTGCTTCGAAAAAAGCAGATACGGGTAATTTACAGGCGAGGCTTGCAGGTATTTATCTTGATTTAGGGAGAGATAAAGATGCGTACAGGGCGGCGACACGTGCCGCACGGAAGGGCGGGGTTAAACGTCCTGATACTAATTACTTAGTGATGGGTAATGCGTTAGTAAACCTCAACTGCTTCAACGATGCGATTAGTGCATTCAAGAAATCGTTAAAAAATGCGAAAGATAAGAAGGCCAAGAAATATCCAAGACAGTGGATCCAGTTCTCTGAAAGTGAGGGTTCAAGATTACAGAAACTTAGGGATGTAGGTCTGACCATTCGAGGATGTGGGAAGGCTTAGACTCTTGCTTCGGAGAGCGCTTCCACTCTAGAAACAAAACTCGTTGTGTCTTTTGTAAGGTTTAAGTCAATGAATTTTTTAACGAGAATTGGTTAAAAAATACCTCAGAGCTGAGAAAGATCTCTCACAGCTCCCTTGTCGGCGCTTGTGGCAAGTTTTGCGTAAGCTTTTAACGCAGCAGAAACTGATCTAGGACGGTGCTCTGATGGATGCCAGCCAGCTGACTCTTGTGCTTTCCTGCGGCTCATGAGTTCCGCGTCACTCAAAATAACGTTTATGCTCCGGTTAGGGATATCTATACGAATTGTGTCACCATGCCTAATGAGAGCTATATTACCGCCCGCTCCAGCCTCTGGAGAGACGTGGCCGATAGAGAGTCCTGAAGTGCCGCCGGAAAATCTTCCATCTGTAATTAATGCGCAAGCCTTGCCAAGGTCTTTTGCCTTTATGTAACTAGTTGGGTACAACATTTCCTGCATACCCGGGCCTCCGCGAGGTCCCTCATATCGGACAATTACAACGTCTCCGGCCGACACCTTATCTTCTAAGATTGCCTCTACCGCGGCATCTTGACTTTCAGTCACAAAGGCTGGTCCCTCAAATACCAGTATTGATTCATCTACTCCAGAGGTTTTTACCACACACCCATCCTCGGCAATGTTACCAAATAAAATAGCCAATCCGCCCTCTGAGCTGAATGCGTGCTCGTAATCTCTCACGCAACCTTCTGCACGGTTTAGATCAAGCGATGGCCATCGTGTNCTTTGGCTAAACGCAGTTTGAGTAGGAATCCCGCCGGGACCGGCTTTATAAAATTTTCTGACGTCATCATTTGCACTTGCCGCTATGTCCCACTTGGCGAGCGCTTCACCAAGGGTCTGAGAGTGTACAGTTGGAAGTTGGTTGTGAATGAGAGAGGCGCGATCGAGCTCTCCTAGTATGGCCATCACACCTCCAGCGCGATGGACGTCTTCGACATGATACTCNGGAGTGCTGGGGGCTACTTTGCATAACAGTGGTACNNTGCGCGATAGNCGATCAATATCATGNAGGTTGAAGTCAATTTTCGCCTCTTGGGCAGCTGCAAGCAGATGCAGGATTGTGTTTGTGGAACCACCCATTGCTATGTCGAGAGACATTGCGTTTTCAAATGCCTCGAAACATGCTACCGACCGTGGAAGAATGGTGTAATCATCCTCCTCATAGTGTTGGCGGGCCATAGAGACGATAGTTCGTCCCGCATTTTGGAATAGGTGTCGCCTATCGGAGTGAGTTGCCAGCGTAGTTCCATTTCCCGGAAGAGAGAGGCCGAGTGCCTCGGTAAGGCAGTTCATTGAGTTCGCTGTGAACATGCCAGAGCAGGATCCACAGGTAGGGCAAGCGGAGCGCTCATACTCGGCGACCGTTTCGTCGCTGGCAGACTCGTCTGCCGCGATCACCATCGCATCTATAAGGTCAAGAGAGTGCTCTGAAAGCTTTGTTTTTCCTGCTTCCATAGGCCCTCCTGAGACAAAAATAGCGGGAATATTTAGTCGCATTGCCGCCATTAGCATGCCCGGTGTGATTTTGTCACAGTTTGAGATACAAACAAGCGCGTCAGCACAGTGAGCATTTACCATGTATTCGACAGAATCGGCTATTACATCTCTTGATGGCAAGGAATAAAGCATGCCGTCGTGGCCCATTGCAATACCATCGTCCACTGCGATTGTGTGAAATTCTCGGGCAATACCGCCAAACTTCGCAATTTCAGCAGCAACTAGATCACCCATGTCCTTCAGATGAACATGTCCGGGTACGAATTGGGTGTAAGAATTTGCTATTGCTATTAAGGGCTTTTGGAAATCATCGTCTGTCATCCCGGTTGCACGCCATAAGGCTCGTGCACCGGCCATATTTCTTCCTTGCGTTGTTGTATGAGAACGATACCTTGGCATCTGATACTCCGGTGAGCAAATTTTAGAAAGGATACCAGAAATTACAATTCTGCTAAACCAAGGGTTAGGGATTTATGATTTTTAAAAGGACCTTAGAATTACGTTTATAGTTATACAATAATTTTTTGTCTTTGGGCAAAAGGTCTGGACCGCACTCGGTAAAACCTTTTTCAATAAACCAGTGCGCTGCATGCGTGGTCAAGACGAATAGACTCTTTATCGATTCTTGTTTTGCTCTCCCTTCAATCACGGTCAAAAGGCGGGAAGCAGTTCCCTGCTTGATGAAATCTGGGTGTGTGGCAACGCAGGCAATCTCTCCCATATCCCCATCAAGAGGATAAAGTGCCGCGCAGCCAAGCAGAAAGCCCTCAGGATGGATGCTGACATAAAATTGTGTAATTTCTACCTCTAGTCGCTCGCGGGAGCGCTTCACAAGTACTCCTTGCTGCTCAAGCGGTTGAATTAGCTCAAGTAGTCCGCCAATGTCTTCTATGTTTGCTTTGCGTATTGTTTCCGAATTATCTTCTGATATAAGTGTTCCGGTACCCTCTCGGGTAAATAGTTCAGACAACAAAGCTCCGTCAGTTTTTTCGGTAATAAGATGGACTCGTTCCACTTGCCTAGAGCAACATTTGTAGGCTGACTGGAAAATTTTTCTTTCCAGTCCTGATCGTACTTTATCGGCTGCAATTAACTCCCCCAAGGCCTCAAGGGAAAGTCTTCTCTGTAGCTCACCATCGATATAAACTCCAGCAATAGAGCTTATAAATATAAGCTTCTCGGCCTTCATGAATGAGGCTACCTCGGATGCTAAGTCTTGGTATGAGAGGTTGAAAGCCTCGCCCGTTGATGAAAATCCAATTGGCGGGATTATCACAATAGAGCCACCTCTAAGAGCAGATTCTATCGCACCGTGATCTATCCGGCGGACCTCACCGCAGAAAAGGTGGTCAATCCCATTATGGACGCCAAGTGGCTTTGCAATGGTAAAATTACCGCTTATAGTCCGTATCTGAGCGCCAAATATTGGGGAGTTTGGCAGGCCCATAGACAATAATTTTTCCAGCTTTAAACGGGTCGAGCCTATCGCTTCCTCGATATAAGGCATCATCGAGTTGTCAGAAATCCTTAACTCATCATGGAATGTAGAATTTAACCCCGCGTCATGCAGACGTTTATCAATCTGAGGACGGGCACCGTGAACGAGAATGATGCGTACGCCGATAATATGTAGGACAGCGATATCGGCCAACAAACTTTTGCTATTAGGACCATCCACAGCCTCTCCAGTCAGAGCAATGACAAAGGTTTTGCCCCGATGCGCATGGATATAAGGCGCGCTTTCACGAAAAAGATTTACATAACTTTTTGCTGTCATAGGTGTGATTATAAGCAACAGTGGCCAATAAGTTCAGACAAAAATTGTATATTCGGATTAATTCTGTCCATCATCAGATATTCGTTCGGCTGGTGTGCAGCCTCGATATCTCCAGCCCCCAGAACGACAACATCCATCCCAAGCTCCTGAAAATACGGGGCTTCGGTGGCAAATGCGACTGAGCCACTCTTTTGTCCTGTAAGTTTTTCGCATAGAGAGACCATCTCAGAGTTCTCATCAGCTTGGAATGGCGGTACCAAGAGACGCTCTAGATTCCACTCTGCTCGGTCAGCTTCAGCGATCTTACGAATTTCACTTTCCAGGTCAAATTGTAGCTGATTGATACTCATGCCCGGTAGTGGCCTGATCTCAAACGCAAGGAAGCAGTGTCCGCAGATTCTGTTTGCATTGTCCCCTCCACGAATACAACCCAAGTTGAGTGTAGGATAGTCGATTTCAAAACCAGGATGCTTCTGCTGACGCATACGGTCTCTAAGCTCCAAAAGTTGGGATATAATTTTGTGCATTATATCCATCGCGTTCTGACCCAAATTTGGATTACTTGAGTGCCCCGAACGCCCAGTGACGGTAAGTTTTTCAATCATGATGCCCTTGTGCATTGATATTGGGCGCATACCTGTCGGCTCACCGATAATTGCTCGGCGAGCGACCGGACTTCCTGCAGCCACTAGTGCTCTTGCTCCCCGCATGGATGACTCTTCGTCTGCTGTGGCTATGATGATAAGAGGATGCCTTAGGTTTTTGCCATGGTGTTGCTTG
>NZIZ01000012.1 GCA_002691825.1 Porticoccaceae bacterium
AGCTCATCGATATCATTCATCAGAAAGCGATCCATCATCTCTTCACTAATCGTTGACGCACTCCTGGGTGTTTCAAGAATTGATTTGTTAAGTCCGAACACCGAATCGACTGCCTCTCCGGGAAGACTGTTCAAATCTCCTGTAACAACAATCTCTTCTATGTCGTCAGACCAGAGACTCGATGAGCCGAGGCACACAATCAACATTGCGGCTGACAATTTAATGTTCCAAACAAAACGCAATGGATTACGAATATTTGACCTAATGTGTTGCATAAACTCTCTCCCAATATTTAGAACGACGCTAAATCGCAGTCTTTCGGTATAGCTGTTCCAAAACGGAACCACCAGAAAAAAGTACCTGCCTTCCCCAGCATGCCGATTGAGAACAAGCTCCATAGTCGTTAGATTCGGTAAACGACGCCGAGCCCCGCATGCGCAATATGTGTCATTTACAGCAATAAAACTCTGAAACATGACGCTGCACAAAATATAAACACCTTGCGGAAGCAAAACCACAATTAGACTTTCCCTGAGATGAATTTGCATCTTCTATGCCAAAATGCGACTAAGCATTCGTAACTAAAAACTCAAAATAAAACAATTCTAAAAAATTTCCGTTTTTATCAATTGTCTACCTTAGACATTTAACAATCACTCGCAAAACTATTCGCTCACATAATTATTACTAGTCTTTTCCATTAAGATCCTACTTCTAAACATCTTAAGAAACAAAGCACCGACATCGTGCTTTTTTGACTTTGTATAGTTCTTGTATNAGACCGTATAGTGCAAAAAGGACACCATACTAAAGATTACAAGCAATTTACTTAACCCTGTTTGATCAATATAGTCATGGCATAGATAATGCATTCTTACGAGGAGAGTTTAATAGGCGACAAACATCATGCCTGAATGGACTTTCAAAGCGCTGGAACGGGCAAAAGCGGGTCATAAATAAAATAGGGAAACCAAGTGTATATTTTGATTATCAAAAAAGTTATTGCAATCTGTTTACTCGTTCTTACGGCTAGTTGTAGCCAACAAAACCAACCAAACATATCTCAAAATCCGGCAGATGAAGCCAAAGTGCCTGTCAAAGTCGTTTTGATAACCATGTTCGAAATTGGAGCAGATGAGGGTGATGAAATAGGTGAATTCCAGTTGTGGAAAGAGAGACGTGAGCTTGATGAAAAATTCGAATTCCCACACTCACATCATGATCTGTTCTATAACTCAGAAACACAGATTCTTGGAATGGTTACCGGGATAGGAACTGCTAAATCTGCGTCAGCAGTCATGGCTCTGGGACTTGACTCTCGTTTTGATCTCTCGAAGGCATACTGGCTGGTCGCAGGAATCGCCGGAATCGATCCTGAGGATGCTTCCATAGGATCAGTTGCTTGGTCCTCATATTTAGTGGACGGGGACTTGGGTTATGAAATAGATGCTCGTGAACTNCCGGAGGCCTGGGATACCGGATACTTCGCGTTTAATACAAGAGCCCCATATGCATTACCGAGGCCAAAGCCATCGGGAGAACTTTTCATTGCGAATCCGGACCTAAGGGATTGGGCATTCGAAAAAACAAAAGATCTTAAGCTCTTTGATGAAGAAAGCTTGTGGGAAACTCGTAACCTATACACCCAACATCCAAACGCTCGCAAGGCACCTAATGTGCTAAAAGGTGGGCACATAGCCGCGATGACATTCTGGCATGGAGCTATCAAGAATGACTGGGCAAACAAGTTAGTTCGTTACTGGTCAGACGGAGCTACAGACTTTATAACATCCGCCATGGAAGAAACTGGTACCTTTCAGTCTCTTACCTATCTCGATAACATTGGCTCTGTTGATAAAAACCGTTTACTGGTACTTCGCGGCGGCAGCAACTTCACTATGCAACCTCCCAATCTTACCGCTGCGGAAAACTTACTGAAAGAATCAGAGGCTTATGCGGGTATGGAGGTGTCGCTTGAAAATATTTATTTAGCAGGAAGCGTTGTNATAGACGAACTTATAGATAATTGGGATACCTACGAAACTGAAATTCCCTCAATGAAAAAGATNAAAAGTGAGTAGTAACAAAGATAGTCGTAAAAACTCAGAATTTAATTCGATCAAGATGATTAAAAAATAAAGAATGGGACTCTAGGTGTTTGTGCTAAACCGAATCGTGCGTCTTTTGACTTTGGTAGCCTTTGTACATTTGGTGTCATTTCTCACCTCATGTGACAGGAAGAACGTTACCGACGATATATCGGCGATATTTGAAGAAATAAAGTCAAATCCAGTAAAACTGCGTAATTTTATGCAAAAGTATCCTAAGGGCGGAGATCTGCACAATCATCTATCCGGGGCTTTCTATGCCGAGTCTTTTATCGATTTAGCAATTTCACAAGGTATGTGCGTGCATCCACTAAGCAAAGCGCTCTCTGCCCCACCTTGTAAAAAAGACGAAAACGGTACTGAAATAGGTGTGTTGATTGGAGAGCCCGCCACTGCGAATGAGGTGAATGAATATGGAATTCCCAACTTAACAGGAATAATAGATCAGCTTTCAGTGCGGGATTATAGTCTAAGGGAAGTTTCGGGACACGACCAATTTTTCTCCACATTTGCCAGATTTTTTAGCTTGGTAGACGGAAACCGAGGTGATATTGTTGCAGAGGTTAGCAGTCGGGCCTCGAGGCAAAATATTCTATATCTTGAATTGATGCAAAGTTTAGGAATGTTTGAGGTGGCTAACTGGGCGGCAACCAATTATGAAACCACCTCCTATGAGTTCACTGAAATCCTTGACCATGATTACATTGATGAACAGGTGATCAAAGTTGCTAGTACCCTTGACCAGATCGAAAGCCGTCGTAGAGAAATCCAAAAATGTAACGGAGAGAAAGCAAACCGATTCGATGGCTGTGATGTGGAGATTCGATACCTCGCACAGGTAATAAGAACATTTTCACCCATTCAAGTGTACGCACAAACGCTATTTGCTTTCAAGCTTATTGAAGCAGACCCGAGAGTTGTTGGACTTAATTTTGTCGCACCCGAAGACGATCCTATTGCTCTTCGCGATTATCGATTACACATGAGCTTTATTTCCGACATAAGCAAACAGTTCACAAACTTCTCAAATGGGATAGCATTGCATGCGGGTGAACTTACACTCGGACTGGTACCGCCAAAGCACCTTGGATGGCACGTCAGAGCCGCGATAATGACAGCAGGTGCCAAACGTATCGGCCATGGAATCGACATTGCTTATGAAGATGACTTAAACGGACTTCTAAAGCATATGGCAGAACATTCCATAGCGGTGGAGATCAACCTTACAAGTAATGATGTTATCCTCGGCATTAGCGGAGCCGAACATCCTTTTGAGACATACATGGAATATGGCGTACCACTTACAATTTCTACAGACGATGAGGGCGTGTCGCGAATTGATTTGACGAATGAATATTCTCGCGCAATTACTGAATATGACCTCGATTACAAAACAATTCGAAGCCTCTCCAGAAACGCTATCCAATACAGCTTCCTTCAAGGAGCACCTCTATTCACAAATACTCTTACTGGAGACGTTACTGAAGAATGTTCGAAAGACAAAAACAAGGGCGGGGAAACAATATCTGATCGTTGCGAAAACTTTTTGAGCTCTAGCCCGAAAGCCACGCTACAATGGCAACTGGAGCAAAAAATTTCCCTTTTCGAACAATCCCTAAGGATTTAAATGTAATTTTAAGCCAGTCTTAGTTTTAGAATATTTTAATCCGCTTTCCACATCAGTGAAACCATGCCAACCCGATCCCGCCACCATCATGGTGCCTGCAAAACAAAGATCTGATCGCTCGGATAGAAGAGGTGTCAAGTTTATAAAGTCTTTTAAAGTGAAATTACTACAAAACATGTTTTACGTAAGATCCATGGAGACTACAGCTAGCAGTGAGTGGCCGTCGGTCAATTCACTTCTGTTATTTTCCTCACAAAACTGATGCGGTAACTTATCAGCACATCACAGGATAAAAGAAAAAATAGTAAAATACCTTGAAATAATCCTGTCAACGCTAAAGGTAGTCCAAGTTCAATTTGCACCATTTCACCGCCCAAATAAAGAAGAGCCATGAGGAGACTTGCCAAAAAAATACCCAATGGTTGAAGTCTGCCAAGAAATACAACCACTATTGCTGCATAACCATACCCTGGAGAGATATGAGGAATTAGTTGTCCAATTGGTCCCGTTACCTCAATGGCTCCCGCCAAACCTGCCAGACCTCCACTCATTAAAAATACCAACCATGTCAATGCTTTTTTATTGAAACCCGCAAACCGCGACGCTTTGTCATCTTTTCCTAGGGCAGTTATTTGGAATCCAACTAACGTTTTGTTTACCACAATCCACAACAGAATAATCAGTAGAATACCGATGAAGAATCCAATATGCATTCGCAGCGCATCAAAAAGTGTTGGTAGAAGCACATGGTCCGAGAACAGCGCAGATTCAGGGAAGTTGTACCCATCGGGATCCTTTAAAGGGCCATGAACTGCAAAAAGAAGTAAATTAAGAGCAACATAATTCAGCATTATTGTGGTGAGAATCTCATTNGTATCAAAGTAGATCTTTAGTACAGCAGGTATCGATGCCCAACAAAGTCCGCCGAGAATTCCAAAACAGAGGATCATAGGTAAAGCCCAAAAAGACGTTGAATTGCCGAGCATAAGTGCGGCGCAACCCCCTACGAGGGCACCAATTAATAATTGACCCTCTGCCCCAATATTCCAAACATTTGCGCGATAGCACAAAGCTAAACCAATAGCGCACATTAATATTGGGGTCGCCTTGACGGTGAGCTCACTCAATCCGTAAAAAGTGCTAACTGGCACTATGAAAAAGGTATACAAGGTCTTCATCGGAGGTTCTCCGAGGGCATAAAAAAGCAATCCACCTGTCAAAAGCGTTAAGACACCTGCGAGCACAGGCGAGAGAACACTCATTATTTTGGATTCAGTTTCACGAGGTTCGAACTTAATCATAGCTCAGCCAAAATATTACCCTGCTCAATTTGGTATAGGAGTAGACGAACAGGCCCCGACCATTTGCCGACCAACTTCTTGAATTGAAGTAGATTTTATTGCCCTCGCTTTTGAGAGTTTGCCCTCGCAAATAACCATTAATCTGTCACTTAACTTAAATAGCTCATCAATATCCTCGGAAATAACGAGAATTCCAGCGCCACGATCTCGAAGTGAAATCAAAGCATGATGGATTGCTGAGGCGGCTGCAACGTCAACACCCCAAGTTGGATTTGTTACGATCAGCACTTCGGGCTCTTGCAAAATCTCCCGCCCCATGATGAATTTTTGTAAATTACCACCAGAAAGACTACCTGCATTTGCAACAGAACCTGAACATTGAACAGAGAACTTTTCAATTATCTGTTTGGTCCAGCTATTTAAGTAACTTTTATCTAGGAAAAACTTTTTTCGAATCTTCGGTACTGCTAGCGTAAGAATTGAATTTTCCCATAACGACATAGTTTCAATAGCACCACGACCAAGTCGGTCCTCGGGTACAAAATGAACTCCAGTCTCTCGACGCTTTTGAGGGGACTGGTGACTAATATCACTATCCTTGAATTCCATCTTACCCTCAGAAAATTGACCGCCCTCTCCACTTACAGCGTCAAAAAGCTCCGCTTGTCCATTTCCAGAGATCCCTGCTATCCCTAAAACTTCGCCCGCTCTTAGCGCGAAAGTTATATCTTTTAGAGATGTGCTAAAAGATCCTGAGTTATCAGAGCTAAAATTTTTTACCTCAAAAATTGTCGTCTCACCCTCTTTTTTTTCAAAGTTCTTCGGTACATTTAACTCCTCGCCCACCATTAGGTTTGCTATTTCAAAGACAGTTTTCTTTTTTGGATTAAAACTACCCTCGACCTTTCCATTGCGTAAAATTACAGCTTGATCACAAAGCTCTCTTACTTCATATAATTTATGGCTTATAAATAGAATACTTACTCCCTGATCAGCTAATCTCTTGAGAACGCCAAAGAGAGATTTCGTTTCCTGCGGAGTCAGCACTGAAGTCGGTTCATCTAAAATGAGGAAATTTACTTTCTGTAACAGACACCGGACCAACTCTACTCTTTGGCGCTCTCCCATAGACAGGCTATAGATGAGTCGATCAGGATCAATGGTNATTTCAAATTCCTCACATTTTTGCTTTATTCGATCACGAATATTCGATTCACCGGTTAAATTTTCTAACCCTAAACCTAAACTAATATTGTCTTGAACACTCAAAGTCTCGAATAGTGAAAAATGTTGATACACCATTTGTATCCCAAGGTCCCTCGCACGAGTGGGGGAGTGCTTCGCAAGAATTTTTCCATTCCAATGCATAGTGCCTGAGTCGGGAGAGATCGAACCATGGATAATTTTCATGAGTGTACTTTTACCTGCCCCATTCTCTCCGACGATCGCGGTAATGCGACCACTGACTAACTCAAGGCTAATATCATTGTTTGCAAACCGATCACCATACTGTTTAGAAATATTTGATAGAACGAGACTATTGTCCAAGTCAGGCATTTAAAGTGTCCGCCACATAATTTTTAAATCCAAAGTGGTTTCATAAAAATAGCAAGAACATAGTTACATATTGAAAACGTAAATGGAAAGCTTTAGTAAGTATAAAACTTATACCAGTCCCCCTTCTGTTTTACCCACTATGTAATTCTGTATTGAGAGTGAATCAACTCTTTAGCACTGCCGTAACTGGGAATAGAAATTGGAATAAATATGTTTGCGTAGTACCGGCGAGTCATGATTGCCATGCTTAACTGTACCTTGACTACATTTGAGGGATAACAGATGATTCGAAAAGTAGCTAATGGTTCTCAAGAACTTGACAAATCGAGGTAAAAGATATCCTTGGAGGTTTTGACTCTTAGTTTTTTACTTTTTTACTATGAAGCTTCATCATAATTATGAACGAGCTGACTCATGATAAAATTCTTACTAAATGATAATGAAATTGCAGTAGAGGAGATAAATCCCAACATATCCCTGTTGGAATATTTAAGGGAAGAAGTATATCTAACCGGCACGAAAGAGGGTTGTGCCTCCGGGGACTGTGGAGCCTGCACAGTGGTAACATCAAAACTTGATGTTGACAATGCAAGTCTGCAGTATGAATCAATCAATGCATGCATAGTTCCCCTCGGCAGTTTACATGGTCGGCAAATAATCACAGTAGAGCATCTGCAACACCATGAAGCGCTCCATAACTGCCAGCGAGCGATGGCAAGTAACCATGGTTCGCAATGCGGTTTTTGCACTCCTGGATTTGTAATGTCTCTGTTTTCATATTTAAAAAATAATGAAAACCCAGCACGCGAAAAAATTTTAGAAGCTTTGAGTGGCAACCTCTGCAGATGCACTGGGTATAAGTCGATCATAGCCGCCGCTTTCTCAATGTATGAGGACTATATCGGTGATCAATTTGATGCTTCTAAGGGCACAACAATTAAAAAGTTAGCACAAATAAAAGCCGAGTGTTCCTCAGCCTTTTTATCCTTACATAACCAACAATACCTGATACCGCGAGACATTCAAGAGTTATGCAAACTGCTCCGAAAATATCCAGAAGCAAGACTAGTTGCTGGAGGTACCGACTTATCTCTGGAAATTACTCAAGGCTTAAAAAAAATCGAGACGTTGATCGATATTTTAAATGTCCCTCAGATGAATTCCATCTATGAGAATAACGGACATATTGTAATCGGCGCGGCAGTAAATTATTCAGCGGCGAAAGCTACTCTGGTCAATCTCCAGCCACATCTCACAGAGCTGATAGAGCGTTTCGGGTCTATGCAAATTCGAAATCGCGGCACGCTGGGCGGCAACATTGCCAACGCCTCGCCAGTTGCTGACATGCCCCCTGTATTGATCGCATTAAATGCGAACATAACNCTTATGAAAATGGATNCGGAGAGAACAATCCCGCTGGAAGANTTTTACACTGGATACAAAAAAACTCAACTGATGCCTCAAGAATTTATCAAGGATATTCAAATACCGCTAAATACGAAACATCTTTCTNTCAGAGCATATAAGGTNAGTAAAAGAATCGATGATGATATCTCCAGTCTATGTTTAGCCATATCAATTGTCCGCGAGGAAGGATTAATAAANGAAGCGCGTATTGCATATGGTGGTATGGCTGAGGTACCTAAACGGGCCAAAATTTGCGAAAAAAGTATGCTTGGAAAAGCGTGGTCAGAGAGTACAATCGAAGATGCCATGACCCGCATCTCCCAAGATTTCTCCCCGATATCTGACTTTCGTGCGAGCGCGGGTTACCGACTTTCAGTGGCAAGAAATTTGTTAAAGAGGTATTTTCTCGAGGAAAATGGATTGGACAACGAAAAGTTTCGCGTGACCCACTATGCCTCCTGAACCTGAAAAAATGCTTGAAAAGAAGTCCGATACTGGAGTCAAGATTGACAAATGCACCAGGAAAGTTGGCGTCCCCTTAAAGCATGAAAGTGCAATCGCTCACGTTAGCGGAAAAGCTGTCTATGTCGATGACCATCCAGAACCAAAGCAAACATTGCACGCTTATGTTGGATTAAGTTCCATCGCAAAAGGATACATAACCAGTATTGACTTGAGCAAAGTCAAAAAAGCGGAGGGGGTAGTAAGCGTCCTGACGCTTTCTGATGTGCCCGGAAATTGTGATATAGGCCCCGTCTACCCCGGGGATCCAATAATGGTCAACGAAGGAGATATGGTCGAGTTCCACGGGCAAGTGGTTTTCGCCGTGGCTGCTACAAGTTATGTCTTGGCCCGAAGGGCTGCCAGATTAGCCAAAATAACATACGAAATTCATGAGCCTGATCATACGCTAGAAAAGTCACTCAAAAAGAAGCAGTTTGTTAGGCCAGTTCACGAACAAACAAGAGGCAATGTCGAAATTGCTTTGAAGAATTCCACTCGGATACTGTCGGGTGAACTTAATATTGGTGGGCAAGAACAGATGTATCTCGAGGGTCAAGTATCACTCTGTATCCCTACAGAGAGCGGCGGCATGCTGGTTCATACCTCTTCACAGAGCCCAACGGAGGGACAGAGGCTCGTTGCTGAGGTGCTAAATGTTCCCATGAACCTCATTACAGTTGATGTTCGACGGATGGGCGGTGGATTCGGAGGTAAAGAGACAAATGCAAATCAATGGGCATGTATTGCAGCCCTCCTAGCTAAGAAAACTAGTCGACCAGTAAAACTTCGCCTGGCACGTGTTGACGATTTTATTGTTACGGGAAAACGACATCCTTTTAAAAGCCGCTATAAGGTTGGGTTTGATAACAACGGGGTGTTGATAGGTATTGAAATGGAGCTATCCGCTAGCTGCGGAATGTCAGCGGATTTATCGGATGCGATAGTTGATCGTGCAATGTTTCACTCCGACAATGCATATTTTTTACCCCATGCAAAAATTGTTGGTCATCGAGTGAAAACTAATACAGTTTCCAATACAGCTTTTCGAGGGTTTGGGGGGCCGCAGGGGATGGTAGCGATTGAGCACATCATCGATGATATTGCGCGAGATGTTAAAAAAGATCCATTATTCGTGAGAAAAATCAATTTCTATAACAAAGAAAAAAAGCGAGATATAACGCACTATGGGCAAAAAGTTGAGCAACATATCATCCCTGCATTGGTAAATCGTCTTGAAAACACATCAGAATATTGGAAGCGAAAATCGGAAATTAAAATTTTTAATACCAAGAGTGAATTACTTAAAAAGGGCCTCGCACTGACTCCAGTAAAGTTCGGTATATCATTTACTGTAAAGCACATGAATCAAGCTGGAGCCTTGGTACATATCTACACCGACGGGTCCATCCACTTGAATCACGGTGGCACCGAAATGGGACAAGGGCTTTTTACAAAAGTNGCACAAATTGTGGCGCACGTTTTTGATGTAGACACCGAGTTAATTAGTTGTTCCGCCACACGAACAGATAAAGTTCCCAACACATCACCAACCGCAGCCTCATCAAGCACAGATCTCAATGGTATGGCAGCAAAAAATGCTGCAGAAAAAATAAAAGACCGTCTGAAAATGTTTGCTATGGCCCATTTTTCTATTTCTAAAAATGAAATACAGTTCTTAAATGGACAGGTGCTAATTAGGAAAAAAGAATATAGGTTCAAAGACTTCATTATGCTCGCGCACAAAAACAGGATAAGTCTTTCTGCCACGGGTTTTTACAAAACACCCAAAATACACTACGACAGAAAAACTGGTAAAGGTCGACCATTTTATTATTATGCTAATGGAGCTGCGGTATCTGAAGTTGTAATCGACACACTAACCGGAGAATATAAAGTCACCCAAGTTGATATCTGTCACGATGTCGGTTCATCGATTAATCCTGCACTGGATATAGGCCAAATCGAGGGAGGTTTTATACAAGGAATGGGGTGGCTTACAAGCGAAGAATTAGTCTGGGATAACAGCGGTAGGCTGACAACCAATAACACGGCTTCNTATAAGATTCCCGCGATCGGGGATACCCCTATCAGGTTTAACGTGGAACTCCTGCCAAAAAGTCCGAANATGGAGGCAACAATTTTTCACTCCAAGGCTGTCGGAGAGCCTCCATTAATGTTGGCGATATCTATATGGAGCGCACTGCGAGACGCGATTTCCAGTGTTTCGAATTACCGCATCAGTCCCCGGCTCGATACGCCAGCGACCCCAGAGCGAGTCTTCAAAGCATATGAACTGGTAAAAAAACAGATGTGCAGGACCGTTGATGATGCAATGGATTAATGCAGTTCAGGCCTGCACGAACGCGGGGCAAGGATATATTGTTATAACCGTTTTAGGGACTCGAGGCTCAACACCTCGAAATTCTGGAACAAAAATGGTCGTGTCACTAGAACAAAGTTTTTGCACAATCGGTGGCGGAAATCTAGAGTTCANAGCTGTTGAGATCGCGAAAACTCTTCTCTCCAAAAACAAACTCCAACAGACTGTAGAGTACTTTCCCTTGGGCGCAAAAGCCGGTCAGTGCTGCGGGGGAAGCGTTGTTTTGCTCTTCGAAGCATTTCCCAGTGTAGACTTGAGTATTTCACTGTTCGGTGCAGGACATGTTGGAAAAGCACTCGTCAAAATCCTTGAAGACCTTCCGTATCATGTAACTTGGGTAGACAGCCGACCAAGCGAGTTCCCTGAANGTNTGGGCGCAAACGTTCGCAAAGTGGTCGCAGATGACGTCACAAATTTTGTAAGCTCACGACATCCAGACGAGTTTTATATCATAATGACTCATAAGCATGCACTTGATTTTGAGATATTAGAAGCAATTCTAAAAAGAAATGATGCTAAGTATGTCGGGCTCATTGGCTCTCAAACAAAGTGGCGTCACTTCAGGTCGCGCTTNCAACACAAGGGGTACGACACAGAATTTTATAAGTCAGTTCGCTGTCCCGTGGGTTTTGAAGCGCTGTCTGGAAAGCGGCCAATGGAGGTCGCCGTATCGATAGCAGCCCAAATAATGATGATCCAATCAAATAATGAAGCTACAACTACAAACGTCCACACGGGAGTCGATATTGAGGGTTTTAAGGTGCTTGCAAACTCTTTAAAAAATAAACAGGAATCGAAAATCTGAATATTCAAATATACAAAAGCAAGCGGGTGCTGATTGATGGCAACTTTGATGCTGCTTCACTTTTGGTGAGTGACGGAATTATCACAGAAATAAGGGCATTCGATTTAGATACTGCCGAATATGAGGATGCGGTAGTCCATGACTTCGGACACAAATTAATAATTCCGGGACTCGTGGATACTCATGTGCATATTAACGAACCAGGGAGAACTCACTGGGAAGGATTTCATTATGCAACGCGAGCTGCAGCGGCTGGTGGCATAACATCATTAGTTGATATGCCTCTCAACTCGAGTCCCGTCACAACTAACGTTTCTGCTCTTGAGCAAAAATTGCGGTCATTTAAGGGAAATGGATGGGTAGACTGTGGGTTCTGGGGGGGCGTAGTGCCACAAAATATTGATGATCTAGACGATTTGCTTGATGCTGGGGTCTTGGGTCTAAAAGCATTCACAATCGAATCTGGAATAGATGAATTTCCTGAGGTAAATGCGGAGCACCTAACAAAAGTAATGCGAAAAATAGGAAAATATCAGTTGCCTCTGCTGGTGCATGCTGAATTGCAAGATTGTAATACCGAACATGATGTTTTACAGGGAACCCCAATTGGAAAAAGTTATAGCAGATTCCTTGCGTCTAGACCGAAAAGCTGGGAAAACAATGCGATTAAATTACTCATTGCTCTTGCGTCATCGACAAACGATGATGGCATTCTTACGAAACTTCATATCGTTCACTTGTCCTCCTCTGACGCCTTGTCCTTGATTAAGGAGGGCAAGGAAAAAGGCTTGCGTATCTCTGCCGAAACTTGCCCTCATTACTTATCTCTCTTTTCAGAGGCTATTCCGGACGGAAATTGCATCTTCAAATGTTGTCCTCCCATAAGAGATAATGCAAATAGGGATCTCCTGTGGGGTGGGCTGGCTGACGGCACAATAGATTTCATTGTGTCAGATCACTCTCCCTCACCACCTGAGCTAAAGCAATTAGAGAGTGGGGATCTTGAAAATGCTTGGGGAGGGATCGCATCCATACAGTTCGGACTTCCGCTATCTTGGACTGAAGCAAAAAATAGGGGCTTCGAACTTTCAAAGGTTGTCGAGTGGATGTCGACAAATCCAGCTAAATTTTGTGGGCTTGGAAAACGAAAAGGACGTTTAGCTCCAAGTTTTGATGCGGATTTTGTGGTATTCGATGACCATGCGGAGTATGTTATCGAAGAACAGAATATTTTTTATCGACACAAACTGAGCCCTTACATCGGAGCTCGTGTAACGGGCGTAGTCGAGAAAACCTATTTACGAGGTAATTTAGTGTATTCTGACGGAGATATAATTGGCGTCCCGAAAGGACAGACTCTCATGAATCACAGACATTCTTTAAACGAAGGATCCGTTTGATGCAACTAGATGAATCAGTTGACCAGCGTTTATCAAGCAAATATGTGGACCTTTTGAGTGAAAAACTTGGAGGTTGCGTGGTCGACTGCAGTGACGATTGGTTTGCAGATTGCGGTAATCTCATCAAGTCAGGAAGAGGCGAATTTAAACCCGGTCACTTTGTATCAACTGGTCAATTAATGGACGGATGGGAGACGCGGCGTACGTTTCGAAGGCATCAATTCAACGACAGTAGTACAACGTTCAATTGGTGTGTAATCCGCATTGGGGCACCCGGCATCATTTATGGTTTTGACGTTGATACAAATCACTTTCGGGGTAATGCACCTGAGGAAATAGCCATCGATGCGACTAATGCTTACAGTCTCGGGGAAACGGATAATCAGTGGACAGAGTTAATTCCAAAATCATATATCCGAGCTCATCGACAAAATCTTTTTGACTGCGATAATCAGGGGCTCTGGAAATTCATTCGATTAAGAATCTATCCCGATGGAGGTGTNGCACGATTAAGAGCATATGGCAATGTAAAAATCCGATCTAACCAATTCGTTGATGGAGAATTAATAGATCTCGCCTCAACATTGAACGGTGGTAAAGTTTTAGATGCGAGCGACTCCTTTTTTAGTTCGCCCCAAAACCTTCTAATGCCGGGCCGAGGCGAAAATATGGGCGATGGATGGGAAACCAAGAGAAGACGCGATCTCAATCATGACTGGGTTACAATACAACTAGGAATTCAAGGGACTATCCGAAAAATTATAATAGACACACGCCATTTTAAGGGAAACTTTCCTGACAGCATCACCCTAGAAGGAATAAACATTCCAGAAAATTCGCCACTATCCGTCAGTGCTCTGTGGCAGGAATTATTGTCAACTCCATTATATGCTGACCAAGAGCACCTGTTTATCGACCAAATTTTAGCTCCCAAATCAGAGTTGTTTACACACATTCGACTTAATTTGTATCCGGATGGTGGTGTGAGCCGTCTGAGGATAATTGGTTCTCCAAATTGGTCGACTATCGAATGACTTTGGAAAAATTTAATACCATGCATTTATCGGATGCCAAAGATCTTTTAATGACTTGCTGCACCGCGAAAAACTGGGTGATTCAGACGTGTTCACACAGACCGTTTGCTAGCGAAAATGATCTTTTCAAAAAGGCATGTAACATATGGTCGAAAATGCTCGAGGATGATTTCCTTGAAGCATTTGAAGGGCATCCCAAAATAGGCGACATAAATTCATTAGCAAAAAAATACCGTATTACCGCATCCATGGCAGAGCACGAGCAGAAAACAGTAACTGAAGCATCTGAACACACACTCAGTTGCCTTGCTGAACTAAATGATCAATATCACAAAAAATTTGGTTTTATTTTCATCGTGTTCGCATCTGGAAAAAGTGCGTCTGATATGTTGTCGCTTTTAAAATCTAGACTCGGCAACGACAGAAGGAAAGAACTTATGATCGCTGCATCTGAACAACGAAAAATTTTACAACTACGTCTGAGGAATCTCTTTTGAGTACAGTAAGCACGCACATATTAGATACAACTCGAGGACTACCAGCGACTGATGTTAAGGTTGATTTTTTTATGGTAAGAGCTGATGGAAAACAAACAAAAATTTCTAGTAATATGACAGATATTAATGGTCGTGTCGGAGCCCTGATTGCGCAAAATATTAAGTTAGATAAAGGCACTTATAAACTTAAATTCAATACTGAAAGCTACTTCAAGACAATGGAAATACAAGCTTTTTATCCCTACATTGAGGTCGTATTTAACATTTTTAATTTAGATCAGCACTATCATATTCCGCTACTGCTGTCACCATATGGCTTCACTACTTATCGGGGTAGCTAGTGTCTACTCTTTTTTTGAAACTAGAACCGCTGTGTCAGGAAACTTTTTACGAGTTCGGTGACGTCATTGACGATAGTAAAGAAAGAGAGATAAACAAGATAAATTATGGCCACACATTGAAAATCCGATCTGATTCAGTTGTTGACACACACCGTAAAAATGGAAAAACGGTAATAAACCTGTATAAAACCCGTCCAATAAAATTACCATTTGAAGTCAAAAAAATGGAGCGACATCCAATAGGAACGCAAGCATTTATTAACATCGATGATAATCCGGCAATCGCAATAGTTGCCAAAAAAGGCAAGTTTGATGCGACAGAATTAAGAGCGTTTTTAGTTCGCAGTGACCAAGCAATTAATTATCACAAAGGTACTTGGCACCATCATAATCTTTGCCTCGACAGATCAACACGATTTATAGTGGTTGAGAGGGATGGACCAGAGGCAAATTGTGAAGAGATAGATATTCCCCAAAATATTAAGGTAGTGGTAGACTTTTAAATGTTTGAGACATAAGCCCCACCAAGTGAATTTAATAAAACGCCTATGCAGCAGGCCCATTTAGCAAACATATTGCATTTTCTCTCGGAACCATCAGCTTCAGAGGAGGAACTCTCATACGAGTATTTTGAGAAAGGACTTTTGGTTGTTAAAGAGGGAAAAGTCATTGCTTTGGGTTACGCTGAGGACCTTCTTGATACTCTTCCATTTAGTACGACAATTTATGATCATAAAGAAAGACTTTTGCTACCCGGCTTTATTGACACACATGTTCATTTCCCCCAACTGGAAATGATAGCGTCACCTGGAGCTGATCTATTACATTGGCTAGAGCAATATGCCTTCGTCGCAGAGGAAAAATATGCCAATGTCGATTATGCGAGTAAACAATCCGAAAGGTTTCTAGATGAGTTACTCCGTGTTGGAACGACAACGGCAATGGTATTCGGTACCGTTCATGCCGATTCCGTNAACTCATTTTTCGCAAGTTGTAGAAATAAAAATTTAAGAATGATTTGCGGCAAAGTTATGATGGATCGAAATGCTCCCGCTACCCTTCTAGATACCCCGCAAACTTCCTATGATGAAAGTAAGCGTCTCATAGAAACTTGGCATAATAAAGATCGTCTCAGATACGCGGTGACTCCGCGCTTCGCACCCACCTCTTCCGAGCATCAACTGGAATTAGCAGGACAACTATTGAAGGAGCACCCAGATGTGTACCTTCACAGTCACCTTTCAGAAACGAAAAATGAGGTGGCATGGGTGGGTGAACTTTATCCAAAAAGAAACAATTACGTNGATGTTTATGATAAGGCGGGCTTACTTGGACCAAAAAGTATATTCGCTCATTGCATCCATTTATCAGATAACGAATGGAAACGACTTGCAGCGACCAATTGCGGAGTGGCATTTTGCCCAACGTCGAATTTGTTTCTTGGTAGCGGTTTATTTTCGATGAAAAAAGCGAAACTCTTCTCCGTCAAAGTTGGACTGGGAACTGATGTCGGTGGAGGCACAAGCCTGTCTTTGCTCCAGACAGCAAACGAAGCCTACAAGGTTCTTAAATTGAGAAATGAGCAGCACTCACCTTTACTTGGACTTTACCTAGCTACGCTTGGAGGCGCAAAAACACTTGATTTAGAGAATATAATAGGTAACTTTATTGTAGGTAAGGAAGCCGACTTTGTAATTATAGACATGGCATCGACCAAGCTGATGGAAAATCGAGTAACTCAGTGCGAAAGTCTTATTGAGCAACTATTCGTTCTCACNATGCTGGGAGATGACAGAGTAGTGACACAAACTTGGTCGGGCGGCGTAAATGTTTACAACTGTTTGAAGGATATATAAACACGACGACCACATAACTTAGTTCTNCTGGAGTTACATCACAAACATGGGCGCTTATTATCTTGACTGGTTGAACCTTTTTTTTAGATGGTTTCATGTCGTTACAGGCATCGCTTGGATCGGAGCATCTTTCTATTTCATCTGGTTAGATAATCACCTTCAGACTCCCCCAGATTGGAAAACAAAAAAAGGGGTCAAAGGAGATCTGTGGGCGATACATGGTGGCGGCATCTATGAAGTGGCCAAATACCAATTATCGCCAGAAAAAATGCCTGATATGCTGCATTGGTTCAAGTGGGAGGCCTATACCACTTGGCTCACTGGCATGGTGTTGCTGACAATTATTTATTATTTGGGTGCAGACTCCTATCTAATCGACCCTAGAATTGCGGAATTAAGTCAAATAGAAGCCGTGTCTATTGGTGTGACCTTTATATTTGGGAGTTATATTTTATATGAAGTTTTATGTATAAGCCCAATTGGAAGAAGTAGCTTGTGGACTGCAATGATCCTTGGCATTTTCGGGATTATGATTGCTTATTCTCTCACCAAGTTATTTAGCGGTCGTGGTGCCTATATCCATTTCGGAGCCATCATAGGAACTATCATGGCGGGAAACGTGTTCCGGGTTATCATGCCATCTCAACGAGCTCTCGTAAAAGCAATTCAAGATGGGATTGCTCCTGATCCAAAGTGGGGTAAAAAAGCAAAATTACATTCGACACACAATACCTACCTAACTCTACCGCTAATATTTATAATGATAAGTAGCCATTATCCAATGACTTATGCTCACTCCTTTAATTGGGCAATTCTTATATGTTTAGTCGCCATCACCGCTCTGGTGCGGTATTTTTTCATTTTGAAACACAAAAAAATTACAGAACCACTGATCCTTGTTGGGACAGCAACCGCTACTGTGATATTAGCAGTTGGCATGAGCCCCAAACCGTCCGCTCCAAGTGCGGCAATAATTATGGAACCCCCAGAATTAATTGTCGCAGCACACGCAATCGTCCAGAACCGATGCGTAAACTGTCACGCATCCTCTCCAGCAGACAACATTTTTAAAACACCTCCCTCTGGCGTTTTACTNGAAACTCTGGAGCAGATGCACCAGTGGGCACCGCGCATCCAAGCCCGAACCGTGGATACACATGATATGCCCTTTATGAACAAAACTGGAATGCTTGATGAGGAACGTGCGCTGTTAGGTCAATGGATCGCAGCAGGTGCACAGACAGGAAATNCCGCTGAGGATAACTAAAGTTCGTAACTAATTTCCTGGCCGATCTCGTCAAGGATATTTGATAAGCCTGGCTTGTGTGTTCTTATTTCATCGCGAGACAATCCAGTTATCTCATATGGCAAAACCAACCATTCATCAGTAGTATTAACAAAAAAATCNGGCTCTCTGGGAGAGCAATTACGCTCCGGTTTAAACCAAGGCACAGCAACCCTGTAATCATGTGGCATATTCCGTTTTGTTCTCTGTGATAATCGGTTTATTACAGCGTCAATGCTTAATCCCGAGCTAAAAACATCATCTACAATCAATAATTTGTCATTATAATTAAGATTCTCTAGCAAATATTGGAGACCATGAACACCAATTCCGCGGTCGCTATTTATCATTGCCTGATAATTCAGTGCACCCTCATACGATGTTCTGATCGAAATATGGTCAGTTTTTACNCCGAGGTGCTGGAGACATTCTTGGACATAGATTCCGACAGTACTCCCCCCACGCCAAAGCCCTACTAAAAAATTAGGCCGAAATCCACTATTGAAAATGTTAACCGCTAATCGAAAGGAGTCATAAATAAGTTCCGTTTCAGAAATAAACTTCTTTTTCATAATATTCCAAATAATTAACTCTGTACAATCAGGTACCATATAGAATAGTTAGCTCGAATCAACTTCAAAAAATGTACCTATTCCATATGTTATTATAAATCTGTCAGGATAAAAGGATATTATGGCTGAGAAATTATTTCTTGATGCAGAAGAGTTGTTGTTAGATTCCTTCCGTCTAGGCGCTAAAATTGTAAAAGATAACTTTAAACCAACCTATATTGTCGCAATTTGGAGAGGTGGAACACCAATTGGGGTCGCAGTGCAGGAAATGCTTCATTACCATGGTTGCCAGAGCGATCATATCGCAATTAGGACTTCTTCTTATTCTGGAATTGATAATCAACACTCCAAAATTAACATTCATGGATTAAATTATTTAATTAAAAAAGTTACTGCTGAAGACAAACTTCTTATCGTCGATGATGTTTTTGACACAGGGTTGACAATCGCCAGTGTCATCGAACATATTAGAGTAAAGGCAAGACTGAACACACCCACTGANATTCGTGTTGCCGTCCCCTACTGCAAACCCGATAGGAATAAGACCAAGATNNCTCCAGACTACTTCCTCCATACTACGCAAGATTGGTTGAAGTATCCTCACTCGCTGGAGGGTCTGTCTGAGGAAGAGATAAAAAAGAACCGGCCTTTTATCTATTCAATATTGAGTAAAGCTAATATAAAGAAATAGTGAGAGTGTTCACGTATTGCAAGCAATCGGTAGCTCCAGATTAGTGCACTTTAACAGCTGTTGCACCATAATAACCCTTTTTTCGTAAGCAAATGAATGCTCCGTGTAAAAATGTTTATACCCCCTCAGACTTGAAGATTCTGTAGAACAAAATTAAAGTAATAAATTTTNGAATTGGCATGAAANATGCTTNAACCGNGTTTTCGTGTTTGCTGACAGTTAGTCAATTTTTGTCAAAAATAATTCCTTGGGGGACTTTTTTAATGAATGTAATTTCGAATAGCTATTTTAAAATCATATCAAGTTTTTTTTTCTTACTATCGTTTTCTTCAACGCAGATTTTAGCTGAAGTCACATTGGAAGAGATTATTGTTGTTGCGGAAAAGCGTAATGAAAGCCTTCAAGACGTCTCGCAAGCAATNACAGCCTTAAGCGGNTCGGATTTGGATAAAAAAAATATCTCGTCGTTTGTTGGGCTNAGTGCAATCGCTCCCGGTCTCACTGTGGCCAAAAACGAGGGCTATAAGACNGTCATCTCAATTAGAGGTGTGGGAAATGAAACTAATCAAAATGCGATTGCGGCGCCGTCTGTTGCATTTCACATGGATGGAATATTTGTAGCATCTCCTTTTTCCCTACAGACCGATTTCATGGATGTGGAAAGGATAGAAGTTCTGAGAGGCCCGCAGGGCACACTTTTTGGGCAAAACTCTACGGGAGGAGCCATAAATGTAATAACGAAGGCACCGTCAGTGGATGAGTTCTCAGGAAAGGCCGATCTAACACTGGGAAGCGACTATGACTACACGAAGTTCCGTGCGACGTTTAACATCCCTGTTTCCGATTCAGTGGCTACTCGATTTGCAATGTCCAGCACTAAACATGACGGGTTCACCGAAAATGTGTTTAATGGCCAGGATTTAGATGATGCTGACCAACTGAGTATTCGCAGTGACTGGTTTTTTGACTTAGGGGGCGCAAATACACTNAGAATATTTGGGCAATATTTTGAAGCCGAAAGTAANGGTGCTGCNATAAAAGGNTTTTATGACACTACCCCCGGNGNGCGNCAACTNTCTCANAATACGCTGTCNGCNTACGAGCTCGAATCNACAATNTTCGGNGCAATAGCNGANTTTGANCTTGGNGTCGGAGTTNTNAAGNTNNTGGCAAGTTCNCANAGNGACGACATNTATGTTATCCGAGACAACGACAGGCATAACCAGTTTGGNAGTGACAATCAAATCGATAATTTCGCATCNGTAAATGGGCCTTTTTANCCNGCNTTTGAATTNAATCCNGAAACATCNGCNGTNGANACNACCACNTTCGANNTAAACCTGATTTCNANTGAACCTNTGGGTGGNAAGCTTGACTGGATTGTTGGTGCCTTTTTTATGGATCATGAGATCGANAANCACATNCGAGANTTCATNGATNANAATAANAANGGCGTNTANGATGGATCTTTCTCNGANCGCCACTTCAANACAAGNTATAGCTANATGTANCCNTCNATGTATACAGGNTACACCGCCCCCAATATTCCNGGTGGAGCNGANTGGGGCTTNATGTCNGATGCCTACCCCACAAGAGAATCTTACTCGGTGTACGGGCAAACCACGTATAGCTTTTCTGATCAG
>NZIZ01000013.1 GCA_002691825.1 Porticoccaceae bacterium
CCAGAATGAAATGTCAGATATTTTTTAATCCAGCTCCAATGTCCACGGAAGTAATGAATTATCCACTCCAAAACGTGGACTGCTTCATTTTAAATCAGTCCGAGGCGGAGGCAATTGCTGGGTATGGTGAACCAAATGAGATGCTGAAACGACTTCGGAAACAATTTCCCCACAGCAAAATAGTGCTTACCCTGGGTCCTCGTGGGGCTATCTATCAGGATGCAAAACAACAAATTTTTATTGATGCGATACCGACCGAAGCATGCGACACTACGGGAGCAGGTGATACGTTCATTGGATACTTTTTAGCTGAAATTTGTCGAGATAATAATATCCAAAGTACCCTAAAGCTTGCATGCACTGCAGCTTCTCACTGCATCAAGAAGTCTGGCGCCGCCGATTCTATCCCCCATAGGGCCGATCTGCTACCGGTTCTCGGCTAGTACTTCACACTAGTTTATGGGTGAAGTAGTCTAACAGACCCGCTATCCGCGCCACCGCAAGATTGTTAATCTTAGAACAAAAAAGGGCTGGACACCTTATGAACGTTAAGAATAACTTATTATTAAAAAGATCAGCTTTTAAATCGTCCACTCAGGCAGTTATTTTGATCTGCAGTATGCTCGCACTTTCGAGTTGTAAAGTCGCCAAAACGAAACCTAACGTGATCCTCCTCATGGCCGATGACATGGGCTGGGCCCAAACGGGGTACTACGGTCACCCTCTCATGAAGACACCTAACCTTGATGCTATGGCTCGTAATGGTCTCAGGATGGACCGGTTTTATGCAGGAGCACCAAGCTGCACACCAACTAGAGCCTCTGTATTGACCGGCAGAACAAACGACCGAACGGGTGCTTTCCGAGTTGGAAGTTACATCAACAAACAGGAAAAGACGCTCTCCACGGCCTTCAGAAATGCTGGCTATGCAACGGCCCACTTCGGAAAGTGGCACCTCAATGGTCAAGCTAATGATGATACCAGCCATCCACTACCCGGATCTGACCCACATAATCCGGGAGAGCTGGGGTTCGATTATTGGCTGAGTAATCACACCGGCTTCGATAAGCACAAAGATGATGGTGGAACGTTCGAGTTAAGCCGAAACGGAAAAAGAGAGCAGTTTGTTGGGGATGGCTCTGAGGTAATCGTCTCTGAGGCCATAAAATTTATTGAGAACGAGCTTGACGCGGGTGAACCGTTCTTTATCGTCATCTGGTATTCTGCACCCCACGGCCCTTGGACAGCTTCTGATTCAGATATAGCACCCTTTTTAGGAAAAGTTGACCGCACATCAGCCAANATGCATGGCGAAATCGTTGCAATGGATCGATCAATTGGTAGCCTNAAGCNAGGCCTAAGAGACCTTAGNNTTGCAGAAAATACGCTAATCTGGTTCACCAGCGATAACGGTGGAACAGCCAATGTNGATGCTAAAGTTTTGCCAGAGACAAAAATGANAGNAAAAGATGCNTCTAAAAAAGGNCCAAATATCNGCGTAACCGTGGAGTACCCCTCTAACTGCAGTGACGAGATTGATCCAGATCTNACGAGTCTNCAGGCNCGGANACTACATGGNTGTTATAGGGGTGTGGATCCNGATAGTACGGGACACCTNCGCGGATTCAAGAAAGACTTTTATGAGGGNGGTCTNCGCGTACCAACGGTAATTGAGTGGCCGGCTGGTATAAAGCCGAGAGTATCAAACTTCCCGTCAGGGACTGTCGATATCTTTCCCACATTGATTGATATCGCAAACCTTGATCCACAATCCATCAATAAAGTTCACGACGGTATATCGCTAGCGCAAGTTTTTGAAAACGAACCCAGAAGAAGAGACAAACCCATGGGATTTAGGGCCAACCAAGGAAGAATGTGGTTGGATAACGACTGGAAGCTCATACAAAATGCAGAAACGGTAGACGGGGCGTGGGTTACTAAACCCTTTGAACTATACAACGTTGTTGGAGACCCGAGCGAACAGCAAAACCTGATAGAACTGTATCCTGAGGTGGCTAAACGTCTTAGAGACGCATATGATCAATGGAGCTTATCTGTTAGCCGGAGCGCAGTCGGGGCCGATTATCCCGAGGGTAAAGTCCTGCCCGCGGGCAGAGAACTCATTCCCGGTGTAGAGGCGCAACGAAAAAAAGCTATGGCAAGATGGGAAGAAGAGATTAGGCTCTCTGAAATAACTGTGTTGCAATGATAACGTGGTTCTTTCATGAGGTGGTCAGGTGATATCGACACACACAGGAAAAGTATGTGGTCTCGTGCCTTTTTTTTGTGAGTGGTTGCTTTTTTGTAGGCAATTCCTGGGCTATCGAGCGATCCCCAAACTTTGCACTCATCCTCTCGGACGACCAAGGTTGAGGGACAACTTCTGTACACTATGACCCAAGCATACCGCAATCTCGGAGTGACTTTTTTAAAACGCCACACATCGAGAGGCTCGCCGCATCTGGGATGCGATTTATTAGGGCATATGACGCACACCCCAACTGCTCTCCATCGCGAGCCTCATTACAAACTGGAGGGTCCCCCGCGGCGATGCACCTTACCAACATTGTTGATCGAAACCCCGGAGTCACTAAAAAGTGTGCTCACCCCGGCATTAGAGAAATACGCAATTACGGTCCCCAAAAGTGTCCGAGAGGAAAGACCGAGATATGTAAGCGATATATAAAGGACACATCACTGCAAGAGTTGCAAAATAAAATCGACTTCTTTTACTTTGGCAATAAGGTACTTCCTACGATACACATAGAAGATCTTCCCTCTTAGGAGAAGACCATTGCGGAGCTTTTAAAAGATCATAACCCTCGGTATCGCGCAACACACTTTGGCAATCGGTATCTTATGGGCGGATGACCATCTAAACACGGATACGATAAATCCGGTGGAGTTATGGAAAATACAGAGGGCTCACTTTTTGAAAACTTACCGAATGATCCCAAACGCGCATTCAACATTACTAATAGTGCGGTAGCATGGTTAAGACAACAGGTTACCGAGGGGCGCGCCTTCTGTCTAAAACTGTCTCGTTTTGCTGTCCACGAGACTGCCCAAAGCCGTGCTGATACATTGAACAATTTTGTAAGCAAGGAAAAAGGCTTACGTCATGCAGATACTCCGTTTGCGGCTTTATTCTATGACATGAGTGAATCAATTAGATTGCTCCTCAAAGCGATAGAAAAAGCGGGAATCGATGCTAATACATACATTATGTTCATGTCGGTTAACGGTAGCTATTCCTCAATATATAATCCATCGAGCGCAAACGGTTCAATAAGAGGACACAAAGACCAAATTTTTGAAGGCAGTTTGAGGGTGCCCCTTATTTTTTCAGGTCCCGGCATTCCGACGTATTCTTTAAGTTCCGTTCCCGTTATCGCAAGGGATGTAATGTCGATGATTTTGGACTTGGCAAAAATCACCTCTTGGCCTGAAAAGGTTGTAAGGAGGGGCTCTCAAGCCTCTGCTTCTATCAGGAGTTAAAAAGGTGAACCGTCCCTGGGACGGTTAGTATTCCACTAACCCCACTATATTTAAGTAATCGATAACAAACAACTTATCATTTAGAGGCCCGCATCTTCTATTATTTATGACGGATGGAAACTCCACTACACTTGGGAGGACCACTCTTTTTTTCTTTTTTACTTTAATAGCGATCTCGGTGAGGTCAATAACCTTGCGAACGATGAACCTGCCAGGGTGGCGTATTTTTAGCATAAACTTATGTGTTATTCTGATAATGTGGACGTACAAATACCTGAAAACAACAAAGGCTACAATCCATCTAAGGATCCACTAACGAGAGAGCAGCATCACTATCAATGTAAACTCGACCTCTGCGTTGATAGTGTGCGCGCAAAAATTCCAAAAACCAAAAACGATCAAAATAAGTCTAAGGCTCCGGATGGTAAGGCCGAAAGCTAGAGGTTGCAAAGGGGTAAGATAACAAAAACTGCCTGCTATTGAATCATGGGGCCTCGGGGAGCTTGGGGATTGCTTCGGCCCTAAGCGCTCGCTTCAATATTTTCCCAGATGCGCCCCTTGGGAGAGGTGTCATTTGTTGTCTCACACATGCAGGAATCTCAAAGCTCGCTAATCTCTTCTGAAGAAATTTTTCCAATTTTCTAATGTCAATCTCCTTACTCACAAATATAGTGGCACCGACATCCTCNCCCAGCCGATCATCTGGCACAGCATAAACACATGCCTCAATTACATCAGCATGTTCTACCAAAGCTTCCTCCACCGCTATACACGCAATGTTCTCCCCACCACGGATAATAATATCCTTGACTCGATCCACAATAAATACAAATCCATCCTGATCAATTAACGCTATGTCTCCAGTTCTGAACCAGTTCTCATCAAAAGCCGTTACATTCTCCTCCGGCCGGTTCCAATAGCACCTAAACATTGATGTACCCCGGACCTGAAGTTCTCCTCTTGAATCAGGACCTAGCTTATTACCCTGTGCATCTACTACCCGCAACTCAAGGATCGCAGCACATTGTCCACCGCTTGAGGGCCGATCAAGATACGTTTTTCCTAGGATACTCGTGCCAATCGCATTGGTCTCAGTCATCCCCCAACCGGTTGATGGAACAACATTTTCGGCGAGCAGACTAATTTTACGGACCTGCTCTGGCGCCCTAGAAGCACCCCCCCCACCGACCACCAAAAGGCCNGACAAGTCCTGATTTTGCCTCAATGCAGCTTGAATAAGGTCGCCGGTAATCGCTGGCGCCGCGGTAAAAACAGTAACACGTTCTCGTTCTATCAAATCCATTGCANTATCGGCATCCCATTTGTACATCAGAATAAGTCTCCTTTGAGCTCGAAGACTAGCAAGCATTCCTACATGGGAGCCTGACACATGGAAAAGAGGTACCGATAACAAAAATGATTCCTGATAGGACAGCTTGGGTTGTTCATACTGTCCCAAGAANGAGCGTAGTGCGACATCTAGCTCCCACGATAATAAAGCATTAATAATACTTCGATGNCTGGACACNGCACCCTTNGGTCTTCCGGTTGAGCCGGANGTGTAGATGAGGGTAGCGTCATCATCCGCACCAATCTNGACGNNCGGNAATTCCTCATTNATGTGAGCGCTNACTATTTTCTTATACTCTGTAGAACNGATGTTTATATTCTCTTCAGCACGTACTCTAATAATCCCTACATGCAANAAAAANGAGGAATTAGACGACAGGCGATATAAGCGCTCTTGATCAACGAAGANTAACTTNGCACCACANTCCTCCAATCCATAAGANAGCTCTTGCGCACTCCAGTGTGCATTCATAGAGACTGCAATGGCGCCTATCGAGGTAACCGCGAAAAATATCACCACCCATTCGGGATAATTTCTCATTGCAATGGCCACCCTGTCCCCTTGAACAACCCCAAAGTCGCTTACCAATGAACTCCCGAGAGCACTCGATTGGCGATATACCTGATCGAAGGTCATCCGCTCGCCTTCAAAAACGAGGTACTCTAAATCGCTCCGTGTTTCCTCATATAAATCACGCAAGGTCTCAGGTGCATGAGAAAAAACCTTGTAATGTTTACCTCTTATTTGGGTGAACTTGAGTTCGAACGGCTGACCGGGTGCGCATAATTTCTCTATTGCTTCCTGTCGAGTCATGTTAGTTTTTTGCTCCAATGTTTTGGGATAAGTGGTCTCTGCTAACATCTCGAAATGGTAACACTAAAAGTTAATTGGTCTAGCTCCGATTTTGTAACGACTCGCTACGACAACCGATCACGTATGGGCCTTTATATGACAGAAAAACCTTACTTGCCTAGACAATTCTTTATCCGAAAAAGAGAGACACCCCCGCGAATACTTGCAGTAGCTCAGCGATACATACAAGGTCCGGGGGTGATGGAGGATATCGGGCACTATCTCTCTCTTCTAAAAATAACAAGCGCGGGATTGCTAGCATCAAAACGAGGTCATAGCGCAGTAGGAACAAAAATATCTTACAGCCTAGGAAATTCTGGAATAACTGCAGTCCCTCTCATATTCGGCGGAGAGTGTTCCCTCACTGAGATCAACTCCCAAGTAGATGCCATGAGTGGAGTCGACATCAGCTGTATCATCGCCACGGGCGGAGGGAAGCTAATTGATGCGGGCAGGGCTATCGCCTTTCGGTTAAATATACCCACAATAATCATCCCTACTATAGCTTCAACGGACGCGCCGTGCTCTGCCTTGTCTGCCATCTATTCCGAAACGGGTATNCTAGAAAATATTGAATTTTATCCACAACATCCCGCAATGGTAATAGTGGATACCAATATAATAGTCGACGCCGGAGAACGGTACCTCGTCTCAGGCATGGGTGATGCCCTGGCCACTTGGTATGAGGCTCTAATATGCCTTGCAAACCCCAGGACAATCACCGCTACTGGAGGACGGCCTACTCTCGCATCTTATGCAATCGGCGAAATATGCGCAAAAACATTATATGAGTTCGGTGAAGCTGCAGCAGTTGCGGTTAAAGAGCACCGTAATGATGAAGCAGTTGAAAAAATTATAGAGGCAAATACGCTCCTAAGCGGTCTAGGTTTCGAAAATGGTGGTCTTGCCCTAGCTCACGCTTTAGGAAACTCTTATCCAGAAATACCGATAGTCCACGAAAACTTTATGCANGGTGAAATGGTTGCGATGGGACTCATGACCCAACTCTGCTTGGAAAAATCAAATGACCTGGAGAAAGTAGCCAGCTTTTTTGCGCAAGTAGGATTACCAATCCATCTCGGCCAGATTTTATTATCGACAAAAGAACAAAATAATCTTGATCTACTTATCGAGGCAACACTTAACAAACCGATTGCCTACAACATGCAGATACCAGTAACACATGAATCACTTCGGGAAGCGATTTTAGAAGCCCATGATTTTGGTCTTGGCATCTGTAAAAAAATAGGTGATGAAGCTTATCGGAGATTACACAGATGACATCAAAAACCAAAATCCCGTCATACGACGAAATTATTTATGAGATCGATGGCCCGGTAGCAACCATTACAATCAACCGACCAAACAAGTTAAACGCCCTAACCGACCTTACCCAGGCAGAAATTCGCCATGCACTTGATTGTTCAGAGAGAAATGGAAGTATTTTGGGGACAATCCTTACCGGTGCAGGTAAAGGATTCTGCTCTGGCGTGGATATGGGCTCATTGACTGAGATGAGCAAGGCCGGAGAATCAACTTGGACNTCGCACNAAAAACTAGCAGCAGACCCCGGCAACCCAGACAATGACCCAAACTTTCAATCTTCTCCAGCCTATTTTCTGGGCTTACGAAAACCGCTAATAGCTGCTGTCAACGGAGCTAGCGCAGGACTTGGATTCAGTTATGCGACTTTTTGTGATCTCCGTTTCGTAGACCGGACGGCTAAATTTGTTACCTCTTTTGGACCGCGAGGACTGATCGCCGAACACGGCACCAGTTGGATGCTGCCACGCCTAGTCGGACCCTCAAACGCATTGGACCTTCTCTGGACATCAAAACGACTGGATGCTTTAGAGGCCTTTCGAATTGGATACGCTAATCGTCTTTGTGAGCCCGGTAGATCTGCTATCGAAGCTAAACAATACCTAAACGAGATCGCCAAGACTTCCGCTCCAATATCAATCATGATGATGAAAAAACAGATCTACCGGCACCTCAATCAGGAACTTGGAGAGTCCATGCAAGAATCAAAACTATGGATGGACGAAAGTCTTAAACGAGAGGATTTCAAAGAGGGCGTATCATCTTTCGTTGAGAAGAGGGCGCCAAATTTTCAATCTATCTTGGTAGACTGATTCAAAAAAAGAAATATTATCTTTACTAGGAATAATGAAACGAGGAGCAAATAATGACATTCGCTGGATGGGATACCCCGTTAGAACTCGTCAAATACGAACTCACTCAGCTAAGATATGAGGGTGTGGTCGTTCCGAAAGATCTAAACGATCAAGTTGCTAAACTTGCCAAAAAAAAAGAAAAAAATGATATGAACTTTGAGGCTGNGGGAGCGATATATGATTCTTTAAGTAAACTCAAAGTCTCCTCCTAGTTTNCGCTATGACCAACCAAATAANCTTGCGGAAATTCGAAAGANACGNCNAAAAGGTCCTAGACAACTTGCAACTCTCGATACGCAAGAGCTNTTTAATAAATTACATGGGGCNTGGACAGGTCGAGCTGCNGGTTGTGCTTTGGGTAAGCCCGTAGAAGGNATGGGCATTAATGGNAAAGATGGTGTNATTGGTCGCAAGATCATTAGGTCATATCTNGAGAATCGCAATCACTGGCCCCTGGATCACTACTTCAGCGGAAAAGACGTAGGCGACCAACTCAAAATACATTGCCCTAAATCTCATCGAGAAAATATCGCATACATGGAACCCGATGACGATATTCACTATACGCTTATTGCCCTAAAAATATTGGAGGAATACGGTCCCGACTTTACGTGGCGTCATGTCGCGCACACTTGGAACCAGAGCCTCCCCTACAATGTTATTTGCACAGCAGAGACCCAAGCTATTTTGAACTATAACAATGCTGTTCCGCGAAAGGCGAAGTCAAACTGGGTAACACCAGAGTATACGAGTTCCTATCGCAATCCCTACAGGGAGTGGATAGGGGCTCAAATAAGGGCGGATGGCTGGGGTTACGCATGTGCGGGNAATCCCGAGCTTGCTGCCGAGTTCGCTTATCGGGACGCATGCTGGACCCACCGGGCAAATGGTATCTATGGTGAAATGATGTTTGCAGCCATTATAGCGGCAGCCTTTGTAGAATCGAATCCACGCGAACTTATAAATATCGGGCTGTCGGAAATCCCGAAAACCAGTAGGCTGGCTGAAGCTACTGAGGCCGCATTGGATAAGGCACGTAGCCTTAAGGATTTTCACAGCTACATGGACTGGGTCGAGGCAAATTTTGGTGAACTTAGCGGTGTCCACACTGTCAACAATGCCCTCGTTGTGATAGGTGCCATGATTTATGGAGATNAGGATTTTCATAAATCTNTCTGCCTATCTGTTGAAGGNGGCTGGGACACAGATTGCAATGGAGCCACATGTGGCTCAATTTTAGGCGCCTCAAAAGGTCATTCGGAACTTGATTCCAGTCTCGTTTTACCACTCAACGACACTATCAAACCAAGCGTGATCGGATTCCAAAAGATCACTATGACGGAACTTGCGAGGAGGATGCAGGAGGTGCAAAAGACGATATTGGCTCGCAGCTAACTGATGCCTGAATCATCNAAATAAAAGTTTNGTGTAAACGATATAGNTAAAAGAGGTCTCTTATCCGAATAATAATGCTCAGCGCAGTGATTTTCTTTTCAGCGCAAGCAAACGCTGGGATTTCTGTGTCTATAGAAAAACCATCTTACCCAAGCAAGCTCTTATGGGGAGACACCCATGTTCATACGCACCTCTCTGCAGATGCCTATCCCTTNGGCTCAAGAACCACCCCGGACGANGCATATCGATTTGCCAAGGGCGAGAAGATTATAAGTAATGGCCTCGTTGCGCAGCTGGCAATCCCCCTTGACTTTTTGATGGTGTCTGACCATGCAGAAAATATGGGNGTCTTTCCTCGTTTAGCGGCGGGAGACCCTAGCCTACTGAAAACCGAATNAGGNAAGACTATTTTTGAAAAGCTGAAAAATCTTCCCCTTGCAGATGAGGTACTTACTTCCAAGACAGAGCAAGAGTTTAGGACTGGTGCAGACGCTCTCAGCGACGGAAAGGCACTGAAAGCATCGGGGTTCATGATTGACAAAGAATTCAAACAAAACGTTTGGCATAGCGTTGTTGATATGGCTGAAAAACACAACGATCCGGGAAGTTTCACTACATTTTCCGGATATGAATATAGTAGCGGTGGCCTGCATCGTAATGTTCTATTTGCTGGTGGAGCTGAAGATACAAAGAGGATTATTCCTTTTTCATCAAATGACAGCAAGAATCCTGAGGATCTATGGTCGTTTCTCAAGGAGTACATCGAGACTACTGGGAGCGGTGTGATTTCCATCCCCCATAATAGCAACCTGAGTGGCGGAAAGATGTTTACATCAGAAACCTTCGACGGATTACCGCTTACAAGGGACTATGCTCTAACCCGCTCTTCCTTAGAGCCCATCGTCGAGGTCACGCAGATCAAAGGTGACAGCGAGACTCACCCATTNCTCTCGCCGGATGACGAGTTTGCAAGTTTCGAGGATGCTTGGTGGGACGTAATGTCAAGTTATCGTAACAAAAATTCGTCGAGCGTTTCTGAGAAAAAAATCGCAGAGCGATCATTCGTGAGAGCAGCATTAAAAACAGGCCTTGATAGTCAGGTGGACATAGCCGTCAATCCCTTTCAATTCGGGGTAATTGGATCTACAGACTCGCATACCGGGCTAGCGACAGCAAATGAGGCCAACTTCTGGGGTAAAATGGCTACGGACCAACCAAACCCGTTTCGCGCCGCAAGATCATCTATTTTTTCAGCATCAGGTTATGCTGCAGTCTGGGCTACCGAAAATACCCGTGACGCTATTTTTTCTGCNATGANGCGTCGAGAGGTCTACGCCACAACCGGACCAAGGATTATTCTTAGATTTTTCGGGGGCTGGGATTTTGAAGATGATGATGCTTCAAATCCAAATATCGCAGAGATAGGTTACACCAAAGGGGTACCAATGGGAGGAGAACTTGTGATGGATCAACAAGAGGGAGTCCCGCATCTCCTTATCGCTGCCATGCGGGAACCAGATGGAGCAAATCTTGACCGCCTTCAAGTTATCAAAGGTTGGCGAGATCAACAGGGTAACCTCCACGAAAGGGTTTATGACGTGGTGTGGTCAGGAGAACGAGCTATTCAGGACAATGGTAAACTACCTCCTGTAAAATCTTCAGTGAACCTGGCTGTAGCTGATTATCGAAACACCGTGGGGAGTCCTTCTCTCGAAATTGCCTGGAGAGATCCTAGTTTTCGTCCTGATGAGCCTGCATTCTATTATGCTCGGGTACTGCAGATACCTACGCCTCGGTGGAATACATACGACGCGAGTGTTTACAAGACAACTATCAAAAGTCCAAGTTCCGATCCGTGGGGAAGAAGAATGGGCACACCACCAACAGTTATTCAGGAGCGGGCTTACTCCTCACCAATCTGGTACAAACCAAAATAAACTTCGAAATTTAGAGACGAATAAGGTTATATAATCTTCAGCTCATTAGTGTTAACTAAGAGTCCCAAAGTCTCCGGTGACTCTTATCTGGATCTGCCTCTATCCGGGGTTTCACGTCAAATATGAGGCACTTTCTGTCCGAATATTTATATCTAGGCCAGTGTGGCATACCGAAGCCATTGGGTTGGCCTGTCCTTGCAAATCCAATTATGGTACTAGACCAGATATGTGCCAAACGTCTCACATCTGGGTTCTCTCTGTTATGAAAGATATGTCCCCGAGCATCCTTATTTGCAAAAAGGTTGAAGGTGAAGGCCATCTCACANGAATGGGTAGCCCTGAGNTTTTTNTACTCAGGTAAATTTGCAGGNTAATCAAACCGATANAACCAGCCCCCCGGGCCAGCAGCAGAAGAGAGCTCTGCTGCCATGAGACTATTTCTCCGGAACATATCTGTCCAAATCATCTCATGAAACTTTCCCGGTGAGGCATCTGGATACTCCCTCGCCAATGCAGAAAGATATGCAGTTGGATCCCCCCCACACAGTGTCTGCTTGGCAAGACCGGTATTCCAAGCTGAGTAGTGGTCTTGCGCCTCGTCTTTAGCATACGTGTATAGAGTGCCCTCGTCACGGTTAGTACCAATCAACAGTGGAACCCCCGCCTTACCTCTGTCTACGATAGCCTCATAAGTAGATCGCGTAACTACCGCTCCATCAACACAAATCCCGAAACTACCCTTTAGCTCAACTAAATTTTTTGCTGACATTGACAGAAGCGTCTCGATATATTCATCTTTATCAACATTTAGTTGCTTAAGCATCAGGTCAGTCGGATCAGATAATGGTTTATAGTGGCAGATCGGACTATGAGCTATTGCCTTATGGTAAAGATTATCTGCCGATGGTGCAGCAAGAAGTCCAAGCACAGCGCTCCCACCAGATGACTCACCAAAAATTGTCACATTCTTAGGATCTCCCCCATAATCTTCGATATTTTCGTTTAGCCACTGAAGTGCTAGGACTAGATCAGAGATATTGTTGGACGCAGACGAGGCAAACCGCTTGCCGTGACTCGAGAGATCAAGAAACCCGAAATGGCCCAAGCGGAAGTTCACAGTCACCACCACCACATCACCCTGATGTGCCAAAACCGATCCATCGAACTCGTTGCCAGAACCGTTTATAAATGCACCACCATGAATCCAGAACAAAACTGGGCATGATTTTGTATTATTGGAGGGAGTGACAATGTTCAANAACAAGCAGTCCTCGTCCATTTGTCCCTCTATCGGTTCACCTCTGGAGCTCTCAGTTTTGAGTTGCATTGCCCTGTTCGGATAAGTTGTTGCATCAAAAATTTCTGTCCATGCATGGGCCTTTGATGGGGGTAGGAACCTACGACCATCCGCTGGCGCCTGCCCATAGCGAATACCAAGGAAGGTTTTTACTCTTCCGTCATCAAGTCCCCTAATTTCACCGAGGCGAGTCGTCAGACGAATCATAACTGTTAGAACCAAATAAGTAAGACATGTTATCGTGCGTGATAAAAGATTGTTTTTCCAGAAAAGGACTTTATTCTTCACCCATAAAATAAATGCGATCGTAGTATTGGTATCTATACCGATCAATAGAGTAACATCAAATAATAAGAATCAACTTGGATTAAAACTTAATGATCGAACTTGGAATACTTGCGGACGACCTAACTGGTGGGATGATGGTAGCCAGCTTGCTTGAGCGAGAGGGGGTTGAGTGCCCTCTCGTGAGCTCTGTCGAGGGTCTTCCCTATGTTGCAGGATCGACAGCTAACGCCGTAGTCGTAGCGAGAAAAATTAGGCTGATCGATCCCGTTGAAGCGCAAAGGGAGGCGAGAAAGACAGTCAAAGCTCTTCAATCGATAGGTTGCAAGCGCTTCTTCTATAAGTATTGCGCCACCTTTGACTCTACGGAAAAAGGCAACATCGGTCCCATCGCAGACGCCATGCTTGAGGCGCTAGGCTGTGACCACACGCTTTTTTGTCCCGCCTTCCCGGAGTACACGGTGACCATATTCCAAGGCAGGATGTTCCTTGGGTCTACACCCCTAGGAGAATCATTTAAACGTGCAGATCCCGTCACGCCAATGACAAACTCAAACCTCGTTGAGGTGTTGCAATCGCAATCACGACACTCGGTAGGGCTATTATCACATGCTACTTTGATCCGCGGTAAAGCCGCTACAGAAGAGCACATTTTACAAAACAATTCTCAGAGATTCTTTGTCGCTGATGCTGCAGATGATTATGATCTTGAGCGCATTGCAGATCTTGCTTTGGATTGGCCTCTGACTACTGGGGCGGATGCGCTCCCAGTATTCCTCGCCAGAGCATGGAAACAAGCATCAAATCAAATATCGATTGAGAAGCCGAAGACTCTCCTACCCGCAAGTCCTGGAGGTGAGGCATTTATTGCGGGAAGTTGTGCGGCCCCAACACTCCAACAGCTGGAGTACTTTGAAAGAAGTCATCCCAGATTTCAAGTCGATATTGTTAAAGCAGCAGAGGATCCTAAATACTTAGCGAGTATATTGGCCTGGGCAAAATACAATATTGTCAAGGGTCCCGTCGCTGTTTCCTCCTCCGCGGATATTGATGAGTTAAGACGTACTCAAAACTTACTCGGTGTAGAGGGAGCGGCACAACAGGCCGACCATATCCTTGGGAAGGTAGCGAAAGGTTTATTCGACCTCGGCGTAAGGAAGTTTGTAGTTGCAGGGGGAGAGACCTCAGGGCAAGTAATCAATTCCCTCGGCATAAAAAATGTTGAAGTATCCTCATTTGATAACTTAAGCGGCGGGTACTGCCATCAAGCTGGTAAAAATCCGGTATCTTTTGTTCTCAAAGCCGGAGCTATTGGCAAGGAAAATTTCGTATTCGATGCGCTTGAGCGCATGCGTATGGCTGAGAGGAAATAGTTGCAGTGTGCGCACTATGATCGGTTATGGGTGATCTCTCACCTGAAGAGGTTGTGGAAGTAAATTGCTGAGTTTACCCTATAAAAAATTTGTAAGAGGTACTACTTATGTTTTCATTGGACGGGTACAAGGCAGTCGATTTAAGTCCTAGAATTATACCTCGAATCAATCGCCTCGANGGTTCTGTGGAGGAGGGTAAACCCGATCCTTNTGGTCACCACTGGGTGATGTGGGAAGGACGTTTTCCCCCCGATAATTCATTATTTACCGTTTACGCAGCCCCGAAAGGCATTTCCATATACGGGGCGCTTCAAGATGATGAGACTTTAGGTCGAGAGCGCATGACATCACACCTAGGATCGCACGTGCAGGCTGGGAAAGGTCATATTAGCCATTGGAAAGGTGTGACCGAGGAGATGAAAGGTATTTGGGAAATGGATCTCAGTACATTTATGGGGGAGGCTGCGGTGTGTAACCTCCCTCACCTAAAGCCAAAGGTGGTTGAAGAAGAATCAGATTATCCCAAGGAGTATCCAAAAAAAAAGTTCTGGCTCCCGAAAGCGGAGCCCGGTGATATTCGTGGTCAGGAGATTCTCCCCGAGCATCTTGATAATGTTCAGAAGGGGGATATCGTTCTCATGACAAGTCCATTTTCCGGTCTCGAGCAGCCATGGCTCTCTTCACGTACCGCAAAATGGTTAATAGAGGATCGGAAAATTAAGATGCTCGGTCTGGGATACCCCGGTATTGAGTGGCAGTATGANCTAAAGGTCGCCGCACCAGACAACTCTCCCATCAGACGGATGCTTTTGGGNGCTAACATTCCGATTGTTCATCCACTNGTCAATATTGAGAACATCAGTTCGGATCGTGTTTTCTTCTACGGAGCGCCGCTAAATGTTCCTAAGCTAGAAGCGAGCTTTGTCCGAGCAGTTGCTTTTGAACCTCAGGAGGCAACAACATGATCAGCTTGAAAGGAAAAAAAATTATAGACCTTACAGATGAGCTGGTGGCGAGAGTAGCCAGGATCGATGGGTCGATCGAACAGGGGACCGATGACGCATACGGTCACAAATGGCTCAGTGAAGAAACTATAAATGAGACTGATGGCACCATGGAACATCTGGTTGGTGCAAATATNGGNACCGTTAGCGACTGGCCTATAGGAGGGCTCAGCGGTCACATGGGNGCCCANATCCAGTTAGGTGTAAGACATAACGACAACTGGACGGGTCTCCCTGACGGAATGAAGGGTATCTGGGACGTTCCTTTGAGCACTTACTACGGCGAGGCCTGTGTCTGCTTGCTGGATGATGTTAGAGGGCGTCCCATACTTCCCGAGCATCTTTCAAACGTACGCGAAGGTGACATCGTTTTATTAACGAGCTGCTGGAGCGGCGATGAGCAACCTATACTTGCGGGGGATACAGCATACTGGCTGGCTGAAGAGAAGAAAATTAAGATGCTGGGCGTCGGGGTCCCAGGAATCTCGTGGGAAACGAACTACGACGGACCCGAGCCCGGTAATAGCCCAACACATAGAGCGATGACCGGGAATAATATACCGATAGTATATCCCCTTGCGAATATAGGATTGCTTAAGCAGGATCGGGTGTTCTTTATAAGCCTCCCACTCAATGTTGAGAGGATGGAGGGCACATGGGTTCGTGCAATTGCTATAGAGGATCGCTAGCACTTTAGTTATCAACAGCACACTCTTTTTGATTATGCAATATTTACGCTTTGCCTAGCCCAACCCGTAAAAAAGGGCGCCATATAGACGCCCTTCTTTTAACCCACTACGTAATTAGAACGTACTGTAAGAAATATTTAGATGTGCCGCCCTTGGAAACATTAAAAGATTATCAACGCGTCTGCTAGAGAGTGGCAAATAAGGTGACGTAAAGTCACCCATGTTGGTAATAGATAAGTTGACATCAACTCCACCCTTTTCCATACCAACAGTCAAAGCTGAGTACTTGTAAGGGCTCACAGCCTGCGGGTATTCTGTTGCATCACGATCGGCCGTGTAGGCGGCGAAGCCACTTGACTTGGATCTGTACGTGTAATCAAAACTACCGTAGCCTCTCCAGCCGTTTGTCAACTCGTTGGAAAAGTTAACGCTAAACGAATGGGTATTCGGGTTATAATTGTAGAGTTTCCCTCCAAGTCGGATTGGAGTAGGGTATTGCGGAACGTCAGTCGCCGAAGGCCTTGCTGTGACTTCAGTGTCTGTGTAGGCTCCCGCATAGGTAAGGCTCCAATTCTCATTGACTTGGTAGTTCAAGGTTAGCTCATAAGACTCTACGTCGGCATCGGTACCCCCAAGAATCAAGCTGGTGCTGTTCGGCGGAATTCTGACACCCAGTGGAATAGAGTCCCACTGCCCCAAAGCATAAACGGCCTCGACAGCCAGTGAACCATCCATCAAAGTCCACTTGGTTCCCAACTCAGTTTGGGTCAGTTGCGATGGTTCTTCTGCCGACGCGGCTAGTGTATCCAACCCTGCCGCTTTAATTTCGGCAGCATCAGATGGATCTAAAATAGATGGTGCCCTTTTAGAAACAGACCTTGTCAAGAACACTATTCCCTCATCAGCAACTCTGTAATTGAAACCAATTCGGTGGCTAGTAGCGTCGTAGTCAGAGGGCGAAGAGGTTTGAGTTTGCTCACCGCTGTATGGACCTAAGGGCGTGTCACCATCCGCTCTGTCTACGCGGTCTACAATGGTATTACGTTCTTCATCATTTCTGCGCACACCAAGAGTAAAATCTAACTGGTCTGTCATGCTTAGGGTGACTTCTCCATAAAGAGCACTTGCGTCCAATTCATCGATATTTGACGCCATGTAAGGTGCAATACCGAATGCTGGGAAATTCGAAATTTCANTACTCGCGTTGGAGGCATCATAAGTGAAGTATCCTAGAATGTAACTTAAGTCTAGGCCGCCGAGCTGCAACGGTTCATTGGAAAGCAAACGCAATTCGTGAGATGTAGACTCAGCTGGTGTATCAGTAATGACCGCGTATGTGCCGTAATTTGTCCCATATGCAATGTAATCTGCCTCTGCATTATATTGCATTTTAGGTGCCTCGACGTCCCCAAAGTTGTAGCTCAAACTTGCAAACCCTAAATCAAATGCCGCATTAAGAGAGGTCATTTTTATTTCGTATTGGTTAGTCGGAATGCCCGTTGGAAATTGTTCAGTCATTATGGGCAGCGCAAGCGACTTTATAATCATCTCGCCCTCCTCCGATGAGACTATATTGCCACCAATTGCAAACGCTGATTCATTCTCCCATTTCGTATGAGAAATCTCGAAAGAAGATGAATCACTCGGTTGATACAGAATTTTGAGTCTAAGCGTATCCATTGTTTCATCATATGGATTTTCTACGTCTACTGTGGCTCCAGCTTGCATTGATGCAAACCCTGGATCATTTGCGCTTTTGTAGCCGAATCTTACGCCGAGTTTTCCTTCAATGATTGGAGCGTTAACTATGCCTGAGTAAGTTTTTCCAAATCCCCTACTTTCTCCAGTATAGGTCATTCCACCAGCCGAAACCTTGTACCCAAACTCAGATAAATTTACAGGTTGCGTTCTCATGATGACCAGACCACCTGTAGATTGCTGTGAGTATGTTGTTCCTTGCGGTCCCCTCAGAACCTCTACGCGCTCTAAATCAAACGTTCCTATTGGCGGTGGTGTCAAAGCAGCTATGTTAATATACGGTGTGTCATCTAATATATAGGCAACGTTTTGATTCGACGTGGTACCGTTTGCCTGAATAATGCCACTTCCGCGGATTGCGATCGACTCCCTTTCTGGAGGTTTTTCTGCTGGCGATGTCACAGTTGCTCCAGGGACCAAATTATATACGTTCCGCACAGAGGCGTAGGTCGCAAGGTCCAACTTATCGGAGCCTATCGATTGAACTGAAATCGGCACATCCATCACCGACTCCTCCCTCCGTGTGGCGGTAACTACCACTTCCTCCACATCCACTTCGTGATCATCAGCAAAAGAAAAAGGCGCTGTTGGTAGAATAAAAATTGTCGCTATTGAGCCCACAACAAAGCTCGTAGCGCGTGATTTCAATACGCGTATCATATATACCCCCGACTTTTTTTGTGTTTTAACGCTTATGCTTCACTCGACTAATTAACATGGTGAATATGCGTCGATCATTTTTTAAAAACACCGATTGTGTTATCGAACTAACTTTGAAGTACAATGCTTTCTTTGCATAACTACTATTACAATTATTCATATATAGGTAGGTTGATGAATTCCCCCATTTTTCATTTTTTTTGTCTCAGGACAAAAAGAAATCTGTCAATCATATTTTATGTTATTGAAAAGTATATTTTTATTTGAGTTCTCAATATCTTAGAAAAATTAATAGATATAAAAAACGATAGTTGATAGAAACAAAAACTATAAGAAAGTGAATGCTAAGATGCTTTTTAATATAAAGCGAGCGCTGATAAAGCATCCGTCTTTAAATACTTGGTTAAAAAATCTAATAGCCAAAATGAAGGGGAATGAAAAAGACTCGCTTTGAGAATGAAATCGGCATCTAAAAAATGTGCCGGAGTAGAATAATAAATCAGTCAGGAGGGGAAGATGAAACACGCTTTAGTAGTACATCTATTAACTTTAGGTCTGCTGTATCCAACATCTTTTTACACGATGGCAGATGACACTGAAAAGGCAGAGGTGGATGAAATAATTGTCTCCGCGACACGCAGAGAAGAGTCGGTGATGGAAATCCCGCAATCGGTGCAAGCAATACCCAGACAAACACTTTCAATGCCAATATATAGAGACGTCACGGACATATATAATCTAGTGCCAGGTGCTACCACCGCCATCACTCAGGGTGGAAAACCGCCNGCAGGCGANGGGATTATGCTTAGGGGCGCGGGGATCACGCAGACCAATGCGGGTGGAGGAATGCAGCCGGTCGGTTACTATATCGACGACATCCCTTTTATTGACATCAACACTCAAACTCCTCCTCCACTTGGAACCTTTGACCTCGACCAGATTGAGGTTTTAAGAGGTCCTCAAGGGACTACATATGGGCAAGACTCATCTGCTGGGAGCGTAATAATGAGGACTGCTCCGGTAAACCTCAGTGAGACGGGATACCTCGCTCGGACTGGAATGATGTCCTATGCGAAGGGTGGTGACATGGGGCTAACCTATGGGGGCGTCGTTAACCTGCCAATCGTTGAGGACAAGCTGGGAATCAGGATCTCCTACCTCTCGGAGACAGACCCCGGGCATGGAGTCGTACAGGGAAGGCCCGAAGTTGATTACGCTCATGAAGAAGAAAGGGTTACAATGCGAACGAAGCTTACCTANATGCCCTCAGATCGAGCTGAATTTACCTTGACTCACTCTGAGTGGGAAACCGACTACTTCTTCTTACCCGGAACCAGCCTCAAAAAGTCAGATAATGGAGTTATGGAAGTAGCNGAAATCGGATGGGACTTCGGCCTTGAGGTTTTCCCTGACGGCATCTTTAGAAATAAGAACCATACCGCATGGACGACGGCGCTGGCTAAGTTTGATCTCGGTTTTGCCGACCTTACTTACTCCTACGGCGATGTTGATGTGAAGACAAGAGATGGTAACCAGGAGGACTTTAATTACGGTATCGTTACACTTTCTGATACTCCATCTANNACAACTACCCATGAAATCCGGATGGTCTCCCAGAGTGATGGACCACTGGGATGGATCGCTGGTTACATGAGCTTTGATTCAGAGGGTGTGGGTAACGTCTATTATAACTANGCGACATATGGAGACTACTCCGCAAATTCACAATCCTCACAGGAAGCTACTGCACTCTACGGTGAACTTACCTACGACATAAGCGACAGCATCACAATATTCGGAGGACTCCGAACGCATGATGAAGAAGCTTTGGAATCGGGGCAAGACGCCATGAGAGCAGAGGGAGATCCTGTCACCGGACCATACACAGGCTATGTGCTAGGCACCAACAACGAACCATATAGCCACGATAACACAAGCTACCGTGTGGGTGTCGAATGGAGCCCTCAAGAAAATGGTCTAGTATACTTAAGCCGCTCCACTGCCTCGCGTGCCCCAATCAGGGTCTCTGGTGCAAATTTGGTTGCCTTAACAGAGGCTAATCTAACAGGATTGATACCAGAGGATGCGACTGAATTGGTTAGCACGGAAATAGGGACCAAGTGGACCCTTAATGATGGAGATCTCAAGCTGGAGCTTGTTTACGCCTTGGGACAATGGGAAGATCTTGCAATGCGCGCTGCACTGAACATCCCCTCAGCGCTCGCGCTCCCGATGGGTCAGACAGATGCAGATGTAACCTCCATCGAAGTGTCTATTGAGGCAAACCTGACGGATAATCTCAGCATAACCTATGCCGGTGGTTTTACAGACACCGAGGTAACTGGTATTCCAGACCCCGCAATAGTGCCGAATTTTCCAGGGGCAGTTCAGTTAGGTGGGGAGCTCTATAACTACTCTCCCACCACCCACTCTTTGAGTATGAACTTCCAGCAAGAGCTATCCAACGGAAGCCAGATGTATGCCTCAGGAACATATGCATCACGTTCGAAAATTAATGCATTCAGCACCCTCGCCTCTGTGATGGGTGATCTGTGTTGCTATAAGCCAGCACCCTCCGGCTACAAAAATCTCAGCCTCAGTGCTGGCATTAGACGTGATAGCTGGGACCTCAACGTGTCTGTGACGAACGCAACCAACTTTGACGGAATGTATGGTATGGTGTTCCAGGAGGGAGGCCCCGGACTGATCTCAATGCCAAGGGCGATTCATCTGCAGGTCACATACGATAACCTGTAAACTTTTGTTGATAAGTTAGTAAAAACAAAAAAGGGCAGCTTTNATGGCTGCCCTTTTTNNNATNACCAANAATTAATNTTNNTGTATTTCNACCGTGCCNGCGTCACCGTCTATNGTAATCATCTGNCCATGTNTAATTCGCTTAGTNCCNTTTCCAACNCCNANNNCAGCCGGTATACCATACTCCCTCGCAACGATCGAACCATGCGCCAATATGCTACCTACATCCGTAACAAGACCCTCGGCATGAGCAAAAAGTTGCGTCCAAGCGGGCGTGGTGAGAGGACTCACCAAGATGGTCCCGGGAACCATCTTATCAAACTCTCCAGGACCAATTACGACACTCGCTTTCCCAGTTATCCTGCCTGAACTAACAGCAAAACCACGCATTATATTACTGTTTTCGTCATTCTTTATCTGTGTCTCTTTGAAAGAGATGCCTTTAACCGCACTTGCCACGGCTGGTAGGGTACCAGGAGGGTGATGCAATGTAGCCGCCTCACGAAACTCTCGTCGCTCTGCGGCAAGCGCTCCTAATTCAGGCAAAGCAGAACCGGCTCTCTTCGCATCGATCGCCCTTTTGATATCATCAGTTGTCAGAAAAAAAATGTCCTCAACCTCTCTGAAAGAGCCGGACTCTGCCAACCTCTGGCCAAGCTCAAATGCTACCGGCCTGAAGATAGACCAAGTGTATCCAAAGCGGAAGGCTACCTCTTCGCGGATATAGTTGTATTTGAGCGCAAACCACAACCGAAACCGGAACTGCCAATACTCAAGTCCAGACAGGAGTTCAGTTATCTCCGCAAGCTTTTGTTCTCGTATTGCAGTTGCCTTTATTGATTGCTTACTAGGATGATAATCTGGATCTCGGACCATTGCTTTCAGTGAAGCAAATAGGGCGGAGGGGTCCTCTACCTGCGTTGGCTCAATAAAGTCCATAGAATATCCTTGGTGCCCATAGGTCCGTAGGTACCTATCGATAGACTCTACAACATTTCTGCCCTTTTGATGGTCTCGAAGGGCCTCCATTAAAAATGGAGAGGGCACCACCAGAACAGTATAAGTTAAGTCCTCATCGGCACGGACCTCTTTAGCAATCTCGAAAAGGTCTGCATTAGACTGCATGGTCTTTGATTCGATACCTGACAAAAATTGGCCACTGATGAAATTATGCTCAGGAAGGGTCTCTCGCAGGAAACATTGAAGCTGGTCATCAGTAGACTTGGCACATCCAAACGTGTGACTTGAATCGTTTGACCAGTAATCACCCTCTGCAATACCCATGTCGACAACGGCCTCAAGGAGCTGCTCATCTGACACACCATGAATATCGAGCTCTCGCCAACGTTCCGCAGTAGCCTCAATACGAGGTTTCGCACCCTCATACCACTTCTTAAGTTGAGCATCATTTTGCGAAACATGATTAAACGCTACATAGGTAGTGTTTTCACTTTTGGGAATAGTAATCTTTTGGTCTATTTCATCTTCAGGCTGGTCTCGATACCACTGGTCAAAAGAGTTCCCATCGTCCTCACTCAATTCACTCCTGAAAAGACCAACATCATGCGGCGCCGCGTCTGCAGCCCTCTGGTACAATTGTTTAAATTGTGCCTCCTGCGCGGCACCCCACTCGGCGGCCTCGATATCCTCCTCTGACACACTTTTGACATCTTCGAGCTCCTTCACTTGCTCATGGATCAAGGGCCAATCAAATCGCTGGTAAGCCCATCCATTTACGGTAACGAACATCGGTCCTCCCCCAACCATCATCATACTGCCAGTTTTCTTTCGCGTAAATTCTAGCCCCTCCGTTAGATAGAGCTCCTCAAATAAAGGGCAAATAGGAGCGGGCATATTTTCAACAATCTGCCTTCGGCTTACATACTTCGCTGGTGGCGTTGGAATCCATTCAAGCTCAATCGGTTGTACTGGAAGGTTAGTTATAGGCCGCGACTGTAGAAGATGCAAGACACCATTACAGAAGG
>NZIZ01000014.1 GCA_002691825.1 Porticoccaceae bacterium
CTGATGGTGTCTCACTTCGAAGCAAGACGAGTAGGTAATTCCGAAGAAGTCATATCAAAGTACTCTGAGAAATGGAGAGATTCGAAAGGTTACCGAAAGGAATCCCTCAATCGGGGCCATCTATCCTTCACTTCCGGAGCATTGTGGTCGCAAATTAAGGTGAACATGGATGATGCCGTTATCACTGCAAAGGAAAATATAGCGACTTTCGGCCCGGTTTTCATTTCCACCTCTAAGGGAATTATCACTTATGAATACAATCTGGAAAAGGAGGATGACGGGATTTGGAGGATCATCTTCACTAAGACGGTAGCTTGGGAAGAAATTGAAGACAAACGAAGCGCGTCTTTAAAACGTAAGATTAATGAAACAGCAATGCGCGTCAGGGAACATAGAGAAAACCTCCTTTCCGATCATCATCGGCCCGGATATCATTTCACCGCGCCTGAGGGATTTGCTGTTCCCTTTGATCCAAATGGAGCAATCTATTGGAAAGGTAGATACCACCTATTTTATATTTTTCAGGATTCCCGATTAGGAAAAAAATCAGATCACTGGGGTCATATATCAAGCACAGATCTATTCCATTGGCGACATCACCCAACGGGATTGTTAGGTGGAATGTATAGTGGAAACTGCTTTTTAAATGGCGATGGGATACCCACGATGTGTTATCACGAGGTCGACTTAGGCAATTCATTAGCGATTTCTATGGATGACGAGCTAAATCAATGGAATAAGCTGAAATCAAACCCGATAACTCCCGATGATAAAGAATTAGAGGCGTACAAATCAAAGAGTATAAGTCCGCGTAAGAGAGGTTACAGATCTTGGGATCCTTTTGGATGGTATTCTTCTGGCAACTACTACGCAATTTTTGGTGGGGAATCTCCGGCAGTTGCAAAGGCATCAAAATTGAATGGGAAATGGCACTATGTAGGTGATTTGTTCGCGCACCAGATTAATGGCATATCTTTAGAAGAGGACTTGTCTTGCCCAGACCTTTTTAGATTGGGAGGCAAAGACGTACTTCTGTGTATAAGCCATCGAATAGGATGTCGTTACTATGTGGGGGAATGGAAAAATGAACAATACCATCCCGAAAATCATGCACAAATGAGCTGGGTTGACAACACTTTTTTTGCGCCCGAAAGTCTAGAAGATGGAAGCGGCCGGAGAATCATGTGGGCGTGGCTTCTTGACTACAGAGATCTCGGAGCTCGTCTCGATCAGAGTTGGTCAGGAACACTAAGCCTTCCGCGGGTGTTGAACCTCGGAAAAGATGGTTTGCTTGAGATAGATGTAGCACAGGAAATCGAAAGTCTACGCTACCGGCACTCTAGAAAAACCGACATTACTATTCAATCTAGGCAAAAAATATTTATCGAAGGTATTTACGGTAGTAGTCTGGAACTCAATCTCAAGTTAGCAGTAAGTAATTCCTTGAGGGTTGGCATTGCAGTATGCGTGTGTAAAGAGCTTGGCGAAGAGACCAGAGTAACCTATGATGCTCAAAATAATTCACTCGAGGTGGATACCCAAAAATCTGGGCCAAAGGGTACTCCAAAAGATATTGAGAGTGCACCTCTGAATCTACGGCACAATGAGGTTTTAGAACTACGAATATTTATTGATGGCTCCGTTATAGAGGTTTTTGCGAACAAAAAACAAGCCATAGCTAGAAGAATTTACCCATCAAAAAATAATCGGATGGAAATATATCTGTTCTCTGAAAATAGATCTGTAAAAATAAATTCGCTAGACTCGTGGCACATATCTCCATCAAATCCTTACTAACCATCAAAAAATCGCTAACACATTGTGGAGTATGCTTTCAAAAACTTGAACACAAGATGGAAATCCAAAGCATCGGAATATCGAATGATTAATCGTAGAAATTTAATAAAAAATACCACTATCACAGCTGGCGCTCTTTTATCTGGGTGCTATAGGTTAACCAACCAAGAAACAACTCTCGCTAGCTTAAGTGAAGCATTTAAGGGTCAATTTCGATTTGGTACTTCAATCAAAAATGATACCTTACAGACCAACGACACTGGGTTGTTGACTCTTGTTGCCAAAGAATTCAACGCAATTACAGCTGATAACGCAATGAAGTGGGAGGGGTTACAGCCAAAACTCGAAGAATTTAATTGGCAAAAAGCTGATAAGTTTGTCAATTACGGGAAGCAGAACAATATGCAGATAACAGGCCATGTGCTTGTATGGCACAAACAAACTCCAAATTATGTGTTTATGAAGGACAGTGAAATTATATCAAAAAAATTGCTACTTAAAAGAATGGAAACGCATATCAGTAAAGTAATGGAGCGGTATAAAGAGGTCACTGAGTGGGATGTGGTAAATGAAGCGATTGATGGAGAAAAATGGCTTGATAGCAAGTGGTACAAAATAATCGGTCCAGACTACGTAAAACGTGCTTTTCAGTTCGCTCGAAATGCAAATCCTTCAGCAACATTAATTTATAATGACTACGGCGTTACGAACCCAAGAAAACAGCAAGCTATCATCGATTTATTGAACAAACTAAAAACAAGTGGCGTTAAAATCGATGGAGTTGGGATGCAATCCCATTTTTCCCTTGAGAAGAATTTTCCCTCAGTAGACATGATTGAAAAGACAATAGAAAGGTTTGCGCGCCAAGGTTATCAAGTATTTATAACTGAACTTGACGTGGATGTTCTACCAAGGGCTTGGAAATATGTGAGGCAACCTCCACTTCAGCAACTCCACATAAGTGAAATTCCTCCTGAGGACGCAAAATACCTTGACCCTTACACAAGAGGACTTCCCGCACAAGTCAGCAAAGAACTTGCTGATCGCTATGCCTCAGTTTTTAATGTTTTTAGTAGGCAATCTGATAACATATCACGTGTAACTGTCTGGGGAACCCTTGACACAGAATCCTGGAAACACGATTGGCCCATCTTAGGAAGAACTAATTACCCACTATTATTCGATAATAGAGGTAATCCGAAGAAAGCATATTTCAGTGTTCTCGGGGAGGGAAATAGCTAAAAAAGTATCAATAAATTGAAATTTTTGGGATGAGATGAACGTAAATAGGAGACAATTTGTCGTAAATAGTGCGCTTGCCCTAGCGGTTTTTACATCACTAAAAAACCATGCTATAAACAAAAATATGTTGGACACGGGTCTAGCCGAAATTTTCAAAGATGACTTTTTAATTGGCACTGCGATATCGAACAAAACTCTCGTTGAAAACGACGCTTCGATGCTGTCTTTAATAAGCAAAGAATTTAATGCGATAACGACAGAAAATGCGCTCAAGTGGAGCGAAGTCCATCCGGAACCTAATATCTGGAATTTTGGACCCGTGGATAAATTCGTAGAATTTGGTAGAAATCATAAGATGTCGATGATAGGGCATACTCTCACTTGGCACAGGCAGACACCAGCGAACCTTTTCTCCGAAACGATAAAACAGGTTGAGCATTGCAGCAGCTGTCACTCTTACCAAAGAGTCACATCTAGAAATGAATTAATTAAACGATTGCAAGCGCACGTATCTGTGCTGATGGACCGTTACAAGAGAGATATCCATACTTGGGATGTCGCTAACGAGGTAGTTGAAAGTGATGGAGAGTGGCGAGAGAGCGACTGGTACAAAATACTCGGGCATGAGTTCTTAGATTTGTCATTTCGATTTGCTCGTGAAGCCCACCCGGAGGCATGTCTGCTTTACAACGACTTTCATCTGGAAAAACCCAAAAAATGCAGCTCAATCATACACAAACTAAAAACATTACAGAATCGCGGGATAAAAGTGGATGGTGTTGGGATACAATGCCATATAAAATTGAATTCCGAGTCTCCCGCCATTAGGGAATTAGAAACAGCAATCCTTGCGCTTCATGACTCCGGCTTTCGGGTTCACATCACTGAGCTTGACATAGATGTTTTGCCGGAAGCATGGATTCATAGAGGTCGACACATAGATACATTCCCAAATAAAAGTGAACTGAACCCATATACAAGTGGAATTCCCCGTCAAATTTCACAAGAATTGAGCGCTCGTTATCGGGCAGTGTTTGATTTGTTCATAAAACATAGAGATAAAATCGACAGAGTCGCACTTTGGGGTACAACAGACGATGAGAGCTGGAAAAATGGTTTGCCTATTGCTGGTAGGACCAGCTATCCATTACTTTTTGATAGAAATAAACTTCCAAAGCCAGCCTACTACGCTGTAAGAGAGGCAAAGCGAACTAAATAGCCAAAAGGCAATTCAGTGGATTTGTCAAAAAAAATGAATAACAGTACTAAAGCACTAGATTATTTAAGAGCACTGATGCCCACAATTCTGGGATCACTTATTCTACTCGGCTGTCATTATGATTCATTAAAAACTGAAGCGATAGTATCACCTAATACTGAGCGTCCAAATTTCTTATTTATATTGACTGATGATCAAAACTACCGCACGATAAGAGAATTAGGAAACAAACATATCTTTACCCCAAATCTTGATAAACTTACCCAGAGAGGAATGAGTTTTTCCCATGTCTTTAATCAGGGCTCTTGGGAGGCAGCTGTCTGCGGACCAAGCCGCAAAATGCTAAACACGGGCCGTCACCTGTTCAAAACAGGTTATGGTCCGTCCACTGCCGTAAATGACCAATCTAGAGGACCTCTTTTAGGGGAAATTCTCCAGCAAAACGGTTATGACACTTTCATAACAGGTAAATGGCATATCGATGAAGAGTCGTTGCGTCGAAGTTTTACCTCTGGAAGTAACATTTTTATGCCGCTATGGATGGGAATGTCTTTCCACGAGGAAGGTGGGCAATTTAACACGCTAATCGCAGACTATGACGGAAACGACCTCAATGATGAGAACTTCAAAACTCGAAGAGCTAACAAATTTAGTAATGAATTATTTGTTGATTCTGCGATCGGCTATTTAAAAAAGAAACCGAATGATAGTCAGAATCCCTTTTTTTTATATCTTTCCTTTCTAACTCCACATGATCCGAAACATGCGCCAGAAAAATACCTAAAACTGTACCCCATTGATGACATCCCGATTCCTAAAAATATGCTTCGTGAACATCCTTTTAATGAGGGTGACCACAATGCTAGGGACGAAGTACTTCTTCCATTCCCTCGAACCGAGCTCCGAATTAGGTGGCATATTGCTCGTTACTATGCCATGGTCTCTCACCTCGATGCTGAGATTGGTCGACTTTTAGATTATCTTGAAAAATCTGAACTAGCGGATAATACGGTTATAATTTTTACCTCAGATAACGGACTAGCAAACGGACAACACGGCTTGCTCGGCAAGCAAAATCAGTATGACCACAGTATCCGCGTTCCTCTAATTTTTGCAGGACCCTCCGTAGATGCAGGCATCAGAAAAACTGGTATGTTTTACCTGCACAGCCTATTTCCAACTATACTTGATATCGCAGAGATTGAGGCTCCAAAAACAACAGATAGCGTAAGTATCGCCAGTTTGTTATCGGGTAAAAAGGATCATGTCCGAGAATATATATATGGTGCATATAAGAATTTTCAGCGGATGGTCAGGACAAGCTCCCACAAGCTAATATACTACCCTCATATCGAAAAAACTCAGCTGTTTGATATGATCAACGACCCGTTGGAGATACACGATATATCAAAGAATGAGGGTAACGAAATTCTGATGACCAAACTGCTCACAGAGCTCGAGCGGCTGAAGCTTGAAGTTGGTGATCCGTTAAAAAATGAAAGTCCCGTTAAGAGTTTCTCAGAGTACAAAAAGGACGATTACTATCCTCAGAGGTGGCCTCGACGCGAGTTGAATTGATAATTCGGTGTGCTTCGGTCAAAAAAATCCGGAAAGTCCATACATCAAGGCATGATGTGCTAAGAGAAAATGAGAGAAATAAGCTGCCTTCTCCAGCGAACATTCGATCATGCATAAACAAGTGAAATCGCACAATGGCATGAGAATTCCGGCACAGTAACTTTGATCTTTCTACCCACCTTTTCAATCGGTAGCATCCTCATCTCAGGTACCAAGGTTGCGCTTTTAATATCCTTCGAAAGATCAAGCGTCACGGGCACCTTAAAAAGAGTTGGCAGATCTTCTATGACTTCGCATTTCCCCCTTCGTATCGGCGGCCCGTAGAGCAGGTGAACCACATAACGGCCCTCATCTGGCTGGTGCAAAAGACTTATTCTTCCAGCACTTGGCAGTGATGTCTCCACCATGGGTCTAGAGTTCAGTATTCCAAGGGCGTTTGCAAACAGGTCTCTGTGCAACCTAGCCCCATAGTCGTAATATATCGCATCCAGCTCATGCGCAATGAATATCACTTTACCGTTTTGGATGACCCCTGGATAATCCGCATCCACCAATTTAAATGGTGTATTCTGATGAGAGGTAAACTTTTCGTAAGTCCGGCTAAAATATGGCTCTCTTATTGTGGCCAAGACTTTAGTATCGGGGTGAGGAGCCACTCGCAGCGCTGGCTCATAACAAAGAAAAGGACTCTTCACCAACCCGCTCCCAATATCTTCTTTTACAACTAGGTAATCTTTGTCGAACTCGCTCTTCCCGAGATATTTAGCCCCGATATCTACCAAGGTATTTTGGTGGGCCTTATCCAACGCCCCGGAACCTATCACAAGGATACCCCCCCCGGAATCGATAAAGTTCTTAAGTCGCTCCGCGTCGTCAATCTCCAAGCATGCTTTACCTGGTATAACGATGACATCAAACTGATTAAAATCCTTATTTCCGACATTGGCGATATCGAAGTTGGTATGGCTCTCTAGTAACATTCGGCACGTGCCTTCATCGTGTTTTGCCGAAAAAGTCCGCCAGACGCCTACTCGGGCATTTGGTAGACCACCAATGCCGAAATTTTCAATGAGCTCAACATACTTATATGCATCTCCGATATTTTTATATGTTGCCAAATCCATTTTTCCTGACGGATGAAGTTGATCTCCAAAATTACAATTCGCTCCCCACGAAATCATTGCAGCAGCCTCGTATCGGAGTGCATTACGAGACTTAAAACCACCGAACTCACCCCAAGCTGTATGAAATTTACCGCTCATTGCGGTAATAGGGTACCCAGCATTGAGGAAGTATTTCGACTGCATAGGCAGCTTGTCGTATCCACCCCAAGTCGTGGGGAGATCCTCCAAGTCTTGAATCGTATTGTACTCATACATTTTGTGCTCAAAATTATATGCCCCCCTGTTTATGGCGGTACATCCATTAAAATAAACAGTAGCATCTGGATGATACTTTTGGACTAAACGAGTGACCGACTCCTGGTGGCGCTTGAACGACTTTGCCAGAAATCTTATGGCTTCATCACGCTTACCGATATCAAAGCCCTCTGCGAACATCATCTCTTTACAAGTATTGCAGTAACACGGACGCGAGACCTGGTAAATATCCATCCAGACACCATCAATATCATAATTTATGCATAGTTCCTCTAACTGTTCGATCACATGATCATGGTAAGAAGTGTTAACACACATGAAAATCCAATGAAAATCCGGCTTCCTGTCATCGGGTCCTGCACTACTGTCAAAGTGCCCATTAGTCAGTAGGGATCCATCCTCGGAACGCGAACACCACTCTGGATGATCAATTGCATCATTATGAGACCAGCCAAATGTAAAGTAGACGGGGGCGGCGACTCCTATCTCATGACATGCCTCAATCTGTTTGCCAAGCAAATCAAATTTTAAATTAGGATGCATTTTTCCTACTTTGGTTGGATAGTAACTCCAGCTATGATGTCCCTTACCAAATATGTTAACCGCATCCACATTCGCAATTTTCAAAGCAGATTGGAATTGCTTTTTGGAAAAAGCTTCGCCAATGTTAGGCAAATACTCCGATGTATGGAAATCAAGGTGTATTTGTCTACGCCCCACCCGCCTCCGAGCTAGTTGCGAAGATTGTCCATTTTCTGTCTTCCCAACCGCAAGTGCAGTGGGAAGACTAAAACTTATACCAACCCCCAATAACGATGTCTTCAAGAACTCACGTCTATTCTGCCTCAATTTTTCTCCCCTATTTTGGTTAGTTGTTATGATCAATATTTATCTTATACTTATATTAAACGAAAAGCCTGGCGGATATTGCGTTTCTTTCTAATCGTTAAAAACAGGGGGTGTCTAAATTAATCTACCAATGATAATTATTACAATTTGCATGTTGTGCAGGTTAAAAATTCGATCGATTGCTGTAATCTTATTTTTATTTAATATTTCTTTATCTAAGATTACTCTTGCTGATTTAGAAGTGAGAGTGACAACAAATGATCAAGGATACAGAGACGTAAGAGTTAATAATTCCATATTAAAAACTCCAAAGATCAATAATCTAGCTCAAGATAATATTTCATTTTCAAATCTTCATATTGATTCAACGTGCGTGTCAACGAGAATAGCGTATCTCAGTGGCACCTTTTCATTGAGAGCTTAGTTGTGGCAAAGCGTAATGGGTAGGCATCAACTCGATATTAAACAACTTCTTTTACCTGCAGTTCTAAAGTCGGTCGAATATGAAACGTGAATGCTTAGCAAATGTCATCTGGAGGTTATCTATCCGCTCCGACCTCAAGATTAAGGATTCAATCATGTTTTAATACAACAGAGTCGAGGGATTGGTCAGCGCCTCATTATTAGGACCATGCCGAGCGAGATAATACATCTTTTAATTGGTATTAAAAAATATTCGGGTTATACCACGGATATTTGGACAGATGGGGCTATAAGTCTCTTGCCCGCCATGGAAATTGATCGAGAAATCTCTGAAAGAATTCTTCTAGTAACGAATCAATGTGTCCATATCCCAAATATTCAGAGACCTTTTTCATTGATGACCAGAGATAGGATATATGTAAAAGGTATAAAAACTAAAGATTTTGAATTATCGTACATATCGAAAGATCCCAAGCGGAAATGGAATACTCTTCATAAATATGCGATTTTCACGGCCAATATGGGCCAACAGGTTCTCGACTGGCGTAGATATCTGTACGAAAATCAACACCTTTTACAGCGCGCAATTATAAGAACCGATCACGACACTCCTGCACGCCCAACGGCGCATGACTCGATTACCGAAAACCGGCAAAGTACTTTTATAAGTTGGTTTCAACTTTGGCGTTGATGAGTGGTCGCAGAACGGATCCCAAACTAAATTCAGTTAAAAAGGCTTCCTTGGGCGATTGGAGCACATAAAGTTGGGGGGCGTGTTACTTTGCACTACACTTGCATGATCAATCAGTAGAAAAAATGATCATCAGTGATTGCCTCAAAGCCTAGTACACTGCGACCGGCGGTGTATTTATGTGCACAAAAATCGCTCCTGTTAGCGGGGTCTTTCCTCACCAATCGTATTTCAATCCCATCATTTTTGTAGCATCTGATTTAAGAAATGGTGTGTGCTATCGGAGTATTTTAAAATTTCAAACCCAAACGAGTACACTTTCATCATGTGAATGACCGCTCCTCTGATGCCACTCAATCTGATATGGACTCAATACAGTGATAGTAAATGTCAGCCGTTGATCAAGCTCATCAGATCTGGTTTAACGACTCTTTTTCTTCTTTCGTGCACTGTGTGGCCTTCACTACAGGGTCAACTGGCTCCATTTCAGGTTTCTTAAGGACTTGTAAGTGACTCACTGCCATCAGGCTTTCTCTGTCAATCCCCCAGCCCTCGATATAATTCGTTGTAATTACCTGGAATCTAATCTGAGAAACTCCATTTTCAAACCTCACGCCGCGCGTCCACTCTCCAGTTCTGAAAGCTGTTATATCCAGCCGTGCGGTGTCAGTATCGAGGATCATTTCCCTGTCTTCGCAAGTTATAAAGACTATCCCACCCTCATGGCCAATAGCCTGAGTACTTGTGATTAAAAGAAACATAGCCGTTAAAGCAATATTTTTTTTCAAACCCAAAATCTCCTTATCAAAAATTGATGATATAGTCTCAAATATCCCAAAGTTACACAAACTTACGTCTTTTGAGCGAAACAAGTTCATGAATCGAACTTGGACTTCCTCGATTGCAAAAATTCGTAGTTTCATTGACTTGTACATATCCATCTGGAAGCACTATTTATAAAACCGAAAAGAAGCATGCGTAAACCTTAAAAATCTAAGTATTACAATATCAAGTATGTAATTGTGATACAAACTCTACGGAGAGTTTCGTTCCTGACGACGAGATTCTCTTTTGCCGCTTAACGTCACTCGAGGAAAAGTCCAACAAAAGCTCTTTCTCTGCAGCTGCCGGCTGATGCATGACGAAAAACGAACGCAAGTCTTTTCGATCCATAAATCATTTGAGGCGACAGAGTTACCCGTTGATCAGATCAATCTTTGAAGTCCTAGAGGCATTGATTTAACCCACAAACACTGTCATGTTTGGTAGCCCACTTAACATAGCGACATGAAATCCAATATATTGAAAGACGTCCATCTTTAAATCATCGACAAAAAAAGAAGTTCCGTTTCGATGAAGCATTTTTAATTCGGTAGCATCTAAAATAATATCCACCTTTGGCTCATCATAAGATGCCAATCGAACTCCATTCTCAGTCAGCTTGCTAATCTGCTGCGTCACTAAACTGATATCACTCCTTTCCTATCCTAATAAACAAATCGCCATCAGACGCCATACAAAACGTTGATCCCAAGGGTTCTAGCGATGATTAAAGTGTCTTTCAACATCACAATGATCATAGATCTAGGGACGCACCGACTCCATCAATTGTTTTCTACGTACCATATAAAAAAGCGACTTAATTGATATATGATCATCTGCGTCACAATATAGCGCTAACGCCAGATCACGCCAGCGACACTAAAAGGTAAAAATCGTTGAAATAGTTCTACAGTGGGTTCAACCGACGGATTGCTTACAGTATAGTTAGGTGAGCAAGATCCCTTTGCGTGACTTGCTAATTCAAACATCGCGGTAACAATAGTAACTACAGTTGCTCCACTGCCAATGACAACAACCCGTCGTCTTTCGCAATCAAGATCAGAAGGACAGGATTGAGGATAAACAAAATTACCCTTAAATTCATCAAGAACCTCAAATGAGGGAGTTTATAGATCATCTTATGCGAAGTGGCCGGTGCAGCTTTTAATATATGAACACATGAAAAAGTTGTTCCGCCCAACCTGTTTTTTATAGTGAACTTCCAACACTGTTTTGTACCATGCCACTAGGCTTTGCTAACACGCTGTCCGTAACGACCATATTTGTCTACACCATGTTCAATAGCTGTTTCATTGATATATTTGAAGGTACTGCATCCATCAGCGACCGTGTTCTTACTCCACCACGGCTAAAAAGAGTATCCGCGCGTATGCATGTTAGAATATGCCCTGACTACTGGATATCTACAAAGGTCTCATGTGCCGCCAAGTGATTCTCCTGATTCGAGGGTAATGTATCGAGTGTCAATTTTTTTCGTGCAAGGTGATAAGCCGCTCCGATTCCGGACAGNCTGACACCGATTATCACAAAATCATTTTCATTTTCGGACATGCNAACCTCTGAGCTCCCATTGCCAAACGTTGGTTACAGTATTGTTGACAGCTTTCTAAACAAGAATACNAGAGCATTAAGCGTTTTACCTNCGAAGACAATTAANTTAGTCNTGTAATGACNNGCTGGCTGCAAAGTCTTGGCTCAACGTAAAAACCACCATTTGTTATTTTTTTTTTCGAGCCGTCCCTCACACTTTTCAAGCTGCTTNCCGTACTGCGAGGATACGCGTCTGACTTTTTCAGCCACTTTCATAAGAGAAGGCTTTTTTTTGAAAGATTGATTTCGATAACCCGTCCAGCCCTCGTGATATGCTAAGTACTGGGAGTAGGCATCCCACTTGGAGATACCCAACACTTCGGAAGACTTATTCGAGTACCAACCAATAAAATTTACCGCGTCTCCGAAATCATCTCGGTCATGCCCCCATTTACCAGTTTCCCGTCGGTAATCATTCCATGCAGGATCTTGAGCCTGAGCATAACCATACGCAGAGGATCTTCGGGGCAACGGGATGAAAAAAAAAGTAGGTCTTTTGGGACGAGCCTTGGCTCGATAGCTTGATTCCTGATAGACAATTGCCATTGTAATGTGTGCTGGGATTCCCCAGCGTTTTCGAGTAATTTTTACGTCTTTATACCAGCCTAAATTACCTTCGAATATCTGACATATATTTTCGGTATTACTGGGAATATATGCTTTGCAACTTACCAAAAAGAGTGCGCATATGGGCGTTAACAAACGACGCATCGATATTCCGAAGAATTTTAGTTTACAGCCGCACATCCATATAGTTTAGTGCAAAAAGATAAAGACATGCTAATCTAGTTACCAGTATACCGACCACTCCCAAAGAAGGATCTTGAGTTAACGCGGCCACATAAAATTCCGCATCGAGAGAGAGAATACTGCACATCATAAGAAGAGACATAACGGTCATTGACCGAAAATAAAGATTTTTCAAAAAACTGATTAGATATAAGATTATGAATGGCAACAATATAGACAACCTAAATAGTATAATGCTGTCAATCAGTGTCGTGGCGTTTTGCGAAGATCCATTGAAGACGCTTCTAATTTGCAAATCAGGGTAAATTATCATTATCGCGACGCTTACCGTGAACAACACCACTGCGATCACAATACGTAACAAAATCTTTCTGCGTATCCGACGTAGATATTGCCCTTCCACCTCATAAGCGGGCAGCAGAGCTCTCATCTCTTCTTCACTAACGACCTGAGTGTTCATGGCATTCCTACCTTATTTTCATTATGATATTGCAGGACCTTGCACTCTAATCCTAGAATTTACATTAAAAGATTATCACTATAACGCCATATAATGCAAAACAAAAATTTAGATGACGCATTTTTGTTTAAAAAATACTTTTAACCTATTGAAAAATATAGTTTTTTAATTTTCTTATCACTTATTTCGGATGTATCATGTCACTTAAAGTTTTGGTAATACTTCTAAATAGAGAAGCTGATCGTATTTCAAAGGAATTATTATTGGTGGCATCATGCAAACCTCAAAGCAACTTTTACTGATTGGAGCAGACACAAGTTAGTATGTATATCGCCTCTCATGACCAGAACTTATATGTCATTTGCTTTATAAGATCCAATCAAGGCGGAGGGTTTTTCGCCTAATCAAAAAAAATACCGGTGAAATTTGGAGCTTATTTCATATATCTTATGATGCTTGTTTCAATCCTGACAATTTTTCTGTGCGTAAGCCCAATTCGACAATAAAGCTAAGAACAGATAATGAAGTTCCAAAATCCACGTTATTTCGATCGCGTTTTGTGCTGTTTAGCGAAGGTATCAGTTTTGGAATACACTGTCAGAGCATTGCTGGACCCATCACCAATATGCGAATAAATCTATTTCTTACAGAATCAGAAGGTGTTGTAAAAATCTGCTCATTTAGCCATTTGACTTTAAATATTTCATTGGGGGCTTCATTGTGGAGCAATCCATACTAGGTGAGATGACGCTAACATATTTTTTTCGTCAGTGTTTAGCGCTCTCTATAAGGTTAATTCTTTTTAGCGTCTTTGAAGACAAAATCTATGGTCCTCTGGGCTTTGCTACCAACTTCCTCGCCGTTATTGGGACTGTATTCGGCATTGCCACCTCACTCAGGCTAGGTGCTCGTTAAACTAATGCTAAGTCAAATTATCTTATGGCCACTAATATCTCAATAGCTATGATAACTACTTTTCCGCTCTGACTAGCGCTACTCGTGGAATTTTCGTATTAACTATGCAGCTAACATTGCTAATATTATGTGCTTTATATTCTTGAGCCCGACGTCATACATTTTCAAATCAANACAAACAATTGCCACAAAAATCATCTCATAAATCTTCCATCACTCAGGATTTAGGTCGACTCTGACAGAGAGAGTCAATGGCAGGGATGGTGGACTGTCTTTTACTGGGACTGGCGGATTGCGTTAGCGCTTTTTTACGGAATATTTATTGTCCGTATCTCTTGAGGATTTAAGACTATAGAATTCGTTATTAACGTTGTGTTAGCACCAAGTATCTTAGCCGTGGTATGGATCCCCATTTTTGAGAAGCTGCCATCTATATGAAACTCTGTCGAAATGGTGGGGTTCTTAAAGCAGTAAACTCAGATCGTCCAACAACGCTTATTTAAGACTATCAAATTTGTGGGATGTGGCGAGGTCGTAACGAACAAAATGGCCATGATGTGTATGGTTCTACTAGTCACTAATTTTGTCACCGCAGCTNAACTCGCAGNATTCATAATGTGCATACTTGTGACACTAGGTAATGTGAACCTGAACCGGCAGTTCCGAATATTTTGGGGACTTGCTATACGTGCCACGGTAGAAGCATTGCTCTTCGCCTGCCGACTGGGGGCATTGCCCACAAACTCTATTACCGCTGCTCTACNTTTTTCAATTGTTGCGATACTGGAACGCCTTTCAGGGTGGCCTGCGCTTTTCCGCGAGGATCAAAATACAAAAGATGACACCGTCGCTCATACAGCAAAATACACAAATTAGGGCGATCTATATTCTGAGGGAAAAACTGTCAGTAATAAATTCATTGCGTTAATGGTCTGTAATAGATACCCTCTGGCTCCAGCAAGTNGGGACATAAGCAANAGTGCGTAATACTTATTAAGTTAATCNACTAATCTTTCTCAATCATCCAAGCTACGTGGTCAAAAAGGAGATAGGATGGCAAATGTTTAGTAACGACCAAAAAAATAACAATTTCATATTTACTGGCACATGTCGCGCGGGAACAGGTGTGGTGGCAGGAATAACCAGCTATTTGGCACGAAAGGATTGTTACATCTGCTCTATGCAACAGTTTGATGACGAGTCCACCGACAAATTTTTTATGCGTGCGATGTTTCGACCACAATTGCATACAGCTNACATCAACGAGATTAGAGCTGACTTTGAAAGTGTTGCGAAGACATTTGAGATGAATTGGCAAGTGCACGATCCAAAGATACCGGTGAAAACTATCATACTAGTTTCTAAGTACGATCACTGCCTCGACGACATTCTTTTCAGACTTCGAAAAAACGAATTTAATATGAAGATCAATGCGGTCGTTTCAAATCATATCGATCTAAGACCGATAGTGGAACGAGAGGGTATACTTTTTGTTCATTTGCCCGTAATGCTGGATAATAAACTCGATCAAGAAAAAAGATTAATGGAGTTGGTAAGAGAGACAGACACCGAACTAATAGTCCTCGCTCGATACATGCAGATCCTCTCTGAGGATTTTTGTGGGCAACTTNCAGGGAAGTGTATCAATATCCATCACTCATTTTTACCGGGTTTCAAAGGAGCAAAACCTTACAGACAAGCCTTNGATCGAGGTGTAAAGGTAATCGGCGCTACGGCGCACTATATCACGCCTGATTTAGATGAAGGTCCCATAATAGAGCAAGTTGTCACGCGAGTGGATCACAGCCACTCGCCCGAAAACTTAGAGAGAGTGGGCAGAGACAACGAATGCATAGCTCTGGCTCGGGCCATAAAGTACCACACAGAGCGAAGAATTTTTTTAGATGGTGGTAAAACAATTATCTTTACTGGAGGCTAGCTTATGAGTATTTTTGCTCTCATCTAGGAGAGCTTCCCCAAGTGCCATTTTAAGTGGCCCTAAATGTTTTTCAAACTTCTTATACTGCTCTACACCACCTCTGTATATCGGCTTNCGAACTTGCTCCGAAGACGGCGTTCGGACAGCTCTTTCGGTTGTGTAAAAAGAGAGACACTGTTCTTCAAATGGTAACCCACANAAATGTAGGATGCGTCTTACTTGCACCTCTAAGTCATCGATCACATCCTCATAGTTTACTTTCAATACCTTTTTTGGGAAAACTCGATCCCAATGTGCCATTAGTTCGACATAACTTTTGTAATAACTACCTATTTGTTCAAGTCCATATGAAAATTCTTGGCCCTCTGCAAAAAGTTGTTTGAATCCACTAAAACAACATGCCATGGGATGACGACGTGCATCGATAATTTTCGCATTTGGCAAAATCGCGAGTATTAAACCAATATGCGCGAAATTATTCGGCATTTTGTCTACAAAGAAAGGGGCATTTCCGCGGTGAGAGCGAGTTTCATCAATATACCTCATGCCTAATTCTTTGAATTGCTCACTATTCATCTTTGTAAGAACTTCAGGATAGTGATTTACTAAACTTAATCGCTCACCCCGCCGCAACTTATGGACAAATGTAAGTATATTGGGAAGTTCCATAGTGCCATCAACTAAGCTGTGAGACGCCAAAATTTGCTCTAAGAGAGTTGACCCGGCTCTTGGCATGCCAACAACAAAGATGGGATCCGGCTCATCGCATCCCCCTCTCGACACCGCTGAGGCAAAGGCCTCATCAAATACCTTAACCTGCGATTGAAATTCGGCGATCAATTCCCTTTCTGAGTACTTGCTCTGGGCTCGCTTTAGACCGTTCCCGCTGTCATAGCAAGCAAAAGCCTCATCAAAACAATTTTTATCCTCATAAGCCTTACCCAAAGCAAAATTGAGATATATCCTATTCATGTGGGACATTGCTTCACCATCTCGCATTGACTCCATCAATCTGATTTCATCCTCCTCAAATGTAAACAATTTTAAATTTGCAAGAGAGTAAAAAGCCTCGCCATGGCCAGGGTATCGTCTAATTGCCCGTCTGTAAGAATCGATTGCCTCACTGGTTCGGCCAAGTGTTTTCAAGGCGTGGCCCTTTGATGTGAGAGTTATCGGATCCTCAGGCACCGTTTGTAAAATTGAATCAAACATCTCCAATGCAGTTTCATAGTGCCCAGACTGCAGAGATTCAACCGCATACACTGACTGAAATTGAGGACTGTTTGGATTGCTCGATAACAAACTTCTCGCATTNTCCAACGCTTCANCATATTTCTGTCTCTTCCTCAATACCTGAATATACTCCACCCTCACTCTGTTGTTTTTAGGTTCAAAAGCTAACGCACTCTCAAGCAAAAATTCAGCATCATCGATCACTCCAAGCTTTGAAGCTATAATAGCTAGCAGGCGCATTCCCTCAATGTGTCTTGGGGATTGCAACATAAAACGTTTACACACTTGCTCTGCATGAATATATCTTTTCTGACCTATTAGATCTGTGACCGCCACTAGCGCTTTAGGTAACCCCCCTAACATTTCAAGATGCTCTTCAAGTTGAGTGGTCATATGGCCCCGATCAGTTTTTTTTAAAATTTCTATCTGAGCTCGAAAACTTGAGGTCAGGGCAGGATTTATTGTTGTGGCCGTAGCATAGGCATTCATTGCAAAATCAAACTGTTTCATCGAACGATAGACATGACCTGTCTCCTGATGAGCCCTACCATGATCTGGCGAACACTTTTTAAGAGTATCGAGTGTCTTTAAAGCGTTTGGATAATCCAGTAGATAGCGATAACACACCGCTAGCATGTACAGAAGCTCTTCATCCTCAGGGTTTTTATCGCGCAACTCAACCAGTAAAGTCCTNGCTGTTTCGAATTGTTTACCNTCAATTAGTNGCTGAGCTTGTTTGAGATCAGATTTAGATGTAGGTTCTTGGGGCAGCGGGCTTGGAACCACAATCCTCTCCACAGAAAATTAATGCCCCATTAGGGGCATTAATTAGATTTTTAAACACAATCAAGTTTGCTAGTATTCAAATGTTACTCGCAGACCAAAAGTCCTTGGAGTAGCATAAGTTACGCGATCCCTATCCTGCACATAATTTCGAGAAAGTTCTGCCCTTTCATCTGTCAAATTATCAATATAGAGCTCNGCTGCCCAATTATCACCAGTCACACCCGCAGTGAACCCCATCATAGTCCAGCTATCTATTAGAGCTCGATTAATCCTGACTATGTCACTATAGGACTCGTCTGAGTAAGACATATAGGGCATAACATGAGCTAGCAAACCACTATCTAAATCCCACTCATATCTAGCTTGCAAATTAAGCTGCGTTTCAGGCGCAAAAGCCAGTGAATCACCGACAACAACGTCTCGTGACGTCGTCAGTGCCGCGGTAATCTCCGTTTCAAGCAGCGAGATAGCTCCAGTGACCGTGAGGCCTTCAATCGATGTAGGCATCCATATAAGATCGGCCTCTAGTCCCGAGACCTCTGCATTAGCAGCGTTGTCGGAGAAGAACAAGTTGGCAATGCTTGGATCAAAAATAGTAGTTTGTAGCCCCTCTATTTCCGCGAAGAACGCACTTCCGTTTAATCTCATGGATCCGTCGAACAAATCGGTTTTCCATCCGATCTCATAGTTGGTNAGATCATCGGTGCCNAATGCATAAGGCACNGTATAAAAATCATTACCTCTACCACCTGGACGATTCATGAACCCCGATCTAAAACCCTCTGAAACGGTGCCATACAACAGGATATTATCGTTCGGGGTGTATGACATAGTAAACTTGGTGATGGTGCCATCACTCACGCCTTTGTCGATTCCCGTAGATGGATTGGCTGTGCCATACTTCTCGGTGATATCGGTNCCTCCCCACCCAGTAAAATCCTGACAACCTTCATTGTTTGCACCACAAAAAGTTCCATAGGAACCATTTGCACTTCCATCAAAATCAACCTCAATATCGTAATAACGAGCACCTACTGTTACAGAGATTTGATCATTAACATCATAACTCAATTCTCCAAAGTAACCTTTCTGCTCATCAGTCCTTAAAATATCATTCCGAAATATCACTCCTGCTGGAAAGGGCTCATTACTTGTAAGAGGACCTGTCTGATAAGAGTAGTTGTAGGATGACCATCCAGGTCCAGCTACAGTTTGGAATGGCGCTGACTCAATGTAAGTATAAGGTCCAGGGCCCTGAGCATGAACACTACTCGGATAGGTAAAGTCATTCAGCTCAAATACCTCGGTATCGCTCATGAATGCACCGGCTGTTAATCGGAGCCGCTTTTCCTGGTCAGTCGTTATACGAAACTCATGGGTTTCAACCTCAACGCCGGTCCGGCTAGCTACGAATAGTTCTGGTGAGTAGCATGTGCCTGCCCGAGGATTGTCTCCTGGGTAGATCACTGAGGCATCGCAGATATAATATGGTAGATATTGTCCAACGAACATATAATCAGTATATCCAATAGTCGAATTGGTGCCTCTCTCTGTGAATGCTCCAGTATAAATAACATCCAACGACCCTAGACGACCCTTCAAGGTCCAATTAGTATTTTCTATCTCATCCTCTATGTAATCATTAGCATACCTCTGCACCTGCAAATCGCCCACATTTGGATCAGCAAAAAACACTCCGTCAGAATCAAGATCCTGATTAGTGTGAGACACTAAAAGCTCCCAATCATCGCTTAAACTGACGAGCGCAGAAATGCGAGCTCCCTCATATTTTGTATCATTGAAATCTTCCTCCACCAAAGCCGCATTATCTGCTGCTTCAAAGTTGACCGCACTGGGCATATCAGCGTATCCATCTCCGTCAATATCGCCTACGCTCTGGTTAAATCCAGCTCTACCGGGGCTCAACGACCCAACCGGTATACCGTTTGACCGCATAAAGCCAGCAACCCGAAATCTTGCGCTTTGCTCTAGGGTTTGAGTTCCATGCACATTATCAATATAGCCTCCCTTCTTATCGCGGTACACAACTCCCCGCAAGGTAATGCGATCGGATACCGGAAGGTTATACATGGCCTCGAACTTTTCATTTCCCTCTCCTCCAGAAATACTTCCAAAGTCAAGCTTTATTTTCCCGTATGCCTCGGAGGGATCAGGCTTGTTAGTGATCAATCGAACCGTTCCCGATTGCGAGCTTGAACCATAGAGCGTACCCTGCGGTCCTGCTAACACTTCAACTCGACTCAAATCAGCCGCGTAAATATCTAAGTTTCTGCCAGGTTGAGCCAACGGTTGCTCGTCAAGATAAAATGCCACGTTAGGAGCCAAACCAGAAACACCAGCGACTGATATGGTTGGTGTTGTTGATGCTACACCCCGTATATATATAGTGTTTTGACCCGGTCCACTACCCCCAGCGGTTACCCCAGGGAGCTGGACGAGGTAGTCCTCAAAGTTCGATACCCCCATCTGATCCAATTTCTCCGACGTCAGAGCGGAAACCGCTAACGGTATGTCTTGAGTGCTGGCCTCAGTTTTTGTCGATGTTACGATAATTTCCTCTATGCCCTGAGACAATGCGGCTCCTGACCCGCCTGTGATTCCTGCCGCTATAGCAGTTATGACAGCGGTACTTAGCTTAGTTCTACGAAACATATTTCTCTCCATTTTTTAGATGATATATTTTTATCCTACGCGTTTTGCAACCCCAATATTTATTAGTAACTGAGGTACTACCCTGCGAGCTTTACCGAACCCTGAGTCAACGTTACACGCCGACTTTTATAAAGCCCCCCCAAAGCATTTTTAAACTTATTCTTGGAAACCTTAAACTCTTTATAAATTTCGTGAGGAGGCGATTTGTCAGTAAGTCGAGAGCTACCACCATGGTCCCTCAAATGCTGCAGAATACGACCGCTCAGCTCTTCGTCAACCTCCGACTTGGAAGATGAAATATATAAATCAATTCTTCCATCCGCTCTGATTCTCTTGACAGACCCACTAACATAATCACCAACACGCAACTTTAAATAAGCATCAGACTCGAAAATAAGTCCTAAACTATGATTGTCAATGACCGCCTTGTACCCCAGATCTGTCCGAGCTGCAATATGTAGATCTACCGACTGGTGCACTTTAAATGATTCATTTCGCTCTAATAAATGACGGCTGAGCTTCATTGAGGAAGCAATACGATTCGTGTATTTGTCGAGAAAAACATAAACGAAACAAGTCTGACCAACCTTAAGAGAAGACTTTTGTTCATTGAAAGGAAGCAAAAGGTGTTTGGGCAACCCCCACTCAAGGAATGCACCCGTTGAATTTATCTCTACAACTGAGAGAAGAGCACAATGCCCTACCTGAGCGGCAGGACGCACGGTAGTCGCAACCACCTGCATGTCAGAATTATGATACAAAAATACTGAGATTTCACTTCCTGCATCAACACCAATGGGGAGATCGACCGCAGATATGGGTATTAACCCTTGATGTCCGCCGTCTAAGTAAGCCCCAAAATATGCTGTCTTTTTTATTTTCAGCTGGTTAAACGATCCAATATCGACCATTTAAACCTCTAGTTGCGCGCCTTAGCGAGTAATCCCGCTCCGCCTCGAGCGTAGTATACAAAATGTATGCTTGTATTTCTACTGCGGAATATTGACGAGACCTCTTAAAGAGGGAACCGCAAAAACTACATCTGCTAGGGTTGAAAAAACGAGAAGCTGAAAGCATAGTGTTATTTTAATGGCAATAAAAGAATGACCGCCCACAGCCCTCCCGAATATAATCACTACTCACAAAGTTAGAAGCTTCAATTTAATTTTTTAACACAACATTATTTACAAGATAGAAAAAAACAAACCTAATTACACTATAGGATCGCCGTTAACTGATCGATTGAACAATCCTAGGTTCGTTTACATTCTCAACGAAAGAGATTGTTTTTCATTAAACTTTTTATTTTGTAATCGCAAAGGAACTGTGTTAAAACAATACTGTTTTTTCTTTGTTGCTCTTACTGCCATTTCCGGCATGCGCAAAAGGTGTAGAGTTAGATTCCTCAGGCAAATTAAACGTGTTTACGATACAAAAAATTATCGGCAGATGGGAGGTTTATAAAATGATTTTTCAGCGTTTTCTTTGCATCTCTTTTGGGCTACCAATAATTTCAGCTTGTAGCAATACTCCCCTCGATTATGGTGACTTAAAAATAAATAAATATCGCTTTGTAAAGGAATCTGTCCCTTGGGATACTGCTCATCAAAGAGCCGAAGAGATGGGTGGTAAGCTAGCTTGTTTAGAAACAAGAGAAGAGCATGATTATGTATATTCTAAAATGCCAAACTGGACCACGGCGTGGGTGGGATTGACAGATGTGAATCGTGAAGGCAAATGGCAATGGATAAATGGAAAATCTTTTAACCCAAGAGCACTTGGTTATTTGGAAACGGGGAATGCCCTAAATTCAAGGGATTATGGTCATTTGATGAGACAAGGCGGTTTTTTATCGAGAGAGATATCTGGAGTAATTCCAAAGAGATTTTCTGGAGATCAATACGTCGCCGGATATCTCGTCGAATTGGAATATGAAGACGATGGAGAAAACGAACAAAAAGCTATACTTATTCCTCCTAAAACGTACGATTTAAATTGATGAAAATGATCTGTTTTTTTCTTTGACTACCAGTATACTACCCTAGCTGGTCGGGTTTTTTTATTTTTTTCATGGAGAGAAAGATGGGAAACTCAATAGAAAGTGTTTGTAATTTTTGGTTAAGACAACCAACAAAAAATGGTAAGGCGCAGAAGGATGCGCGAGACATACAGCGTG
>NZIZ01000015.1 GCA_002691825.1 Porticoccaceae bacterium
AAATGTTCCGATTGTCTTTTCATGCTTTGAACTTGACGGAAGAATACAATCGAAAGTTCTTGGCTCGAACAGTTGAAAACAACGGGCTTTTGGGAGAGGGAAATGCTATCGACAACGACGTTCCTGATTATTTGACAACGGATTTGAGNTATACCGGAAGGACATATCGTCTTGGTTTGTATATGAACTTTAACTAACGCCTCCCCCACACGGCGTTTTATGAGCCCTTCGATTAATCGCAAGGGCTTTTTTTTTAAATTAAACTGGGACTAAGGCTGTTTTTTGTAGGATACTTCTGAATCGATTTTCCGGAGCGTGTGATGAAAAGGATTGTTTTTTCAGTGATTGTTCTTATTGGATTTTCCGATAACTTTGGTTTCGCGAAAATTGTTAAGGATGATGAGACAACTGGCAGCCAGCCAAATATTATTCTTGTCATTACCGATGACCAAGGTTCTGGTGACATTGGAATTAATAATCAGCTCATCAAAACGCCAGTCCTTGATGAGCTGGCAAAAAAAAGTGTTCAGTTTACCAATTTTCATGTTGATCCCACTTGCTCCCCGACCAGAGCCGCTTTGATGACAGGAAAATATTCTATCAACGCGGGTGTATGGCACACTGTCATGGGGCGGCACATGTTGGCATCAAAACATCTTACTGTCGCAGAGGCCCTCAAGGATGCCGGCTATAAAACTGCGATGATTGGTAAATGGCATCTAGGAGACAATTACCCATTTAGGCCCCAAGATCAAGGTTTTGATCATGTGCTAATGCATGGGGGTGGGGGTGTCGGACAGTCTCCTGACTATTGGGGTAATACTCAGTTTGATGATTCGTACTATTTGAATGGTAGCGCTAAAGCTTATNAGGGATATGCAACTGATATCTGGTTTGATGAGGCTATTTCTTATGTAAANAGATTCGAGAGTAAGTCAGATCCATTTTTTTTATACATCTCCACTAACGCTCCACATGTACCGTATAGGGCACCAAAATCCTATGTAGATCAATATCTTGAAGTCGGCTTGCCACAAGACATGGCGACGTTTTATGCAATGATAACAAATATAGACTCCAACATAGGACGATTAATTGCTAGGACGGAGGCCGCCGGAATTTTGGATAACACGATCTTTATTTTTATGACAGACAATGGTTCAAGCCTTGCAATGCAGACTGATGGCGAGCCTCTGTCTATTCTAAGCGATGAATTATTGGCGCGGTTAAATATGNCCNNTAATTCGCTTAATCTTAGTATGAGAGGAGGGAAGAACTCTGTTTATGAAGGAGGACATCGCGTACCTTTTTTTATCAAATTTCCTGAAAAAGACCGAGTAACACCGAGGACTATTGATGGCTTAACTGCACATATTGATGTAATGCCCACCCTTCTTGAGCTGGTCAATTTAGAATATTCTTCTACGGATTTTGACGGAATTAGCTTAGCGGAAACTCTGCTTTTTAATNAAGGAGTTCCCGATCGGACTTTGGTCATAACTAACCAGCGTGTTCTNAATCCAACTTCGAAAATGCCATTCGCTGTGATGCAGAATGATTGGCGTTATGTGAAATCTTCGCAAAAAGAAGACTTTGAATTATTCAANGTATCCAGTGATCCCGGTCAAACGCTGAATGTANTAGATGAATATCCAGAGATTGCTGATAATTTAGCTGAGATATACAAAAGATGGTGGGAAAGTATTTCCGACACCGGATTCGAGACTACACGGATAATTCTTGGATCAGACCATGAAAATCCCAGCCGCATAACTGGTCATGATTGGCATGNAGAAATCACATCGAATAGCCCGTGGTGGCCTGGATTCGATCATAACAAAGACAGATGGTCGTCAGGTTGGGTTGGAAAGGAAGAAGCTTATGCAGGCGCGCCTTGGCAAGTTTTCTTTAGTGATGACGGACGATACACGTTTGATCTTTATTTACATGATAAACCAGCTAAGAAGCCCGTGAGAAAAGAATTTGCACACCTTAAATTGAATGANCGGGTTCTGACGAAAAGAATTAGCGATGGCGATACACATGTGTCTTTTGAGACTGATGCCACTCAAGGTAAATCGCAGATCATGGCTTGGTTCGACGATGGCGATGGTCAGGCGATACCAGCTTTCTTTCTTTACGTTGAGAAACTAGATTGATGTTAAGATCAAATTAGACATCAGAATAATGAAGGATAATCAGTCTAAAGAGCTACTTCAATCGCGTATCCAATGCCGCTTCTGGAAAATTCAGGTAATTCAATAATTGTTTTGTTCTCTTTGTTAGCCCACTTTAAATTAATTGATTCACCCAACAACCTCATCTTTTTTATTTCCAAACCGGAGAGCGCTTCAACCACAATCTTATTGCTTGAAGGTCTTTTAAGGGATATNAGGTAAACTTTGTTTTGTTTTTTTGTAAACCAATAATCATTTTCCTCGAATTCGAAGGTTGGCACATTCTCCTCTCTGTGCTCGGTACCTCGGATAGATATTTTAGTCGGACCTTCATGTGTAACCTCCCACGGACCGGTGTCGTAAATGGCGTTCCCATTAGTATTCAACCAATCGCCCACAGTTTTTAGGCTTGATACTGCCTCCGGAGGGATTGATCCTTGGCCATCAGGCCCTACATTTAGAAGAAAATTACCGCCTTTACTAACATTCTCCACAAGCCAAAATAATAATTCTTTCGGAGATTTCCAATCTTTATCATATATCTTATAGCCCCAAGAATTGTTGGTAGTCGCTATTCCTTCCCATGTTTCCTCAAAGGCTTGATCAGGTATTACATTATCTCCGACACCGCCGGGCATACCAATATCACCAAAGCCATTTCCTACACGCCAATTTATGAGTGTTTCGGGACTGTATTGATAAGCAACACTGTAAAATTGCATACTATATTTCGGTGGGATATACATCGCATTATCAAACCAAATTTGCGATATTTTGTAGTTGGATAACAATTCTTTTACTTGAGGGATGGATTTTTTGGCAATGTATTCATCGAATTTTATCGGAGACGGATCCCAATTGTTATAAAACAATTGCTTTCTTGGTTTTTTCCCGTCTTTTGGTCCATAGTCCAAAATACCTCCGTCTCCACCATCACGCCAATCAAGGGTATTTGAGTAATAAACTCCAAATGAGATGCCCGCCTTTGTGGCGGCCAGTTCCATTTCTTTGATGATATCCCGTCCAAAGGGGGTGGCATCAACAACATTAAAGTTGCTCACTTCGGAGTCATAAAGAGCAAAGCCCTCATGGTGTTTCGAAGTAATCACGATGTAACGCATGCCGGCGGCTTTTGCCACTGCAACCCACTCTTCGGCATTAAATTTTATTGGATTGAAATCTTCGGCTAGCTTAGCGTATGTGTTGCGTGGAATTTCTTTGTTGCGCATTACCCACTCAGCCACCCTAGGCCCGATCCCATTTTCCTCCATCGTTTCACCCTTCCAAACGCCTCCTAAGCTCGAGTAGAGCCCCCAATGTATGAACATTCCAAATTTATTTTTGCTGAAGCGTTCCCTACCGCGTTGTTTTGCTGAGCTGGAGTTCATAAGTTTCCATTCTTTTTTAAAGCGAACCATTTCTTTCGAACAAGGGATTCCTGAGCCATCGAAACCATAAAACTTCTCTTTTTCCGTTTCCGACATAGAATTATGTAAATCGAGTTCGGCTTTTGTGCATGCTATGGTAACGTGTGTTAAGAAAAACAGAACGACCACAATAATTGGTTTGACTAATGTAAAGTGCTTCATAAAATCCTCTTTTTTAGTAAATGTTGATCGCTCGACCCCTAATCATTTCATACTTAAGGTGGTTTGAAACTTTATAAATCATAAGTTGAATATTATAATGATTTTTATATTTAAAAAACAATCAGACTAGCATCAGACTGATGGATTATGGTGAAGGTAATCTAGGCGGGTCAGCGAGTCTTAGCAGATTTGTTTTTGACATAATCACATGTAGGGGTACGAATGAAGACGGTTGACAAAAATCTAATAAATTTTTTTTATGTCGGGATTACCAGTGCGAAAAATCAGTTTGGGCGAGTAAAAATTTATCAGAAATAAGATCTTCGAGGATCGATCTGGTACTGTTGTAAGGGATTTAGACGATTCAGTGTTGGGTTAAAAACTTATGCGTTACTCAAGCAAGGATAAAAGTAACATGTAAGTATGCGACATTTGTGGATAGAAAAAGTGTAATCATGTGAAAATTTGAAAATGGCGTTTAGAGTTACCACTACAGACAATATTTAGGAGCCGCTGTGAAATCTATCGTTTGCACCGAACCCGGCAAATTAATTATCGAGGAACGTTCTGATCCGACTCCTCCGAAGGATTGGGTAACTTTAAAAATGAAGAGGGTAGGTCTTTGTGGCACCGACTTCCACATTTTTAAAGGCTTACATCCATTTCTTGAGTACCCACGTGTCATGGGTCATGAGTTATCTGGTGAGATTCTAGAGACTCCTAGGAATGGTCGATTCAGCGTTGGGGATAAGGTGATTATAAATCCCTATTTGTCATGCGGTAACTGTGTTTCTTGTAAAAAAAGTAAGTCAAATTGCTGTGTAAATTTAAAGGTTCTGGGTGTCCATACAGATGGTGGGATGTGTGAGTTTCTCTGCCTACCGGAGCGAGCAATTTACTCCGCAAGGGGACTCACGCTGACAGAAGCGGCAATGGTTGAATTTCTGTCAATCGGCGCACATGCTGTGAGTCGAGGACAGCTTCTTGCAGGAAGTCGCATCCTTGTTATAGGCGCTGGACCGATTGGACTTGGTGTAGCTCTTTTTGCGTCTTTCGAGGAGGCTAGCGCTGTGGCAATTTTGGATGTCAATATGGAGCGCGTGGTATTTGCGGAGAATTTAAGTGATGCTTTCTCTGGATTTGTTGTTGGGGATGATGTAGACGAAAAATTAAGGGAATTTACCAAGGGAGATATGTTTGATGTTGTTTTTGATGCCACAGGCAATGCTCAATCTATGGAGAAGAGTCTTGATTATACGTCTCACGGAGGGGCTTGCGTTTTTGTCAGTGTAGTGAAAGATAAGATAAGGTTCTCAGATCCATTTTTTCATGCCCGAGAAATGAAAATTATTGGTAGTAGGAACGCTAATCGAATCGATTTTGAAAATGTGATTGACAAAATACACTCCGGAAAAATTCCAAGCTCGGAATTAAATTCGCACAATATAGATTTGCTTGATTTGCCTAAGCAACTTCCGACTTGGATAGAGAACGGTACTGGTTTAGTGAAGGCAATCGCTCATTTGTAGGCGGGTTCTTATTGATTTAAAACAAACCGAGTAGATTTTTTAGATGAAAAGTGATTCGAAAAATGAGTTGTGCAATAACACTCTCAGCAATTTAAATAAGCGAGTCCAAGTGCCGGACTATGATCGTTCTCAGATAGAAATTGGTATTGTGCATCTGGGACCAGGGGCATTCCATAGAGCACATCAAGCGGTATATACCGACGACTTGTTGAGGCTGAATTATAAAAACTGGGGAATTTGTGCAGTTTCTCTAAACAGTGCGCGCTTTAGGGATAGTGTAAAAAAACAAGACAATCTTTACACGCTGGCTATAAGAGATATAGATCCTAAACTTCGGATTGTTGGCTCAATTATAGAAATTTTGTTTGCGCCAGATAGTCACGATGCTGTTATTTCAAGGCTATCAGAAAGAAATGTAAAAGTCGTGACACTCACGATCACTGAAAAAGGGTATTGTTTATTGCCAAATAATCGCTTGGATTTTGGGGATTCGGACATAAAGTTTGATTTGGAGCATCCTGATACGCCAAAAACTGCAATTGGGTACCTTTCAGCTGGTTTGCACAAGCGTTATCAACAAAATCTCGATCCTTTTGTATTGGTTAGCTGCGATAACCTCATGGATAACGGTGTTGTATTAAAGCAAGCCGTCGTGGATTTTTCCTATAAAATTGATCAAGACCTGGCAAACTGGATCTCAAATACCGTCTTTTCACCACGCACAATGGTTGACAGCATAACACCCACTACCAATCAAGCTCTAATAAAAAGTGTTGAGGATGATTTGGGATTTCTCGATGAGTGGCCGGTGCAGAGAGAGAATTTTTCCCAATGGATATTTGAGGATGTGCCCGGAATGGTGCTTCCTCCCTGGGATTCTGTCGGCGCAGTATTTGGAGCAGATATCAAGAAATATGAATCTTGTAAGTTAAAAATTCTCAATGGGTTACACTCCAGTATTGCTTTTGTGGGTCTTATAACGGGTTTTGAGACCGTAGCTGAAGCATTGGACGATAAATCGATAAGGGACTATGTTCAAAAATTGTTAGATTCGGAGATCATTCCTTCTTTATCGGCACCAGAGGGACTAGATATAGAAACTTATGCAAGCGCTGTCTTAAAGCGCTTTAAGAACACTCAAATTCATCACTTTTTGTCGCAAATTGCTTGGGACAGTAGTAAAAAAATTCCGGTTCGTATTTTAGACACCTTACAAGACAATTATCGTTTGGGAAATCCTTGCGGTGGTCTTTGTCTGGCAATATCTTCTTGGATGCTTCTGATTGAGACTATGGTATCTCGTGATATTCCTATCGTAGATCCTATTGTGAATGAGTTAAAGGGTATCATTAGAAGAACACCACAGAATGGAGAGCGAGTTGATGCATTTTTGGCTTTAGACCAAGTCTTTCCCAAAGACTTGGTTGATAACTCGTCCTTCAGGCGCGCAGTTGTGGAGTATTTCCTCGAATTAAAAGAAGATCCTATGGCAACATTAAAAAAATATAGTTTCACGTAGCATGATTTTACGTGCTAGACCTTACGTAAAAGTCGTGACAAAACTTGGAAGCTAGAGATCCTACAAACTAAGTTTAAATCGGTTTTAATGGTCAAACAATCTGTAGAACTCCTTAGCATTAGAGCTAAAAATTTTATCTCGGGAATCTTTACATTGGGTTGCTAGATATTGCTCAAGCAAATTTTTTACTTCGTTATATTTTGCTGCAAGAAGACAAACTGGCCAGTCAGAACCATACATAACTCTATTCTCGCCAAAACATGTAATTGTGTGTTCAATGAATGGAAAGATATTCTCTGGAGTCCAGTTTTCCCAGTCAGCCTCGGTAACCATTCCTGAAAGTTTGCAGTAGACGTGCTTATGAAGTGAGATGGCCTTTAAATCTTGAATCCAATCTCGGTCTGGTTTCGCTTTTATATTTGGCTTAGCTATGTGGTCAATAACAAGACGCATTTCAGGAAGTTGATTCAGGAGCTTTCTTACAGACTTCAGCTGATTTTCATAAACCAAAATTTCATAGCAATAGTCATGTTCACTTAATATTTTTATACCTCTAATAAAGTCGGGGTTAAGCATGAAATCATCTTCCTCTCCCTGAAGCACATGACGAAAACCCTTCAACTTATGATGTTGGTGCTTTTGTTCTAGAAATTCATGTAGATTGAGATTACATAAATCTACCCAACCAATAACACCTTTTATAATTTTAAACTCATCGCTCAACTTAAGAAGCCAGTCGGTCTCCGCATCAGATTGTCTGGCTTGAACGGCAATACACCCCCCAATTGCTGCGTTAGCTAGAACGTTGGAGAATTCCTCAGGTAAATAGTTCCGCTTGAGCAACGACATCGATCCATCAATCCAATCATATTCTAAGGGGTCGTATATCCAGAAATGATTATGTGTATCAATATCCATGTTTCATGTCCTAACTATTCTTTATTAATACTTCGTCTTGGATGAGTCGCAAAGTGTTTATATTTTTCCGCATAGTGTGCGTAACTCTCCTCAGGCTGATCATTTTTAAGAGGGTCGCCTACCAGAGTTTTTAGTTGCTCTAGCTCTGAAATTAATGTGCTCTTAATATCAAAATTTTCAGGATTTTTAGAAATATCGTTTATCTCATGAGGGTCTACNNGTAGGTCAAATAACTGATATTTCTCCAGCATCGGATAGTAAATCAGTTTGTGAGTTTCTGTTCTGACCATCCTCTGGAAGTGTTTATAAGACCCGTAAATCGCGTTATGGACAGTGTTTTTCTCTCCACGTAGTAGTGGAAGAATACTTTTGCTATCCACAGTACTTGGTATTTCAACGTCAGCTAAATCAAGAACCGTTGGTAATACACTGTGAATGTAGAACATGCCAGTCTTCTTTTCGCCGCGTTTTATATTGGGCCCTGTTATTATAAAAGGAACGCGAACACTATGATCATACTGATTTTGCTTTCCCAGAAGGCCGTGTTGGCCGTTAGCTATACCATTGTCTGACGTAAAAATTATATAAGTATTGTCGCGAAACCCTGTGGTGTCTAGTGCATCCAGTAGCCTTCCGACTTGTGCATCCAGGTGTGATATGACCGCATAATATTGTGCGATATACCACTTAATCGACGATTCAGTTCTCGGAAATGCCAAGAGAACTTCATCTCGAATGTTATGATCACCCTCATCAAAAGGATGTTCAGGCAACATGTTTGGGGGGATGGGAATATTTTCAGGAGGATACATGTTAATGAACTCGGGAGGTGCTTGCCGTGGATCATGAGGTGTTAAAAAAGATAGATATATAAAGAATGGTTTTGAATTACGGCGCTCTTTTGATTCTAAATATCCTATGGCGGCATCTGCAAATAGCTCACTGCTGAGCTTCATTTCTCTTCGCTGCTGGAAATTCTGAGGATTTTGATCGTTCCCGTCATAGTCGGCAACGAGTGGACTATACTGCCCCCCCCTTTCTTCAAAAGACATCCCAGTTCGGACTGGCATAAAAATTGACTTTCCCATAGAAAAACTTCGTCTTAATGATTCCTCATCAATATGCCACTTCCCAGTAATAAAAGTCTCGTAACCTTCCTCTTGTAGTATTTCTCCCATCATTTTCGATCTGAACTGATCGTTTTTTGCAGTTTTCGGGCCATATCCTGTCCTATGCAAATGACGTCCGGTATTAATCATTTTTCTGCTGGGAGCACATACTGCCCCTGACCAAGACCCTTGATTAAACACGTGTGTAAAGCTAGTACCCTCCTTTGTAAGTCTATCAATATTAGGTGTGTTTATATCGTAATTTCCTAATGCTCTGATTGTATTCACAGTTTGGTCATCAGTAAGCACAAAAATAAAGTTAGGAGGGTCAGTAATCTGATTCTGTCGAACATTGACTGAACAGTTCAATAGCGTTAGGACTGAAATTGTCACTAAAAATGACTTCTTTAATGAATTTAATTTTTCTTTTGAACAGGAATTTTTCATTTTTTATAAATCCTAGATNTGGTGCATTGTATAATGTTTACTATTAATAAAATTCATGTTGTTATTTTACGGTGTCAGAGAGCAAATTCAATAATTATTACAAAGGATCATATCGGATATGAGACTATGGTTATGCATGATTTGGATTCTATTATTCTCTTTACCCAGTTTTTGTCAGCAGGTACGACATATCCCAAAATCGGTTATTAAGGATAAGTTACATGGTTTTTGGGTTGGCCAGATGCTAGGTAATTTTATAGGAAGACCATTCGAGCATCGATATGTGAAAACGCCTATGCCTATCTTGGTAACAAAAATTTACTCTTTTGAAGATGCATTAGAGAGGGATTTATTGGCTAACGATAATCATGCAGGGGGATATATTCCAATTTTGGCGAGTGTTTTAGACGGTGCATTCAGTGATGACGATACCGATATTGAAATTGTTACTCTCCATGCAGTTGAAAAATTTGGATTAACTCTCACTTATGAGGAAATCACAGAGGCTTGGACAACACATATTAACGGATTTATTTGGGCGGCAAACAGAGAAGCAAGGACATTAATGGATTCAGGCATCATTCCGCCGGACACTGGGAAAAGAAAATTCAACAAGCATTGGTATAAAATTGACGCTCAATTAACTAACGAAATTTGGAGCGCTTTCTTTCCTGGAATGATTTCTAATGCCACAGAACGGGCTGAATGGGGTGCTTCAATAACGAACGATGGTTGGGCAATTCATCCCACCATTGTATACTCCGCGATGATAAGCGCTGCCTTTTTCGAAAATGACGTTCGTGCTCTTGTCAATATAGGTTTGGATGCGATTCCTACAGATAGTCCGGTTGCGATGGGCATCCGAGACCTACTTGAATGGCACTATGTTCATAGTGATTGGCGAAAAACGAGGAAATTGCTCCATGAAAAATATTACCAATTTCAAACTTCTGAGTACTCATTGCCTGCGCACCCAGTCTCAGCATTAATTAATGGTTTAAGTGGTATTATGGCCATTCTTTATGGAGAGGGAGATTTTTTGAAAACTGTCTCCATCGCTACNTCAGCTGGATATGATTGTGACAACCAAGCCGCCACATCAGGAGGCCTGATGGGGGTCATGAGTGGACTTACTGGAATGAGCGATCAGGTGATAGAATTAACAAAAACTCTGCCGGCATGGAAGACGTGGGATAGCCCTTTCAATAACACATATGTAAATATTACCAGAGATCAATTGCCCTCAAGAATGAAAATTTCTTCGATTGTTGATCGAACTGTTGATATTGCAGAAAAAGCAATTGTTAGAAATGGTGGAAGGATAAGTACACAAAATGGTCGTGTTTTTTATAGGATTGTTTCAGACGTGCCCTATTAGGATATCTANCGGNTACTGAAGTATAGATATTCGGGGACTATAATTAGCTATAAATCTGATAATTTTTTGCCTTGAGTACCCCGAAAAAAATCNGAAAAAGACCCTATTGGATCGTNATTTCGAAGGGGGTCACCAACNAAGACCTTCAGTCGTTCAAGTTCCAAAAATAGATCATCGATAAGTTCGATACTTTCAGGTTCATCCTCGATGCTGTGTATTTCAAAGGGGTCCCTATACAAATCAAATAGTTGAGTTTTTTGTATGACCGGATAGTGTATGAGTTTGTATCTTTTTGACCGNACCATTCTTTGAAAATGCTTGTATCCCCCNNAAATAAATTCATAACTTTGNTCTTCATCATTCTCGATTAACGGGNCGATGCTTTTAGCATCGACAGTATCGGGAATCGGTAATCCGGCAAGCTCGAGAATGGTCGGAAAGACACTATTAATATAAAACATTCCAGTTTTCTTGATATTCTTTTCAACTGTGGGTCCTTTTATGATGAATGGCACTCTTACGCTATGATCATACTGATTTTGCTTTCCAAGCAGTCCATGCTGGCCTAAAGCAAGCCCATTGTCCGAGGTAAAGATGACATAGGTATTTTTCGCATATTCGGACGTGTTTAAAAAGTTCATTAACCTACCTATCTCAAAATCAAGATGGGTTATCATCGCGTAATATTTTAAGAGATTTTCTTTAATTTGGGCTGGTACCCGTGGAAAAGGTAACAACACTTCGTCTCTTACCGTCCAGTCGCCTTGATCAAAAGGATGTTTTGGTCGGAAATTCTCGGGGAGTTGGATTTTGCGTTTTGAGTAAAACTGCTCAAACTCTCTCGGTGATTGATGGGGATCATGTGGTGCTAGGAAGGAAAGATATAGAAAAAATGGCTGATTATTCCTTTTCCGTTTTTCTGTGAGGTAGTCGAGCGCCGCGTCAGTGAACAAGGCAGTGCTATGTGTCGTTTTAGAAAATACAAAAGGTGGTGTCAAGCTTGCAGACGATTGAGTGTAGTCGGCGACGAGAGGAGCGAAATGAACACCTTCCCCCCTGTTGGACGAATAGGGTTGATATATCTTTGAACCAAACGAAAAACTCTTCTTAAGTGCTTCTGGATTTCGATTTCGACCCTCCTCAAGATGCCACTTTCCGGTTATAAATGTTTCATATCCATGGAGTTGTAAAACCTCACCAAGTAGCGGGAACTCGAGCAACTTTGCTTGAGCATGTTTTTTACCGAAACCGGTCCTAAAAAGATGTCTGCCAGTATGGATCATTGCCCTACTGGGTGCGCAGACAGCTATAGACCAAGAACCCTGATTGAACACATGCGTAAAACTCATTCCATTTACAGCGAGTTTATCTAAATTCGGAGTTTCTATTGAATTGTTTCCAAGAGCATTGATTGAGTGATATGTTTGATCATCTGTAAGAATAAAAATAAAGTTTGGCTTATTTTCCGCCACGTTGGATTCGATCGAGGGCCAACATTTAGTGCTACCGAAAGCCATAATTAAGAGAGTTGCCATCATACAACTAGTGGTTCGGCAAGAGAGGTTAAGAAATTGTCTTATATCCATCTGGAAATGAGAATCTTTTTGGAAAAATATTGTTTACTATAAATAAAAAGCAGTATGATCTCCAAATAATATGCAATAAACAAAAAATGGCGTTTATTTTTTTATTAAGTTGGCTTTAGAATTTTCTTTACAACACTATTCAGGCGCGAGGATTAGTAATTACTATGATAAACAATTTTGGGTCTAGAAAAAAAATTTTTTCCTTGCTGAACATATCAAATAGCAAATTATTGAGCGTAGGTGTTTTGGTAACCTGCATCACTCTGACTGGCTGTTTATTGGAAAACACCAGCAAAAGTGGAGTAGAAAAAAAAGACTCTGATGAAGAATTTGAACCTACTATTGAGTCATTAAAAAATTATGTCGTTCCAGAGTGGTTTCGCGATGCGAAACTCGGCATTTATCTGCACTGGGGAGTATATTCTGTTGCTGAGCAGGGGGAATGGTACCCAAGAGATCTCTATCGAGAGGNCCAGACTGAATACTTACATCACCTTAAGACTTATGGACATCCCTCAGAATTCGGTTATAAAGATCTTATTCCACTTTGGAAAGCAGAGAATTTTGATCCGGATAAATTGGTGAAACTGTTTAAAAAGGCAGGGGCTCGTTACTTCACTCCAGTAGCAGTTCACCATGATAACTTTGATTTATGGGACTCAAAACATCATCAGTGGAACGCAGTGAACATGGGACCTAAGAAAGATATCATTGGGATGTGGCGTAAGGCAACGTTGGACAATGGATTAAGATTTGGCGTCACTACTCATCTCTCACGAAGTTATAGTTGGCTGAACACCTCCAAGGGTTCGGACTCAACTGGACCTTTTAAAGGTGTGCCCTATGATGGAAACAACCCAGAATTTGAGTCTTTCTATCATCAAAAGCATGATGATACACATTTCGATTCACCAGAAAGCCCACCAAAAGAGTGGAAGGAGAACTGGAAGCGACGAATGATTGATCTTATTGACAATTATCAGCCAGATTTATTGTATTTTGATTGTGCGATTCCTTTTAAAGGTGAGGACGCAGGGAAAACTGGTATGGAAGTTATTGCTCATCATTACAATACAAACATTAGAAATCATGGTGGGTTGCTTGAAGGCGTTATGGCGATAAAACCCCGACCTTGGCAAGGTGTATACATTGATGGGGTAGCCACGATGGATATTGAAAGGGGGAAAGCTAGCCACATTATTGATACCCCTTGGCAAACTGACGACTCGGTAGCTCCTTGGGATTGGGGTTATCGAAAAAATGATTGGCTCCATGTTGAGTCTGGTGAAATTCGTACTGTCGAATACATGGATGCTAATATGGTAATTGATAAGTTTCTAGATATCGTCAGTAAAAATGGAAATTTACTTTTGAANGTTTTAATAAGGGCTGACGGTACGCTCGACGAAAAGACTATTGTTTTNCTNGAACAGATGGGNGAATGGCTCGACCAAAATGGCGAAGCGATTTATGGATCTCGTCCGTGGCATGTTTTTGGTGAAATGTTCGGTAAAGGNAAAGTTAATGAGTTTGATATGCATGCAAATCGTTCTCCATTTACTTCAANAGATGTCAGGTATACGACGAACAACGANAATTTGTACGCCATGGTTATGGANTGGCCNGGNNCTAATAAAAAAGTAAGGCTTCAACATGTNACGCCAACATACGCTGTGATTGAACCTGTAAANTCAGTGCAAATCTTAGGNNACGATGGCGAGGTTTCCTGGGAGCAGACAGGAAGGGGANTGTATGTGACTATGCCTNAAACGCCNCCGAACGATATCGCGATCGCNATCAAAATNGGCTTTTAGGATAATTTNTATGAAGCAACGACAAATCTGCNTGGCTCTNGACTTAAAAGATGATCCGNNGTTAATCGAGGAATATAAAAACTTNCACCTTCCGGAGAATATTTGGCCAGAAATNCNGGAAAGTATNCGCTCGGCTGGGGTANGNGATATGCAGATCTTTTTAGTGGAGAACCATCTCTTTATGATTATGGATGTCGAAAATGATTTTGACTCTAAGAAAAAAGAAGAGCTTGATGCCAGAAATCCGGTTGTTCAACGCTGGGAAAAACTAATGTGGACTTATCAGCAAGCTCTGCCCTCCGCTAAACCCGGTCAGAAATGGGTGCAACTGGAGCGTATTTTTCAGTTATCTAACAGCAGTGGTTCATATGGGGATAAATAAAAAAACGGGAAACACTGAGTAGTGGAGTAAAAATATGACAGAAGCAAACGAAAAAGCAAGTAAATCATATCAACTCGAGACTGATATTCTTATTTCGCGTGATGTGCTGGTTCCATTTATTTTGATAACCTCTTGCTTTGCGTTATGGGGTTTCGCGAACGATATTACCAATCCTATGGTCGCAGCATTTCAGAAGATTTTTCTTACTGGAGCTACTGAGGCCACCCTTATTCAAGTGGCTTTTTACGGTGGTTACGGCGCCATGGCCCTTCCCGCCGCTATGTTTATTCGCCGTTATACCTACAAGTCAGGAATATTAGTAGGACTCGGTTTNTATGCGGTCGGCGGATTACTTTTTATTCCAGCAAGCAGCATGGGTCAATTCTGGCCATTTCTAATTGCATATTTTGTAATAACTTGCGGACTCTCATTTTTAGAAACNACCGCTAATCCATATATCTTATCCATGGGGTCGTCAGAAACTGCAACAAGACGTCTCAATCTCGCTCAAGCGTTTAACCCTATCGGTTCTNTAGTAGGAATGTTTGTTGCTAGCCAGTTTATTCTTGCGCGATTAAACGAAAAAACTAAAGATGAGCGGGCGCTAATGGAGCCGGCGAATTTTGAGTTGATCAAAGCGCAAGACTTAGAAATCGTCAGTAGTCCGTATGTATTAATCAGTTTGGTGATAGCAATTGTATTTATTATAATTGCTTTTAGGGCAATGCCTGAACCTGATAAAGATGGTGAAGANGATATCTCCCTCAAAGCCACTTTCAAACGTTTGGCAGCGAACAGGATTTANACTGAGGGAGTAATTGCTCAGATGTTTTATGTGGGCGCTCAAATTATGTGTTGGACGTTTATAATCCACTACGGCACTGCAGTATTTGTTGCAGACGGGATGTCTGAAAAAGATGCGCAAGTGCTGTCGCAGCAGTACAACATCTTTGCTATGGGTTTATTCTGTGCAAGTAGGTTTATTTGTACGTTTCTCCTGAGATATTTTATACCCGGCATGTTACTAATGTGTCTTGCAGCTGGCGGAATGGTCTTGACACTGGGTACCATATTATTAGGTGGAATATCCGGACTGTATTGCCTTGTGGGAATTTCTGCTTGCATGTCTCTCATGTTTCCCACGATTTATGGCATGGCCCTGCAAGGTATTCAGGGAGATGATGCAAAAATTGCCGCAGCAGGGCTCATAATGGCGATCGTCGGGGGTACTTTTTTACCCATGCTTCAGGCCACTGTCATTGATAATTGGACTTATGAGTTTGTTACTTCGATCCAAGCGTCATTTATTTTGCCCTTAATTTGTTTTTTGTGTATCGCAAACTATGGTCGTAGAACGCTAAACAATAATCCGCTACACAGCGTGTGATCTACGAGAATTTAAAGATGTTCAAAAATCCTATTGCAAAGCATGGTTATTTTATTTTGCANTGGGATACCTCCGTTATCATAGTTTTGCTAATGCTTCTTTTTACTGAGAAGGTGGTTAATGCATCAACTGCTGATACCGATTTGTATTTTGTTTCTGTGGACGGAAAAGATGATCGCTCTCTGAAGAGAGGGTCTGAGAGCAAACCTTTNAGGACCCTCCAGTATGCGCTGAATCGAGTTGAACCCAAGGGCGCAATTGTTATTAGGGCAGGGGTCTATCATGAACAAATACGTCGAAAGAATCTGACTGATGTCTCTATCATCACATACCCTGGAGANCGAGTTATCTTTGATGGAACGGTAGCCGTGGATTCAATCGCTAATGGAGATTGGGAAAAAGTAACAGAATCAGTTTTTAGGAGAAAGGTAGACCGCGATGTGTGGCAACTTTTCGTCGATGGCAAACAACTTGTGAATGCCCGCTGGCCTAATGCATCTTTTTCAGATGGCTCCGTGTTCAGTGCTAAGGGATGGGCGTTGGCAGATCCTAAGTATTCTGTGAATGGAAGTGCATTGACTGACCCTGAAGTTATGGATTTAGCGAAAAGTGGGTTAAATATAGAGAACGCGATTTTAATAGCAAATTTTGGCGGATGGGAGACTTGGACGAGGCGGGTAACTGAGCACCAAGATGGATCAAACCATTTTAAATTCGACAAGGTCCCGCATTTTAAAAATAAACCTTGGAATCCTTTGAATTATTTTGTTGAGGGTAAATTACAGTTTCTTGATAAAGAAGATGAGTGGTTTTTTGATGCGCAAGAAAAATTTATTTATGTTTTTGCGACCGAAGTACCAAAAGAAAACTACTTTGGNAAAGTACAATCGTATGCNATAGATGGTGAGAATTGGAGAAATGTGACAGTTGCAGGACTCAATTTCTTTGCAACAACTATGAAATGTGAGCGGTGTGATAATCTTGTGTTGACAGACATGAATTTTCACTATGCCTCGGCGTCAAAACGCCCTTTGGGGTTACAGTCAACAGTTGCCGACATGACGAAATTTACGTCCTCCAAAAAATCAAGTGGACTGATATTATCGAATTGNAATATAAATAACACAGATTCTCAGGCATTAATTATNGAGGCAAATAGGGCTCTCATNGAGAATTGTTTGTTTTACAATATTGATTATGCTGTGTCTGAATCCTATGTTCATGGAGAGTCTGTTCATTTGAAAGGCGATGGAAATGTTTTTAAATCAAATACTATTTATAGCGCAGGGGCATCATCTGCCTTATCTGGGTCCGGTTGGTTTGTTGCGGAACTGAATCACATCTACAACACTGGATTTGCGCAAAGTGATGGTGCGATGATTCATGTGAGGATACCTTCTCAAACGGGGGCAATAGTAAGGTATAACTGGTGTCATGATTCGCCAGATAAATATGGAATTCGCTTCGATTCTCCCATACCTCCAACTCGGTGGGGCCATGGTGGAACAATCCACCATAATGTTGTTTGGAATGCAAAGGGAATTAATGTAAAAGGAGAGCGCCATAAGGTCTTTCACAACCTTGCTTTTGATAATCAGGGTTCAGATATAAGAATATTAGACGACACCAAATTAAATGGTGGAGGGAACAAAGGAACCAAAACACAAAACAATGTAGCTGATTCGATCTCAGGAGAGAGAAATAGACAATCCTTGGTACCGGGGATTTCAGTAACTAATTATTCAAACCCCATTTTTGACAAGTCAATTAAAGATCAATTGACTAATGCTGATGATCAAGATTTCAGGCCGATAAGAGGATCGAAACTCGTATCCGCAGGGCAAAGCATTCTTGAGCTAAGTGGAAACAGCAGTGGTATTCCGGTTGATCTTGGTCCTTATCAGAGTGATTTAGCACGATATTGGATACCGGGGAGGCGTCTAATNAAAGCCTCTATGCCAATTCCGAAAGATACTGGGTCGTTTGCACCCGACAATGCGTTAATATGGCAAACTGGGTTTGGTGCGACTGAGCATCATCTTTATTTTGGTCCTGATCGTGCGGGTGTGAAAAATGCTGATCAAAGCAACCAAGAGTTTCAAGGAATATTTTCGAGAGAAAANGTTTACCGACTAGAAAAACTGCAAGAGAAGGTTTATTTTTGGAGAGTTGATGCGGTTANTGGNGATAGATTGGTNAAAGGTGACGTCTGGTCGGTAAAAAAGNCAGGGTTTTAAGGTAACTATAATCTTGATGACTAGACTGGCATTTAGAGATTATTCACTGGGGTTCTCAATATCCTCTTAGAGATTCTAATTTTTTATAACATTGCTTTCTATTTGATTGTTCCATAAGCCGATTAAAGACAACTTTACTCGCTCAATCCATGAGCCGACCTTAACAACGTAATTCGGCCGGTATCAAGATGATTATTTAAACTTGTCATTGCGCCAACGCCATCTCCAGACAATATTTTCTTTATCAGATCAATATGCTCATCTACCGCATGAAGATTTCTAGCTTGCTCGTCTGCCTTATCCCACTGGTAGTGATAATGACACACAAATGAGACGATATTAAAGAACTGTCTAACAAACCGATTCTCTGCACCATCTTGTATTGACAGATGAAGTTTTCGGTCCAGCGGAGGTAACATTAAAAACATATCCGGATTTTTCTGTAGATTCTTGTGTTCCTCTAAGAGGGTAGTAAATTTACTTTGGATATTTTGTTGCTCNGTTTTTAACATTAATTTTTTAAGTGCATTAATTTCTAGAATACGACGAAATTCCGANAGCTCTTTTGCGAATGCTTCATCAAACTNTACCATTTGCCATTGCGCTCGGGGTTTCTTCTCTATTAATCCGGTNTGAGCAAAACGGATCATGAATTCTCTGACTGTTATGGTATTGCAATGTGATTTTTTAGCCAGATCAAGCTCAGAAAACTTGTCGCCTGGAAGAAGTTTTCTTGAGTGGATAAGACTTAAAAAATACTTTTCTATCAAGACCTCTTTAGACGAAGGTGCGTCACTCAAATCGAAGTAATTCTGCTGTTTGGGTTCGATCAAGATCCGTTTCGAAGATTTATTTATTTGAATAATGCCCTCAGTATGAAGTTCTTTAAGCACATTACGAACAGTTGTTCGGCTGACACCTAGAATTTTAGAAAGTGCTGAATCGTTGGGTAAATTTTTGTTTTGAGAGTAGCAATCACTTATGAGGTCAAGACACTCATTGGTTGTTTTTCTGATCAAATAACTCATTTTTGACATTGTTGCCGTCACCTTATTTTTTTGAGTACTTAGCAAATATGTTTTTTACCTCTTGTTACTTTTTTGTATGTTGCATAAATAAGAAGGCCTTATTTGGTAATGTTTGATGTCTAAAGTAACTTTTTGTTCCAAGAAGATAACATAAAGTTGATACGAAAAGCCCATTAAAAACTCGACTTTGTTTCTCTTGGTAGTATTTTTTTAAATCAAATAATTTATTCATTTTGCTAGATGATCTCAAGGAGGACAGCTTTAAGAATAAAGTGTTTTAGAGGTAAAAGCTTCAACTATTAATTCACTGCCACAGATCAATCTAAGGATTAAGCTTGGAGAAAGTTTCGTTAAAAGATATGAAAAATATTTTTGTAGGACAGGCTGGAAACTTTTTAACGTTAAAGTATCTATTCACTTTAAGAACGATTGCAAGTTAACGAGTCCGTTCAGTCTTTGGCACTTTTAAAAATATGTAACAACAAAAATCATATCCTGCTCTAATGTGTTTCCACGGATGTTGTAACGATCATAAGCAACAAAAGATCCCCCCGGCCCCCTATTACCTTCTCAAGATAACAAAAATGAACTAGGTACAATACAGGTAACAGTTAGCTTGACGTGAAGACAATATTCTTTAATATGTATGTATCAGGAAACAGAAGAGACTATAAGTAAACTACTGATTTATATGGCAAAAAAGGCTCTTT
>NZIZ01000016.1 GCA_002691825.1 Porticoccaceae bacterium
ATATCATCTACTTAGTATTAGACCTACATTCCACAGGAAAATTATATGGATCACGTTCCGCAAAGCCACGATTTGTTAATCATATTGGGCAACCAGCTTTTTCCAATTGAAGAAATACGCAAGACTGAGTGTCGACGTATTTTTATGGCGGAGGATTTGGGAATTTGCACAGAACACCGGCATCATCGGCTTAAGATTTATATGTTTTTTTCGGCCATGCGGTCCTTCAGAGATAGCTTGAGGGAAGAGGGTTTTGAGGTTTTGTATAGATCCATTGAGGACCCTGATTTTCGAAGCCCGTACCTTGAAAAAATAGAAAACGTAATCTCTCGATTAAAAATTAAAAAGGTTAAGTATTTCGAGATTGAGGATCATTTTTTCGAATCACAAATAGAAAATTTTTTAGCGAAGTGTGACTGTGTCTCTGAAAAATTTGATAGTCCCATGTTTCTGTGTTCTCGGGAGAAATTTGGTGATTTCGCTGCTGACAAGAAGAAATTGAGGATGGCGAGTTTCTACCAGTTGATGCGTACCGATTTATCGATACTCGTAGACTCAGAAAATAAGCCGGTCGGAGGCAGGTGGTCATTCGACGAGGACAATAGAAAAAAACTCCCAAAGGATATCGAATTACCGGAGAGGCCAGCTGTAAAAAGGAAGGAAAACTCTCATTTAAAAGAGCTTATTGTGAAAACTTTTCCAGATCATCCAGGGTCGATAGAGAACGCTTGGATGCCGACATCTCGCTCGGAAGCACTGGCGTGGTTGGATGATTTCTTTATTGAAAAGTTCGCACTATTTGGGACGTATGAGGATGCAATTCATACTGAAAACCAGTTTCTATTTCATAGTGCACTGAGCCCGATTATGAACATGGGAATTCTTACTCCCCGAGAGGTGATTGATCGAGCATTAGCTTATGGGGAAGAAAAAAATATTGCCATCAACTCTCTGGAAGGGTTCGTCCGTCAAATAATCGGTTGGAGGGAATTCATAAGGGGTGTTTATCACGAAAAGGGTGATTCTCAGAGCTCTTCTAACTTCTGGAGTCATGAGTTTCGGTTAACAGAACACTGGTATGATGGCTCCACCGGTATTCCGCCTCTTGATGATGCCATACTTTCGTGTGTTCGTTATGGGTACACTCACCATATCCCGAGATTGATGGTGATTTCTAATCTGATGACTTTGTGTCGAGTTCATCCGGACGATATTTACCGATGGTTTATGGAAATGTTCGTTGATTCCTCAGATTGGGTGATGGTGCCTAATGTCTACGGTATGGGCACTTTCGCTGATGCCGGGATTTTTGCTACCAAGCCATACCTCTGCGGTTCAAATTATTTATTGAAAATGAGTAATTATAAACGAGGCCCATGGTGTGACATCGTAGACGGTCTGTATTGGAAATTCATGCACGATCACCTTGAATTTTTTAAAAGTAACCCCCGGCTTGCGGTTATGCCTCGGGCATTGAATAAACTCAATCCCGAACGTCGCGATTATATATTTTGTCAGGCAGAGATTTTTATTGAAAATTTTACCCAAATATAAGCTTTCTTCACAAAACTTATATTCCAATGCTTGCGTACCGTTTTACATTTGAATGATCTTTATCGTTTTGATATGGAGCGATATCGTTTTGATATGGAGCGATTCTTCATTCTGTAGTATTCTTGCAAAGGGTCTGGAATCAAAAGAAAGCACCAATCAATGTACATTGTTCAAAAAGACACTCTACGTAACTGTCGATAAAGGGAATATATGTTCACTTTCAAATGGCTCGCTCAAACGCCTATGTTTGTGTTAGCTTTTGTTTGTTTAAATCTTTTTGGTGCTGAGGACCAAAAATTTAAAGTAATTACGACGTTCACCGTGATTGCTGATATCGCTAAAAATATTGCGGGGGACGCTGCAGTAGTAGAATCAATAACAAAGCCGAATGCTGAGATCCATAATTATCAGACAACGCCCGGAGACATTCGGCGCGCGCAGGGCGCAAATCTCATTATTTATAACGGATTTAACCTTGAACTCTGGTTCGATCGATTCTTTTATAATCTCTCTGATGTCCCAAAGGTGGTTGTTACTGAGGGTATTGAGCCAATGGGTATAAGAAGCGGCCCCTACACTGGCAAACCTAACCCACATGCTTGGATGTCGGCGCCCAATGCCGTTATCTACATCGAAAATATCCGTCGCGCCATGGTGCGTTACGATGTTGCGAATGCGGCGACCTACACAGCCAATGCGACGCAATATACCAAGCGTCTTTTGGACACGCTTGAGCCTTACAGAGCTCTTTTATCATCGATTCCTGAGGACAAACGATGGTTAATCAGCAGCGAGGGGGCGTTTAGTTACCTTGCGAGAGACTATGACCTAAAGGAGTTGTACCTTTGGCCTATGAATTCTGATGGACAGGGGACGCCTCAACAGGTTCGACGTGTTATTGATAGCGTAAGAGAACATAATATCGGGGTTATTTTTAGTGAAAGTACTGTTTCCTCCAAACCAGCAATGCAGGTAGCGCGAGAAACCGATGCAAGGTATGGGGGCGTTTTGTATGTTGACTCTCTCAGTAATAAAGAGGGCCCCGTACCAACTTACCTTAGTTTATTGACAACGACCTTATCAACCATCGCAGAGGGTTTGGTCGAATGATTGGCCTGGAAATCAATAACATTACTGTTACTTACAAAAACGGGCATACTGCGATCGTTGATACTAGCTTTAACCTTCCCACTGGCTCTATAACAGCTTTGGTTGGCGTAAATGGAAGCGGCAAATCAACCCTCTTTAAATCTATAATGGGATTTGTCAAACTCGCCAAGGGATCCGTCAAAATTCTTGGTTCAGATGTGGCTAAGGCTTTAAAGAGTAATTATGTAGCATATGTCCCGCAATCAGAAGAAATCGACTGGGATTTCCCTGTCTTGGTTGAAGATGTCGTGATGATGGGTCGCTACGGTCATATGAATATGTTTCGGATGGCCCGAGAGATAGATCGGCAAAAAGTCGATTTGGCACTTGAGCGTGTAGGCTTAGCCTATTTAAAAAAACGTCAGATAGGAGAGCTATCTGGAGGCCAGAAAAAGAGGGTCTTTTTAGCCAGAGCACTAGCTCAGGAGAGCGAGGTCGTTCTTTTGGATGAGCCATTTACAGGAGTAGATGTGCAAACTGAAGAGCAAATTATGGCTTTGCTCCGTGACCTTCGGGACTCAGGCAAAGTAATCTTGGTGTCTACGCATAATTTAGGAAGTGTTCCGGAGTATTGCGATCGAGCTGTATTAATAGATCGAACAGTTTTAGCACAGGGAAAGACAGGTGAGGTATTTACTCAAGATAATTTACAACGCGCATTTGGGGGAGTGCTAAGGCGCTTCGTCCTCACCGGAAAACAATTACACGATGATGATGATCGTCGTCAGGTAACTGTGCTGTCTGATGACGAACGCCCTGTTGTCCTATATGGTGATGATTATTCATCGATTCGTCTCGAGGAGAACCGATGAGTTTACTATTGCCTTTTGAATACGGCTACATGGTTAATGCGATGCTAATATGTTCCTTGGTCGGTGGTGTTTGTGGTTTCCTTAGCGCTTATTTAATGCTGAAGGGTTGGTCTTTAATAGGAGACGCTTTGTCACACTCTATAGTGCCTGGCGTAGCCGGCGCTTACATGCTTGGGCTCCCCTTTTCGCTTGGAGCCTTTTTCGCAGGTGGATTAGCGGCGGGTACGATGCTTTTTCTAACCCGACGCTCGAAGCTAAAAGAGGATGTAATCATAGGACTTATTTTTAGTTCCTTTTTTGGCATCGGGCTATTTATGGTTTCTCTTTCGCCTACATCGGTCGATATCCAAACTATTGTTCTTGGTAACATTCTTTCTATCACTCCAAATGATTCCCTGCAGCTCTTACTAATATCGTCCATATCGCTCTTAGTGTTAGTTTCCAAGTGGCGAGATCTGTTAGTGGTATTTTTTGACGAAAATCACGCTCGAAGTATTGGCCTCAATCCCTACTTACTCAAGGTGGTGTTCTTCGCGCTGTTGAGCGCTTCGGCTGTTGCAGCACTTCAAGCGGTTGGTGCATTTTTAGTAATCGCTATGGTTGTTACCCCGGGCGCAATCGCATACTTGATGTCAGACCGGTTTGGTGTTGTCGTTATACTGAGCGCGGGAATTGGCGCAATGACGTCATTGTTTGGCTCTTATCTGAGTTTTTTTATAGATGGAACGCCTGGTGGCATTATAGTCATTTTACAGGTGAGTATATTCGTTTGCGTATTTTTAGTGGCACCGAAGCATGGCTTTTTGGCAGCGCGCAAACGTGCTTCTGAGAGGAGGCTTCTAGACCCCGCTTTTGACATGTGTCCTCTTTTGTTAGAGCAACAGGGTGGGTCGGAGTAATGAGATGATGCTCTCTCATTTTCTGGAAGCATTGATGGAGCCATTTGCGTACACTTTTATGCAGCAAGCCTTCTTGATGGTTGCTTTGGTCTCCATACCCACTGCGATACTCTCTTGTTTCCTTGTGCTAAAAGGATGGGCACTCATGGGAGATGCAATTTCGCACTCAGTTTTGCCCGGTGTAGTACTGGCTTACATTAGTGGATTTCCGTTTGCGATTGGGGCTTTCGGGGCAGGCATGCTGTGTGCTGTATTTACCGGATTTTTGAAAGAAAATAGTAGGCTAAAAGAAGATACNNTAATGGGTGTTGTGTTTTCTGGGATGTTCGCGGTTGGATTGGTAATGATGACTAAGGTNGATTCTAANATTCACCTTGATCATGTTTTGTTCGGCGATGTTCTGGGACTTAGCTGGCAAAATATACTTGAAACTGCGGGTGTAACAGCTTTGGTTTTGTTNTTTATTTTTTTCAAAGGAAAGGATTTGCTTGTTTTCGTTTTTGACCAACAACACGCAAAAGCGCTCGGACTACCAGTGACGTTGCTCCATTATGGTTTGCTCAGTTTGTTATCCCTTACAATTGTTGCNGCCTTGAAGGCAGTCGGTATGATTTTGGTAATCGCCATGCTAATTACCCCCGGGGCTGTCGCCCATCTGCTTACCCAAAAGTTTCGACAGATGGTGCTTTTCTCGATCATAATTTCGATTAGTACAGCCCTCTNTGGAGTGTATCTTAGTTTTTATATAGACAGCGCTCCAGCTCCTACCATTATTGTTCTTTTGACGTTGATATTCATTCTTGTGTTCATTTCTCAGGAAATCCGGTCGGTAAGGCGTCAGGATGATTCTGATATGCGAAAACCTTCTAGAATGGTTCGAATATTCCAATCGGATTAATTAGGGACTTTTTAGTTTTCAAAGAATGCTAAACGCATTGGGTTTTTGGTTGAGGTTTTTTGCGTTGCATATTTAAAATAAAAACTTTTTTAAAAGGGTCCTTAATCAGGAGTCTCCTTTGGTAGGTGTCTGATGCGATATATATTTAGGATCCTCTCAATCATTGTTGTGTTGCTTTTCGCTACCTCATGTGGCAACAAGGTTTATTATACAAACAGTGATGGATCTGAAATAAATAAGCCGTTAGCCTCGCTTCTTCAATGGAGGCTTCAGCGCGATTCACCCAAACCAAAACGTCTTATCGTATCATCCGAATGGAAGCAACTTCGTCAATCGGATAACCATTATGCAATCTGGATAGGTCATTCTACCTTCCTTATCAACAATGGTGATTTACAGATCCTAACTGACCCTATATTTTCAGATCGTGCTTCCCCATTCAGCTGGATTGGGCCTAGAAGATTGGTTCCACCAGCAATGCGAGTGGATCAGGTATCAGACGTTGATGTGGTAACTATTAGCCATAATCATTACGATCATTTAGATATTTCAAGTCTGATCTCTCTCCAGAAGTCTAATCCTAAATGTTTGATTCTTGTACCGATGGGGGATAAAAAACTACTGGACACCGCTGGAATCAAAAATGTTTTCGAATTTGATTGGTGGGACAGTATCAAAGTTAACAACACTAAATTTTTTTTTACACCGGCTCAACACTGGTCTGCCAGAGGATTAACAGATCGAAATCTCAGTCACTGGGGGGGGTGGTACATCCAAACTCCTGAGATGTCTCTGTACCATGTAGGTGATTCTGGATATTCAGAAGATTTTCGACAGGTTCGCGAACGATTAGGCAGCCCTAAGTATGCTTTCATTCCTATTGGCGCCTATGCCCCGCGTTGGTTTATGAAGTCGGCGCATGTTGACCCTGCTGAGGCATTTCAAATCGCTATAGATGTCGGAGCAGAATATTCAGTTGCTATGCACTGGGGAACATTTAGTCTCAGCGATGAGCCCACTTTTGAACCACTTCTCAGACTACAACAGATAAGAAGGGACAGTGGCCTCCCCGAAAATTATTTTTTCGCTCCAGAAATGGGAGAAATAATTTACTTAGATTTGTAATTAATCTGTGTTGTATAATGATGCCTTAGTCTATGTATTAGTTAGGTTTTTAGGAAACATAAAATAAGAGTTTTAAGGAAGGTGAGAGCACGATGGAACGAGATGAATTTAGGGACCTAAATGCCATGGACATATTGAACCAAGAGCATCAACGGGAAGTCTCAAAAACAGTTGTGCCTATTCTTGCATTCATTATCGTCGCCATAAGTGCAACTACTTTGGTGAGTCTCTCTGGGATAACTGCGAGTGTTTCTGGTCAAAACGCACCATGGGAGGAATTCTATTCAGTTTTTGGAATGATTTACGCTATCGTCTCTGGTTTTTTGTTGGTTGAGGTGTTAAATCGCTTCAATAAATTATCAGAGGTGGTTGAAGCTGAATTAAACGCCATCAGCGATGTGCGTGATTTTTTGATTTATGTGGATGGCCAACCCGAAAACAAGGAGGCGGTAAAAAAAGAGTTGCAAGAGTATGTCTATTCCGTCGCCACCGTTGAGTGGCGTACTATGAACGACGACTATGCGGTGCTAAACTCCGATACCTCGAAGGAATTATATGACATAATGTATGCAGTAAATGAATTGGAAATGAGTAACGAAAGCGATCGCGCTGCACTCCATTTATTGATGGAAAAGATGTCGTCTATTACCACACTTCGGACTGAACGGATCAGCATAGCGAATCAACAATTACCTCCACGTTTGAAGCATCTTTTGATATATATGTCGGCAGTTTTAGTAGCTGCCTTCATAATAAATGCTGGGATGGATCCATGGATACATTGCTTCATGGTTGGATCCATAACTGCGTGTGTTCACTTGTTATATATAGTTATAGCTGACTTAAATACTCCTTTCACGGGTTTATGGACAATCAGCGTGAAACCCCTGATTGAGTTATATTTGAGTTTTAATGACGATGAGAATGTAGTTAAACCCGTTGTAAACGAGTTGGACAAACTAAAGCGAGCGAGTATTTAACTGTTTTATGACTGGCACAGCTAAAAAAGTTATTCCTGACAATGTCAGCGTTGAAACGCTAACAAGTGACTAGTCCAGTGGAGTTTTTGAAGCCGTCTTTAATTATCCTTTATGCGTTGCCAGTCTTTCTTTTGTTAATGTCTGTGGAGTTTTTGTATGGTATTTTTCGTAAGAACAATACCTATCGCTTTAATGATACATTTTGTAGTCTTACGCTCGGAGTGTTGAGTAGAATTCCCCCAGCTTTGCATCTTGGTATTAGTGGTCTCGTATATGAGATCGCTGTTAATCTTCTTAACATCAAATTATTAGCTTCTCAAAATTGGTTAACGTGGGTCATCACATTTGTTTTGTACGACTTTCTTTATTACTGGAAGCATCGGCTCTCACATGAACGGGCGATATTCTGGGCCAGCCATGTGGTTCACCATCAAAGTGAGGACTTCAATTTGGGGACCGCACTTAGGCAGACTAGCAGTGGATTTTTGTTAACTTGGATTTTTTTCATCCCCATATTTATTTTAGGTATACCTGTTGAGGTCTTCATATCAGTTGCAGCGGTGAATCTTATTTACCAATTTTGGGTGCATACAGAACATATAGGTTCTCTTGGTTGGCTCGATCGTCTGCTTGTTACTCCATCCAACCATCGCGTACATCACGCGAGAAATACAAGTTATATTGATGCTAATTATGGTGGTGTCTTAATCGTCTGGGATCGGGTTTTTGGCACCTTTCGACCTGAAAAGGATTCTATTCCACCGAAATATGGGACTTCAAAGCCCCTACAAAGTTGGAATCCACTCTGGGCAAATATAGAGATTTATTTTCAGCTGATTAGAGATTTTTGGGTGACCAAGCTTTGGAAAGATAAGGCACGGGTGCTGTTTTCCCGAACTGGGTGGCGTCCAGCGGATGTTAAAACGCGGTTTCCGAATTTGCACTATGAAGATGGTGATGCTCATAAATATGTTGGTAATTCAACTTTCGCGACTATGGTATTTATTGTTGTACAGTTCGTCTGTTGGTTAGTGTCGGCAGGATTTCTAATGGGCGTTTTCGAGGAGTCGTATTTAAATCATCATTTACTTGCGCTCTCAATATTGTGTTCAGTAGGTATCACTGCATGGCATCTTGATGGAAGAGCATTATCGTGGATATTTGAGGGTGCTAGGTCTCTTTTTATGATTCTTTTGGTTGGTTTTTGGGATTTAGGGGAACAACTCGTGCAGGTTTTGGCAATCCAAGCCGTGTTTAATCTTATATTTTTGAGTATCCTATGGATTAGACCACTAATATCCCTCTTTCGAAGGTGGACAAGCAAAGTAGTTTTTTAATCATTCACACAAACTATTGTTTTGGAGAGTTCCCCGGGTGTTTCCTTGACGAGCCTAGGCAATAAAAACCCTGGTAAAACTGCTTGCATCTCAGAATAAACCGCTTTTATGCGCGCTTTATCAACATGGAAATGAGCCGCACCCTCGACTGGATCTAGTAAGTGGAGATAATAGGGGGTTACTTCACAGCTGTAAAGATGTTCGCTGAGCGCTATTAAGACATTACTACAATCGTTAACATTTTTTAGCAATACCGATTGATTAAGCAAGCGAATACCAATTTTGCGCAATCGGCGTAATGATTCTTCTACGGCACTATCGATCTCATTAGGATGATTAATGTGCAGAACCATGATTGGTTTTAGACGAGTGCTTTGCATCCAAAGCAAAAGCTCATCATCAATCCGAGACGGAATGACAACGGGCAGCCGAGTGTGAATCCTCAGCCGTTTGATATGTGGAATTTCAGAGATTTTTTTAGTAAGCCATGATAGTAAACTATCCTTTGCTGCTAATGGATCTCCGCCGCTAAAAATCACTTCATTAATTTCTGGTCGATTGGTTACATATTCAAGCGCTGAAAACCACTTTTCTCGATCTTGGTGTTGCTGACTATACGGAAAATGTCTGCGGAAACAATATCTACAATTTATAGCGCAAAATGAACTTACGATTAATAGCACCCGATTTCGATATTTATGGATGACACAAGATTTTGGGTTATGGTTAAGCTCGTTTAGAGGATCTTGTGAGTAATCTTCGTATTTTTTCAGTTCCTCTTTGACTGGCAAGATCTGGAGAAGGAGGGGGTCTTTTGGGTCACTATGTCGGATACGTTTTATATATGATAAAGGCACTCTAACCTGAAATTTTAACGCGGCTTTTTGGCCTTTGCTGAGTAATTTAGGACTCAACCTGAGTCGCGTAACTAACTCCTGCACGCTCGTGACCGAATCAATAAGTTCCGTTTGCCACCGATTTTTAATTTGTATAACTTCGGTTTGTAAGTGCATTTGTTAGTGCCCTTATATAGAAAAGATAGTATAAATCATTTTGCCTAGAGGGTTTGATTGGATGCCAAAAAAAAGTAAGAGTAATGACGAGGCGTTTATGGACGTTGCGCTAAAAAACGCCAGACTTGCCATGGATGCTGGGGAGGTTCCAATAGGCGCGGTCCTAGTGAGAGATGGGCAAATTATTGCGCAAGGCCATAATCAACCGATTCTGAGTTGTGATCCCACAGCCCATGCAGAAATTGTTGTCTTGAGAAAAGCAGCAATTTCAGAGGGTAATTATCGTCTTGTTGGCTGTCAGCTCTTTGTGACCATTGAACCATGTATTATGTGTCTCGGCGCCATGTTACATGCCCGTGTAAGCCGTATTATCTTTGGAGCCAGAGAACCAAAATCTGGAGCTCTCGTTAGTCATATTCAGATTCTTGATAATGTTAGATTCAACCACGAAATTGAGTGGCACGGTGGAGTGCTTGCTGAGCAAAGTAGTCTGTTAATGCGCAATTTTTTTCAATTAAAACGTGGGAAAAAATAAATTAACCCAATTGCGGGATCGCTCAGTTTAAACACGCCAGTTAATTCATTTGTTATCACGTAATTTTTAAACAGCGTTTTGTAGAGGTTTCTTTTTCATCATGTATCAACGAGCGTAACCGAAGATAATTTAAATAGTACTGAATATTGTCCAGGTACTTTAAGGCAATCTTACCATTTGTGTATGCGGCGCCACTGACGTTGGGATTGCTTTTTTTGTCAAGGTGCAGCAGTTGAGATCTCACATCGACCCATAGTTCAGGATCGCTATTTGCGGTCGGAGCTGATGCTCCGGCCTCCTCGATGTTCCTCGGACCAAAATTATATGCAGCGAGTGCGAGCCAAATACGGTCACTGTTATCGCGTTTTGTGGGAAGACGTGTGATTAGTTTCTGCAAATATCCTACGCCGCCCGAGACTCTTTGTAAGGGATCAAGTCGATCCTATAATTTCATTTCAACCGCTGTATCTTGTGTCAACATCATCAGTCCTCGCACGCCAGTCGGTGAGGTGGCCTTAGGATCTCAATGAGATCCTTGATAGGCGATTGCCGCTAAAAGCTCCATTCAAAATTTCGTTGATTGGCGATTTGTTTAAATATACGACTATATTTAGGAACGCGTCGATCTACCATCTTTTCTAGAAGTTGAGAGTCAGAGGTTGAGAATTAGCCTAGATGAATAAACAGTTTTTGTTTAATTTCGTCAATTTTTTTCAGCTATAGAATTGTTAATAAAAAGGTCAGCGATCGATAGTAAGTTTTTGTCTCCATTTTTAAGGAATCCCCATGATAGAGGCTTTTTTTATGATATTTCGATTCCTATAGCAACCTCATGAAAAATATATCTGTTGATGTTAAAGCTGAGCGAATCAGTAATAGAGTAATCATAATTATTTGAATGCACCATTCTCATTGTGTCGACGTTTGAGAGTGATGGATTATCTATCAGAATTAATTCTGGATTATTTTGCTGAGTATCTTTTATTTGGGTAACAAAAAAACAAGGTTGATTTGTGAGTACCATAGTCCTTTGAAGATCGGTAATCGTGTCGGGCTTTGGCTTGTCTCGTCGATAAATCAGCTGTTCGGATACATAATGGTAGGGAATGGAGAAATCGAGTAAATGTTGAGACAGCATAGTTTGAGTTAAATTGGCTACAATAAGATTTTTTTCGCCGGCATTTATCGCTAGTTTGAGTTCTTCAAAATTGTTTTTAGTCTTTACTTCAAGTTCGACTCCTAAATTTCTTGCAAAGCCATTTGCAATTAAGAACTCGAATCCATTGCAAACTCCAGATTTTTCGAAAAAGGTAGTCGCACTCTCGGTGGTTAAAATGGTCAAGACGCCGCGTTTAAAGACTTGTTGCAGATCATTTGTATGAGTACTTCTATTTATGGATGCTACAAAAGCAATCATCATTGCTACTGAAATGACATAACTAACGCGCCGATATGCGCTCAGGGACTTGATTAGCTGTATATCAGTAAGATTCAACGTTTACTCCGATGAGCGCAAGTAATCTTGAGTATCAATTTGTACTTTGATGATGGTTAATAGCAAAATGAAACTGCGTCAAACGAGATTGTAGTATAAACTGACATTTTGTAGGTTTGTTGTGTTTGGACTTTCAGTGAATGATCATTTTTGACGGTGGCCCCTGTTTTTCAGACTTTAGAAAGCACAAGTTGTTACTGAAATTGCAGGCCGCTCAGTCGAATGTCCTCTCTTTAAAAGCAAATTATCAATATTTCGTTGATACAGCCTCTCTGCTCTCGGAGAGACAGACTGCTGTGCTTCAATCGTTGTTGAATTGCCGATGCCACTCCCCCGCAACTGATTTTTCGACGCAACTCTTTTTGGTCGTCCCACGTCTTGGAACTATATCGGCTTGGTCTAGTAAAGCGACTGACATAGCAAGAAACTGTGGTTTAGATTGTGTCCTCCGAGTAGAGCGTGGAATCGCTTTTTCTATCACAACCTCCATAACACTTGATCGGTCCGAAGAAGTAACGCTTGCCGAATTATTATATGACAGGATGATTGAAACAATTTTTTTTAATATTAGCGAATCTAGTAAAATATTTATGCGTGAAGATCCTGTTCCTGTTAAAGCCATAGATATATTAGATAGTGGTTTTGAAATGTTTAGACAGGTTAATTTAAATTTGGGATTGGCATTGAGTGACTCTGAAATGGATTTCCTTCGCCACGAGTTTTCTAAATTGCGTAGAAATCCAACCGATGTTGAGTTGATGATGTTTGCTCAAGCAAATTCAGAACATTGCCGACATAAAATCTTTAATTCTCGATGGATTATTGATGGGACTATGCAGGAAAAGACGCTCTTTGAGATGATCCGTAACACTCATGATAAAAATAGTATGGGTATTTTATCAGCCTATTCTGATAATGCAGCTGTGGTTCAAGGATCCTTTGGAGGACGTTTTTTCCCAAATCCAAGAACGCGGGAGTACGCATATTCGCCTGAGGACATACATTTTTTGATGAAGGTGGAGACGCATAATCATCCAACTGCAATATTTCCTTATGCTGGTGCTGGGACTGGTGCTGGCGGTGAAATACGTGATGAAGGTGCGGTGGGACAAGGATCAAAACCTAAGGCTGGCATCACCGGATTCAGTGTGTCTAATTTGAAGATTCCGAGTTATATACAACCGTGGGAACTGGATTACGGAAGGCCAGACCGGATTGCATCCGCTCTCGAAATCATGCTAGAGGGGCCTATCGGATCGGCAGCATTTAATAACGAATTCGGCCGACCTAATATCAATGGTTACTTCCGGTGCTTTGAGTTAGAAATAAATGGGCAATGTTACGGATATCACAAGCCGATAATGATATCGGGAGGATATGGCAATATACGGCCGCAGCATGTGCTCAAAAAATCCTTTCAATCGGGTGCGAAATTAGTTGTTTTAGGAGGTCCAGCGATGCTGATTGGACTTGGAGGAGGCGCAGCATCCTCGGTGACTACTGGCGAGAGCTCAGCAGAATTAGATTTTGGTTCTGTGCAAAGACAAAACCCAGAAATGGAGCGGAGGTGTCAAGAAGTTATAGATTACTGCTGGCAATTAGGGGATAAAAATCCAATTGCGTTTATTCACGATGTAGGTGCAGGTGGTTTATCAAATGCGTTTCCAGAGTTGATTAAAGATGGAGGAGTTGGGGGGCATTTCAAACTGCGTTGTATACCAAATGCTGAACCGCAGATGTCTCCTCTCGAGATTTGGTGCAATGAGGCTCAAGAGCGATATGTTTTGGCAATAAAATCTGAGTATATCAATGTTTTTGCTAGAAGTTGCATTAAAGAGCGGTGCCCTTTCGCAATTGTAGGAGAAGCAATCGAAGAGAAAAAGGTGGTAGTTGAGGACGAGTATTTTAAAAATATACCAATAGATCTGCCGTTGGCTTTGATATTTCCACTATCAGATCTTGCACCTCGAACCGCAATCGGCGCGGATATATCATTTCTCCCTCTCTCAACAAAAAATATGAACCTTAATCGGATCATCGACTTGGTAATAAGGCATCCGACTGTAGCTAGCAAAAATTTCTTAATCACTATCGGAGATCGCTCAGTGGGCGGCATGGTGACCAGGGATCAGATGGTTGGTCCGTGGCAAGTGCCCGTTGCTGATTGCGGAGCAACTACACTAGGTTTTGATAGTTACAGGGGTGAGGCCGTTGCGATGGGGGAGCGTTCTCCATTGGCAGTGGTGAATGCACCGGCATCTGGTCGTATGGCTATAGGTGAGGCGATTACAAACATTGCCGCGTCTTCGATTGCCTCGTTGTCTGATGTGAGATTATCTGCTAACTGGATGTGCGCTTCGGGGTGCTCTACTGAAGAGGAGAAACTTTTTCGGACTGTAGAGGCGGTAGGTATGGAGCTATGTCCGGCTTTAGGAATTAGTATTCCGGTTGGAAAAGACTCAATGTCTATGCAGACAAATTGGGATGATGGTGATGAACGTAAATCAGTTGTATCGCCACTCTCTCTCATTGTAAGTGCATTTGCCCCGGTTGTTGATGTAAGAAAAATTTTAACACCTCAGTTAAGGACGGATTGCGGAGACACTCGATTAATTTTACTTGATTTGGGAACAGGCTTGAATCGACTGGGGGGATCGATATTAGCTCAAGTAAACGGTCAAGTTGGCGATAGAGTTCCTGACTTGGATGACCCAGATGTTATTAGAAATTTTTTTGATATTTTGCAGATGCTCAACAAAGAGGGTGAATTACTTGCTTATCATGATCGTTCGGACGGTGGTCTTATAGTTACTCTCCTTGAGATGTCGTTTGCCGGTCGCGTTGGAATTGACATTAACATTGAAACCGATTGTGGGAAGGATAGTTATATATCTGGATTGTTCAGTGAAGAATTAGGTGCAGTGATTCAGGTAAAGTCTTGTAGTGCCGTAGGAATTATCGAGCGCTGTAAAGCTTTAAATATATGTTGTCACGAGATTGGGGGGCTAAATAGTCGGCAAATTATTCGAGTTAGTTGTTCAGGAGTTGAATTATTTTGTCAGCCAAGAGCTGATTTATATAGGGCTTGGAGCGAACTTTCGTATCAAATGTCCGTGCAGCGTGATAACAGTGATTGTGCACAAAGTGAATTTGATCGCCTCACCTCAGAAGACCCTGGGCTTTCGGTGAAATTAAATTTTCAAGTCGAAATTCCGGTATTTATTAGCTCTGCTCGTCCCAGAATAGCAGTTTTGCGTGAGCAAGGAGTCAACGGACAATTAGAAATGGCAGCAGCATTTGATAGAGCGAAATTCGCGGCCGTCGACGTCCACATGAGCGAATTATTGAGTGGTGAAGTTAAGTTATCTAATTTTGTCGGTCTTGTTGCATGCGGAGGTTTTTCATATGGCGATGTGCTAGGTGCTGGTCAGGGCTGGGCAAAAACTATCCTTTTCAATTCTAATTTGAGAGATGAGTTTAGTAGTTTTTTTCATCGATCAGAAACGTTTTCGCTAGGTGTGTGTAATGGGTGTCAAATGCTTTCCCATCTTCGGGAACTAATACCTGGCTCAGAGCCGTGGCCCTTTTTTGAAAGAAATTTGTCAGAGCAGTTCGAAGCACGTTTTTCTCTTGTTAGGATAGAAAAAAGTCCGTCCATTTTGTTAAAAAATATGACTGATTCACATATACCCATTGTTGTTTCCCACGGTGAAGGAAGGGTTAAATTTGATAATGATGATATGCGTATTGATCTTGAAACTTCGAATATGGTCGCCATGCGTTTTTTGGATAATGATTTGGCGGAGGCTAGTTCTTATCCTGCAAATCCAAACGGATCATTGGGTGGTATCACGGGGATCTGCAGTAGAGATGGGCGAGTTACTTTGATGATGCCTCATCCGGAACGCGTATTTAGAACCGTATTGAACTCTTGGCATCCTAAGGATTGGGGAGAAGACGCTCCTTGGATGCAGTTATTTTATAATGCTCGTCGATTTGTTGAATAGCATCATTTCTGGGAGAAATAGAGTTGGGAAAATTAGAAGATGAAGCGGAACTGGTCAAGAAAGCAATTAAAGTGGGGTCACACTATGCCAGTAAACGAGGATATGGGTGTCCGGAAAAGCAAGACAGTGCCAAATTAAAAGTTGAGTTTATATACCGGGTACTCGTTGAGGACAAAGTTATACAACCGCTGGCAAAGGATAAGATTTCTGATCCAAGCATGCGCCGCAAGCTGGCGCTTTGGATTTCAAAACATCTTGGTAAAAGATCAACCTGAATGAATGTAAAATTCTTGATCAGTTTCAAAAACTTTAATAATTCTATATTCATGATATAGTTCGTAGAGAGTTGACTAGACAGTCGCTGCGAATTTTTTTGAGTTCGATCGAGAGTGTATTTGAAATTTCGTAGAGGAAAGTCCGGGCTCCATAGGGTAGAGTGCCAGGTAACGCCTGGGGGGCGAGAGTCCACGGAAAGTGCCGCAGAGAGAAGACCGCCAATGATCTANTTCCGATCAGGTAAGGGTGAAAGGGTGCGGTAAGAGCGCACCGCGCNNNTGGTAACACNNNGTGGCANGGTAAACCCCACCTGGAGCAAGGCCAAATAGAGATCTTATGATACGGCCCGTATCGGATCTGGGTAGGCCGCTTGAGGTTGTCGGTGACGGCAGCCCTAGATGAATGATTGTCCATGACAGAACCCGGCTTATAGGCTGACACTCACCGTTCTAACGGTCGCCATATCGTATGCAACCGACTCTAATGGCGGCCTGCCAAATCAGCGAAAAGTTCTTTTATTTCCGTAATTTATGTCGACTACTTGGCGCCGTATAGTGCTTGACTCTCACATAGTGGCTATATAGTGTCGCATATTGGGAAAATGTGGAGAAAAGTGGGGTAGATGCGTGGTGATGGCTCGCGTGTGATCCCGCTACAAAGGTAAAGATGTTTCGCGGCATCCATAGTGCAACGCTCGACGCTAAAGGCCGCATGGCTTTGCCCGCGCGCAATCGAGAGGCAGTGCATCTTGCCAGTGCTGGCAAGGTGGTTGTCACCATCGACATGCGCGAATCCTGTCTGTTGCTGTATCCATTGCCCGAATGGGAGGTGGTACAGCGAAAACTAGAAGCATTGTCGAATATCAATCCTCAAGCTCGA
>NZIZ01000017.1 GCA_002691825.1 Porticoccaceae bacterium
AGGAAATTCTGTAAGGTTATCGGAGTATCAATCTTCGCAGTGGTAGAGTCACTATCGTGATCAGAGTCATCGATACGTGCACAGGTGACATCGTATCCACTTACTGCCGAGTTATGGATCTGGGCAGTAACCGAACCGCGCAAACGCATACCAAACTCACCAGCGGCATTTGCCGCATCGCCGCCAATGACAGTGATGTTTGCAAGGGTGCCGGCTGTCTCAGGAGTATAGTCGTCGTCAGAGGAGTTCAGCTCAATACCTCTCGGGTCGTTCGAACCGACCGGTGTTGCACCCGGCGTTTGATTCTTAATAATCAACGCATACTGGATATTGCCCTGGTAACCCTCATCAAAATCGATATCATCGTCGTCGTTGTGCGTCAGCACCGCATACTTTACGTTAGCTGTTCCACCAAACCACTCGATACCATCATCAAGATTGGCATGCACTTGAACATATTCAATCACAGTACCATGACCCACTCCTTGAAGCGTCAAGCCATTGATCTCATCGTTGGGACCGACAATAAACCCGCCCTCAGCGATGCGGACGTAGCGAATTATGCCGCTATCGTCAGCCGGCAAGTTACCGCCGTAGCGAAAGCCTCCGCCTTCACCGAGAACATTACACCAGCCTTCACCCTCGTTATAGCAGACACCGGTACCACCCTGACCATACTGGGGTGCAAACCCTTGAATAACTACACCACCCCACTCACCCATACCGTCCAAATCAGTATCAAGGCTGCTAAACGTAATTGGACTAGCAGCGTAGGCATCAGCGACTAGCTTAGAACCTCGAGTGACAATCAATGAGCCGTCATTAGTCGCTTTGACATGAGAGCCGGGCTCAACAGTCAGCGTTACACCAGCAGCAATAATTGCATTCATCTGGGCCTGAGATGTGATTTCTACGTCACCAGAGCCTACATTGACTTGGCCGCTGAGAATGTACTGAACTTCGCTAAGCAGCGTGTAATCAGTATCGATAGTGCCTGCGAGGGTGCCCTGTGAACAGTCTTCATTAAACGTGACAAAGGATGCTTCCACAACTTGAGCACACAGGCCACTCGGTGCTTCAGGCGTTGGGTCGGGTGTCTCGACTACCGGCGTCGTCGTGTTATTAGTAACGCTCTCATCGATCGTATCCCCCTCAACAGTGACGGAGATGTCTCCAGCGCTTTCGGAATTCCCATCGCAGCCTGACAGCGCAATACCCAATGCGATCAGGCTCCCTATACAAAAGTGTTTGCTTCTCATATGCGTGTTTCCTACTTTTTGGTGGTTAGTATTTCGCAAGGGTCGCCCCCGCAATGTTAAAACAGTCTTTACCTGTCAGAGCTTGTAACTCAGTGTGGCACCAATAGACGTACCGGATTCATAAAACTCAATTTCATTGGTGTTTTGGATAAAAGAGGTTTTTTCATTACCCAAATTTTTAATCTTTAAATTAAATGTCCAATGGTCGGCAAAAAGCTTCTCGTAGTTTAGATCGATCAGCGTTCTGCCTACCTCGACAATGGCTCCACTAGCGGCACCTCTCGCCACGCGGAAGATACGATCGTCAAAATAATTAACCAATAGCGTTACTTTTTGACCACTTGGCTGGTGGTCGTAACCGACTTGGAGATTGGCGAGATACTCAGATTGACCCTGTAACTGGCGACCGTTGGCAACAGCACCTTCCAGTCGCAACGAGTCGGCACCCAGCGTCACTGAAGAGTCGATGAACGAATAGTTACCATTAATAAAGAGAGAATGACCATCGCGATCATAGATTGTGGTGTTGAAATCAAGCTCAATGCCATCAAGCTGGGCATCAGTTTGATTTCTAAAGGTCACACCACTGGCTGCAGACCCTGACGCATCGGGAATTGCCAATTCAACCGGGTTATCGATCTTTTTATTAAAGGCGGCGATAGACAAGCGGTTGCTCTGACCGAAGTAATACTCCATGCGCAGGTCAATATTGCTGATGTCCGATGTGACTAGATTGGGATTACCAAAGATGGGGTCATCGGTAATCGGGTCGAAGGAAGCCGAGCGAGATCGCTCAACCAAACCCGGATATGAAACTGTATCACTATAGCCAAGACGGATCTGAATGCTCTCAGAAGCCCGCCAACTGACGTTAAGAGCAGGATACCAACCATCAGACTCAAGACCGGCACCAAAATCACCAGCGACCGCATCATTCGGGTAAAAAAGACTCTGAGTAAACGATTCAAAGCGGCCGCCCACCTCAACCGACCAGTCAGATCCAAAATCGCTGCGCAACGCTGCATAATATGCAAACAACTCTTCCGTTGACACATAGGAATCCGTGGGGGTCGTTGAGGGTCTTAGCCGAAAGTAGTCAGCTGCAAAGCTCTCAACGGCGAGTAACTGATCAACACCATCAATTGGTATCAGCGAGATATTTCTCGCATCACCCTGGCGGATGCCAAAGCGGTAAAGATCGACCGTTCTTTCTTTATCAGACCACATGGCGCCGAGCAGCACCGTCGAGGTATTGGCGCCTCCCCAGTCAAGGGTGCCGGCATAGTCAACCCCAATATCCGAACTGGTTTCGTTAAGGTCAGACCAGCGACGCTCTACCGATGTCGTAGAAAGCGATCCGTTACGGAGCATAAAAGTGCGACGGTCGGGCTCAAGCCGATCGGTCTCCGCGTAGCCAACACGCCAGTTGACTGCACTATCGACTCCAAAGCCCTGAAACTCGTTGACCCCAGTAAATACTTGAGAGAATAACTGCCGCTGCACATACTCGAGAATCGTGGTATCGACATCAACGTCTTCGGAATCAATGGCGATACTTCGGCGCGTTACATCTTCAGTGGATCGCAGTAGTGTGGTCTTGGATAGAACCTCGTTACCCGCACCGTATTCATATCCGATTACGCCATAACCGGTCACGGTGACCATGTCTTTAGAACGGCTGTATCCACCACTTAAATCGGTTGGATCTCTCAGTTGAGCTGAGCCGCGATCATCAGTGCCACGACTGTAGCCACCTGCAAGATAGTACCCCAGTTCGCCATCCTTTAACTCGATACGATCGCCGAAGTCAAAATCCACGCCAACATCTGGGTCTGCAGAAATATCCTGAGTGTCATAGTCAGGCTTGAACGCCATCGCATAGGCCGCAGCGACACCAGGGTGAGTACATATGTCGGCAACACGGGGCTTACAAATGGTCAATGATGTCGCATAGTCAGTGGCTTCGAGGACACCAGCGTGCAAAGCGCGCAGGCCATTGTCATAGCCCAGCCATTCGGTGTTACTATCGCGGTAGCCCAGGACATCGTTGCCGGTGACGTCGGTGTTGTAACCTGCTGAAACGGATACTGTACCAGCTCTCTCGTCGGGAAGGCCTTTGGTGGCAACTCTGATTGAACCACCCGTTGTTGAGGCCAACTGGTCAACAGAAAAGGACTTTTGAACCTCAATACTCTCAACAATGTTAGACGGAAATAGATCGAGCTGAATATCACGACGCATCGGATCGGTGCTTGGCATCAATAAACCGTTGAAATTGGCTGAGACATAGCGACCGTCCAGACCACGCACGTTCGCATACTTTCCTTCCGTAACGCTGAGTCCCACGATCCGTCCGAGGACTGCAGCAACGTCGCTATCTCCAAATCGGGAAATCTGATCGGCATCGATAGCACTCACGATAGTGCTCGCATAGCGTTCGAGACCCTCAGCGGAATCATCGGGCCTGAAAACTCCAACAACCACCACCTCTTCAAGCACACCCTCAGCCGAGGCGAGACTCAGTTCGTCTTCGGTTTTCAATGAGAAACTCGCGTTGACTCCGACATTTGCAAAAATCCGAACTGAATCTATCTGAGCGGATTTGAACTCAGGATGTTGTACGTTGATGCTGTAAACTCCGCGTGGAACCTCAATGGAGTAGAGCCCATCACTGCCCGTCAGTACGACGCTCACCCCTCCTACATCGACAGAGGCACCCTCCAAAGGAGTTCCATCAGAGTCGGTCACTTGGCCCACTACAAAACCAACGTCCAACGAAGATTCGCTGAATAACCCTACCGAAACTGCAGGAGCAATGCCCTCTTCGCTGTAGAACGTTACCGAGGCCTCAGTCTCGGCAGACTCCTCAATCGCTACGTCAAAAGGAAAGGCAACGTCATCATCAACGAGCTCGATTTCATACTCGCCGGGCTCAAGATCGACTGAAAGAACTCCGTCATTCTGCGACCGACCGACCTCGTCGCCATCAACCATTACGGTGATTCCCGAGAGGGGCGCCTGATCGAGAAAAATCTGAACGAATAGTGTCTCTGAGAGAGCATTATTGGCTAAAGCTATAAAAAAACAATGTACTAAAAAGACCGACCGTCTAGTCATGTGTGAGACACCCTCTAACTCCCAGATAAAGATGTATATCCCATTAACACACTGAAATATCCCACCTTTACCACACTAGCTCATTTTATTGTGGGCATACCAGGGAAAAATTTCCCGCGCCTGTTGAAAAGATAGCGACAAAAAATGACGTTAAGGTGACTGATTTATGACAGAAAGATTACAATTTGCACCGATCAAAAGGTTTGGGGACAAAGGGGAGGCTTGGGAAATCAAGGATGGACTGGGTCGGGCAAATGTGTGGCTAACCTCGTAGCTCGCTGTGCCTAATATCCTGTCCCTTGACAACAAACACAATTTGTTCACAGAGATTCTTAGCATGATCACCGATCCGTTCCAGCGACCGAACTACCCAGAGAATGTTGATCACCCGGCTGATACTTCGCGGGTCCTCCATCATGTATGTCACTAGTTCACGCAGTGCGGTCTTGTATTCAAGATCAATCTGATGATCGTCCTTGAGTGTTTTCAATGCAGCTTCGACATCGAAACGTGCAAAAGCATCGAGGGCGTTTGCGAGGATGTTGGACACACCCTTACCAAGGTGCCGGACCTCGGTATAGCCTTTCGAGGGAACGTCCTGCTCGGCAAGGATAATCGCGTGACTTGCTATTTTCTTGGCTTCGTCGCCAATCCTCTCTAGATCATTTACTGCCTTGCTGACCATCATGACGAGCCGCAGATCGGTCGCGGCCGGTTGCCTACGAGCGATAATCAGCATGCAAGCCTCATCGATATCCAACTCCAACTCGTCTACATGACTCTCCCTCTGGATCACACGCTCGGCCAGGGCGCTATCAACCCCTGCCACCGAGGTAATTGCATCTTTGAGCTGCTGCTCGACCTTACCCCCCATCTCCATCAGCATCGTCCGAATGTCCTCTAGCTCGCCATCAAACTGCTTCACGATATGATTTTCAAAAGACATGTTTGCCATATGCTAAAAATTCCTTCTAGCCGAAGCGGCCAGTGATATAGGACTCCGTCAACGAGTGCTCTGGGTTTGTGAAGACCTGCTCGGTAGGATTGACCTCAATTAGCCGACCCAGATGAAAATACGCGGTTCGCTGGGATACCCTCGCCGCCTGTTGCATGTTGTGGGTCACAATGGCGATAGTGAAATTGTGGCTAAGCTCCTCAATCAGCTCCTCAATGCGAGCAGTTGCAATCGGATCTAGTGCAGAGCAAGGCTCGTCCATGAGGATGACCTCCGGACTTACAGCAATCGCCCGCGCGATGCATAAACGTTGTTGCTGACCGCCTGATAGCCCAGTCCCAGCTTGAAACAGTCGATCCTTCACCTCATCCCAGAGCCCAGCCCTCCGAAGACTTTTCTCTACCATCTCGTCAAGATCCACACGCGTCTCAGCCAACCCATGTATCTTGGGTCCGTAGGCGACATTGTCATAGATAGATTTAGGAAAAGGATTAGGTTTTTGGAATACCATCCCAACGCGAGCCCGCAATTCAACCACATCAAGTTTTGGTGAGTACAAATCTTCACCATCAATTCGAATATCTCCTTCGATCTTGCAACCATCGATCGTGTCGTTCATGCGGTTAAGTGATCTCAGAAAGGTAGACTTTCCGCAGCCGGAGGGGCCAATCATTGCTATAACCTGGTTTTTTCCAATATCTACAGTGACATCATGTATCGCCTGCTTGTCACCGTAAAAAATATTCACGCCCCTCGCCGTCATCTTGGCCGCCTGTATTTCGACGCTACCCACGGTGACGTGACCCTTGGTCAACCCGATTTCAGACATATCTCCACCGCGAGTATCTCGGAAATCTGATTCAGACGGCGTACCAACACCAAAGGTCGCAGATGTATTCATGGTTATTCCTCCCTCACCAACGTCGTTCAAGTCGTTTACGCAGCCATACGGCGCTGGTGTTCATCGTAACAAGAAATCCGAGTAAAACCATAATCGCTGCTGAAGTCTTTTCAATAAATGCGCGCTCCGGACTGTCTGCCCACAGGAAGATCTGTACAGGAAGGACAGTTGCGGGATCCGTAAAACCGGCCGGAATATCCACAATAAACGCCACCATGCCAATCATCAAGAGGGGTGCAGTCTCACCTAGCGCCCGCGCCATACCAATAATAGCTCCGGTCAACATGCCCGGCAAAGCAAGTGGCAAGACGTGGTGAAGCACCGTCTGGTTTCGCGACGCACCCATACCTAGAGCGGCCTCTCTGATTGAGGGTGGAACTGACTTGATAGCCGCCCGGCTCGTGATAATGATAGTAGGCAATGTCATAACCGCGAGGACCAAACCGCCCACCACAGGGATTGATCGTGGAATTTGGAAGAGATTGATAAAAATGGCAAGCCCCAGAAGACCAAAAATTATTGAAGGTACTGCCGCAAGGTTATTGATGTTGACCTCAATAAAATCAGTTACCTTATTCTTTGGGGCAAATTCTTCGAGATATACAGCAGCGGCAATACCGACCGGAAATGACAAGACCAAGGTCAGCATTAGCGTCAAAAAAGATCCAATAACAGCACCCCATATCCCCGCCTGCTCTGGCTCTCGAGAGTCACCTCGAGTCAAAAAGTTGGCGTTGAAACGCAACTGCATACGCTCCGTATTGATCAGCGTATCCAGAACACGAATCTGCCCATCCGTAAGCCGAGCCGTATAGGCATTGCCGTCCAACCAGCTTTTGTAATACGAGTCGATATCGTCATCTGCAAGAACCCACAATGTCTCTTTAGAACCTAGCAGACCCGGATTAGCCAGAAGACGGTCCTTTATGTCATAACCTGCCGCACTACTTACAAGCGCATATAGCTTACGCCTTTCACCACGTTTTCGTATGTCGGGGAAATCTCTACGTAGCGCCTGTTTGTAAACTGCCTCCCAATCTCCCGAATTCACCTGTCGCTGATCAGCGAAATTTTCAATTCCCAGGAGGTCTTTTTCATAAGTCACATCAAGTGCAATGTAAGTCGCCGAAAAGGCGCCTGTACCCTTTATAAAAATATCTACAAAGACCAGAAGGACTGCGGCAAGGCCCAGTGAAACAGCCAGCATGCCGCACCCCCTGAACACCCGCTCGGCACGATAGCGCCCGACAAGCGAGCGCTGAATCTTCTCTAGATAGATTGGTTCCTTACTCATACTGCTCCCTGAACCGTTTTACTACCTTCAAGGCGATGATGTTTAGGATCAAGGTAATTAGGAAAAGTACGAGACCCAATGCAAAAGCGGCTAATGTTTTAGGGCTATCAAACTCCTGATCTCCCGTCAGCAGGGTGACAATCTGTACGGTAACTGTGGTCACTGAATCAAGAGGGTTAAAGGTCATATTTGCCGCGAGACCTGACGCCATGACAACAATCATCGTCTCGCCGATAGCTCTGGAAATGGCCAGCATGATTCCTGCAACGATACCCGGTAAAGCTGCCGGAATCACGACGCGTATGACAGTCTCAGAATGAGTTGCTCCCATCGCCAGAGAGCCATCACGCAAGGACTGGGGTACCGCGGTGATGACGTCATCTGACAAAGAAGAAATAAATGGAATGATCATTACTCCCATTACGAGCCCTGCCGCTAGGGCACTTTCAGAGGAAACGGAAAAGCCATATCCCTGACCAAGGTCTCGCAAAAAAGGCGCTACAGTAAGTGCAGCGAAAAAACCATAAACCACCGTCGGGATCCCCGCCAAAACCTCAAGGGCCGGCTTCGCATAGGCGCGAACCGATTTATGGGCGTACTCCGCCAAAAAAATTGCCGACATGAGGCCAATCGGGACGGCGACTACCATTGCCACAGCAGATACCAGCAATGTTCCAACGAACAAAGGCACGGCACCAAAGCTGCCAGATGATCCAACCTGATCATCCCTAATCGCTGTCTGGGGGCTCCACTCAAGACCGAAAATGAAATCAACAACCGGTACGGATTGGAAAAACTGCAGCGACTCGAAAAGGACGGAGAAAATAATACCAAAGGTTGTAAATACAGCCACACACGCACAAAAAAAGAGAGCGTACCTTATTGAGGCTTCAACCCTAGGGCGTGATCGAAGCTCTGGGGTGATTCTTGACCGAGCCCAGATCAAACCTACTAATGAAACGCATGACGCTAACGCCGTAACACTCCAGCGAGAGATCTGAGTCAGCCTATTGAGCTCCTCAGCGGCCGCAACCAAAATCGCCGGTTGATTTGCCTTAGGCAAGACGCCCTGCGCAATATTAGCAATCTTATTTGCCAGCAACTCGCGGCCTCCAGGATCACCGAGAAACTGACCCGCCGGCAGGGAATCGAGTACCATAGCGGAAATTACATGTCCTGAAAAAATAATCCAAAGAATCAGCAGGAGCACGGCAGGAAGGCCGCAGCAAAGCGCAGTGTAATGACCATGGTAATCAGGCAACGAGTGGAGTTGACGAGAACCTCCAGCCAATTTTGCGATGTGGTTAGCCCTACCGCGACCAACATAAAACGCCGCCGCAACGAATGCCAGCAAAAGAAGTAACAGATTATTTGCGTGCATAAGTCAAAGCTAAACCTCCGTAGTCTGCGCGAGTGTAATTGCTCAATAGGGTGCTACTCTGACAAACCGCGTCGATTATTTCAATGGTTCATCGCCATTCATCGTCACTAGCCCCCGAATTTTTTTCGCCCGGCTTCGACGCATGTCATTTGGCAACGGGATCATCCCTTTTTCCGCTAGGTACCCCTCTCCACCCCATGCCCTCTCACTGGTGAATTCATAAAGAAAATCTTCAATTCCCGGCACCACGCCAATGTGTGCCTTTTTCGCATAAAAGTATAGTGGGCGAGATATAGAATAGGATGTATCCGCAATAGAGTCGAACTCTGGTGCAATAGATTCTATCTGAGAGCCCTGAACCGTATCAGCATTCTGATCTAAGAAGCTAAATCCAAAGATTCCCAGTGCCCTCGGATTCGCCTGCAGCTTCTGGACGATTAAGTTATCATTCTCTCCCGCCTCAATGTACTGCCCGTCCTCACGGATCGTGTGGCAGACAGTCTTGAACCTATCTTTGTCGGTCTTTTGGAGACCCGCTATCCATGGGATCTGTTTGCAGCCACCTTCCATCGCCAACTCCACAAAAGCATCCCGGGTACCTGATGTCGGTGGTGGTCCCAAAACCTCAATCTTTGTCGCCGGCAACCCCTCATTTACCTGCTTCCAGGTCCCATAAGGATTTTTAATCAATTGACCGACAACTTCACCGGGAACGCGCGCTGCCAACGCCAAAAATATGTCCTTGCGGGTGAGGTTCATAGGTTTGGTGGCTATTGAATTCGCCAAGACTATACCATCATATCCAATGTGAACTTCAATTATCTCCTTCACTCCATTTTTTTGACATTGGTCGAACTCGGATTTTTTCATGCGGCGTGATGAGTTCGTTATGTCTGGGAAATTCGTCCCGATGCCCGAGCAAAACAACTTCATCCCACCGCCAGAGCCTGTCGATTCAACTTTTGGAGTCGGCTTCTCATTACTGCGGCCATACCGCTCAGCCACCACAGTTGAAAACGGATATACCGTCGATGAACCTACAATAGCGATCGTCTCTCTTGCCGAGACGAGACTCGCGGCCGCCAGCAAGAAAAGGTTCACAACGATAATTTTAGTGATCTTACAGTGCGACATTAACAACTCCCCCGAATAATTTATGTTTAAAATTAACTTGCAAAGGTATATCGATCAGAAAAACAACCATATGAAAATTATGTGGCAAGATGATGACAAACTTTGAGAGATGTCATCAATTTTAAATAAATATGACATATATTTGTCACTAAATTTTCACAAAAGTCGATTGCTCAAAAACCTTACTCACCCATAAAAAAGGAAACTGGAATGAAATTTTGGTCAATATTCCCCTTAGGTACTATAGCGATTTCAATCTCTCTGCTTCCAATATCTCTCGCCCGGGCCGAGGAGAATCTTTACGGAAAACTTAACCTTTCTTTGGTAAACACTAGCGTCAACGAGTCGGATGAATGGAAACTTAACAGAAACGCCTCGCGTATCGGATTTACAGGAAAACGGTCGCTTTCAGATAAGCTCCTTATTCACTATTCGGCAGAATTCGAGATATATGCAGATGACGGCAATAAAACTACAAAAAATACGATCTGCTCTCAAAGCGTCAACGGCGATGAGAGCTGTTTGGTAGGGAGCGATAAAACCACATTTTCGCAGCGAAATATCACTATTGGCATAGGTAGTAATCTCGGAAAGCTCTGGGCAGGTAAACGGGATACACCGACCAAGGTTGCCCAGACTAAGATAGACCTCTTTAATGATCTTGAAGGAGATATCAAGAATACCTTCGAAGGAGAAAATCGCGTATCTAATATGATCGGTATTACCACCTCTCGGCTCAACGGTTTGGAGGCAACCTTGGTTGTGGTGCCCGGTGAGGGAAATGATGCCAACGGTGACCGCATTGATGATGGCGGCCTCGCAGACGGTGTCGGCTACTCCTTAAATTACACTGGGGATAATATTTACCTTGCAATCGCCGGTGACAAAGAGATCGACAATCAGGACCTTTTGCGCCTTGTGGCTCGCTACCGCATAGATGCGCTGACACTTGGATTTATGCACCAAAAAAATAAAGACAACGGCGGTACCCTCGATGAGAAGGGTTCCTTCTTGAGTACATCCTTTAAAATCGGAAACACAGTTCTGAAGGCGCAGTATGGTCGTGTAACAGGGAACGATTCTAAAGAAGAGGAGACAGTATCAATGGGCACCGACTACAAAATTACTAAAGACACAAAGTTTTACGGTTTCTACACTGAAAATCGAGACTTTGATGGGAGCAATGATAAACAGCAGGCTATCGGTATCGGTATCGAGCAAAAATTTTGACGGAGTGTGAAGTGTCTTGGGGCCTCACGTTACCAATGAAGCAGACCAAAACAGGTAAAACATATTATCCCAAAAACCAGTTCATCTGCGGGTCGAGGTTCAAAAAGTTTTCTTGGGTGTAGCTGCCAAATCTCCGCCAACACAAACATCTAATCTCCTTTGTCAATGACCTTGATGCAAGTGCTGCTTTGGGAGCCTACACCGAAATTTGGCTCCCTCACCAGGAATACTATGTATGATCAGGCTACCTCCGTATCGATTTAGAGTATGCTTTACAATTGCTAACCCGAGGCCGGTCCCCCCGGAAATAGAGTGTCGACTGCTGTCTACTCGATAGAACCGCTCCGTGATGCGAGGAATTTCTGATAACTCCATACCGATGCCATCATCAATGACGACGATTTCCCAGTCCTCTTCCTCATCTCTGACTTGAATCTGTATATGAGCTCCTTCTGGATTGTGTTGAACAGCATTAATGACGATGTTACCGACCATGCTACGCATCTCCTTTTCATCGACATACAACATAATTTCATTGTCACAATCAATTTCGAAATGATGGCGACCCTCACTCAAAAGTTCCGCATCACCTACAACTGCAATGAGCAAGGTGTATAATTGTAATGGTTCCAAGTTTTTTGGTTGTGGCTCTGATTCGAGTTCTGATAACACCAACAAATCCTCTGCGAGGTTTTGCATTTTTGCTGCCTGCTCACTAATACTATCGAATGCAGTCGCTAAACCAGAGGGCAACTCAGATGCATCTTTTATCGTCTCCACGTAACCCTTGATAACTGTAAGTGGTGTCCTTAATTCATGAGAAACATTGGCCACAAATTCCCTCCTCAGCCTCTCTACGCTGGTTATCCGCGTAATATCTGTAACTATCAATACAACCTCACCCTTACCGAAATAAGAACCGGAAAACTCAAGTGTCCGGCCCTCATGTGTAGTTGAGGATAGCTCCAAGGGGTCGACGAATGAGGAGGAAATAAAGTTTAGGAAATCAGGATCTCGAATCAAGTTAACAATCGCGTTCCCTCGGTCCTCTGGGCGTAACCCTAACATCTTTGTGGCTGCGCGGTTCCACCAATCGAGCGAATTATTCGCATCCAAAACCAGAAGGCCCTGATCGAGGACCTCAGTCATGCGCATGGTCCGGGTTATTGTGTTGCTCATCTTCTTCTTAGTACGGCGGTGACGACGCTTCTGTCGGTTAAGAGCGTCGCTAATCTCTCCCCACACACCGTCAGTGTCTGGCGGAGCCGATCGCATTCCGGAATCTACCCACCTGAATATCCGTCGCACGCTACGAACTGAGAGGAACAGATATGCCAGCAGACCGATCAAGACTCCCTCGAGAGCTGCCTGAAAACTTATTCCCAAAATTAGACCAATCGCGATGACTGCTAGGATACGCCGCAACTCGACAGAAAGTCCTGCTCGCACGAAATTCAATTCCTTGATGAACCCCCTAAACTACCGGATAGAAAACCGATATCCAGCTCCACGGACAGTCTGCACATACTTATCACATCCTGCAACCGCAATTGCTTTGCGCAAGCGCCTTATATGAACGTCGATTGTACGTTCATCCAAGTACACATTGGCACCCCAGACAAAGTCTAGAATCTGATCACGAGAGAACACCCTATTCTGATGTTTAAGGAAAAAATGTAATAGCCGATACTCAGTTGGACCCAGTGTTATTTCCTCGCCGGCGATGGTCACAAGATGACTAATCGGATCAAATCGTAGAGAACCTGCCTCAATAATCTCTTTTACCTCATCCTCCGAAATACGCCTGAGGACTGCCTTGATGCGGGCCACCAGCTCGCGCGGAGAAAAGGGCTTCGACACATAATCATCTGCTCCGGAATCAAGGCCAGCGACCTTCCCCCCCTCTTCAGCCTTTGCCGTAAGCATAATTATCGGGACATTCTTAGTCAGTGGATCACGTTTAAGCCTCCGCAATAGCTCAAGGCCGGTGGTGCCTGGCATCATCCAGTCAAGTAACACGATATCAGGCCGCCGATCAATTATTGCAGCATGTGCCAGCCCAGCATTTTCTGCTTCCAGAACAACAAAGGATGCTGCTTCCAATACCATTGTCAACATATCCCTTATCGCAGGCTCGTCGTCAACCACTAGTACCGTCTTTTTAGGCATACTCGCGTCTTTAAATATAGTTTCATTTCCAGATTACTACTATTAAATTAAATTCTAATGACAAATAAATGATAGATTGATGACAAAATTATGACATTTTTCTCATAAGGTATGTGCTTATACATTTCGTTTGGCTTGGTGCCCTCTCGTATGCTATCTAGGATTATTTTCCATTTTACAGCCTCAGTCATGCTTGGCAGCAGCATGTATATTTGTTTACATTAGCCAATCAGCCACTTTTGACTCAAGTGGGCATATAACTAAAAAATCGACACTTGCATTTCGTTGCGTAAAAAATGATGGCTCGCGATTAAAGAATAAGAGATAACGTGTCAAACTCAACACCCGTTTATCAACTTGATGCTACTCACTCGAATTCTTTTCGATCAGGAGTTTCTTTTCGAGGTGTGAAAGCTTCTTTAGCTGATATTCTCGACGACTTGCCGCACTACGACATTGGTACTGCTCCGAATATAAGACCTGCAATGGCTCGCGCCCACGGAAGTACTTGGCACCGCCGCGGCCGGACTTGTGTTGTTTAAGACGACGTTGCAAGTCGGTGGATATCCCTGTGTAATAGCTTCCATCTGATACCTCAAGGATATAGACAAACCAAGCCTTTGTGTCTTCGGCCAAGCCAACAACTCCACCTACCAAGTTGTAATAAGTATAAAGGTTTAAAGCATTGCTACAATGGTAAAAAATATTCAATACAAGGACACAATGAACGTAGACTTACACTCACATACGACAGCGTCCGACGGAGTCCTCAAGCCCCAGGAATTGGTGGATTTGGCATCGGAAAGAGGGATAGATCTAATTGCAATCACGGATCACGATACCATGGATGCGTATGATATCGCGCTCGTTTACCCGACCAACCTGCAACTTATTCAAGGTATTGAACTCTCTTGTAAGTGGGGTGGCAACACTGTCCATATTCTCGGGCTCAATGTTGATAGGAGCCATTATTCTTTGAAGGAGGGCATCCGCTCTCAAAAACAAATCCGTCGTGAGAGAGCCCGCAAGATTGCCGACAAACTAAAAATCCTTGGCTTCACCAATACCTTACAGGCTGCCCTCGATCTGTCAGACGGTGGTCAAATCGGCCGACCACACTTTGCCAAGCACCTTGTCAACATCGGAGCCGCAAGGTCCGAGCAGCAAGCATTCAAAAAAATTCTTGGCGAAGGAAAATCTGGATATGTACGAGCAGATTGGGCGGAATTGGGGGTAGCTATCGACTGGATCGAGCACTCAGGAGGCACCTCAGTCCTTGCCCATCCCACTAAATACGGCCTCTCTAAAACAAAGCTTCTGGCCCTCTTAAGAGATTTCAAGAACCTTGGTGGTAAAGCAATCGAGGTGATCTCGGGACATCAACTACCTGATGAAACCTCCGAGCTTGCAACACTTTGTGATCAGTTCGGTTTTTTGTCATCCTGTGGCTCCGATTTCCATAGGCCAGGTGAAAGTTGGGCTGCCCTTGGCAATGTACCCAAGTTGCCGGAACAATGTCGTCCTGTTTGGACTGATTGGGTATAGTACGCCTTAACCGGCTTTCCTCTTGTTAATCAATAGATGTATACTAGGTGCACGTTGCATGTAGGCAGGTTGACACACTAATACGGCTAAGATTTCGTGAATTTTTTTATATTTGTGAGTGAGCAGTGGTTACTGTTCAGTATTCTAATAGCACTTATCTTCCTCTTGATTATCTATGAGAAAGACAAAGGTGGAAAGCAACTGGGTCCACACGAACTTGTATCACTTATCAATTCAGAGGAAGCAGTGCTGATTGACCTGCGTCCACTTGACGAATTTCGGTCGGGGCATATCTCTGGGGCAATAAATATTCCGCACACTAAGCTAAATTCACGACACGTAGAACTCCAACAACACGTCGACAAAATTGTAGTTTTGGCAGATAAGTATGGCCAGCATTCGGGCAGTTCCGGTAAGCTGCTTTCTGACCTTGGGTATAACGTCCGACGGCTCAATGGCGGAATGGTGGAATGGCGGGACCAGAATATGCCCGTCGTAAAAGGTACATAAAGTGCGCTTTTTAAAAACCCCTCGACCAACCAACATAAACAACATCGAAAGAAATAGCACAAAGTAGATAAGATCAAAAAAAGTGATACAAACTATCAATTGGAGCGAGATCATGTCAGATCAAGAAGATGTGCAACCAGATGCGTCAGCACCCGCGGAGTCGAGAGGTAACGCATCTCCGAGCTTTGCAGCGCAAAGAATTTACCTGAAAGACCTCTCGTTTGAAACACCAAAGGGCGTTGAAGTTTTTCAAAAGCAATGGAAACCGAAGGTTAATCAAGATCTCAGCACCCACTCAGCTCAGTTAGACAAGAATTTGTTCGAGGTATCTCTTCGGCTCACCGTAACTGTAAAGCATGAAGAACAAACCCTCTACCTCATTGAAATAGANCAGGCAGGTATCTTCAAGATNGAAGGGTTAAACGATGAGCAGCTGGCTCAGGTGTTGAATACGACATGTCCAAGTATGCTTTTCCCCTACGCCCGTGAGGTAATAGATAACACGCTGACTAAAGGCTCTTTCCCACCTTTAATGATTCCTCCTGTCAACTTCGAAGCGCTATTTGCTTCAGCGGTCGCCGAAGCAAAAAAGAAAGAANACTCTGATGCTGAGGAATCAGATGACGCTGTCCGACATTAGGGACTTTCTGAATCTGCCGAAGAATATTCTTGGAGCTTCCTTGTAAGTGTATTGCGTCCCCAGCCGAGTAACTCTGCTGCATGCCTTTTGCGACCTCCGGTATATGATAAAGCGGTGTCTATCATTACTCTCTCCAAATCCTGAATAGCAGAAGTCATAATGCCGGTTGAACCTGCCCGAAGTTGTCTCTCACCCCATGAGCGAAGTAATTTTTGCCAGCTACCCGAATCAACGTTAGCCGTGTCATTCTCTTTTGGCTGTAACTCCGGTGGCAAGTCAGACAACAATACCTCTCGACCCGCAGCCATTACGGTGAGCCACCTACATGCATTCTCTAGCTGCCGAACATTTCCGGGCCAGGGGAGGTTTCGGCAGGCTAAGCTCGCCTCTGCTGAGAGACTTTTCGCCTCAACGCTAAGTTCGATCGCAGCCTGAGCAAAAAAATGTGTCATGAGCCGGGGGATATCCTCTCTACGTTCCGACAGTCGGGGCAGGTGAACCCGGATAACGTTAAGACGATGGAAGAGGTCCTCGCGAAAACGATTTTCCGAGACACGTTGATCTAAATCTTGATGAGTCGCGGCAATAATTCTTACGTCCACTCGAATCGGAGTATGCCCCCCGACTCGATAGAACTCCCCATCGGATAGAACTCGGAGCAACCTCGTTTGGGCCTCAGCCGGCATATCCCCGATCTCGTCCAGGAATAAAGTACCCCCGTTCGCTTGCTCGAAACGCCCTTCCCGCCTTTGACCTGCACCAGTAAATGCACCCTTTTCATGGCCAAACAACTCTGATTCGATAAGTTCATTAGGTATTGCAGCCATGTTCAGAGCGATGAATTCTCTACCCTGTCTTGGGCTGTGGTTGTGGAGGGCGCGCGCTACTAGTTCCTTACCAGTCCCAGATTCACCATTTATGAGTACTGTGATATTAGAGTTAGCGAGGCGGCCAATAGCGCGAAAGACCTCTTGCATAGCGGGGGCCTCGCCAATTATCTCTTGCGGCGTAACCTGCTCCGACGATTCACTTGACGATTTCTTTTCGGAGGATATCGCGATACCTCTCTTCACAACTGCAACCAACTCTTCAATGTCAAAGGGCTTTGGCAGGTACTCGAAGGCACCACCGCGATACGCAGAGACCGCACTATCAAGGTCTGAATGGGCAGTGGTAATAATTATTGGTAAGTCAGCATAGGAGCTCTTAATTCGCCGGAGCATTGCCAGTCCGTCTATACCGGGCATCTTTATGTCGGAAACNATGGCATGCGGTTGGTCCGAAACCAATGCACTTAGGACATCTTCACCCTTTTCGAAAGACCGAACCCCAATTCCCGCGCGCGTCAGAGCCTTCTCCATAACCCACCTGAGCGATCGGTCGTCCTCTGCAATCCAAATTTTTGATGATCCATCCATTNTCACACCTTTAATGGTAAATAAATTGAAAATTTTGTCTCCCCGGGTACCGAGCTACATTCAATCATCCCACCATGCCGGTTTATGGCGGTCTGGGCAATCATGAGCCCTAACCCAGCACCCTCACCCGTCCCACTGACCATAGGGAGAAAGATTCGATCTTTGATTGTAGGGTCTATTCCAGGGCCGTTATCAGTGATATCGATCCGACATACCATCCTCTGATGGAGCCCACCTAAAGTAAAACTTTGCTGGACTCGTGTCTTAAAATAAATAATGGGTGTTAATTGCTGCGAACCTTGTAGGGCCCGCATCGCGTTCCTCGAGATGTTTAAAATTGCCTGAATAATCTGCTCCGGATCACCATGTGCGTCAGGGATACTTGGATCGTAATCACGAACCAACGAGATAGAACCTCTTGTTTCTGCATCCATCAGATTTACTACATGATCTAAAACCTCATGAATATTTATCGTCCTCATTTGGGGTAGCTGATTAGGTCCCAGAAGTCGATCAACAAGGTTCCTCAACCTATCTACCTCAGTGACTATGATCTGACAGAATTCTAAAGTTTCGGGACTCATTTCGCGGTCACTTAACTCTTGATTTAGCAATTGAGCAGCACCACGAATCCCACCCAAAGGATTTTTTATCTCATGAGCTAGTCCTCTTATGAGGCTTCGGGAACTGTCTTGGAGAGAGCTGAGCGCTTCCTCACGATTTATACGAATAAACCTTTCAATGGCTTGCATCTCAATGATCAGATATGAGGAATTGTTTGACTGCACCGGCGTTGCGGAATAGTCAATCAAATTATTTTTTGAATCATTGATCTGCACAGACTCGTGTCTTTTGGTAAATGACTGGTTAGAGTAGATGGCCTCTCTCATAACTCGTCGAGATTGTGTAGGATCCGAAAAAAGATTGTAAATTTTATTTCCGCGAAGCTTCGTAAATCCTACCTTTAATATCGCCTCCGCTGCAGAGTTCACATAGACGATACCTAAAGTCTCATCAACTAGTACCACTGCGGTGTTCAAGCTACCCAACAACGATAGGTAGTGTTTGTCTTCGGTCTTATCCAACATCAAGGGCGCTACCCGTGAGCTAATACAAGAAAGATTTTAGGCGAGGAATGTCCAGGCCAAGAAACCCTTAGGGTCGGGCGCAGCAACAGTCTGCGCCCAACTCAGGATCAGAAACACCATTATACCATATGACCCATCAAAATGCACTATTCTGGTGCGTTTTGAATCTCGAAATCGAGGCACAGATTGTCGAGGCTACCAAAGACCCCTCGGTTTTGACGGAAACACGTGAGTGATATCCGTTGTCTGCTCCCATTTTACATTCGAAGTTACAATGCTTATTCTGTATTACAGTGCTTCCTTCGTAGTTTTGATTATTGCTGCTGCCACTTTATAAGGATCAGCATTGGAAGCAGTCCGGCGATCCTCTAAACGACCCTTCCATCCATCCTCGACAGTGCCAACCGGAATTCTGATAGAAGCACCCCGATCAGATACTCCATAGCTAAATTGATCAAACGCCTGTGTTTCATGTTCACCCGTCAGTCTTTGATCGTTGTCGGCACCATAAACACTCATATGCCGGTGAATATTTTCTCCAAAATTATCACAAATCTTGTTGAAAACAGCCTCATCACCGCACTCCCTCATAACGCCATTCGAGAAATTAGCGTGCATCCCCGATCCATTCCAATCTAACGTTCCAAATGGCTTTGGATGGTAGTTAATGGAATATCCATATTTTTCTCCAGTTCGTTCCAGCAGGTACCGTGCAACCCATGTTTCATCGCCGGCTCGTTTAGCACCTTTAGCAAAAACTTGGAATTCCCACTGCCCGGCCGCTACCTCAGCATTGATTCCCTCCACATTTACGTCAGCTTCTAAACAAAGATCGAGGTGTTCTTCAACACAGTCGCGCCCGTAAGCGTTTGCTGCTCCCACCGAGCAGTAGTAGGGACCCTGAGGACTAGGATAACCGCCCGATGGGAACCCTGGTGGAAGTTTGGTGTCGACATCCCAAAGGAAGTATTCTTGCTCGAACCCAAACCAGAAATCGTCATCATCGTCGTCTATAGTCGCTCGGCCATTTGAAGCGTGAGGTGTCCCATCTGCGTTCAAGACCTCTGTCATTACGAGATAGGCATTTGAACGATCTGGATCAGGAAAGATAGCCACAGGCTTCAAAAGACAATCTGAAGCGTCGCCAGGCGCCTGCTCTGTGGAACTGCCATCGAAAGACCACATGGGGCACTCCTCTAACGTCCCACTAAAATTGTTTCGAATTTGCGTCTTACTCCGTAAGCTCTGCGTGGGGGTATAACCATCTAACCAAATGTATTCTAATTTTGCTTTCATCTTCGAGAAATCTCCCAGTTTAAAATTTATTTCAGTTCGGCGTCTCTTCCGCGTCAGGCTCTAGAGCGGCTTGAACAGGAGAATGACCCGATCTAGCGAAACAAAAACACCACTCTTGTGAACGCAAATGCTGTGCCAAGATATCCTTGTAAGCTTTTCAAGACAAAATAGTAGATCAGATGCGGACTTCAATGAGAAAGATTTGACCAATGGCGCAGAAATGCTGCATGTTACAATCAGTAATTGCTCTTAAATGGTGCAATTACAATAAATATGCGCGTTTTTAGTGCATTTNTTGTAATAAAGCTTTCAAATTTGCATGAAACTTGTACTATCTCCACACCGATAGTGACGAGACGACTTTACAGAAAAAATCCTCAAAATATGTGGCTAATTTAGATTTTTTTCGTATAATCGCCCCGCCGAAAAGGCGGGCACAACTCTACCAACCCGGGATAATCTACCCAGAGCTAAACAGCGAAGAAACATGTCAAAAAACGATATCAGGAACATAGCGATTATTGCCCACGTTGATCACGGTAAAACCACTTTGGTTGACAAACTCCTTCAACAGACAGGAACCCTCGATCGAAAAAGCATGGGCACCGAACGAATCATGGACTCCAACGCACAAGAAAGAGAGAGGGGGATAACAATCCTTGCCAAGAATACCGCAATAAACTGGAGTCACTATCGGATAAACATTGTCGATACCCCTGGGCATGCTGATTTTGGGGGTGAGGTCGAGCGCGTCCTGTCTATGGTAGACTCGGTGTTGTTGTTGGTAGATGCGGTAGATGGCCCAATGCCACAAACCCGCTTTGTCACTCAGAAAGCGTTTGAAAAAAATCTCAATCCAATTTTGGTTATTAATAAAATTGACCGTCCGGAAGCCCGTCCTGACTGGGTATTAGACCAAGTATTTGATCTGTTTGACCGCCTAGGAGGAACAGACGCACAGCTTGACTTTCCGGTTATCTACGCTTCGGCTTTGTACGGAATAACTGGTCTTGAGCCAAACGATTTAGCAGAAGATATGATGCCACTGTTAGAGTTGATATCAAAGAAAGTAAGTGCGCCGAAAGTAGACATTTCCGGGCCTCTCCAAATGCAGATCAGCGCTTTGGACTACAACAGTTATTTAGGTGTAATAGGGATTGGTCGTATAACTCGCGGTCTGATGGAGCCAAAGATGCAGGTTATTGTAATCGATCGTAATGGCGTGCACAGGAAGGCTCGCATACTCTCCGTGATGGGATATATAGGCCTAGAGAGGGTAGAGGTTGATACAGCTCAAGCAGGTGACATCGTCTGTATTACAGGAATTGAGGGATTAAACATCTCAGACACCATTTGTGCTCAAGAAAAAATAGAGGCACTCCCACCCCTATCGGTTGACGAGCCCACTGTCCGGATGACCTTTCAGGTGAACGATTCTCCATTTGCGGGTCGAGAGGGCAAATACATAACATCACGCAATATCAAAGAACGGCTTGAACAAGAGCTCATGCACAATGTGGCACTTAGAGTCGAGGAAGGAGAATCGCCCGACAAGTTCAACGTCTCCGGGCGAGGTGAGTTGCACCTTTCAGTTCTGATCGAAAATATGCGTCGCGAGGGGTATGAGCTAGGCGTTTCAAGACCCGAAGTAATCCAGAAAGAAGTAGACGGAATCATACATGAGCCGTTTGAGCTTATCGTTATCGATATAGAAGATCAACATCAAGGCGCCGTAATGGAGGAAATGGGCGTCCGTAAGGCGGAGATCCGCAATATGGAACCGGATGGGAAAGGGCGAATTAAACTAGAATTTGTTGCACCATCCCGAGGGATGATTGGTTTCAGGTCGCAATTCCTGACAATGACAAGCGGCTCGGGGATTTTGACCAGCATATTTGATCACTATAACATCGCAAAGACGGGTTTACTGGGAGTGCGAAAGAACGGTGTCCTTGTCTCCATGGTCGCCGGCAAGACCCTCGCATATGCGCTCCATACGCTGCAAGATAGGGGTCGCTTATTTATTGGTCATGGATTAGAGGTTTACGAAGGCCAGATAGTAGGCCTTCACGCCCGTAATAACGACCTTCCTGTAAACCCGACCAAAGCAAAACAGTTAAGCAACGTTCGCGCCTCTGGAACAGATGAAAACTTAATCCTTACCCCGCCAGTTAGACATTCCCTCGAGCAAGCCCTCGAATTTATCGCTGAAGATGAACTTGTAGAAATCACTCCTGAGTCAATCCGATTGCGAAAGAAACTACTTACTGAAAATGCTCGAAAACGAGCCTCTAAAATATAATTGAAAGTACTGTCAACGGATCCTAAGTGACAATATCACAACACAAAAGGTGAAGTGAAAAATTAATAAACCAAATATTTGGACAGAACCTTGGATGCACACACAACAAAAATTTCTTCATGGTATAAGTTAAGCTTGTGATCGGACTAGTTCAACGAGTCACCTCGGCACAGGTGAATGTCGACGGAACCGAAGTAGCAGAAATTAGCCAGGGACTTGTTCTCTTTCTCGGAATTCAAAGAAAGGATAGCGACAACTCCGCTGAGCAAATGCTAAAGCGCGTGCTTGGCTTCAGAGTCTTTTCCGATGAAAGTTGCCGGATGAACCTCTCCCTCAAAGATGTATCAGGGAGCTTGTTGATAGTATCTCAATTTACTCTGGCAGCCGACATCCGAAAGGGACTCCGACCAAGCTTCTCCGGCGCCGCACCATATGAACAAGCAAAGTTGCTTTATGACTACTTCGTCGAGCGAGCCCACACCAGCTATAAAAAGGTTGCAACCGGAATCTTCGGAGCCAATATGGAAGTTTCATTTTGTAATGACGGGCCCGTAACTTTTGTGCTTGAGAGTTGACTGAAGTCATTTTAAGAGCTTAGCTGCGTGAGGAGTCTTTTTTGGAGACCCTGAAATCCGGTATTGCTCATGATCACCATATGAACGTCCGTAGTTGCTACAGAAATGCAACTTTTGATTAAATCCTCTAATTCGTAAAAAACTTGAAAATTTATATCAGCAAGTGACATGAGTTCGGTAGCATCCCACAAAACCTCGTTATTCATGTACCAGAAAACCTGATCTGAGTCCTGAAGTGATGAGGCTAGAGTTTTTCCATGGACGCCTCGGCGCATAGTCGCCGATCCTGGCTCTATTACGGTAATGATTTTTGCACCACCTACCCGTGCGCGGAGCCCTCCAAGAGTGGTGGCGATGGCCGTTGGATGGTGCGCAAAATCATCATAGAGAGTAAACTTGTTCTTTTGAAAAATAATCTGCATTCTCCGCATGACTCCAGAAAAATCACTCAAAGCGGCACAACTATCCTCAACACTCACTCCCACTTGATGGGCCGCAATAATCGCAGACATCGCGTTCCTTACATTATGTAAACCGAACTGGTCCCAATTTACACAGCCACTACTAATTGAATTTGGGCCGTAGGAGTGTCTAACCTCAAAAGACGACATATCCTCCTCAATCAATTGGTATTGCCAGTTACAACCTTCACCAGAATATGAATGTGTCCTGCTCCAACATCCGCGATCAATCAAAGACTGTATAACTTCGTCGTTATCTGGATAAATAATATCTACGTTACCGGGCAACGTGCGAAGCAGATGATGAAACTGAGTTTCTATGGCTGCCAAGTCAGGAAAAATGTCAGCATGATCAAATTCAATGTTGTTAATCACTAAAGTGTTGCTCCGGTAATGAATAAATTTCGAACGCTTATCAAAAAAAGCGCAATCATATTCATCCGCCTCGACCACAAAATATTGCCCGCCCCCCATAACGGCAGATGTTTCATTCTTTATGGGCACCCCGCCGATAAGATATCCTGGATCCAATCCTGCTCGGCACAATATTGCAACAAGCATACTAGCGGTTGTGGTCTTTCCATGTGTTCCTGAAACAGCAATCACGTGCCGATTCGCAAGAATATTTGAACCCAGCCACTCTGGACCAGAGACATAATCTAAATTGCGATCGAGCATTGCCTCCACGCACGGGTTGCCACGAGAAAGAGCATTACCAACAATAACAAGATCTGGTCGGGGTACCAACTGATCAGGTTTAAAGCTATCAAAAAAAGAAATACCCACCTTTTTCAGCTGATCACTCATGGGCGGATAAACCCCGGCATCACTGCCTGTAACGTGATGACCCTGCTGCTTAGCTAGTTGCGCTAACGAGCCCATAAAAGTGCCGCAAATACCGAGTATGTGTATATGCATACTTTTTTCCTTGTGTCATGAAACTCGACTAATAGCTGGCTAGTTACACATAGATTGACCGCCACTCTACAGAGATAAAGATCAGTAACAGACTTAACTACGTAGAGCTTATAATATAGAATCCGCAAAAAGTGGCAATAATGTTGATGAAATTTAAGTCACCTTGCTCAAACTCAGCGAGAACATCCTTATGCAGTTAAAAATATTGCGCATTTACGAGGCCATCGTGCTTCGTAGACCTAGGGTGGTCCTCACCTGCGTCCTCATGTTAACAGGATTCATGGCGTTAGGATTACAACACTTTAAGCTGGATGCATCAGCAGAATCACTAACGCTGGAGAACGATAATGACCTAACTTACTACCGCGATATGGTCGGACGATATGGTAGTGACAACTACCTTATCGTAACCTATAGACCTAAGGCTGGCGATCTTTTCGATGACAAAAACATTGGCCACCTAGAGGCTCTAAGGTACGACCTAAACCTAATTTCCGGGATCATCGGCGTAGTGTCTATTCTTGATCTCCCTCTGCTTTACAGCCCTAAGATTAAATATACAGACTTCAGCGGAAAACTGAAAAACCTTTTGTCCAAAGATGTTAATAAGATCCTTGCCAAAAGAGAGTTTCAGGAGAGCCCGATATACAAAGACACCGTTGTCAGCGAGGATGGGCAGACTACCGGTCTTGTTTTAAATCTGAAATATGATGAGACATTTCTGGACTTAGTAAGACGACGAGATATTCTCAGGACAAAACAAAGCCAAAAATCTCTGACCACGTCAGAATATCAAGAACTCAAGCAGATCAGTGCAGATTTTTTAAGGCACCGCACCAAAGAGGGAACAAGAATAGAGATACTAATTTCTCAGATTAGAGAGGTCATCAATACGCACAAGAAGGAAGCAACGATCTTCTTAGGTGGTCCTGATATGATAACTGCCGACATGATGCAATTCTTAAAGGAGGATCTGACGGTCTTTGGAATTGGTGTCTTATTGTTCATGATTGTTACCCTTTGGCTGATTTTTCGTCAGATTCGCTGGATTGTATTACCACTAATTTCTTGTGCCACGTGCCTTGTTGTAATGCTGGGGCTTTTTAGCTGGATCGATTGGCGACTGACTATCATTTCATCTAACTTTGTCTCTTTGCTTCTAATCATCACACTTGCATTGTCCATCCACATAATCGTCCGTTATCAGGAGCTTTCAAGCCAGCTTGTAAAGACAAATCAGCTAAAACTCGTAAAAGCGACAGTAGCCTCCATGATAAAGCCGTGTTTTTATACAGTTCTAACAACTGCAGTAGCCTTTATGTCTCTAGTTGTTAGTAACATTCGGCCGGTGATCGATTTTGGATGGATGATGACAGTCGGGGTATGTGTCTCTCTCGCTACTACTTTCGTGGTTATCCCCGCGTGTATGATGTTATTTGATCGTTCTTACCCTTCTCCATATGAAAAAACTGTTTCTATCACCCGCATCTTGGCGGTATCGACGGAAAAAAACGGAAGACTTGTATTAGTTCTGTCGGTCTTAATAGGTACAATCACAGCGTGGGGAATAACACAACTTGAGGTAGAAAATCGGTTCATTGACTACTTTCACAGTGACACTGAGATCTACAAGGGTATGGAAACGATTGATACCTCGTTAGGAGGCACCACCCCTTTGGATATTGTAATACAAGCTCCGACGCAAATTGAAACTAAGAAAGGCTTCTCACTTGACGAGACTGACGACTTTGATGACGACTTTGATGATGACTTTGATACCCTCGAAAGTGCGAGGGTGGATCAAAGTGCGCCCCTCGGATACTGGCTTTCTTCCGCTGGATTGGAGGACCTAAGCAAACTACATGCATACCTCGAAGCTCAACCGGAAATAGGGAAAGTACATTCGCTGGCACAACTTTATAAAGTTGCAAATGACTTGTCAGGAAAAAAATTAAATGATTTTGAACTAGCGGTCCTCAGAAAAAATCTACATTCAGGAATTTATGACCAACTTGTGTCTCCATACTATATAGAAGACTTAGATGAAACTCGAGTGCAGCTACGCGCGATGGAAACTAGCGANTATCTACGAAGAGAGGACTTAATTAGGAAGATCAATCAATATCTCACAGAAGAGTTACAGTATAACAATGACGATATTCGTTTGAGTGGTCTCCTAATTCTGTATAACAATATGTTACAGAGCCTCTACACCTCTCAAATTGTTACGCTCGGAGCCGTTTTTACCGGGATACTGATGATGTTCATGGTCCTCTTCAGATCTCTTGTAATCTCAGTAATAGCCATTATTCCAAACCTCCTTGCAGCGATTATTGTTTTGGGCGGTATGGGTATAGCCGGCATACCATTAGACATGATGACAATCACTATCGCAGCAATCACAGTGGGAATCGGGGTGGATCACTCGATCCACTATTTAACTCGTTTTGAAAAAGAGCATCGCCTCGACAAGAACTACATAAAGGCTATGTATCGTGCGCACGCCAGCACCGGAAGAGCTCTATTTTATACCGCCACTACTATAATTGCTGGTTTCTCTATATTGTGTATGTCCAATTTTATCCCATCAATATACTTTGGTCTTCTAACCAGCGTCGCGATGATAGCCGCACTTCTTGGATCATTGACTCTGCTCCCAAAATTAATTTTGTTAGTAAAGCCTTTCACTGTCAACACGGTCATTACAATCTCAAACAAACCAAGCTAGTCAAGATGCGTTACAAGCTTTAATATCGGCGCTATACATATTGGAAAATGTCCTGAGATGAAAAAAAATACAATCCTACTTCTCATCCTAGATGGCTTCGGCTATAACGAGGAAAAAAAGTTCAATGCGATTTCACGAGCTCATACGCCGACCTGGGACTCAATATGGAACTCCTGCCCAAAAGGACTGATCGAAACCTCCGGAACAGCAGTAGGTCTGCCAGAGGGACAAATGGGGAATTCAGAGGTTGGACATATAACATTAGGTGCGGGCAGGGTCATTCATCAAAATTTCTCACGAATAAATAATAGCATACGTGATGGTTCTTTTTCTTCAAATAAAGCCTACTGTGGAGCGATTGACCGAGCTTTGGTTATTGATGGCGCTGTGCATATTCTTGGTCTTTTATCAGATGGTGGCGTCCACTCCCACAGTGACCACATCAATGCCGTTATCGAACTAGCGGCTGCTCGGGGTGCCAAGAAGATTTATCTTCATGCTTTTTTAGACGGACGCGATTGCCCACCGAGAAGTGCAATACCTTCAATTAAGAAAACACAAACACTTTTCCAAACCTTGGGAGTTGGAAGTTTTGCATCTATTATTGGTAGATTTTACGCACTAGACAGAGATAACCGCTGGGATCGGATTGAGGCCGCTTATAACCTTATTACAGATGCGAAGGGACTTTACGTCTCGAAGGATCCAATGACCGCATTGACCGAAGCATATTCTAGAGGAGAAAACGATGAGTTCATCAGTGCAACATCCATACAAAACAGCGGCAAAAGTAAAGTAAAAATCAACGATGAGGACGCTGTAATATTCATGAATTTTCGCCCAGATCGGGCGCGTGAACTCACTCGGGCGCTCGTGAGCGGAAAAGACTTTAAGGGGTTTAAACGTTCGGTGGTGAAGGACATGTCGAATTTTGTGATGACAACTGAGTACGAGGCGGGGCTTGACCAGGCTTGTGCCTTTCCACCTGAAATTTATAAAAATTCTCTAGGACAGTATCTATCAAAAGGAAACAAGCGGCAGCTACGCATTGCTGAAACCGAGAAATATGCTCATGTGACATTTTTCTTTAACGGAGGAAAAGAAACGCCCTTCGAAGGAGAAGAGCGTATTTTGAAAAAGTCACCGAACGTAAGTACTTATGATTTGAAACCAGAAATGAGTGCTCCTGAAATAACAGCTAGTCTTGTCGATGCGATACAATCACAACGCTTCGATGTGATAATTTGTAATTATGCTAATTGTGATATGGTTGGCCATACGGGTGATTTTACTGCGGCAATTAACGCTGTAGAGGCTGTTGATGCTGCACTCTCAAAGACGTTAAGCGCGATAAAAGAAATCGGTGGAGAAGCCCTTGTGACGGCTGACCATGGTAATGTAGAACAAATGTATGATCCGATAATTGAACAACCTCATACTCAGCACACCACATTGCCCGTTCCAATAGTCTATGTAGGTCCCAAGAAGTTCCACTTTCGGTTGGGCGGAAGCCTCGCTGATGTCGCTCCAACAATATTAGCTCTACTGGAAATGCATCAACCGGAAGAAATGACCGGATTATCTCTTTTACACAGGCCCTCCGAGTGAGAAATTTATCGATTTGGTTATTCCTGATTGTAAGCGCACTCTCACTGACCGTAGGAGCGGAAAATCAGGAGCAACTTAATCGGTTACAACAATCAATAGATACATTACAAAAAACTCTAAAAAAAAGTGGCCTCGAAAAAGAAGAAGTAGAGAACGAATTAATGTCGGTAGAGCTAAGAGTAGCCCTATTAAACAGTGCACTGAGAGAATTGGGCGCTGATATATTTAAACTCGAAAAAAAGCAAAGAGAGCTCCAACAACAAAAAGTAACTTTCCAAGTCGGGATAAAAAGTCAGCTCACAGAATTATCATTACACCTCAACGCAGCATACAAGATGGGCGCCCAAGAGCCTGTAAAGCTATTGCTAAACCAAAGAGATCCCAGCAAGTTCTCAAGGATTTTAAGTTACTATGACTATTTTTCCCAATCTCGTACCAAGCAAATCGAAGCATATGAAGAGAATTTAGCCGCTCTCGATCAAGTACTAGTTGCCCTTAATGAGCAAAAAATCNTCCTGGCTCAATCGAAAGTCTCCCTTGCGCAGAATCAAAATGAATTACTTGAACGAAAAAAACAACGTGAGAAAACATTAAAGAAACTGCAACTTTCCCTTGCTAGTGACCAAAAACAATTAGACCAGTGGCAAAAACAACGCTCGCGTCTTCAACGGCTTTTATTCTCCGTCGAGGAATCCTCTCGAGAATTTGCTCTGCCTAGTGATTATGTATCGATGTCTTCTCGGAAGGGCAAACTGAATTGGCCTGCGAGTGGACGTTTAGAAAAGCGCTTCGGTAATATCCGAAGCGGCTCCCTAAGATGGGAAGGTTGGCTGATAGGTATTGAAGCTGGGACTCCCGTGAGCTCGGTTCATCAAGGGCGAATTGTTTTTTCAAATTATCTGCGTGGCTTCGGGCTTCTGATCATCGTAGATCATGGCGATAGCTTTATGTCTCTCTATGCTCATAATCAAGAACTTTTGAAAGATACTGGAGAATGGGTGGATACAGGAGAAATACTCGCTCACTCAGGTGATAGCGGCGGTCTTAATAAACCTGCTTTATATTTTGAAATACGTCAAAATGGGAAGCCTCGAAATCCTAAAAAGTGGCTTAAATCAAATTAGGAGATTCGATGGTTTTTTTATTTATTAAGTCCCACTTTTAAGTNAACATATTCAAAGGGAGCATTTTCAGTGTTTGCTTCCCGTTAAGAAATTAAAAATATCTCCGTCAAACCCCTTCGAGGTAAGAGAGTATAAAATGAAATTTGCTAAAAAAGTTTCGATACTTTTCCTATATTTGCTGACTGTTTCATCTTCGACAATATCAGAAGAACAAGAGATATCTGATCTCAATACTTCTCGGACAAAGTCAGAACATAGTCGTTTACCTCTCAAAGAGCTCCGAGCATTCACGCAAGTTTTCGAACAGATTCGTCAAGGATACATTGAAAAAGTTGAGGACCAGCAACTTCTACAAAATGCTATCACCGGAATGCTATTAGAACTAGATCCTCACTCCGCTTACCTTTCAAAACAAGAATATATGAACCTACAGGAAAACACATCAGGTCACTATGGTGGCCTAGGTATAGAGATAAGCGCCGAAGATGGCCTTATAAAAGTGATCGCACCCATCGATAATAGCCCTGCGGAAAGAATGGGTATTCGTGCAGGAGATTTAATTGTTGAAATAAATGGCTCTTCAGTAAGAGGCTTAGCGCTCCCCAGAGCGATCGAACAATTGCGTGGCGAAAAGGGAAGCTCCATTGATTTAAGCGTTTTTCGAGATGGTGAGGACGAACTTCTTAAATTCAACATCATAAGAGACAAAATATATACGAGTGCGGTCGAAAGTCGATTTTTACGGCCCGGTTTTGCTTACATAAGAATCTCGCAATTCCAAAAAGATTCTGGCGAGGATTTTGTTGAGACGTTAAAAAAATTAAAGGGTGAGAGTTCTAACAACCTGAAACTTCTTGGTCTCATATTAGATCTTCGAAATAATCCGGGCGGTCTTGTTCCAGCAGCCGTTCAAGTCGCCGATGCACTACTGGACAATAGAACAATTGTCTATACAGAAGGCAGGATGGTAAGTGCAAATGTTTCATTTAACTCTAACCCCGGCGATCTTATCCCGCAGATTCCTATAGTAGTACTGATAAACGGCGGTAGTGCCTCGGCATCTGAGATTGTTGCAGGAGCTCTTCAAGACCACCGGCGAGCAGTAATAGTAGGTACCCAGAGCTTCGGTAAAGGTTCTGTACAAACTGTGCTACCGCTCGGTGACGGCAGGGCAGTTAAACTTACCACAGCAAGATACTTCACTCCGAAAGGACGATCAATCCAAGCACAAGGAATAGAACCGGATATCATCATCCCAAAAGTGAATAGTCAAATCCCCATACAAAAGGAACGTTTGCGCGAAAGCGATTTAGAGGGTCATCTAGCAGTACAACAACAACTCGATAAAGCATCTGCAATTGAGCTTGAAGATTTAAATAACGACAACCAACTCAAAGAGGCTCTAAACATACTCAGAGGTTCTCGTCTTTTTCGAACCTCTGGATCAGAGACATAATTTTTAAAGGTCATCTGTCTCGAGTCGATCAACCTTTTGGAATCCTCTCGGTAACTTATGTCCGCGCCGCCCGCGTTCCCCAATATAACTGGTCAGATCTTTATTCTTCATGTGAAGATAACGCTTTCCNGAATGCACAAAAAGAGAGGCTCCCTGACGGACTATTGCATAATCTACAACATATTCTTCTCTATTGACTACTCGTGATGCTGGAATATTAATTATTTTAATTCCTTTTCCTTTTGATAGAAATGGAAGCTCACCAACAGGAAAAAGAAGTAGTCTGCCAGTACTACTCACCGCAGCTATTAATGATGTTTTATCTGAGATAAATTTCACACTTAAAATTTGCCCACCCGTGGGTATTGAAATAACTGCCTTACCCGAGCGATTTTTTGTACTCAGCATCTCTAGCGAGGTAACAAAACCATACCCAGCATCACTGCCTAAAAGGATTTGTTGGGAATTTGTTCCCATGACAACGTCACAAAAATGCGCGCCGCTAGGTGGATTCAATCGACCAGTTATCGGCTCCCCTTGCCCCCTAGCTGAAGGCAGTGAGTGGCTCGCCAGAACGTAGAAACGTCCGGTGCTATCTAAAAATAATACATTTTGATTGCTTCGCCCCTTCGCACTTGCGAGAAACGTATCTCCAGCCTTGTAAGACAGAGTTTTAGGATCCAAATCATGTCCTTTTGCGGAACGTATCCAGCCATGTTTCGATAAAACAACTGTTATTGGATCAACACTGAGAAGATCTCGCTCACTGAATGCCTGTGCATTGCTGCGCTCTACGAGAGGTGAACGACGCTCGTCACCAAATTCTTGTGCTAAAGATTCTAACTCCGCTTTCACTAACTCCGTCAGAAGGCGATCCGAATCTAACAATTGCGTAAATTCGTGCTTTTCAGCATCTAAGGTCTTTTGCTCTGCCCTAATTTTTAGTTCCTCCAATCTGGCTAATTGACGAAGTTTTGTCTCCAAAATGTAGTCTGCTTGAATCTCTGTCAACGAGAATATAGAAATGAGTTCTATTTTAGCCCTTTCACTGTTTCGAATAACGGTAATGACTTCATCAAGGTTAAGAAAAGCTATCAGAAGTCCTTCAAGCAGATGAAGACGCCGTTGAACACCATCCAACCTATGACTAATGCGACGACGTGTCACGCCAATTCTAAAGTCTGTCCACTCTCTAAGCACCCTCGACAAACTCATCACCCTAGGACTTCCGTCAATACCAATAATATTTAAATTTACCCTATGAGTTCTTTCTAAGTCCGTGGTGGCAAAGAGATGATCCATCACTGCCGTCACGTCTACTCGATTTGAGCGGGGTGAGATCACAAGACGGATGGGGTTCTCATGATCCGATTCATCCCTCAAATCGTCTATCATCGGTAGTTTTTTAGCACGCATTTGACTCGCAATTTGCTCTAAAATTTTGGCACCAGATGTCTGAAAAGGAAGCGAACTTATAATAATATCACCATCCTCTTGGTGCCATTTGGCGCGCGTTCTCAGAGATCCCCTGCCATTTTCATAAACTTCCTTCAAATCAGCGGGCGAGGTTATAATCTCTGCCTCTGTTGGGAAATCAGGTCCTTTTACGAAAGCCATCAAATCATCTGTGGTTGACTCGGGGTTATCAATCATATGTATACTTGCAAACACAATTTCACGCAAATTATGCGGAGGAACATCTGTAGCCATGCCAACAGCAATACCGGTCGTTCCATTCAAAAGAACATTCGGAACGCGTGCGGGCAGCAATTCAGGTTCCTCCAAAGTGGCATCAAAATTAGGTTTCCAACTTACGGTGCCTTGAGTCACTTCCGACAACAAAACTTCGGAATATTTAGATAGTTTAGATTCAGTATATCGCATAGCCGCAAATGACTTTGGGTCATCTGTCGATCCCCAATTACCCTGACCGTCAACTAAAGGATAACGATAAGAAAATGGTTGGGCCATCAGTACCATAGCCTCGTAAGCTGCGCTATCACCATGTGGGTGGAATTTACCAATCACATCACCCACCGTTCGGGCCGATTTTTTGTGCTTTGCTGTCGCTTTGAGGCCAAGCTGACTCATCGCATAGATTATTCGTCGTTGAACAGGTTTTAATCCATCTCCGATATGAGGTAGGGCTCGATCTAGAATCACGTACATTGAGTAATCAAGATAAGCTTGCTCCGCATAGGAGGCAAGCGCGCGCGTTTCTTCTCCTTGATCATTAAATGTAATGATTTTACTCATCAGCTTGCTCAACACTAAAATGATTAAAAGTTGTTAGCATCCGCTAATTTTCCTTTTTTTTCCAACCAAGACCTACGATCCGTGGCCCGTTTCTTTGCTAACAACAGATCCAGCATTGAGTTAGTCTCGTCGCCATGTTTTAGAGTGAGTTGAACTAAACGGCGTGTGTTTGGATCCATAGTTGTTTCGCGGAGTTGTAATGGATTCATTTCACCCAGACCTTTAAACCTTTGAACGTTAATTTTACCCCTACTATTTTCGGCCGTAATACGATCAATTATTACCCTTTTCTCTCCCTCATCAAGCGCGTAGTAGACTTCTTTGCCTTGATCAATACGAAAAAGAGGTGGCATAGCGACATATACATGGCCTGCCCTTACTAGTGAGGTAAAATGTCTAACAAACAATGCGCAAAGTAACGTAGAAATATGTAGTCCATCAGAATCGGCATCAGCTAAAATACAAATTTTGTGATACCGCAACGAATTAGTGCACTCACTTGCGGGATCTACGCCGAGAGCAACGGATATATCGTGCACCTCTTGAGAGGATAGAATCTGTTGCGAATCTACCTCCCAGGTGTTGAGGATTTTTCCCCTCAAAGGCATGATTGCTTGGGTATCTCTGTTGCGAGCCTGCTTTGCCGAACCGCCAGCCGAGTCTCCTTCGACAAGGAAAATTTCACAACGGTTTGCATCAACACTCGCACAATCTGCCAATTTTCCTGGAAGTGAGGGCCCTTGAGTTATCTTTTTCCGAACAACCTTCTTACTAGCACGAATTCGACGCTGTGCGCTTGAAATGCACAGATCTGCTATCTTTTCCGCTTCCTCAGTGTGCTGATTGAGCCATAAGCTAAAGCCATCTTTGACCACTCCAGATACAAAGCCAGACACCTCTCTAGAGGACAAACGATCTTTCGTCTGCCCAGAAAATTGAGGGTCCAAAAGCTTTACTGACAGCACAAAACTGCATCGCTCCCAAATATCCTCCGGAGCTAATTTAATACCCCGTGGAATTAAGTTCCTAATTTCACAGAACTCTCGTAAAGCCTCAAGGAGACCTAAACGCAATCCATTAACATGAGTTCCTCCGTGTGGCGTTGGTATCAGGTTCACATAGCTTTCTTGCAACAAATCGCCCCCTTCGGGGACCCATTGAACAGCCCAATCTACTCCTCCACTCGGCACCCCAAACGACCCCAGAAAAGGGTTTACAGGCAGTGTTTCACGATCGCTTAGTCCTTTCGCCAAGTAATCCCGAAGCCCGTTTTCGTAGTACCATATCTCCGATTCTTTACTTGCTTGGTCCTCAAAAGAAACGGTTAGACCACCACATAGTACCGCCTTGGCTCGCAAAACGTGACGAAGCTTCGCAACCGAAAATCTTACAGAATCAAAAAATTTGGCATTAGGCCAGAATCGCAAAGAAGTGCCTGTATTACGCCGCCCACAATTGCCGACAATCTTTAAATCTCCTAATTTATCTCCGTGAGCGTAATCAATTTGATAAACATTACCCTCCCGCTTAATTGTTAATTCCAAACGCTTGGACAAAGCATTTACGACAGAAACTCCAACTCCGTGGAGCCCTCCAGAAAACTGATAGGTTTTATCAGAAAACTTTCCACCGGCGTGTAAAGTTGTCATTATCACTTCAACACCAGTGCGTCCTTGCTCAGGGTGCATATCTACAGGCATACCACGCCCATCATCGGCAATTGATAATGACCCGTCCTGATACAAAATTACATCTATTTGACGGGCATAACCGCCCAATGCCTCATCAACACTATTATCGATCACTTCCTGCGCGAGGTGATTAGGCCTGCTTGTATCGGTGTACATTCCGGGACGTTTCCGTACTGGATCTAATCCCGTCAGTACCTCAATATCCTTTGAATTATAAGTACTCACGACGCTTACTGAAAAAATTTAATCAAGATGCCTCCAAAATTAACATCCTACACCACCAAGACACTAGAAGTTTGGGCAGACCCTATTTACAGGAATTATTGATTTTACAATCTTATACCCATAGAGTTTTTTCCAAACGTGCCTCTAGCTGCGACTGCATCTAGGTACCTTATTAGGTAGCTCCATAAAAGCGTCCGGTTTGGTTGCATCTAAATGTATAGAAACAACGTTACGGTATCCTCATCGCTACGCACACTTTCAAACAACCGACATTTTTGGCACAACAAAAAATGTCTAGTGTTTTTCATGTTGCTCCTTAACTTCCACATTATAACGTAAGTCCATCTCTCATGGCCCCCTAGCTCAAAGATGTGCTCTAAAGATACTGTTGCCCACCACTTCAAATTGGGGTCTTAGAGGATTTAGTTGCACTGCGAATGCCTTGTACTAATAATTCGCTAAGGAATAGATTCCATTGCCATTTTTCATCAGGAGCTTGTAAACCCGATAGTTCGCATAGAGCCCATGGAATACTGCGATCTCGGCACCACTCGACTACTTCTGCCATCTGCACATCTTTATAGACACGGATTAGGATATCAATATCGGCTACCCATTGCGGTGTTCTTTGTAATGACAATGCTCGCACCAAACTAGTATACCGGGTTACTTCAATCACCCTCAGCTCGAAGCTACCCGGGTGACCATCAAAAGGAGAAAAACCAATTTCCTCTCCAATTTTTCTGATATTAGGGAGCAGTCTATGCAACCTTCTAAAATTCAGCTCGCACTCCTCATGCAGCATAGCTAGATCGTGTTTTTTCTTCCTTAATTGATACACATTTTCCACCCATTATCTTAACAGTCTTCTTCGCTAACTCTAACATTCCGTAACCTTTGGTTTTGTAACCACAACATGCTAATTGACATCGCGGCACTATTTAAGAAGCCATGTCCAAAAGCGGCCAATGCTTCCTCACAACTCCACACTTGGAAAAGTATATCCTCTCCCTCTGTCGACGATCCATAAACACCCCCGCGACTCGATAAGTCTGCCATCGCACAAAAGAGATACATTTTTTCATCTGTACCGCCACTGCTTACGAAATAATCGCAAATTGGTACCAATTCATCAACAAAAAGTCCTGCCTCTTCCTCAAGCTCGCGAATAGCCGTCGCACGAGGGCACTCTCCAGTCTCAACCATACCCGCCACCAATTCATATTGCCAAGGACTATTTTCATCCTGCAATGCTCCAATACGAAACTGCTCTACAAGTCCGATGGTATCGTTTACAGGATCAAATACCAGAACCCCAACAGCATTACCACGTTGGAAGAGCTCTCGTCGAATACTTTTGCTCCACCCACCACTGAATAAGCGGTGCCGAAGTGTGTAGCGAACCATTTTGAAAAAACCGTCATATAGCGCCTCAGTCTTTTCAATCTTAAAATCGCTCTTAGAAAACTTATGCTTGTGCAAAAAACCTCCGTCTTAAATACTACATTTGCTATCGCAAATTATACGATATTTAGATTTACAATTAAGCTTTGAACAAAATCTATTAAGAAAACTGGCTAACGTTCTGTTAAACTCGTCAATATTTTAGTGTACACCTTAATTCGAGAAAACCGATGGCAACAATCCAAACGATTCGAAGGCTTACCCGAAATCTAACCTATATCTTACTGGGTTTGATAGGAAATGAGGCAGCAGCAGAAAGCCTCAAGGCAATTTATGAAATCGCATTAACGGAGGACGCCACCCTTGCATCGGCGAGCGCAAGCTATAGGGCTGACTCCGAAGCACGTACAATTGCCAGAGCAGGAATACTTCCACAAATCTCTGCGTCGGGGTCTTACACCGACAGTAGCTATGACCAATCTAGTTTTAATGCATATTCAGTTGTTGATACCAAATCCAATACCACCTCTCACCGATATGAAATCAATCTAACTCAGCCCATTTTCAACCTGCCCGCATGGTACAACTTTCAGCGTGGTAGTAATCTAAGCGAGAGCGCGAAAGCCCAATTTGCGTCCGACCAGCAGGAATTCATTCTTCGCGTCACCCAATCATATTTTGATGTTCTGAGAGCTTTCGATAATAACGAGACACGACGAGCTGAAGAAAAAGCGATCCAAAGGCAATTAGAGCAAACTCGGGAGCGATACCAAGTGGGCCTTGTTCCGATAACGGAAGTCCACGAAGCTCAAGCAGCGTCCGATGAGGCAGCTGTCAACAGTTTGGAGAGTAGGGGGGCTCAGCGGATTGCGTTTGATCACTTACAAATCTTAACAGGACGACGACATGAGGCTCTATTTGGGCTTGGAGAGGATTTTGTTCCATCCACGCCAGAACCAGTTGACAGCGATGCTTGGGTAAATTTTGCACTTGAAAATAATTTTAACCTCAAGGTTGCCAAACTGACGAAGCTTGCTGCAAACAATTATGCCAAAGCAGCCAAATCCGAACACCTTCCAGAGCTTACCTTGATTGCCGGTTATGATAAAGCAGATAGAGATGGGTCTGAGAGCGGATCTCAGAAATTTATTGGAAATGATCTCGGGTCATCCAATGCCTTCGGCAGTGAGAGCAATGGATCATCAATTAGACTGAATCTGCGGGTACCTCTATTTTCAGGCGGCATGTTACACGCTCAAAGAAGAGCGGCTGCGCACCTTGCGACCTCAGCCAAGGAGAATTTTATCTCAACGCGTCGTAACGTCATTCAATCAGCTCGCTCTATGCATCAAAACGTTGTCACTGACGTCGCGCGAGTAGGTGCACGGAACCAATCCATAGTCTCAGCCGATAGCGCTTTAAAGGCAACTCAAGCTGGATACGAAGTAGGGACGCGCAACATCGTAGATGTCCTTAACGCGCAGCAGAACCTCTTTCGAGCCCGCCGCAATTACGCGAATGCCAAGTTTGACTTCATAATCTCTATGATGCGCTTGAGGCAAATATCAGGGCAACTTTCACCTGAAGACGTGTACACTCTCGACGGTTGGTTGCGACCGGAGCTACTCATAAGTCGGTGAGACAAAACAAACACTAACTAATTCTGGCATCTTCGATCAGGGTAACCAATCTTGGGAGCGCTCCACTACTTTCTTTTGCCACCCGCAGAGATGAGGCTCCCATCTCTCTACAAGTTTCTGTGTTGGTTAATAGCTCAACAACTGCTATCGAAATTTCAGAAGAGACATTACATATTTTGAGTCCTCGGCAGGCACCTAGAAGCTCAGCGGTCTGCGAAAAGTTATAGAGATATGGTCCACTCAAAATAGGTCTTCCCCACATGGCCGGTTCAATGAGACTTTGACCCCCTACTGGCACAAGACTACCGCCAACAAATGTTATGTCACAAGCCCCATAGTAGCCCATTAATTCCCCCATAGCGTCTAATACAAGAATGTCAAACTCTTCGTCATTTGACATACTACTGCTGCGAGCAACTCGATATCCTCTGGAGACACACATATTAATTACGCCCCCAAAACGCTCAGGATGACGCGGCGTAATTACCAGCAAAAGGTTGATGATTTTTTTTCGTGCATCAGAAAAGGCTTCAAGTACGATCTCTTCCTCTCCGAAATGTGTGCTCGCTGCAACCCAAATTGGACGCTCATCTCTGCCACGTAAGCGGTATCGAAGTTGCTTTGCAGTTTGCCTCAGACTATCCTCTATGACCATATCGAATTTTATATTACCTGTTACCGAAATACGGGTTTCAGAGACTCCAAGTCGTATAAAGCGAGTTGCGTCACCATCAGTCTGAGCCGCTACGCTGGACAGTTGTTGAAATATACACCGTGTAAGAAACGCATATCGCTCATACCCACTTGCAGACTTTTCAGACATCCGTCCATTTGCCAAAACAACAGGTATATTGTTTTTACGGCATAACGAAATTATATTGGGCCATAGCTCTGTCTCCATAATAATCAATATATCAGGCCTGATTCGCTCTAAGAATCGCTCCACCGCTCTTGGAATGTCATAAGGCACGTAAGAGTGGGTTATTGTTTTTCCAAGTTGATCTGAAAATGTACTGTGTATACGTTGAGATCCTGTCGGAGTCATGCAAGTGACGTGTACTCTAAATTCATGGTTAATTGCACAGAGCGCTGTGATCAATGGAGTTGCAGCAACACTCTCTCCAACGGAGGCCGCATGCACCCAAAAGGTGAGTTTTTCATGAGATCTTCCGGAGACAAAGCCCCACCTTTCGCCCAAGCGGATACGATACAGTGGATACCTAAGAGATTTGACTAGCAACCGTATGACAATTGCAGGAGTTAACAAATAAAACAAAAAACTATAAAAAAAGAGCGCGGCTGAGTGACCCCATTTCTCAAACATCAGTAGTTAGCTATCTCTCGCATAAATTACGATACTAGTTGAATCGCTCCGTGATTACACCCTAATATTAGGGACGTCGTCTTAAGGCCAGAATTTTAAAAATCTCATAAAAGCCAAAGCAAACCCTCATTAGTTCGGTGCGAATACGAAACAAAAAGCAGGGTAGGCGTCGATAGAATGGAAATTTTAGCTGATGTGAGTACCCTATTTCTGATTCCATCCCCGTGTCAGCATCGCAAGGTATTGGATTGATTGAGCGGAATCTCAACCCATACAACCACGCTCGCTCAACCGCATGATCGAAGGGCAACCTCATCGGCAAGAGTTTTCGAACTAATCTTTCAGCAGCTGCTCGATTGTAAAGAATGCTATTTGAATTATTTAACCTAGATAACGGTATTGCAAGATGGTACCCAGCTTCCAGCGCGAGGATATTTACGGGAGTCCCCGAATGAAATGACGAAAGTTTTACTACATCCCAAGATCGAGCGTTTGCCACCACGGAGTGGATCAATGATTGGAAATCTTCTGGGAAATTAGCATCGTCCTCTAATATCAGTCCAAATTCGGCGTCACTAGCCAGAAATTCCTTCATGGCGGTGATGTGCGATAAGTAACAGCCAACCTCACCGGGGTTAAGAGCCTTCCCGTGCCACTTCTCGTATGTTGTAATGTCAACCTCATCGAGCTCCTCGAGTAAGAGGTCTGNACCAACTATACCAGGTATTCTCTGAAAAACTAGGCCAACGGACCTTGTCCGACCATTCATGACATGCAAGCGATCCTCAGATAGGTCGAGATTTATTAGATAAGTTTTTAACACAGAAGGAACTATTGCTTACAGCTTTTAGGTGGCTACTGGTACTAGCCATTCTGTATATTTTTGCTTTCCGCCGCCACGCACAAGTTCGACATAGGACCTCTGTAACTGCTCCGCTATGGGACCTCGCATACCACTCCCGATAACACGGCCATCATACTCCCGTATTGGAATCACCTCAGCCGCAGTGCCGGTGAAAAAAGCCTCGTCACAGATGTACACCTCATCACGAGTAATCCTCTTCTCGCGAACCTTTAAACCCAAATCCTCAGCTAAAATAAAAACCGTGTTCCGGGTAATCCCATCGAGGCACGACGTAAGGTCTGGAGTATATATTATTCCATCTCGAACCATAAAGAAGTTCTCCGCGCTCCCCTCAGCAACAAAACCCTCGGTATCTAAGAGCATGGCCTCGTCACATCCGGCATCTAATGCCTCTCTCAAAGCCAACATGGAGTTAAGGTAGTTGCCGCAGGCTTTTGCCTTGCACATCGAACTATTCACATGGTGCTTGCAATAGGAGGAGGTCCGTACTTTTAAACCATCAATCATGGCTTCAGGAGCTAAGTAGTTAGGCCAATGCCACGCTGCGATTCCGACGTGGACCCTCAGATTTTCGGCTCTAAGCCCCATACCCTCGGACCCATAAAATACCAGAGGCCTTATGTAGGCCTCTGTTAATTGATTCGCTCGAACCACTTCACGATGAGCTTCGTTAATCTCTTCATGGCTATATGGGATGCTCATGTGCATAATCTTAGCTGAGCTAAAAAGTCTTTTTGTATGCTCGGCAAGACGAAAGATACAAGTGCCAAGGTCCCCACAATCATAAGCCCGAACCCCTTCAAAGACGCCGCTCCCATAATGGAGCGTGTGCGTCAGAAGGTGCACATTAGCTTGTCTCCAATCTATCAACTCGCCGTCCATCCAAATCTTTCCATCGCGATCTGAAAATGACATTCCCCTACCCCCTAGTTATCTCGGTTTTCTTGCTATCATTCAGGCCGAAAGGTTTGTAAGCGTCAAAAAACACACTAAAATTCATACCCAACTATCAGAAACCACTGACGCCCTCGATCATAGGCCTCTGCATCACTGCCGAAATTCGGCTGATAATCCCCAAAAATCTTATACTGCTCGTCCGCTAGATTATCAATACCCCCGATCACAGAGAGACCGCTCGACGAACTTTCCCAACGAGCATTTATGTTTACAACCGAATATCCTGGCTGATATAACTCAGGCGCATCCAACCAAGCCTGTCTCAAAGCTACACCACTTGCGTTTGTATACCAGCCGGAGCGATAAGCCCAGTCAATGCGTGGCGTAACGGTCCCGCCTCCTAAATCAAAGCTCTTAGTCACCGAAAGATGAGTATTCCACTCTGAAATAAAGCCAAAAGGGGAATCAACTGACAGTCCCGCATACAGAGCCTCTTGGCTTAAATTATCATATCCCGCATCAGTAAAACCGATTGAGAGATCAAGGAAAATAGAACTTGTCGTGACATACGATACCTCTAACTCAAAACCTTTTATCGTAGCCTCTCCTGTATTTGTGACATAAGGGCCGACACGGCTAGGCTCGGCAATCAACAACTGTAAATCACTATAATCACTCACGAATATTGCACTATTAATCCTTAAAGAATTATCCAAGAGCTCAGCCTTTGTACCAAACTCATAGGAGGTTGCAAACTCAGGGGCAAAAGTTGGCAAACTTGGCTCTGGCGGGAAAATCCGTTGATTAAAGCCTCCAACTTTAAAACCCTCACTGTAAGTGAAGTAGATCATATTTCCATCTTGACTTGTGTAAGCCAAATTGAACAAGGGGGTAGTCTCGGACATCTTGTTGTTAACGGTCTCAAATGGGACTACTCTGTCACCAATTTCACAGTCTTTCTTAACACCTAATTCAGTGAAACACCTGAACATTGGAGGAGGAGGCGAAAGCGGTAATTCTTCAAAATACTGATCTGGCGTATAGTCACGATCCTCTTTAGTGTGCCTTATACCCGTTGTCACCGATAAAGCATCGGTAATATTTACAGTTGCCTGAGCAAAAATTGCACTACTCGAATAATCAAAATACCCTCCGCTCTGGAGAGAGGCAGGCGTGAAATCAACCGGATTAATGTTCTCACCGTCCTCTTTAAATGAGTATGCCCCCAAAATCCAATCCACTTGATCGTCCATGTAGGTCCCTGAAAGCTGCAACTCAATGGACGTCTGATCTTGCACAAATGTATCGTAATAGTGCGTTACCGGATTAATCTCTAAAGGAATAGGAGGAAACCAAAGCTCGCCATCTGCTTGATGATACCCGTCACGGTCTGACGCAAAAACACCATCTAAAGAACGACTACCTGCAATTAACTTTGCGGTTATATCCTCTAAATCCCAAGAAAGCACCAACGTGATCGCTTCATTAGCCATATCAGAGAAATTTGGTCCAGTACCAAGATTCGTATTATCTCCTGTCACGGCATTAGCAGTGGTATAGCACGTCGCTGGAGCGTCGGCAGCACTGCACACGGTATGGCCATAATCTGGGGTAAAAGCCTCTACAGCTCCAAAACCAGCAAAAATATTATTGGCGTAAGGGAAATTCCCCGGCGGATTATTCTCAGAAGCTGCGACCGCATTGAAGTTTGTCGGAAACCCATCAACCCGGGTTATTACCATTGGTGGCCCGTTGGTAAAATCGTCATACTGCTCCAGTGAAAGGTCTGCGGTAAAAGTCTCGGAAGCCTCCCATCGAAAAGCGACACGCGCACTGGTGTAATCCTGATTACCGAGATCCTTCCCGTCGAAGGGCCGGAAGACGTATCCATCCTGCTCCATCATGGTCGCGCTTACGCGCATGTATAAAGACTCCGAGATCGGAAGATTTAACATCCCACGGACGTTTTGGCGGCCATCAGTACCAAGCTTAATGTCAAACTTACCAGCAACAATGTCATCCGGCTTCTTGGTAGAAATGCTAATGGCTCCGCCGATGGTGTTCCTACCGAACAAAGTACCCTGAGGACCACGAAGCACCTCAACCTGACCGATATCGATCATATCAAATACAGCGCCTGCAGAACGCCCGAGGTAAACCTCATCAACATAAATGCCCACTCCTGGATCTATCGTGGGAATAAAATCTCGTTGCCCAATACCCCTTATGTAAACCGCTGCATTATTGCCGGCCCCGCTAAAGGTAGGCGTGTTCTGGAAAACGAGATTTGGAGTAATTTCTTGTAGACGAGTGACCCGGGTTAACCCCATATCTTCAAGACGCTCACCCGAGAGCGCTGTGATAGAGATTGGTGTATCTTGTAATCCTTCAGCTTTCTTTCTTGCGGTAACAACAATTTCCTCTAAGCTCGCTGAAACAAATCCGGAGCCTGACGAAATCAACATAGCACTCATTAAAAAAATAAGTTTCTTATGAAGATGCTTGATATACCACTGACGCAAGGCTGAAGCGCTGGCTCCAACCGATATAGCTCTGTTTGACTTACTAAACATGTTCTCTTCCCCAAAGATTGTAATTAAAAATTTCTGTGCGCAATACTACACCATAAGGAGAGAGTTTTAACATCTCAGTTTGGCTTTAATAGGATTCTTACGCCACTCTCATTCGATACACCACAAATGAAGCAATTAACAGAGGGAAAGCAAAAAAACTTATGCTCTCAGATGAACTGAGACCATAAGACAACAATACTCCTCCGATTAATGGTGAGAGGATAGCACCCACCCTCCCTACCCCAATGGCCCAGCCAATTCCGGTGACCCTCTGGCTGGCGGGGTACAACGCGGGCGCGATTGTGTAGAGACCGATCATCGCACCTATCAAGAAGAAACCCATTATGGAGGCACATGCCATTAGGCTGACTAAACTGAGCTCTCCCATACCAAACACCATCATCGACACTACGCTCATGACCAAATACCCCGCAGTTAACCGATTGACATCAAATCGAGCCGTCAATGCTCCAAGGGCGACAGCTCCCAAGATCCCACCTGACTGAAGATATATCCCCGCTGAGATTCCTTGGGTTGTAGTGAGCCCCGCATCAACCAATAATTTTGGAGTCCAGCTGACCACATAATAGAAAGCGTACATCAAACAAAAGAATGCACACCAAATAAAACAGGTTTTTTGGGTGTAAGGTTGCGACAGTAGCGTCTTTAGGTTCACGTCTGCTTGTCGCTCTTCACTGGGAATCGTCATGCCTATCACAGGCAGATCCATCTTCCGCGAGAGCTCATTTATGCGATCGACGGACTGTTTGTCTCCTCGCGATAGTAAGAAATCCATTGACTCAGGAAGGACCCAGTAAGCAATCGGAATCATAGCTAAAGACGACAGACCACCAAACATAAATAACGATCGCCAACCAAATTCCGACAGCAGGTAAACTGAAATAATGCCCCCTACGATGGCACCCATTGGATAAGCAGACTGCAATATGCTGATACATAATCCCCGCTTTCTGTCATTTGATAGCTCAGAAACCATAGTGTTGAGCGTAGCCAACATTCCACCAATACCTAGCCCCGTTATAAATCTAAACCCTACTAACTCATACTTATTTGCTACTTGAGACGATACAAGCATACCTAAGGTAATGATTATCAGACAAGTCAATACCAGTAGCCTGCGACCAAATCGATCTCCGTAAGGACCCAGCCAGACAGACCCGACTGCCATACCTATCAACCCAGCACTCAGCAAAAGTCCAAGGTCGCCAGAGGACAGATCCCACTCAGCAGATACAGACGAGGCTGCGAAGGACATCACCAGAACATCGAAACCATCTAACATATTGATCACGACACAAAGGCCGATTGATGTAATTTGGAAAAAAGTCATAGGTCGGGTGTTAACCATCGACCGAAGTTCTTCAGCTGTCACATCACTCATGACAATAGGTCTCCAACAAAAATTCGTGTCTCAGCAGTTGTTATACCCTTTCCGAAAGGTTAAATTAACGAGCTTTTCGACAATTATAACCAAGTGCCACTGATACAGGCGAGAAAATATTATGATCGAAACATACAATGCCGTGGGTCTAGTTCCTACAGTGTGGGGNATTCGCAAAAGAGAGGAAATTTTCAAAAATATAGAGCACCTAGCATCTATGGCGAACGCAGCGCTCTGGCTCTCTTCTNTNGATCTNCCGGTAAAATTAATTGCNCTCCCAGAGGGTGCGCTNCAGGGATTTAATGATGAGGTGATGGATGCGGATCANATAACCTATGCGCATGAGTGCGCCATAGACATTCCGGGACCGGAAACCGACATGATCGCCGAAAAAATCGCCCGGCGTCATGGAGTTTACGTTATGGGACAGGCCAAAGCTCGGCATGAGGAGATAGCGGACCGCTTCTTTAANGTCGGNTTNATAATGNATCCNANNGGTGAAATAATTCTNAAGCATTTCAAGGTNGCNCCGCTTTATCCGGTTGAGCACTCCGTATGTCCTCATGATATCTACGACTGGTGGGTTGAGCGTTATGGAAATACTCTAGAGAGCTTTTGGCCAGTGGTCGATACAGAGATCGGTCGAATGGGTATCATGATGGCGAACGAGGGCTCTTATCCAGAAAATGCCAGAGCACTGGCCATGAACGGAGCTGAGGTTATTTATCGAGCCTCCATTCCTCACCCCGCTGCATCCAATGACTATTTTGAAATCCAGACTCGGGCTCGCGCACTCGACAATAACTTGTTTGTCATTGCACCTAATATGGGAACCTATTTCCTCACACAAGAGGAGGAGACCCCCGTAGATACCTTCGGTGGGCAATCTATGATTGTTGACTATCGAGGGCAGATCGTTGGAAAACAGAGTTACGGGGGCGTTTCAACCAGCGTGTGTGGCCCGATCAACATAGAGGCGATGCGCTCCCACCGACAAAATTCTCTATGGACCAACTGGATGAAAGACCTNCGNACTGAGCTNTACCAGATTGTTTATAAAGACCCNATATATCCAAAAAATCTTTACTTAAATCGTGCCCCGATGAAGCATGCAGAGTACGAAAAGGAGGTCCTCAAAAAACAGGTGCANCTTCTCCAAGATGCCGACATATGGAAAAAACCCTCGCTCTAAGAGCTCGCATGCGAGAAAAATACTCACAACGTAAATAAAACGAGGACATGAATATAATGAAAACATCAAATCTATGGATTGATGGCCAAGAGGTACTTCCGTCTAGTGGCTTNTACTTCGACGACCTAAATCCTTCTGACCAGTCAATAATAGCAAAGGTCGCGAAGGGAACAACTTCCGACATTGATAAAGCTGTTGCCGCTGCCAAAAGCGCATTTGTATCTTTCAGTNATACTCAGGCAAAGGATCGTGAGGCAATTCTAAGTCGGGCTGCAGCGCTTGTTGAGCGTGATAGAGAAGAGTACCTGCGCCTGTTGATCGACGAAATTGGTTCGCCAATGATGAAGGCTCAGTTCGAGGTAGAGTACTGTATCAATGCGTTTAGAGCAGCAGCAGGTGTCCCTAGACGTTTGACAGGTGAGACAATGCCGCTCGACCGCCCTGGCGCGTTTGGAATGTCGGTACGGGAACCTGTGGGAGTAATCGCTTGTATTACTCCATTTAATGTACCGCTCCTTAAAAATGTCAAACAGATCGCCATGGTTATAGCGACCGGTAATACTTCTGTGTTGCTTCCGTCTGAATTTGCCACACAGGTTACTGTAAAATTTGCAGAAACATTGGCCGAAGCCGGCACGCCCGCTGGCGTTTTCAATTATGTAACAGGCGACCCCTTCGAGATTGGCGATCACCTGACAAGCCATGCTGATATCTCGTCAATCAATTTCTGCGGGTCACCCCGAATTGGAAAACATGTCGCTAAATTNGCCGCGAAAGATTTGAAACCGATTACACTAGAGCTTGGAGGGAAAAATCCGCTGGTCGTGCTGGATGATGCGGACCTNGATAAGGCANTAGAGGCAGCAATGTTGGGAATATTTTTCTTTCAAGGACAAGCGTGCATGGCCTCTAGTCGGATCATATTGCAACGGGGTATCGCCGATAAATTCATTCCTGCCTTTAAAAACATTGCGGCCAGTATAAAAGTCGGAGACTTATCTGATCCCGAGACTGCAATTGGCCCAATCATCAGTGATCGACAACAAGAAAGGGTAAGACATCATATTGATGATGCGCTTGCCAAAGGGGCAATAAGGCTCCATGGTGATGAAGAGTGGAAAGGTTCCTGCTGCCCCCCTACAATTCTGACAAATGTCGATAAAAGTATGACTGTTTGTCAAGACGAAACCTTTGGTCCGGTCACGACAATTTATAAGGTAGACACAGTGGAAGAGGCGATTAGTATGGCTAACGACACTGAATATGGCTTAAGTTTTTCGCTTTTTACTCGTGATATAACCACTGCGCTTAAAGTTGCCAAGAAGTCCAATGCGGGGATGGTACATATCAACGCCATGTCGATCCAGGACGAGCCTCATGTGCCATTTGGGGGCAACGGGATGAGTGGATTCGGTCGCGAAGGTACTGATGCCGATTTGGACATAATGACCCGCTGGAAGTGGATCACAGTACAGCTCGATTAGAAGAACAGGATGATTACACACAATAAATTGAAAACTAACATTTTGGAAAAAGCACTATGAAATATCCTAACAAAATTCTCCTCGAAGAAGATGAAATTCCAACCCAATGGTACAACATTGCAGCAGATCTCAGTGTACCCATGCCGCCTCCCCTTCACCCGGGAACAAGAGAACCCGCCACAGGCGAGGATTTCGCACCCCTTTTCCCCAAGGCCCTGATAGAACAAGAGATGACAACCGAACGCTTTGTCGATATTCCAGGCGAAGTATTGGATGTCTATAAATTATGGCGGCCCACGCCACTTTTCAGGGCACGTCGGCTGGAAAAATTATTAGATACACCTGCAAAAATTTTTTATAAATATGAGGGTGTCAGCCCTGCAGGATCACATAAACCAAATACCGCAGTGCCCCAGGTATATTACAACGCGATGGAGGGTGTGAAAAAACTAACTACCGAAACTGGAGCTGGTCAGTGGGGTAGCTCCCTTGCATTTGCCTGCGCACAGTTCGGTTTGGAGTGTGAAGTTTGGCAAGTTGCAGCTTCTTATCGCGCAAAACCATACAGAAAAACGATGATGGAAATCTGGGGTGGAAAGGTTCACCCAAGTCCATCCAAGGTCACAGAATATGGACGTGGACTCTTACAGCAAGACGAGGATCACCCCGGCTCTCTAGGTATAGCTATCTCGGAGGCTGTCAGCGAGGCGGTATCAGACGATAACACTCGGTACGCGCTCGGAAGTGTGCTTAATCACGTTCTCATGCATCAGACCATCATCGGAGAGGAGGCGCTCCTGCAAATGGCCAAGATCGGCGAGACACCAGACATACTTGTAGGCTGCACCGGCGGTGGGTCCAACTTTGGGGGACTAGCATTCCCCTTCATGCGGGAAAAGTTCAAAGGGAAAATGTACCCAACCGTTCGCTGCGTGGAACCAAGTGCTTGTCCGACCCTCACGAAAGGTGAATATAGGTATGATTTCGGCGATACTGCAGGTATGACTCCGCTGATGAAAATGCATACGCTAGGGCATAATTTTATTCCGGAACCCATACATGCAGGTGGGCTCCGCTATCACGGAATGGCGCCCCTTGTATCTCACATTTATGAGCTCGGTCTTGTTGAAGCAATATCGATCGCACAAAAAGAGTGTTTTGCTGCCGGAGTCATGTTTGCGAAAACAGAGGGTATCGTCCCAGCTCCAGAGCCAACACATGCCATAGCCGCTGCCATTCGCGAGGCACTTAATTGTAAGGAAACCGGAGAAGAAAAGACCATCCTGACAGCACTCTGCGGACATGGACATCTTGACATGTCCTCATACGAAAAATATTTGCTTGGCGAGATGCAAGATCTAGATTTAGATCAGAATGCAATTCAAGAAGCTCTTGAGGGTGTGCCTGTGATTTGATTATCTCTTGAACAGAAAACATTAAAAATAAACAGCTCTGATGCGTTACTTACTCACATCTCCAGAAACCCACGATGAGCTTGCATAGTACTTATTTTCAATTGTGAGGTGAGGTAAACGGTCATATTTTGAGATGGTATTGCTATATGGTGAATGGAAATGAATGTATTTAGTAGGAAATCCACCATCAAAGTTAACGACTTTATGTCGAAGTTAATATCATGTAATTCTGTTAGCAGCATTGATCCGAATTTGGATCATGGCAACCTGGAAATCATCTCACTCCTGGCAAACCACCTAGACGGGCTGGGCTTTAGGTGCGAGGTCATGGAATTAGCTGACAACAAAGCTAATCTGATTGCAACACTTGGTTCGGGCCCAGGTGGCCTCGTGCTTGCTGGGCACACCGACACGGTGCCATGTGACGAGCAGCTGTGGGACAGCGATCCATTCATACTCACTGAGCGAGATAACGCATGGTTTGGCTTAGGATGTTGTGACATGAAAAGTTTTTTTGCCCTGTCGGTCGAAGCCCTCAAGCAACACCATGGCAAAAACCTAAGGCATCCTCTTATCATCATAGCCACAGCAGACGAAGAGTCATCCATGCGGGGAGCAAGAGCACTAGTGGCTGCAGGAAGTCCGGTCGCTCGCCGAGCAATTATCGGTGAGCCGACAGGTATGCGCCCAATATCAATGCACAAGGGCATCATGATTGAAAAACTTACCGTCACTGGGCGTTCGGGGCACTCAAGTAATCCAAATTTGGGTCAGAACGCGATGGATATAATGCACAAAATTATATCCCAACTTTTGGAGCTTAGAGACCGTATGCGTCAGCAGAAGCATCCTGGTTTTGAAATCGACTATCCTACACTCAACTTGGGTTGTATTCGTGGAGGGGACAATGCAAACAGAATCTGCGGACACTGCTTCCTTGCGTTTGAGATCAGGCCACTACCGGGCATGAGTATCAATCAGCTACAATTTGACCTGGAAAGTGAAATTCGTAAGATCGCTGAAGCTGACCGAGCAGAGTGGAATCTAGAGCGTCTCTTGGTACCGCCATTCCAAGCTGATGAGAACTCTGAGATGGTCTCTCTATGCGAAAAACTTACAGGACAAAAGAGTGGCTCAGTCGCATTTGCCACCGAAGCCCCGTATTTTCAGGAGCTTGGGATGGATGTTGTCGTTCTGGGGGCTGGAGATATCGAGGCTGCACACCAGCCGAACGAATATCTGATGATGGACAGAATTAATCCGAATATACAATTTTTGTCTGAACTTATTGGCCACTGTTGCTTATAATCACACCTATGACAGCAAAAAGTTATGTAAATCTTTTTCGTGAAAGCGCGCCTTATATCCATGCGCATCGGGGCAAAACCTTTGTCATTGCTCTGACTGGAGAGGCTGTGGATGGTCCTAATAGCAAAAGTTTGTTGGCCGATATCGCTGTCCTACATATTATCGGCGTACGCATCATTCTCGTTCACGGTGCCCGTCCTCAGATTGATAAACGTCTGCATGACGCGGGGTTAAATTCTACATTCCATGATGAGTTAAGGATTTCTGACAACTCGATGATGCCTTATATCGAGGAAGCGATAGGCTCGACCCGTTTAAAGCTGGAAAAATTATTGTCTATGGGCCTGCCAAACTCCCCAATATTTGGCGCTCAGATACGGACTATAAGCGGTAATTTTACCATTGCAAAGCCACTTGGCGTCCATAATGGGATTGACCACCTTTTCTGCGGTGAGGTCCGCCGGATAGATCACGGTGCGATAGAATCTGCTCTTAGAGGTGGCTCTATTGTGATAATCCCGCCAATTGGATTTTCATCAACGGGCGAGGCTTTCAACCTCTCATACCAAGACTTAGCATCCGAGGTAGCCTCATTCATGAAGGCCGAGAAGCTTATATTTATAAGCTCTATTGCTGGAGTTTATATCGATGGTGAGCTACAGAGAAGACTTTCCCTTGAGGCCTTGGGGGAGTTAATTGCAGCCGATAAAGTACGATCAGGACTGGAAAGAAAAATTTTCCAGTCAGCCTACAAATGTTGCTCTAGGCAAGTGGAACGGGTCCATCTNATTANCGAAAAAACTGACGGAGCNTTGTTGTCTGAACTATTTACCCGAGANGGTACNGGAACACTNATATCAGANGATAATTCGGAAACAATACGCAANGCAAACATAGAAGACATNGGNGGANTACTTGAGCTAATTCAACCNCTTGAGCAGCAAGGAGTACTTGTGAAGCGCTCNCGCGAGCGACTAGANGTAGAAATTNCACANTTTTATGTCAGCATCCATCCNGAGGGCTTTCTGCTTGGNTGCGCGGCACTTTATCCTCTNNANGGGGATATGGGAGAGATTGCCTGCGTNGNNACACACCCAGATTTCATNAAGCAGGGAACNGCNTCCCGCCTTTTGACCGTGATTGANGNNAGAGCAAAACAAGAATCGATAAAGAGTCTATTCGTCTTGACCACGCATGCAGCGCACTGGTTTATTGAAAAAGGTTTTACCGAGTGCGGTCCAGACCTTTTGCCCAAAGACAAAAAATTATTGTATAACTATAAACGTAATTCTAAGGTCCTTTTAAAAATCATAAATCCCTAACCCTTGGTTTAGCAGAATTGTAATTTCTGGTATCCTTTCTAAAATTTGCTCACCGGAGTATCAGATGCCAAGGTATCGTTCTCATACAACAACGCAAGGAAGAAATATGGCCGGTGCACGAGCCTTATGGCGTGCAACCGGGATGACAGACGATGATTTCCAAAAGCCCTTAATAGCAATAGCAAATTCTTACACCCAATTCGTACCCGGACATGTTCATCTGAAGGACATGGGTGATCTAGTTGCTGCTGAAATTGCGAAGTTTGGCGGTATTGCCCGAGAATTTCACACAATCGCAGTGGACGATGGTATTGCAATGGGCCACGACGGCATGCTTTATTCCTTGCCATCAAGAGATGTAATAGCCGATTCTGTCGAATACATGGTAAATGCTCACTGTGCTGACGCGCTTGTTTGTATCTCAAACTGTGACAAGATCACACCGGGTATGCTAATGGCGGCGATGCGAC
>NZIZ01000018.1:0-3036 GCA_002691825.1 Porticoccaceae bacterium
TCAAATACAGTCGGTTTTTGAAATTTTCTCCCAATTCCCAATTGCGCTATTTCAGTNTCTGTCTTGNCNAAAAGATCAATAGTTTGNCCAAAAAAAACATNNCCGTTATCTGGACGAGTTTTTCCTGTTATCACGTCCATTAGAGTAGTTTTACCGGCCCCATTTGCTCCAATCAAGCATCGAAGTTCACCGTTATTTATATATAAATTTAAATCATTAAGCGCCTTGAAACCATCGAAGCTTACAGACAGAGACTCCACGTATAAGATCACGTTATGGGATATATCCACCATTTCATTTCTGTTCTTGCCCGAGGAGCTGAACGTAGACACCGATCGACTCAATTGCTTTATTCCGGATCCGCGAGAAATGATCATGTTAGCTTTTCTCTACCCCCGCCTAACGCTGCGCCATTTTTTGCCATCGAAAAAACCTATTAAGCCTTTAGGCAAAAGAATCGTTGTTCCAACGAAAAGTGCTCCTAATGCAAATAGCCATTCATCTGGAAACTCCGCTGTGAATTTCGTCTTCGCATAGTTCACCAGAACCGCACCTGCTACTGCCCCATATAAAGTGGCGCGTCCACCAACAGAGACCCACACAACAATTTCTATTGAATTCAACGGAGAAAATTCACCCGGGTTAATAATTCCTACCTGAGGCACATAAAGCGCACCAGCAATTGCAGCAAGAGCCGCTGAGTATACGAATAAGGAGACTTTATAATTTTCGGTCTTAAAGCCAATAGATCTAGTTCTGGATTCAGCATCCCTAATTGCTAGCACCACCCTCCCATAACGAGATTGCATGATTAACTGGCTTAAGAGATAGGCCATGGCAAGCATAACTGCTGACAAACAAAAAAGGGCAACCCTCGTCTTGTCCGACTGAAGGTCAAACCCTAGTATATCTTTNAAATCGGTNAGTCCATTGTTTCCCCCAAATCCCATTTCATTGCGAAAGAAAGCCAGCATCAATGCATAAGTCATTGCNTGCGTNATGATCGATAAGTACACTCCTGTGACNCGAGATCGGAATGCGAGCCAACCGAAANCNAACGCTAAAACTGAGGGNACAACCAAGGTCATCAGCATTGCAAATCCAAAGCTNTCGAAGCCGTACCAGAACCANGGAAGCTCTTTCCAGTTTAGAAACACCATGAAATCAGGCAAGATCGGATGACCATAAACACCGCGCTCCCCAATTTGTCGCATTAGATACATTCCCATGGTGTATCCGCCCAGAGCAAAAAAAGCTCCGTGTCCGAGACTCAATATTCCGCAATACCCCCAAACAACATCTACCGAAAGCGCTAGTAACGCAAAACATAAATACTTTCCGAGTAGCGTTATTGTGTATGTACTTACATGAAAGATTGAATCATCCGGAACAAGTAGGTTACAAAAAGACGCATAGATAGTCACCCCAAAAAGAACAATTAAAAAAATCCGACCGTTTTTTTGGAAATTATCCCCTCGAGCTACCTCACGGTTATGGTGCATCATTCCGTTGCCCTTCCTCTCTGAGGAAACAAACCGCTAGGCCGCTTTTGGATGAACAAGATAATGAAAATGAGAACAAAAATATTCGCCAAGACTGGACCGGTCATTGGCTCCAGAAATTTATTTGCAATACCTAGCGTAAAACCGCCTACCATCGTTCCCCATAGATTACCAACACCTCCAAATACGACCACCATAAACGAATCAACAATATATGCTTGCCCGAGGTTTGGACCCACATTCGTGAGTTGACTCAACGCCACACCAGCGACACCAGCAACCCCTGCGCCAAGACCAAAGGTCAACGCATCAACTCTCTCCGTCCTGACGCCCATCGACCTNGCCATAGCACGATTNTGAGACACCGCTCGCACCTGNAGACCNAGTTTTGTTTTTTTAAGGACTAACTGGAGGCACAACAGTACNANTATCGCGAACGCAAGNATATAGAGTCGATTATACGTTAACGAAAAAACTGGATTAATTTCCAACGAGCCGCTTAACCANCTNGGACTAATTACCTGTCGATTGAGTGGCGAGAAAACACTACGCACAGTTTGTTGCAAAATCAAACTTATTCCAAAAGTAGCTAATAGAGTCTCTAACGGGCGTCCCCGTAAATACCGAATCACATATCTTTCGATCAGAATACCGCAGAGTCCCGAGACAGTAAAAGCTAGGGGTATTGCAACTAAAATCGAGTATTCGATACTACCTGGGAGCAACAACTGCACCACATATGCTGTGTAGGCACCTAGCATTATCAATTCGCCATGCGCCATATTGATTACGCCCATCACTCCAAAAGTTATTGCGAGCCCGGTAGCGATAAGGAGCAGAATTGAACCTAGACTGAGCCCATAGAAAATTCGTTGCAAAACTTCATAAAATGAGATCTTTAGTTCAATGAATTCTCTTGCCGCAAGTGCTCTCTTACGAACCTCTTCGTCGTTTTCGACGGGTGTTCCCTCGGCATCCATATCTAAGAGCGAATTTAGAGTATTAAGAACAACCGGCTGAAGCCTGCCATCGATAATATCGATGGCAGCAAGCCTAATTTGTCTAGAATCGTTGTGCTTTAAATCGTCAAGGGCAATAGCCATATCTAACTTCGAAAGAATGTCACCATCTTTTTCGCTTTGTCTGACCGCTCTCAATAATGCAATATTTGCTTTGTTCAAATCATTTAGCATGTTATCGACAGCGAGCTCTCTAACAACACGCTCTTTGCTGGTAAGCGTAATACGAGCAATGATTTTGCGAATTTGTCCTCTGAGCCGGTTATTGACAACAATTTTTTTTATTTCNCGCTTGGAGGCAACTTNNANGTCAAGACCTTGTAACAAATCATCNAGTCGAAAATCACCGGTTCCGGTGCGATATGCNGCCACTATGCGTTTATCACTTTTCCGGTAGTAAAGAGCTCCGTCTAGCATGGCACGNAGCAANGGGAGCGCTCGTTCACCGCTGGACTCTAGTTTAGCAACAATNNCTGGTANNNCNCGNAATTTCGCTCCGGCTANNTGCTTCNCNT
>NZIZ01000018.1:3041-65825 GCA_002691825.1 Porticoccaceae bacterium
TTAAATTCNTCATCGGCCNAGCACAAACNCNCGAANACATAAATAACNAGNNAAGTGATTAGTCTTNAACTGNTACGCCATNNATGANTCATATATCTACCAAAACTTCATANTTCTANTTAATNAAGGCCTAAAAAACTGAGAGGCCTCTCGGCCTCTCATAATAATTTGACAATCTCCGCTATTGCTTAGAAATTTTGGCCCGAACATTCTCCCGTTTCAATGTTGAAATTCCCACATTTCACCGGGTCGGTCCAGTCTGCGATAAGTTTACTTGATGCAGGTAAGTAATCTGACCAAGCGTCGCCAATTACAGTGCCAAAAGTCTCCCACACAGTTTCGATTTGGCCGTCTTCCTGTATTTCGCCAATCAAAACTGGTTTAGAAAGATGATGATTCGTGTTCATTACCGCAACACCTCCTGTCAAATTTGGCGTAGTAATTCCTAGCATAGCCTGCTCTACTTCATCAACATCAGTTGTCCCTGCTTTCTCGACGGCCTGCGCCCACATTTTAAATCCAATGTAAGTTGCTTCCATTGGGTCATTAGTAACCCGCTTATCATCTTTGATGAACGTTTTCCAGTCGGAGATGAATTCGTCATTCTCAGAACTCTCAACGCTTTGGAAATAGTTCCAAGCCGCTAAGTGTCCTACTAACGGCTTTGTATCTAAGCCCGACAGTTCTTCTTCTCCAACTGAGAAAGCAACTACAGGTATGTCCTCGGCCGAGATCCCTTGATTTCCTAGTTCCTTATAAAATGGCACATTGGCGTCTCCATTAATCGTTGAAACGACGCCAGTCTTCTTACCCGCGCTACCAAACTTCTTTATATCGGAAACAATCCCCTGCCAATCTGAATGACCGAAGGGCGTATAGTTTATCATGATATCGTCGTCTGAAACCCCGCTGGCCTTAAGGTAAGCCTCAAGAATCTTGTTAGTGGTCCTCGGGTAAACATAGTCAGTCCCCGCAAGCACCCAACGCTCTACCCCGATGTCATTCATGAAGTAATCAACTGCAGGTACCGCCTGTTGATTGGGTGCGGCGCCCGTGTAAAAAACATTTTTAGAAGATTCTTCTCCCTCGTACTGGACTGGGTAAAATAAAAGTCCATTTAATTCCTCAATAACTGGCAAGACAGACTTCCGAGACACAGACGTCCAACACCCAAAAATTACATCCACCTTTTCTTTAGTGAGCAACTCCCGGGTTTTTTCAGCAAAAAGCGGCCAATTGGACGCAGGATCCACAACAACAGCCTCTAGTTTCTTACCCAATAATCCACCAGCCTCGTTCTGCTTTTCCACCATCATTAGCACGGTATCCTTCAAAGTTGTCTCAGATATCGCCATAGTCCCAGAAAGTGAGTGAAGTACCCCTACCTTTATAGTTCCGTGACCATCAGCGTAAACCGGAACTCCAAAACCAAAAAATAACACAACAAACAACGAACCAACATGTCGCCTTAGTTTCATAATAACTCCTCAGATGAATAATATTTGGACCAATTCTTAATACTCAATACAATTCCAGCCGTTAATGCTCTCCCCAGGATGCATATAAACGCGCTTTTTACACAGTTCCAATATCACTAGCAGTATCTCAACACAGAAATAAGCCACTAGATTTATGCGAAGGTGACCGATCCATTCCAACCTACTTTTAATGGAACAACTCACCCTAAATCTCAAGTGCACACCACCTTAGCGAGTACAGTGACTGATGCGTCGTAATAGAATTGCATTAGTTGATTTGCATTAAGCATGCCAAAAAAAAATGCCCTGCAAACAAGGGGCTGGCAACTAATTCGCCGATGGAGGCTCGGAGAACTGCACTGATATTGCAACTTAATAACTTATCTAATCAAGTTATTGCTCTTTTATAGTGCGTGGCATTTATATCGCTACAAGCGACGCAACAAATCGAGAGGAGAGTCACTCACCGCACTCTGAGCGTACCCAACGCCAAGCACTGCAACCATAACCATGCAGAAAAGCGGACCTATGATCCATAGAGCAGGATGCAGGACTAGTGGCAAGTTAAAAATAAAATATTGAATGAGCGCAAGAGATGTTTCGGCCCCAAGGGCGGCCAATAGACCTGAAATCAACCCTATGCTTGCGAACTCGATAATCTGAATACCTAAAATAACTGACCTGGAGCTTCCCAAAGTGCGGAGAATTGCGCTCTCATGTAAACGTTCTGACATTGAAAGTCGAACTGATGTAACCATCACTAAGACACCGCAAGTGAGAATCAAACCCGTCATTACTTCTAAGCCATGAGTAACTTGCGATACGATACTTCGGATTCGCTTAATTACTTTATCTAACTCGATAACCTGAAGAGTCGGGAACTCTCGTAAAAGTTGATTCAATATTCCCTTCTCTTCGGATGGAATATGGACACTAGTCATATTGGTGTGAGGAAACTCTAGTAAGGCGTCCTGAGGAAATAAAAAATAAAAGTTAGGAGTCATTTTCTGCCAATTTACACTACGAGTATTAGCCACCCTTGCCTCGAACTCTAATCCCCCAACACTAAATATAATCAAATCACCAAGATTTAGGCCAAGTTCATTGGCAACATCGACCTCTATTGAAACTGGAATTGTCTCATCAGCTTCTAAGTCATCATTCGTAGGCTCTTCTGGCCACCAGCTCCCAGACATTATCTTGTTACCCTCTGGAACCGTGTCAGACCAACTTAAATTCAGCTCACGACGCAATGACTCGTGATTATCGCGTTGCTCCGAGGTTAAGTCTTGTCCATTAATCGCTCTAATCCTCGCACGGATCATAGAGTACCATCCAACATTCTCAAGAGAACGACTTGCCATTAAGGATTCCACACCTTCAAGTTCAGGTGGTGCTACATTAATGAAAAAATGATTTGGCGTATCGTCGGCCAGTTGCCACTGCCATTCATCGATCAACGAGGTTCTGACGATCGTCATCACCATCAGTAGACTAATCGCGCCTGAAAATCCCATAACCTGTAGCAGACTCTGAGCCCTACGCCTCCAAAGATTAGCGAATGCCAACCTCCAAACACTACCAAAATTCTCCGACACTGACTTCCCAAGCGAAAGTAGCGAGTAACCAAAAATAAAAGTAGCCAATGTTATGACAACAAACGCCGAAAAAATTGCGAGCGCAACCATGAGACTCGCACTGTAGTACCAAAGGAGACAACCGATGGTAATTACACCAATGATACCCCGGTAGGCTAACCCCAACAGCTTCACCTTTACATCCTTTCGTAACACAGTAAGAGCTGAAAGGGCGGGCAGATGCCATAGGGAAGGCATCATAAACCCCACCAGACAAAGCATTCCAGTAAAAAAGCCAATAGTCCACGTCTTTCCACTAGGTGGCGGTAAATTAACGGGTAGCAAATCAGAAATCAGCTGAATTAAAATTTCCTGTACTATTGCACCAACCACAAGTCCAAAAGAGGAACCTATAACTCCAACTAAGATTGCATATTTTATGTATAACCTACGAATATCCAGTCCGCCAATGCCCCAAGTTTTATACAAACCAACTTGCAGTATTTCGCCCCTCGCAAACTGATGACTGGCCAGAGCTAACGCCACACCGGCCAATACAACACCGATACTGCCGGCCAACATAAGAAAGCGACGAGCTCTATCAATGGTATCTGATATGCCAGCTTGTGCTTTATCTGGACTTATCCATCGCTGGTGAATTGATAGCTTTGCTGACATTAGATTTCGATACTCGATCAACTGATCAGTAGCATCGGCGCCTTCCGCTGCTAACAAAAGACGATACTTCACTCGGCTTCCGGGTATCAAAACGCCCGCGGAAAAAACATCATTCTCATGTATTAAAACACGAGAACCCGTCATAGACGAAAATCCACCCGAGTCCGGCTCCTCGACCAAGATCCGCGTTACTTTGATAGAACCATCTCCAAAATCTATCGAATCCCCTAATTTAATATTTAACAATGGTAGTAAGCGTCCATCTACCCAAGCCTCGCCTCGCCTGAGACTACCTCCCGTGATTATTGATGGTCCATCTAAAACGAAAGCTGTGTCTGAGTGACGTAACACACCACGCAAAGGATATCCATTATCGACAGCTTTAATAGACGCTAAATGCATCTCATCTCCGCTGTAAACCATTGACATAAAACTCATCATCCTTGAGGTCTTTAATCCCATCGACTCTGCTGAGTCAATCCATTCCTTTGTGATCGGAGAATTGCTCTCAAGAACCAAATCAGCCGCTAAGAAGGTACTAGTTTCTGAGATGAGCGCCCTCTCTACTCGTTCCGCCAATATAGACACAGAAGTAACGACTGCAACAGCCAGTGCTACAGATCCGACAACCAGTCGCAACGGCTCGCCGCGCCAGCTTCGCCGAAACATTTGGAGAATTAACATTTAGTAGTCATCTCTTCAACGGATACAAATTTTGCACCGCACTGCAGATGAAGTCGACGCTCGCATCGAGCAGCTAGACTCTGCTCATGAGTAACTATGACCAAAGTAGTGCCCTGTTCTTGGTTCAGCTCAAACAGCAAGTCGTTTATTCTGGATCCAGTCACGATATCAAGATTTCCAGTCGGCTCGTCGGCAAACAGAATTTTAGGTTGACATGCGAATGCCCGGGCAACAGCGACTCTTTGCTGTTCACCGCCAGATAACTGACTTGGGAGATGTGTAGAGCGATCCTGTAATCCAACCCTGTGAAGAAATTCTTTTGCAGTCATTAATGCATCGCTTTCGGATCGAAGTTCTAGGGGAAGCGCCACATTTTCGAGTGCAGTCAAACCCGGTAATAAGTGGAATGATTGAAAAACAAAACCAACATAACGCGCCCTAATTGACGCTCGAGCCTCTTCAGTCATTGATGTGATTCTCTTACCATCAATGTGAACCGAGCCAGTAGAAGGGAGATCCAATCCCGCCAAAATCCCCAAAAGCGTTGACTTACCAGAACCAGATGGACCTATTATCGCCAAGCTTTCTCCTCTTAAAACTTGAAAGCTAAGTGAGTCTAATATAGTCAGCTCTTCCTCTAAAACTGAGACTTTTTTACTCAAATTATTTACCTTAATCATAACTAATTCCCAATCACTCCAGTTTTCTGGTAAGTTCTGAACTAAACATCTGAAAGGACATTACACTGCGTCATTATAGTACGATTACATTAGCCGTTTGTTGCTTAGTTTTTTTAAGCCCTCAAAGCCAAGCGGCTAAACTTCTCATACTTGGGGACAGCTTGAGCGCTGCCTATGGCTTTGAGGAGGGGAGTGGCTGGGTCAGCCTTATTGAAAATCATTTTCAAGCAAATCATGAAATTATTAATGCGAGTATTAGCGGTGATACAACTAGCGGCGGTTTGTTGCGGTTACCTCAACTTTTAACTAAATTTTCGCCGACCCATGTAATTATAGAACTTGGCGCAAATGACGGCCTGCGTGGCTATCCTCTTTCTATAATTGAAGATAATATCAAAAAAATGATTGAGATTTGCCGATCTAAGGCTTCAACACCAATACTTTTCGGTATGCGAATACCAGGGAACTATGGCAGTCGTTATGCGGAGGGCTTTGCGAATATTTATACTAAAATCGCTATAGAAAAAAATGTCGACCTAATGAATTTCGATTTTTATGAAATAACTGAGACGCAATCACTCATCCAAAGTGATGGATTGCATCCTGCTGCGAGTGCACAGCCAATTATCAAAGAAAAAGTTCAGCAGTTCTTGATTAAGACCCTTGGCTTCTAAACTCGGCCGAAGTACTTTTAGTACTCTGAACCGGTTGAAAGTAATCGATCAATAGCTGGAGCTTTTCTATTCCTCGATACTCGTTAATTTGAAGCCGATAAACACAACGAAGAGTTCTTACTTTTTCGTTATTCCACTTATCGACATCTATATTAAAAGAAATCGCATCTAACATCGAGTCTTCTCGCTCTGGATGTGATAGCGTCATTTTGAGATGTTTTTTGCTGAGAATTTGCTGCCTCTCAACGATGAAAATTCCATCGAATGTAGGTTCTGGAAACTGCGCTCCCCAAGGACCAGCGTCATGTAACAGCCTAGCTGTTTTAATATTAATTTGTGTTATGTCTAGTTCTCCATCACTCAGACAAACGCTGGTAAGGTCTTCCTTTTTTAGCTTCTTAGAAACATGCTTACAAAGTGCAGTGAAAAGTAACTCTAGCCGATCCTCACATATACTCAAACCCGCGGCCATTGCATGACCACCAAATTTCATTACAAGATCAGCATGCTCTGAAGCTATAGCCTCTAATGCATCGCGAATATGGAGCTTTGGAACTGAACGACATGAGCCTTTTAACTGATAAGGAGGTTTAACACTTTTAGACTCGCGGGCACAAATCAGAACAGGGCGGTGATACTTTTCCTTTATTCTTGAGGCCAATAATCCCAGTATCCCCTCATGCCAATTAGGCTTATACAAACAAATCACGCTCGGTATTCGGTCAGAATTTCCCAGTTGCAACCCCTCAAGTAAGTGTAATGCCTCAGCCTGCATACCCTCTTCAATAGATCGTCTCTCTCGATTTAATTCGTCAAGGTAATTTGCTAACTCTAATGCCGTACCCATGTCGTCAGTCAAAAGACACTGGATTCCAATTGATATATCCTTAAGCCTACCGGCTGCATTTAGTCGAGGTCCAAGCTTAAATCCTAAATCGGGGGCATCTACCCTACACTGGTGCTTTCCTGCAATTCTCAACATTGCTGAAATACCGGGACGACAGTACCCTTCTCGAATGCGTTTTAACCCATGATGAACAAACGTTCGATTAACCTGATCTAGAGGGACAACGTCCGCAATAGTGCCGAGTGCTACTAAGTCAAGCCACACCGATAAATTTGGCTCGACTATGCCCCGCGATACAAACCAATTTTTCTCCCTCAATGCGGTGCGTAGTGCCAGCAGTAAATAAAAAGCAACCCCGACACCGGCTAAATTTTTTGCGGGGAATTCGCAACCCAACTGATTTGGATTGATGATTGAATGGGCATTAGGCAATGCTTCACTGGGCAAATGGTGGTCTGTAATAATCACATCAATACCGTATTGGGAGGCAGTATCAACACCCTTAACACTAGAAACACCGTTATCAACCGTAATTATGAGGTCAGGCTTCAATTCAATTGCGATATCCACAATCTCTTCACTAAGCCCATAACCAAACTCGAATCTATTGGGTACCAAGTATTGGACTAAAGAGAATCCCATACCCCCTAATCCGAGCATCATGAGCGCCGTACTGGTCGCCCCGTCAGCATCAAAATCTCCAATGATTAAAATCTTCTGTTCTGATTGTAGTGCGTCAACAAGCCGGCTCACAGCAGAGTCAATCCCCAACATTTTAGAGGGATGGGGTAACTTAGAAAATGTTTTATCAAGCATTGACACGTCGGTAATGCCGCGATTTGAGAAAACCCGCTGAAGCAACGGATCTATATTTCCCGAGGATAAAAAGTTGTCAGAACCCCGCAGAGTAATAGTTCTTTTCACAACGCCCGTCCTAGGAGAGACCGAACCATTGCAATTCCTTGTTTTCGTTTAATCAAGCGTCTGTATCTGAGCCTACACAAGCCCGCAAATTGTTTTCATCGCCGACTTAGAGATATCCAACCCACTTTCCAATTAAATAGCTAATTACCCCTAACACGGCTACTATGGACCAAGTGACTATGAATAAAAGAAAGCCTCTGAAAGGCTTCCGATCAACAGTATTGTAGCCGGTGCTAATAAAGTGCTGAATTTTTTCTAGATCTTCCTGAGAGAGTTTTGGCTCTTCCCGCATAACTTAACTCGCACTTGCTATCAACAAATTTTATGCTCAAACATACGGCCATAGTGTTGTCTACGATCAAATCTTAATATACAACAGTTACGCCTTTGGTAGTACGACCTGAGAATTCATAATGTTTTTTATTTCTCCACATATGGTGGTTATGAAAACAACTTTGCCTATCAAAATCTTATATTCCTGCCAAATCACCGACTCTGTCCGCTATGAACTTTTGAACCTCTTCCTGATTATTTTCCAAAATATGCATGTACTCAACCCTAGAAAATAAATCATCTAAATGATTGGGTAAGCTTGCAGTTACCCCACAACTCGACTGTTTAACTGCGTCAGGAAACTTTGCAGGATGTGCCGTTGCAAGACTTACCATTGGAGTTTGTGTGTCTGCTCGGCAATGGCGAGCAGCACACAAACCAATGGCAGTGTGAGGATCTAACAGGTAGCCATTACTTTTGTGTACAGAACAAATCATCTGAAGCATTTCATGATCATCACATCGATAGCTTGTAAACAGCTGCTGGATTCCAACGCGCACCTCATCCGATAGCTTCAAAGTGCCTCTTTTCGCCTCTTCCATTAATTTAACAACACACGCTCCGTCTCGACCATGGACATCGAAAAGTAGTCTTTCAAAATTACTAGATATCATTATATCCATGCTGGGTGCTAAGGTCTGCGAGAGAGGGCGAATACTATGATCGTTAGCACTTAAGCAACGATGAAGTATATCGTTATCGTTTGTCGCAACTACAAGCTGCTTAATTGGAAGACCCATTTTTGAAGCAACATATCCCGCGAAAACATCACCGAAATTACCCGTAGGGACTGAAAAGGAGATGGAATTTGACCTAATATCCAAATGGAGGGCGGCCCAAAAATAATAGACAATTTGAGCCATTATTCGAGCCCAATTGATTGAATTAACTGCCACTAGCTGAAGTTTGTCTGGTAGAAAGGACTGATTGTTGAAGCTTGCCTTGACCATATTTTGACAGTCATCAAAGTTTCCCTTTAGAGCGATATTAAAAATATTATCAGATATCACCGTCGTCATTTGCCTTCGCTGTACGTCAGACACACGCTGATACGGATGGAGAATAAACATTTTGATGTTATCACAATCTTGACAGCCTTCTATTGCAGCTGATCCGGTATCGCCAGAGGTAGCGCCCATGATTACAACATTTTTTCTCTTTCGCTTAAGCATATAATCAAGTAACTGGCCCAAAAACTGCAGGGCAAAATCCTTGAAAGCCAGAGTAGGACCATGAAATAATTCCAAAACCCACTCATTGTGCCCCGTCTGCACTAATGGTGCCGTAGCGGAATGGTTGAATGAGCCATAAGCGATATCGATCAAACCAATAAGGTCTCTTTCTGGCACACAGTCCCCGATGAAAGGTTGCATAACTTTAAACGCTAATTGCTTATAGGATAATTTTTTCCAAGCTGCTATATCAGATACACTGTAATGCGGGAGGCTATCCGGAACATAAAGTCCCCCGTCAGGAGCGAGGCCCGTTAAAATTACCTCGTCGAAATTCTTTGGTTTCCCACCACCTCGGGTACTTATATATTTCATTTAATACATCCGCAGTAAATAGGTCACACTTGATCTAATCTCTCAAGACGAATTACCGTGGCATCGCCTTGCACCGTCTCTAGTTGCTCAATCTTCCTCACCGCCAAGCTGAGATGCAGTTCTTTAATACTATTTGTTATGACGATCACATCAACATAATCAATACCGAGGGGCTGCTCCTTTTGGATAATAGCCTCGATACTGATTCCAATTTCTGCCATGATACTAGTGGCTTTTGATAATGCTCCTGGCGTGTCATGCATAGAGAAACGAAGATAATAGCAAGTCTCTATCTGCTCAATAGGAAGAATCTTTTTATCTTTAATGTCTGCGAGTTTTACACCAAGCGGCCTTGTCCCACTCACATTGGAGGTGGTGAGGATACGACTTATATCAACAATATCAGCGATCACTGATGATGCTGTGGGTTCTGATCCCGCTCCCCGACCATAAAAGAGAGTGCTTCCAAGCGCATCACAGTCAACCATAATTGCATTAAGAACATTATCGACACTTGATAGTAAGCAAGACGCTGGAACAAGTGCAGGGTGCACACGAAGCTGAATCCCTGTTGATTTTTGACGCGCTATTCCAAGATGTTTGACGCCATACCCGAGTTCTGTTGCATATTCGATGTCACGCGGTTGCAAGTGGGCAATGCCCTCCGTATAGACATTTTTGGTATTTAGGGGAATTGAAAAAGCTATAGACGCAAGAATCGCTAGTTTTTGCGCTGCATCCGTGCCATCGACATCAAAGCTAGGGTCAGCCTCCGCATAACCCTTTTCTTTGGCTTCTTCTAACACATCCTGAAATTTTCTCTTTTTACTAGACATTTCAGATAGGATAAAATTACTAGTTCCATTAATAATACCCGCCATCCATTGAATATCATTTGCTACAAGACCCTCACGGAGCGCCTTTATTATCGGTATCCCTCCAGCGACCGCAGCTTCAAATGCCACGATAACCTCGTATTTTTCAGCCTCGACAAAAATTTCTGATCCCCGCTCTGCAATTAGTGCTTTGTTAGCAGTGACTACATGTTTTCCATTTCGAATTGCGCTCATGATTAAATCGAATGCCACCGATATGCCGCCGATTAACTCAACAACAATATGAATATCCGGATCTTCTGAAATCTGAATAACGTCTTGGGAAATTTTCGTTGACGCTGGCGCACAACGAGGGTTAATGCTTCGCGTCGCTACATGGGACACTAAAATGTTACTGCCAGCGCGTGCGGAAATTAGGGCGGCATTGCGCTTAAGAACCGCGTAGACTCCACCTCCTACTGTACCAAGTCCGCATAAACCAATGTTAACTGTTTTCACGCCTTTTCCTTTAATAGATTCGAATAACTTGTACCAAGATCATGCGTTGATTGGGATTAGTTTGGTCAAAAGAAGGTCAACCACTATTTTTAAGACCGAGTAAAATTGCAAAGTCTGCCGCCGATCGATACCCTGGCACCATAGTTCCATCCATCATAATAATCGCTGGTGTTCCATCCACTCCAATCTCTCTACCAAGACGAAGGTGAGCTGCCACTGGATTGTCGATGCAATTTTTGTTTGGTAATGTCTTTCCGGCCTTTAGTCGAGTTAAAGTGTCCGGTCGATCATCCGAGCACCAAGCTGTGGTGATTTTGTAATACGAGGGCGAGTCTAAGCCGGCTCTCGGGTAAGCGAGATACCTAACCTCAATGCCATACGAGTTTAATTCCTCGACTTCATTGTGTAGCTTACGACAATACCCACAGTCAATGTCTGTGAACACGTTTATAATAGCTTTCGTCCCCCCCGCAGGTGCGAACACTATCATGTCGTCAACGTCTAATTCAGCAAATATCTGCCTCCGATTTGAGGCTAAACGGAGTTCTTCGACGTCAACAAAACCGTTTGCCTCTACTCTATAAACTGAGCCATCAAAAAAATGACTTCCATCTTCGGCAACGTATAGTATGGGACCATTTTCAATTGCAATTCTAAGATAGCCAGATATATCTGACTCACCCAAAATTATATAGTGAAACTCGGGGCGCGCTGCTTCTAGCTTCGCTAGGACTTTTTGCAGAGCGATTGTTTCTCCCCTGACGGATATGTCCTCCGCAAAAGTATTAGCGATCATACAAAGACTAATATAAGCAAGTAATTTACACAACAAAACCGGAAGCTCAAGAGCCGTAGAAGCGCGATTCCAATTAACCCGTGCCAAAGCCATCTTGCGACCCTTCAATATATATAGTATTCAAAAGTCAGGAAATTTTATTAAAGCTATATTGCATCTTCGTCTGTTTCCCCCGTTCGTATCCTAACGACCTGAGTCAGATCAGAAATAAAAATTTTGCCATCACCGATTTTTCCTGTCACTGCAGATTTGGCCACTGCTTCGACAACGCTATCCACCATGTCTGACGAGACCGCTATTTCGAGCTTTATCTTTGGCAGAAAATCAACTACATACTCTGCACCTCTGTACAACTCTGTATGACCCTTTTGGCGCCCAAAGCCTTTGACTTCCGTCACTGTAATACCCTGTACCCCATTCTCTGCTAACGCTTCTCGAACATCATCTAACTTAAAAGGTTTAATAATTGCAGTAATTAATTTCATTTGCATATATCTTCTTTGGCATTAAATTGAGATGTAAAGATACTTGGTTTTGTTAAGAAATGCATCTTAAACAGAAGTTAATAATGACGAAAAAAAAACCGGGGCAAAGAGCCCCGGTTAAAATCCGGCTTGAGTCCGGTTTTGAGGGTATATCTATGAAGAGGATGTAAATTCCGGATAGGCTTCGATTCCACACTCGGAAGTATCGATTCCTTTCAACTCATCTTCCTCGCTGACTCTGATTCCCATAGCCATGTCAATCAAATAGAACACGATTCCAGCCGTAATGAATGTCCAAGCGAATATAATTAAGGCTCCTCCAATCTGTCCGCCAAGGGTGGCTTCTCCGGCAATACACACTGCTATGAGACCCCAGATTCCTACTGTGCCATGAACGGATATGGCACCGACAGGATCATCTATTTTCAAACTATCAAGCCCCAGCACTGAGAATACAACTATAACTCCTCCAATCGCTCCGATCACCATCGCCATTCCATATGATGGAGACAGTGGATCAGCTGTAATGGCCACTAGGCCTGCAAGTGCTCCATTCAACGCCATTGTGAGGTCAGCTTTGCCAAACATTATTTGCGACGTTATGAGTGCCGCGATGAGACCAGATGCTGCCGCTGTATTAGTGTTCATAAAAACAGAAGCCACATTATTTGAACTATCGATACTCGCAACGGCCAACTCCGACCCGCCATTAAATCCAAACCATCCCATCCATAAAATGAACATCCCGATTGTTGCAAGTGGCATATTCGCGCCGGGCATAGCATTTGACTCTCCTGATGCCGAATACTTTCCAATCCTAGGACCTAAAATGAGTACGCCCGCCAATGCAGCCGCAGCGCCGCAAAGATGTACTATTCCAGAGCCGGCATAATCAGAGTATCCTATGTTTTCTCCCAAGAATCCTCCACCCCAAGACCAAGAACCCTGCATCGGATATATGAAGCCAGTCATAACCACTGCAAATGCCAAGAAGGCCCACAGCTTCATCCGCTCCGCCACTGCTCCAGATACTATTGACATTGCTGTGGCTACAAAAACTACCTGAAAAAAGAAGTCAGATGCCCCAGAATAATACGTGTCTCCTCCACTTGCCAAGACCTCTTCGGCAGTAGAATTGGCAGCTGAAATTCCGAAGAAACCGTCAGGCACATATAAGTTCGAAATTCCCCCATACATCACTGTATATCCCATAATGAGGTACATCACGCATGCAATTGAGTACAGCGCAACGTTTTTAGCCAAAATTTCAGTTGTATTTTTTGAACGGACGAGTCCGGCTTCCAGCATCGTAAAGCCGGCTGCCATCCACATTACCAATACCCCTGATATCAAAAAGTAAAAGGTATCCATTGCATATTTAATTTCAATAATGTCATTTTCCATTAATAGTTCTCCAAATATCTTTTNAAATTTTTTATAAATAAACTAAGAAGAAGTTAAGTGTAGTCTTCGTAAAAGAACGGCCCACCACTAGACAGCCTCTTCACCGGATTCTCCCGTACGTATGCGAGTTGCGTCTTCTAAGGGCGTTACAAATACCTTACCATCACCGATTNTTCCTGTTTTGGCAGCTAAAAGAATCGNTTCTACGCCACTTTCCACCATGTCATCAGCCAACGCAATTTCTACTTTGACCTTTGGCAAAAAATCGACCACATACTCGGCGCCTCTATACAATTCAGTATGTCCCTTCTGTCGACCAAAACCTTTAACCTCCGTAACTGTGACGCCAGCCACACCTAACTCGCTGAGCGACTCTCTAACTTCATCCAGTTTAAAAGGCTTAATGATGGCTGTGATAAGTTTCACTTTCACTCCAATTTAAAGTGGAATACTCAACTCTACACCAACTTGTTAAAGCCGGTTAGACACCGTACCTTGACTATCAAGAGGGCTTTTCCGGAGTCCTTCACAACCCCAAGGCTCAGGGTTGTGAGGACAGGATGCCAGTACTATATAGCCGCTAAAGTGAAAAAGAGTAAGATGCAACCAGCACCGGCTCTTCTCCACCCGACGCTTCACTATCCTCCATGGGAATGCTGTAAGTGAAGGAAAGGCTGTCATTGAACGAGTAAGATAGATCTATATGATCGTAATCATCAAAACCACCATCATGCATACCATATGTTACGCCAAACGATCCTGCTTCCATACCAATAGTGGTATAACTGTAATCGGCGGAGTCTGCTGGACCATAACCCTCGCCGGTTTCAATGTTAGAATAATGCATTAGCGACACCGGGCCCATTCCCAGACCGATATACACCTCCATAAAGTCACCAATGGAACCTTCTGTCCCTTGGTAGTCGCCCGTTGGATACACATAATTGACTATCCCAACATCCCAAGAGACTCCGCCTGCATCTCCAGCCAATCCCATGTACAAATCATACTCGGTCCCAGCAGAGGCATCTCCAGAAGAGACCCATGCACCCGCGTAAAACATACCCTCCGAATAGTCTAGGCTGGCAGAGACCGCAGGATCGCCCGCACCCAAGTCGTAGCCCCTCCAAAGATAAGAAGTAGCAACGCCAGCAGAGGCGCTGATTTCACCCGCGGCCACCGGCGCCACGGCACCCACTGACGCCACAGACGCTACGGCCAAGGACAACGCAGATTTTCTAAATTTCATCATTAACACTCTCCCTAAAAAACAGATTTAAATCCAAAAAAAATAAAGACAAAAGATCTTACTACCTCTACGGTTTGCACTAACCGTGCCAAAAAGTAGACCCCCTCGTACAAGCAGCTTTTTCCGTGAATTTGAACTATAATCTTCAGTCGAACGCACCAAATAAGCGATAAAGCAGGGAACATCTACACTAATTGCACTATGTTGGTGCTTGTCATTACTAAATATTTTTCTACGTCTTAAATGAAAAGCAATAATTTTTATCAAATTCTGATAAAATCACCAATCTAATTTACATATATTTAGGCATTAGATTTATGGGAAAAAATCTATTTGAACAATTTGAAGCACACTTTAATGATGTTTTTGGATCGGGCGCAAATAGTCTAAGCAAAGAGCTACGTGAACATTTAAAGGGAGCAATGATGCGTGCATTAGAACGTTTAAACGTAGTCACCCAAGACGAATTTGATACGCAAAATGCAGTTCTGAAAAGATCCCGTCAGAAGATCGATCAGCTTGAAAAACAGGTTTCAGCGATCGAAAAATCAGTTAGCGCCGAAAAACAATAGAAATGTCCTCATCGAGACTAGTTTACTCAACAGACACCAGCTTTTCAGATCCCCTGAGAATTGCTATCGATTCTTCTGGAATTAAGAAAGATATGGTAATCAAAATCTCTCGGCAATCAAAAGGTCGAAAGGGTAAGGGAGTGACTCTTTTATCAGGTTTTCGCGTGTCACAAACCGAACTTAAAAACCTTGTTAAACACTTAAAAAAGCAATGCTGCACGGGAGGGACGATAAAAAATAAGCATATAGAAATGCAGGGAGACCAAAGAGATAAGCTCACGCAGTTGCTAACTAAAATGGGTTTTGCAACGCAAAAAGTGGGGACTTAATAATTTAAATGGATCATGCTCAAAAGACCTGCGGTACTTGGGACTCACCGATTTCTGCCAAAATGGTGACTAACTCATCACCTCACCTACATTTTCTCAAAGCGCATAACAACAATTTATATTGGGTAGAGGGCCGACCATGGGATAATGGGAGAAACGTTATTATGTGTCGCTTTGAAGATGGCACAATTAAAGATGTACTTCCTGCTCCCTTCAGCCATCTCAGCCGAGTTCATGAGTATGGCGGTTGTGCCTACGCTGTTCATTCCGAATCTCTTTACTTCGTTAATGGCTCAGACCAGCGCATTTATAAAATAAACTTGAGTTCTGGAGAGACACCTCTGCCGATAACTAACGATAGTAATTGGCGCTTCGCCGATATTATTGTCGATTATTATAGAAACCGACTTATCGCAATTGGAGAACGGCACAACGGAGGTAAAGATCCGGAGAATGTTATTGTGGCGATTGGTCTTGATCCTTTCGAACGGACATTTTCAAAAACCGAGGTTCTAGTTTCTGGTTCCGATTTTTTTGCTTATCCGAGACTGAATCAGACTAATAATCAGTTGTGCTGGATTCAATGGCAACATCCACATATGTCGTGGGACCGAAGTGAACTCATGTTAGCAGACCTCACCAATTGTAAGGTAACTAATGTGCGCAAAATTATCGGCAACCAAAATGAATCATTGATGCAGCCTCATTGGGCACAAAATGGAGAACTCTATATAATATCTGACCGCTCTAACTGGTGGAATATATATGGAGTAGAACTCAGAAGTGTGAATGAAAAATATACCCTTCTACCTCTTGTAGAAAAAGACGCTGAATTTTGTGCCCCGCTCTGGCAGTTAGGAGCCACTTACTTCGATTTTATAAACGCCAATACCATCGCCTGTCTTTACACACAAGGTGGTCGCTGGCACTTAGCCTTACTAGACACTATCGGTAAAGAAATAAAAGAAATAAAAACCGAGTATGATAATCTGCATAGTATTTGCATCTTTGACGGACAACTTGCTTGCGTAGCCTCGAATTCATCATGTGCCCCGCGGATTTTAACTATTCCGTCTCAAAACATCCAAGGAGCTGCTTCAGAACTGTATATTCCCTCCGGCGGGATACAAAAAACAGCTAAAGCACCCGTGCATCTCAATTCTCAGGATCTCTCAAAACCGAAATCACTTTGGTTTTACAGCATAGACAAAGCTAGAGTCCATGGGTTTTTCTATCCTCCCGTAAATGCAAAATTTAGAATCCCAGAAGGTACGTTACCACCGGTTATAATTATGTGTCATGGTGGTCCCACCGGCGCCACTGGCACATCGTTAAATCTGAAAATTCAATTTTGGACCAGTAGAGGATTCTCCGTCTTTGATATCAACTATCGCGGGAGCAGCGGTTTCGGAAGAAAATACCGACAGAGTCTCAGCGGAGCTTGGGGAATCACCGATGTTAAAGACGCACAATTCGCTGCTCTACATCTGACTAACTCAGGTTTAATTAGCGGCAACCAGTGCATAATTAGAGGCAGCAGCGCAGGGGGCTTCACTGTACTAGCTGCGTTAACCTTTACAGATACTTTTAACGCAGGCGCATGCTACTACGGAATCAGTGATCTGGAGGCACTAACCAAGGATACACACAAATTTGAGTCACATTACCTGGATGATCTAATAGGTCCATACCCGCTTGAAAGAAAAAAATACATGAGACGCTCTCCCATCAACTATGCCGACCAGTTAGATTGCCCCATCGTATTTTTTCAAGGATTGCAAGACAACGTTGTACCGCCAAATCAAGCAAGAAAAATGGCTGCGGCATTACAAAAGAAAAACATTTACCACAAGCATATAGAATATAGCGACGAGGGTCATGGATTCCGGAAAGCGGCCAACATTACCCATGCACTGGAAACTGAGCTAGCATTTTACCTCGAAGTATTTGGCTAACGTAATTAAGCTTAATATGTCTCGGTACCGACCACCAAAAGTTAATAGTGCCCCGTACATTACGGCAGAGGGTGCCAAAGGTCTGAGATCAGAATTGTATGATCTATGGAAAATTGAGCGTCCGAAGGTTACTCAAATTGTTCATGAAGCAGCAAAAAATGGTGATAGATCTGAGAACGGTGATTACATCTATGGTAAGCGCCGTCTTCGAGAGATTGATCGGCGCGTGCGGTACCTTACAAAACGTATCGAGGCAGCAACCGTCGTCGAGAAGCCGCCGAGCGATCCCAGTCGAGTATTTTTCGCGGCGTTTGTAACTCTAGAAAATCTAGCGAGAGAAAAATTCGAATACCGGCTAGTTGGAGCAGACGAAATTGATCCCCAAAAGAANTGGATAAGCATCGATTCACCAATCGCAAGAGCCCTGATCGGGAAAAAAATAAATGATGTGGTGAAAACCGACACGCCCGCTGGCACAAGAGAATTGACTATCCTGAAAATTCGTTATAAGCAATGAAAAACTTAATTACCCGGAGCTCAAGGGGCTAACCGCTCAATTTTCCACTTTGGAATCGTCAAGTTTACTCCATCTGGAATATAGCAAAACCTGTCATGCAATCGTTGTTTACCCCCTTGCCAAAACTCTACTCTTTCTAAAGAAACTCTGTATCCACCCCAAAATTCTGGAGTCGGGACCTCAACTTGCGCAAACTTCTGCTCAATTATTGAATACCGTTTCTCTAATACAGACCTGTTGGTAATCACCTCACTTTGTCGCGAAGCCCAAGCGCCAATTTGACTTGTTCTTGGTCTTCCTTGGAAATAATTTTCTACTTTATCTCTAGACAATAACGCAGCGCTTCCCTGAATGACCACCTGACGATCTAAGGAAAGCCACGAAAAATGTAAGCAAACCGAGTTATTACAAATAATTTCTAATGCCTTACGACTCTTAAGATTGGTAAAAAAAATAAATCCATGCTCCCCAAAATCTTTTAGCAGTACCATTCTTTGAGACGGACGTCCAAACTTATCAACGGTGGCGAGGCACATCGCTGTTGGATCCGGTAGATCAGCGGCCAAAGCAGCATCTAACCACATACGGAATTGATCTATCGGATCATCCCGCATTAAAGACCGTTCCATTGTTGCGAATTTATATTCTCTACGACTATCTTTTATAGTCATCTTCAATTTCTCCAAAATCTATAAACTTCGAGATCCGATTAAGCTTTAAATTTGCATTCAATATTAAAAAAAGTGTAACTACCGTTTATCCTTAGGTCCACAACAGTTAAGAATTAATTGCGCTTAATCACCAATAATCCCATTTTTTTTACACGTAGTTGCTATATTTATACGACAAATAATCTAACCATAAGTGATATATTGAAATCGTTCTGGTGTCTCAAGATGAGGGGTACCATTGAATCCGACAAGAGAAATCTTGCTTTTATTATAAAAATATCGATTAATTCCTGTATTCTTTGATTGTAAGTTTAAGTCAAAGATTGTTTCAGTTGGAACCTTCAAAACCTGTCCCATAAACGTGCTGTTTGAACCTCCCGAACCTATTGCGAGGACCTTTTCTCCAGTCTTAGCAATAGCTTGAATTTGTTTTCGTGCCGCAAATACTCGATCGCTAAATACGTGCCAAGTTTCTCCCACTTCAGCAATCTCATTACGTCCCCATGCGGAGAGTACGTCTCTTAGCAAGCGGTAATGTTTTTCTTTACTAGAACTATCTGCCTGAACTTCAAGCAAGCGTGGATTCTCAGGAAACTGATTTGAAAATGCTAATATCAAGTCAGAGAAATCATATTCATTTAATTCACATAACTCTATCCTATCATCAACCGTTAAATTCATACTGTTGCAAATACCAAACAATGTTTGACGATGACGCTCCATATCACCACAAATCAGCCTATCAAAGTGGATTCTCAATGAGTTAAAATAGCCTCCCAGCCACTCAGATTGACGCATCCCAATTTCAGAAAGTTGATCGTAATTTGAAGATCCGAATGATGCCTGAGCATGGCGTACTAAAAATAACTCACTCAATTGGAAGGCCGTCCTTTTTTGCGCTGTTACGAATTGTATTTCTGATCTGACACCCCTAATATTATCATTAATATTTAATCCGATGCATATCTGGAGCTATCATCTAACCGTTCATCATCGTCACCTAATTGAGTATAAGTTTTTTGTGACATTGCGAAAGGTTAACGTTAGACAAATTTATTCTAGCTCGAACAGGATTTATTGTAGAAAAGTTACTTTTATAGTTCGAAGCATACCCGTATAATCGCGATCTTTTCGAACTCCAGCCTTATTAGTGTTGAAAAAATCTATGACAGTATCTAAATTTTCATTGCTTGGAATAAAACCAGCGATCTTAAAAACAATACAAAACCTTGGTTATGAAGCACCGACACCTATTCAAGCCATGTGTATCCCAGTGTTATTGAACGGGAAAAATCTGTTAGGAACCGCTCAAACAGGCACAGGGAAAACTGCTGCATTCGCATTACCAATGCTTAGCCAACTAGATGACAAGCAAAAAACACCTCAAATATTAGTTTTGACTCCTACTCGGGAATTAGCCATTCAGGTGGCGGAGGCCTTTCAGAGTTATGCTCGAAATATAAGAGGGTTTCATGTCTTGCCAATATATGGTGGCGCAGATATCAGTGTCCAGCTCCGAGGGCTCAAACGAAACACGCAAGTTGTTGTTGGAACACCGGGTAGAATCCTTGATCATTTACGCCGCCGAAGCCTTAATTTAAGGCAAATAAAAAGCCTTGTTCTAGATGAAGCGGATGAAATGCTGCGCATGGGCTTTATTGATGACGTTGAAAAGATTCTCTCACAAACTCCGATCGATTGTCAGCGCGCTCTTTTTTCAGCGACCATGCCCGCAAGGATTAAAAATATAGCGGATACATACATAGGAGACGCACAACACGTTAGTATTACCGCCAAAACAAAGACGGTAGAGCAAATAAAACAAAGTTATTTAATTCTTAAAAGTCACCAGAAGCTCGATGCATTAACTAGGATTCTTGAAGTGGAACCGTTCGATGGAATGCTCATTTTTGTACGCACCAAGTCTTCGACACTAGAAATAGCAGAAAAACTAGAGGCACGGGGCTATACATCTGCCGCTTTAAACGGAGACCTTAGCCAAAGCGTGCGCGAGAGAACAGTAAAAAAATTAAAACAAGGTTTATTAGATATCGTCGTTGCAACTGATGTTGCTGCTCGGGGGCTTGATGTAAACCGTATCAGCCATGTTATAAATTATGATGTGCCATATGATAATGAATCATATGTACACAGGATAGGTCGCACTGGACGAGCTGGTCGAGAGGGCAGCGCCATCATTTTAGTGACACAGAAAGAAACTCGGCTCTTGCGATCAATTGAAAAATCCACCCGACAGAAAATTCTGCCTTTTAAGTTGCCGAGTAATTCCGAAATAAGTGACGTTCGCATACAGCAAATAACTAAACAACTCGTCAAAACTTCAAAAAGCCCAGAANTAGCAAAATTTAGAGCTTTGGTGGACTCTATAAGCGTCCAGAATGGTATGGATGCGGCTGAAATCGCAGCTATCCTCCTTTACGAAGGACAAAAAGATCGACCAATTTTTCCAACGAAGATCGATTTCGACCTAAAGCAAAAAAATCCATCTGTGACACAAAAATCAAAACAACAAAATAAGTCCACGTCAGCAAGCGTTACCAGCCGTCCAATTGTATCATCCAAATCGCAACACCCCTCAAAACAAAAACTTACTAAGAATCAACCGAAAACAGACCCCCTTGCACCCAGTCGAGTATCCTCTGATATCCAAATGCTAACGTACCGCATCGAACTTGGGCATAACGATGGTATAACTGCCGCCAATATTGTTGGGGCTATTGCAAGCGAAGCCGATATAGCGAGCCGCTATATCGGCCAAGTAAAACTTCAAAAAACTTTTAGCACAGTGCAACTTCCAATAGGAATGCCTCGTCAGCTATTAACGCACCTACGGAAAGTAAAAATCCGACAGAAAGAGCTAAAAATTAGCCTGCTTAATTAGTGGTAATATTCAAAACATTAAAAGGTTAGAGACCACTTTAGCAGCACAGATCTATAGAAAAAGGTGGCAACGAGTCTAACAGTTTAGATCCATAACGCTTAGTTACAATACGACGATCAAGGATGGTCACTACTCCAGAGTCAGTTTCCTTTCGAAGTAGTCTTCCACACGCTTGATTTAGCCGCAAAGATGCTAAAGGTAATGCAATATCAAAAAATGCATTACCTCCTTTCGCCTCTATCCACTCGCTTCTGGCTTCCAGCAGCGGGTCCTTGGGAACTGCAAATGGTAATTTTACCACAACAACATGTCGACAATAGTCGCCCGGCAGATCGATACCCTCGGCAAAACTAGCTAGTCCAAAAATCACGCTACAATCTCCTCGGTCAATCCGTTCTCTGTGTAATCTTAGGATTTCCCCCACGGAGTACTGACCCTGCATCAAAACGAACTTTCCATCTTGCTTTGACAATCCTTCAAAAACCTCCAGCATTTGGTGCTTTGAGGAAAATAGCGCTAAAGTTCCATCACACTTTCCAAATGTGAGCCCTATTGTTTTTATAACATAAAGGTTGTGTGCTTCGACTAAATTTCCCTCAATAGCGTCTTTTGGAACTCTAAGTTTCGCCGACTTTGTGTAATTAAAAGGTCCATCCAAAGCTAGAAACTCTGAGGTTTTTGGTAACCCNGCCTCAGCTTGAAGACTATTGAAACTTCCCAGTGAACGCAGCGTGGCAGATGTCAGAACTGCTCCGGCCACATTGTTCCACAAACCCTCGGCGAGCAACAATGATGCACTTATCGGACTAGAATTAATACATAAGTCACCATTATTTGCGACGTCATCAAAGCTTAGCCAACATACAAAAGGCATCTCTTCTCCGGAAATCTTTATTTCAAGACGATTCCAAAGTAATAACAGCTTTTCAGCCCTCAATTGCCAAGATCCCAACATCTGGAAAAAATGTTCCAGCGCAGCCGATCTCACTTGGCAATCAACCATTCCAAGCTTTTCACTCAAACTATCTTTGATTCCAGTATTATGCCTAATCCAAACTCGGAGAGTATCAGAAATTTGTGCAGCAATATCTCTCTCCATATCGCCGATATCCCCAAACGGAAATCGGTACTTTTTGTCATTAAGAGCTTTTAAACTTTGATATTTTTGAAACATTGGCAGTGCAACTTTAAATAGAGAAGAAACTTGTTCCGCAAGCATTCCCATGTGAGTGAGGGCTTCACAGAAAGTCTCATCTTNACCGAAATTTGCAACCTGAAAGTCGCATTGCTTTTTAATGTTTTCTAACCAAATAATACCAGAGTTTAGATTGCACTCGGATTTAAAATGTCGAACGGCGCATTCTGCCAGACGATGACCTTCATCAAAAATAAAAACGGCATTGTCCAATTTGGGTAAAATTACCCCTCCACCCAAAACAAGATCAGCCATCACTACATCGTGATTAACGACATAACAATCACTCTCCTCAATATCATTTCTTGCCGTGAAAAATGCGCACTCATTGATAAACCTACAATAACGCCCTGTGCACTGACGTCTGTCCACAGTCAAAGGTCTCCAATCATTATCAGATACGTGAGACCTCCAAGAGTCACGGTCACCATCCCAGTCTCCTTTTGACAGCGCATCTGAAAATTCTCGGTAAAGCCTCTCATCACAGCTATAACTTTGATCCATGATTCCATCACTAAGAAAATCTGAAGCTGAATGTTTTCCATCCATTGCTTTTACATGTTGATGCAAACGCAAATTACACACATAGCGTCCTCTACCCTTCACCAACGAAAATTTATACTCCCAATCACAAGCGGCTATTAACTCCGGTAAATCTTTGTTTATAAGTTGTTCTTGCAGCGCAATAGTGCCAGTGGATATAACCAAAGTCTTTTTAAGGTCCCTCGCAATAGGCAAAGCTGCCAATAGATATGCAACCGTCTTACCAGTGCCTGTGGGTGCCTCAATTACACCTATATGAGACGCCCCTTCCCTTGAACCGAGAGTGTTAGCGATTGTAGCGATCATCTTCTTCTGGGCAACCCTTGATTTAAGACCATTGGCTATTAAAAATTTTGTATATCCATCTTGAATCGTGGATTTTACTTTAGAGTCCAATATTGAATTCATTCTATTGAGCCGTTAGAGGCTAATTGATCAATAACAGGCGCTGCATAACTTTCCAGAGCAATATCTCTGTACTCAACGGGAAGTTCAGCCACATGCCGTACAAATTTTCTGCGAGCAGCTGTCCAATCCTCCTTGGGCCAAAGATTTTGAAGAGACTTGTGATCTCGATCTGGGTTTAAAAGCTGCCACGCTATTATATGCGAGGGAAACAATTGGAAAAGAGCAAAAATCTGGCGATCAATCTCATTTGATAGCTCTTCCGGAGTCTCGACCTCAATATCAATTGCATCGCCAAAGCTAACATGAACTCTCCCCTTATATCCGATGAATCCTTTTTTGATCGATTCCAAGTCCTCGTAATCACCCTTGATATAAGTATCACCAGACTGTTGCGCTCTAAGTTGCTTAGCCTTATCGGAAACACAGGGATCATACTCATATGCTATGGCGACGGGTACTATGCTCAGATCTTTAATTGCGGCTCCGAATGTTTGGTCATTCGATCTACTGAGTGCTAACATTTTGAGCAGAGCAGTTTCAGTTCTATCATGCCCATCTTTGGCTCGGCCCTCCGCCTGCGCTATCCAAATAGAAATACATTCGCAGCAAATTGAGTTTCGTATGTAGCTTGAAAGCTGCCTCAGCGCAATCATCTTCTCTCTTAAAGCGGAGAGTGATCTTTTTACAATAAAACTGCGATTGAGCCGCATTAAATCGGAGGCAAATGGTTTAGTAAGTAGATTATCTCCTATTGCTATCCTGAGAGAGTCTCGCCCTGATTCTACCAAACCCAAAATAATGAGGGCGGGGTCAAGAGCTATATCGCGATGATTACTCATAAACAAATATGCTTTACTGGCTTTCAACCCATTAATACCACTAAAAGTGTATTGGTCTGTTGTCTCAGACAATATCTTTTTGAGTTTAAAAGATAGATATCTCTGAAAATCATAGACGGTTTTGATATCTCTCACCGACCAAGCCATTCCCCATCTAAATAGAAAGCGCATTGTATTTGGGCAAAAATCGAATAATCGTGGACATTGCCGCTCGAGAATAAGATTGAGGAATTCCTTATCGGCTACTAGTCGTCTCAAGACTACTGAAACTTCTGCATCGCTGTAAGGACGGATATCTTCAAAATCATACATTTTTCAACTAAGCGCCTACTTTTAATTTTGACGTTCTTTGTACCAACGAGCAGCATATGAATACTGCTCTACTTTATTAACAACATCTAAAACCATAGCGAAAAGAGCCATCCGTACCAATAAACCATTATCTGTTTGACGAAAAATCGCGAGATTTGGATTATCATCTAGGTCGCTATCCAATTCATTAGCATCACTCCGAGAGTCACGTGGTAACGGATGCATAATTACTGTGTTTGGCTGACAAAATTCCGTATAAATTGCCTGATTCAATCGAAATCTTCCCCTGTATAAGTCCGCTTGCTGCTTGCTGGGAAATCGTTCTTCTTGAATACGAGTAGAATAAACTATGTCCACATCAACGATACTTTCAGTCAGGTGATCTGAGCAAGACACTTTGAATCCCAAACTGCGAACTAACTCCAATATATTTTTAGGTAACGACAATTCATGAGGAGAGATCAACACGAATTCTACGTCTTTATACAAGCTGAGTAACTTAGATAAAGAATGCACGGTTCGCCCATATCGGAGATCTCCAATCATTGCAATTTTTAATCCGTCAATTGATCTACCTTTACCCTTCATTTCCTTACGAATCGTATACAAGTCTAGTAATGCTTGTGTGGGATGCTCATTATCGCCATCGCCCCCACTTATGACGGGCACGCGACTAGCAGATGCAAATTTAGCCACGGATCCTGCGGCAGGATGTCTCATACATATCACATCGCTGAAACCAGAAAGTACTCGAGCAGTATCCTGAAGAGATTCACCCTTAATCAGTGCAGAACTGGCAAAACCGGCTGTTTCTCGCACCTGGCCGCCCAATAAATTAAAGGCAGACCCAAAGCTTATTCGAGTACGAGTGCTGGCCTCAAAAAACATATTTCCCAAAATTGCTCCCTCTAAAACCCTAGTTACGCGTTTTCGAAGAGCATACGGCTCCATGGTGTCGGCAACCTCGAAAATAAGATCTACATCAGCTCTCTGAAACTGATCGATAGACACTATATGGGCTCCTGTAAACTTCACCATTTGTCTCCAGTCTTGTTATCTGACTTTGTTTCGAATTATTAATAGTTCGACTGTACTTTATCTAGCTAGAAAAATTAAGTTGGTAAATTATATTTGGTAACTACTTTCTTTCCCGAATCAGTTAGATCACCAAGTAATCTAGCTTGTTGCTCACTGCGATTCTTAGCATTGGATAATTCTATTATCTCTCTATTAAATTGCTGTATTGTAAGATAATTGGAGTCTTTACTTGTTAGCCCAAACGAGCAATCATCGAGCCATTTCGATCTCTCATCACTAGAAAGTGAAGTTGGAAAAGAACGCGCGCGATAATTAATCATAAATTGTTTGTAACGTGGATCAAAAAAAAGACGTTAGCAGGAGCAATAAAATTTTCTGCATCGGAGCGAATAGCCTCCAAAATTGGCTTGTCAGAGTTTGGTGCAAAGCCATCATACAGTTGCTGTTCAACAAAATTTTTCCTCGGATACTCTTTACCTAAATATAGACGATGTAATTGACTCTTGAGTCCCATAGTTTTTAGAGCATGCCAGTTGGCCCGACATTTGTCTAAATTAATATTAAGTTTTTGCGCAATTTTACTATCACCCAACTTAGGGGTTGCTACAATCGGACATCGATTCAGATGCACAGTTAAAAGTGACGGTACATCAGTATTTTCTTTTAACGCTTCATTACCCATAAAAATCTCATGATACAATTCCTTAGCGGTATGATTAAAAATACTCGGATCAACGAGAGAGATCTGCACAGATAATCGCATTCTGGTTTATTGGATGCACCAGAAACAGCATCATCAAAGCTGTACAGTGATTCTTTGGCAACAACAAACTGGAGCTGTGGAGAAAAATGTCACCAGATTTCACATTTAAGAAACGGCTCACAAATAAGTTTTTGCGACACCTTAGTGCATACGCCAAAAGTTGTGGCTGCTTTTTTTACTAGTCTCGCCAAATCAATAGTAGCCTTGACATCAGCCAACGCGTCATGTGCCTGATCATGTTCTATATCGTTCATTGCGGTGTTATCCCGGTAAGCATGCAAGCGATAGGAGAGGGCAAAATATCATCCTGCGGCTTACAGTAGATAACGAGAGGTTCGCCAATAAAATTAGCTCCCAGTCAGTGCGTAATTCTGTAAACTGGCAAGGCCTATCAATTGCCGGATTAACGCCGGTTGTTTCATAGTCGTGCCAATAGAATGTCTTCACCATTATTACCAGCCCCCATGGGTATATTAAATGGAAAACAAAAAGGTGTAATTTAGGAAACTAAGATATTCGAAGAACCTCTCTGACCGCGTACCATAGTTGGTGTGAATACAACTGACGCTTAGAATTGAATTAATGCCAACTTCGGATCTCTTAATAACAAACTAGTGGTGTCCTTTATTGGTTTGTTATCCATTCATTTCCGGCATTGCCCTGATTAAGGGGGATCTTAAAAAGTTTTTTTTACTATTTAACTTGGACGGCAGCAGTTTCCTTAGGTTTTCGTTGCTCTAAATCATAAATCTTTTGATTTACGTTTCTACGAAAACCATCCATAGACTCGATGGCCTCTTGGTGATTTTCAAGCTGTAATTCCACCAATCCAACGCGTTCCATCTTTTTTCTTTGATCATCTTTCATGGCACGAAGTTGATTAAAGATACTCGTCAAATCCGCGCTTGTTTCTAAATATTTAGCGCTTACTACCTCTAGTTGTTTTATATGAGAAGCAATTTTTTCATCTAATTGATCAGCAAATTTCTCATTATCAACGCGCTTAGTTGCCAAAAATGTTATATCAGTTTGATTTTTCGCTATCCTGTTTTTGTTACGGTCATTTGCTACCCCCCACAGTTTTTTAATTTCCGACCAATGTTTTTGTAATTCGTCTTGTTGATTACTAATTTTTAGTTGCAACGCAGTGCCAGACTGAACCAATGACTCGTCAGCAACATTTAATCTAGACTCTAACTGCTCGAAACGTTGAAGAAGCTGATCATGATTAAACTGCAAAATAGAAAATTTCCACAAACCAAATGCGATACCCACCGTGGTTATTATGAAAAATCCCATTGACAGAGTCCTCCAGATCAAACTCACTCCCGAACGCTGCGTCCTCGCACCAACAGACGATGGTCTATCATTCGATCGACCGGTAGCACGTGGATTCGCGGAAACACCATCTCTTTGAGGTACTATTGGGCCCATTCGTCCTTTCGAGCGATCCACCATTTCAAAAAAACCCCACCATGCTTTAAACTTTTGCAAACCTGAGTATAACGAGTAAAAAAAAAAGAGGCTTCACTTATTGACACATTTTAAAAAGAAAATATTACTATTAAAAAAGCCCTGTCTTCCTCAAGACAGGGCTTCTCACAAACTACTTCTCCGTGTCGCGCTACATCATACCGCCCATGCCCCCCATGCCACCCATGCCGCCCATGCCGCCCATATCAGGCATAGCCGGCGCAGCTGAATCTTCTGGAACCTCCGCAACCATCGCTTCGGTAGTAAGCATTAGTCCTGCAATTGAGGCGGCTGCCTGCAATGCAGTACGCGTAACTTTTGCAGGATCAAGAATACCCATATCAATCATATCTCCGTACTCTCCACTAGCAGCATTGTATCCAAAATTGCCCGACCCATGCTTTACTTTATCAACAACAACAGAACCCTCAGCACCGGCATTTTCAACGATCTGCCGTAGGGGCGCCTCCATGGCCCTGAGCGCTATACCAACCCCAACGGTTTGATCTTCGTTATCACCTTTCAGACCACCGATAGATTGGATTACCCGTATCAGAGCGACACCGCCTCCAGCTACGACTCCTTCCTCCACCGCTGCCCTCGTCGCATGCAAGGCATCCTCAACTCGAGCTTTTTTCTCTTTCATTTCAATTTCCGTCGAGGCCCCTACCTTAATTACTGCCACCCCGCCGGCTAGCTTCGCGACGCGTTCTTGGAGTTTTTCTTTGTCATAATCAGAGCTTGTCTCCTCGATCTGAACACGTATTTGTTTCACTCTTGCCTCAATGGCTGAGTGCTCACCCGCTCCATCTACAAGGGTGGTATTTTCTTTCGTCATTGTCACTCTTTTAGCAGTCCCTAAATGCTCTATCGTCGCCGACTCAAGATCAAGACCCACCTCCTCAGAAATAACAGTTCCACCCGTGAGAATTGCAATGTCTTCCAACATCGCCTTCCTACGATCACCAAACCCGGGAGCTTTACAGGCGCTTACCTTTACAATACCCCGTAAGTTATTCACGACAAGCGTTGCAAGCGCTTCACCTTCAACATCTTCAGCTATTATCATTAAAGGCTTACCAGCTTTGGCGACGGACTCTAAAAGCGGCAACAACTCCCTTATGTTAGAAATCTTTTTGTCTGCAAGCAGAATAAACGGCGATTCTTGCTCCGTACTCATATTCTCTTGATTATTTACGAAATAGGGAGACAAATATCCTCTGTCAAACTGCATTCCCTCGACAATATCTAACTCGTTCTCCAAACCGGAACCCTCTTCTACAGTAATAACACCCTCCTTCCCTACTTTTTCCATCGCCTCAGCTATGATATCCCCCACTAACGTATCGCTGTTGGCGGAAATCGTACCAACCTGGGCTATTTCTTTTGAATCAGAACACGGTCTTGCGACGGCTGCGATTTCTGCTACCGCGGAAACCACGGCTTTATCAATCCCGCGCTTAAGATCCATGGGATTCATGCCCGCTGCTACGGATTTTAGGCCTTCAGTAACAATAGTTTGCGCTAGTACTGTCGCTGTTGTCGTACCGTCCCCCGCGTCATCTGAGGCTTTTGAAGCCACTTCCTTTACCATCTGGGCTCCCATGTTTTGGAGCTTATCTTTCAATTCGATTTCTTTGGCTACAGAGACCCCATCTTTCGTCACCGTAGGTGCACCGAACGATTTATCTAAAATAACGTTTCTTCCTTTAGGCCCGAGTGTCACTTTCACTGCGTTTGCTAACACATTGACTCCTTCGAGCATGTCTTGACGCGCACTGTCACCAAATTTTACTTGTTTCGCTGCCATGATTTATTTCCTTTGCAAATATATACAGTTTGAACAAAAAAGTTTTTACACTTTAGTTTTTACACGCTTATGTTATTCAATGACGGCCTTGATATCTGACTCGCTCAAAATAACTAATTCTTCTCCATCGAGCTCTATGGTGTCGCTGCCAGCATACTTTCCAAACACGACCGTATCACCAAGGCTGACATCTACTGCTCGTGTCTCACCACTATCAAGCACGCGACCTGACCCAACAGCAACGACCTCACCTTGATTTGGTTTCTCTTGAGCAGAGCCTGGGAGCAGGATTCCTCCAGCCGTTGTTTGTTCTTCTTCCTGCCGACGAACGATCACACGATCGTGTAATGGTCGAATTTTCATGCTTCTTTTCTCCAGTTGGTCTATCTGCAATTAATGAATTATTGATTTCGCCTTACTGAGCAATTGATTTACCACCCAATCACACCATGAGGATCAAGATGGAGGCAAACTAAACACTTTTCAAGGGTATGCTAGTTTTTTTTTAAAAAATAAGTGAATCACCTTGCATTTACACTCTAAGAGCTTAACTAAGTTTCTTATCATCGTCCGCCGATTCACCCTCTATTATTTGTGAAAAATTACTAGATCCAGATGAAAATGAGTTATTGTTTGAAGTTACTTCAGAGAAAGAAGTCACCGCCAAACCAAGTTTTTTTTGCATCAGGCTGAGAAAAATACGCTGAATCTTAGGCATCAGCAAACTCAACCCAAACAAATCTGTGATTAATCCGGGAACTATAAACAATAGTCCTGAACAGAACACTAACATACCTTTAAACATTGCGTTTTTGGGTACTTGTCTTTTCACGATTGTCTGTCTCGCTACTTCTATTGCACGCAAACCTTGCCACCTGATGAGGTAAATTCCAAAAAAACCTGAGAAAAAAAGCCACAACGCTACCAACCCCGCACTGGTAGCAGTGCTTACATTCACCATTAAGCAAATGTCGATAATTAGAACCGGTACCAAAAGAACAAATATAATACGCACTTTGTGTCACCTTAAAAATTGCTTAAAACAATTTTAGTTTATTGCCCAAATGTTTCCAATTCTCATAGAATAGCGTAATCTTTTGGGAGTTAAGAGACAAAAGTTTCGCTGACCATGATTTAGATGTTAAGGCATCAACAAATATACGCTCGAATTTACACTGAAACTCACAAAAAACAAAACGATTACACGCAGGAATTGGCATGTGGACTATCTGGCAATCGCTCTTAAACCGCCGCATGCTTATTTGTATTTTTACCGGTTTTTCCTCAGGAATGCCATTGTATTTACTGATAACATTAATTCCTGCTTGGCTCCGGAGCGAGGGTGTGGGGCTTGAAGAAATCGGTCTTTTTGCATTGATCGGCCTTCCTTACACGTGGAAATTTTTCTGGGCGCCTGCGCTAGACCACTACTCTCCAAAGTTCTTTGGGTTCAATCTGGGCATCAGACGGAGTTGGATGTTACTGACTCAACTAGCCCTATTCATTTTCATATGTATTCTAGGTTCCATGAACCCGCAGCTAAACCTTTGGTCCGTCGCATATTTATGCACGTTCATCGCATTCTTGAGTGCAACGCAAGACATTTCAATTGATGCATATCGTCGTCAAATTCTGCCGGATCATGAACTCGGCTTGGGTAATTCAATCCACGTTAATGCGTACCGAATCTCCGGATTAATTCCTGGTTCGCTTGCCTTAATTTTGTCCGATTTCTTACCTTGGTCTACTGTATTTTTCATAACCGGCGCATTTATGCTTATCAGCGTTGGATTCACTCTGATCATCTCCGAGCCATCAGTGTCTAAAAAACAGCCCGAAGCCTTGCGGAGGGCTATCATCGAGCCCTTTCACGAGTTTTTTAATCGGCAACCAATTCGCACTGCGATCTTAATCCTCGCGTTTATGTTATTTTACAAATTAGGGGACAGCATGGCGACCGCTTTGGCAACGCCTTTTTATATTGATCTTGGTTTCACGAATACTCAAATTGGGTTAGTAGCGAAACACGCGGCTCTTTGGCCAATGATATTTGGAGGAATAGCCGGCGGAATAATAATGATTAATATAGGAATCAATCGTGCACTTTGGATTTTTGGTTTAATTCAAATTATCTCAATTTTAGGCTTTGCAATCTTAGCCCGAATCGGAGAGGGCTTGTGGCTTTTGGGTTTAGTTATAAGCTTTGAATATTTAGGAGTCGGGCTTGGTACCGCAGCCTTTGTAGCATTTATAGCGCGAACGACAAATCCAGCATTTGCTGCAACACAACTTGCCCTTTTCACCGCACTTACTGCGCTTCCAAGAACGCTGTTCAACTCTACGGCAGGAATTTTGGTTGACACACTTGGCTGGGAATATTTTTTTATCTTTGCACACTTCTCGCTATGCCGGGTATGCTTCTATTAGTGGTCGTAGCTCCATGGCATGGCAATCAATCGCATCAAAACTACCAATAAATCTCTATTCAAGGAGCAAAGCGCGAAACCGAGACCAATCAAAAAATCTACCGGGATCTGTCTTTCGGTCGGGCGCAATGTCGCAATGTCCTACAATCCTATCCATGGTAATAGTTGGATAACGTTTGATTATCTGACGTGATACACGACAAATTTTAGAGTATTGCTCGTCAGTAAAGGGGACATGATCTGATCCCTGTAACTCTATTCCAATCGAAAAATTATTACAGTCATGCTCGCCTTGGAAACTAGATTTTCCAGCATGCCATGCTCTTTTTCCAAAAGGTACATATTGTGTCAAGACACCATTGCGATCAATATACAAATGTGCAGAGACCTTCAATTGCGCTATAGTCAAGAAATAAGGATGTGCTGACACATCAAGACAATTTGTAAAGAAATCGTCAACAAAACTTCTCTCGAAATCATTAGGAGGAAGACTGATACTGTGAATGACAAGCATGTTAATTTCAGTTTCACTTGGTCTATCATCCGCATTTGGAGACCAGATTGTTCTGTCTATGTGAAAATCCCTTGTAACATTTTGATTCATAGTTAGTAACTTTTCCCGTAATCAATTTATTTATCTACACCCTCCATCGTATAAGCTACAGAATATGCGTCAAGCAAACATCATCTGATGTCGCTAGATTCAACATTTAAGTTATTCTAAGATGGATCGAAGAAATTATTGCTATAATTTTCTTAGTTGAAGATTTTACACTAAGTCAACACAGTGGTGCCTTTTTATGTTGAATTACAAACTACCAGAAAAAACAGCACATGATATTCCGGTCTGTGTTAGCCGAGCACTGTCAGAGGATATTGGTGAGGGAGACATAAGTGCGATGCTTATCCCAGAGTGGTCGATCGCCGAAGCCGAAATAACCGCTAATGAGACCGCAGTGCTTTGCGGAAAAGCTTGGGTAGATGAAGTTTTTGTACAATTGGATAAAAGTGTCCAACTAATATGGCATGTTGAAGAGGGCCAGTTATTTGATCGAGGGACAATAATAGCTACCATTATCGGAGACGCCCGAAGCCTTGTTAGTGGTGAGCGAACAGCACTAAATTTCTTGCAAACTCTCTCGGCAACGGCAACATGTGCACGGCATTATTCGCTTGCAGCCTCCGACAGTCATCTTAAAATTTTAGATACTCGAAAGACCATCCCCGGTTTGCGACTAGCCCAGAAATATGCAGTAACAGTAGGTGGTTGCTATAACCATCGAATCGGTCTCTATGATGCCTTTTTGATCAAAGAGAACCATATCTCGGTCTGTGGCGGAATTACTAAAGCGATTTCAAAAGCGCGAATCATTGACCCAAAGAAACCAGTTCAAGTAGAGGTAGAAACTATTCAAGAATTTGAGGAGGCGGTATTTGCAGGAGCAAATTCAGTCCTTGTTGACAACTTTTCTCTCGCAGACTTAAAAAGAGTCACTTCTTTGGCAACTGACGACATAAAAATCGAAATATCAGGAAACCTAACAGCAAAAGATATCGAAAAATACAGCTCATTTTCCGTCTCACACATTTCTTCAGGTAGTTTGACAAAACACATTAACGCAATTGATTTGTCTATGCGCATAGTGCGCATGAAAAATTCCAAAAATAACGGACCCGGATTATACAACAATTGAGCGGGATCAAAGATGATCAAAACAAGCTCGTCTCAACAGAATTAGATGGAAGCATGTAATAAATGTTGTCTGACATTGACACGGTATAATATTTAGGACGAAAACTGTCAACGAGCACACCTAAATCTCCAAAATCCTGATGAGGGACAAAAATAATGGAACCAGAATTCATCAGACTTAGCTCCTTTGCAGTGACTCTTCTCAGTTTCATTTTTGGCGCAGTATTTGGAAGTTTTTTAAACGTCATTATTGTTCGACTTCCGAAAATGTTGGAATATCAATGGAGACGAGAATCCCTAGATTATTTGAAGTTTTACGACATGGATGTACCCGAGGACAAGATAGGGATCGCCTACCCGAGTTCACATTGCCCCAACTGTAAAATAGTTCTCAAATGGTGGCAAAATATTCCCATCGCTAGCTTCTTTTTTTTACGGGGACGCTGTAGTGCTTGTCAAAAAGAAATCTCCATGCGTTACCCTATCATAGAGCTAATTTCTGCTTTGGTTACTGTGCTAAGCACGTCTAAATTTGGTCTTAGTTCAACCACGATTTACGCTTTGATATTCTCTTACTCATTACTCGCTCTAATTGCTATAGATGCAGATTGTAAGGTCCTGCCGGACATCATAACAATCCCATTATTGTGGCTAGGTCTTTTTGTAAATTCTCAAGATTATTTCACGAACTTACACAGCGCTGTTTTAGGTGCAATGCTTGGATATCTTTTCTTGTGGACAGTATTTCAATTGTTTAAACTTGCCACCGGAAAAGATGGGATGGGATATGGTGACTTTAAACTACTCGCTGCTATTGGGGCATGGTTGGGATGGGAAGTTCTGCCAATTACACTTGTGCTGTCCTCTTTTACGGCTCTAACAACTGGTGTCGTAGCTTTGTCATTGAAGCTTCTTAACAAGGAAGATCCCATCCCTTTTGGAGCTTTCATATCAGCAGTTGGCTTGATATTACTGCATACGGAGCTCAATGAATTTTTTTTAAGCTTCCTTCAACGAAAATAATCTACAAAAAATTATCCAAATGTTAAATTAATACAGATGTCGGAGTATCTCATTAGTGGTTCGTGATCCTTATATAGTTGGCTTGACTGGGGGAATAGGTAGCGGGAAAAGCACAGTTGCCGCAGCCTTCCGAAAGTTAGCGATTGATGTTGTAGATGCAGACGAAGCATCTAGAGCAGTCGTTAATCCAGGGATGCCTGCACTAAACATCATTGCAGATCGTTTTGGCTCACATATGATTTGCTCTGATGGAAGTCTAAATAGAACTGCTATGAGAGCCATAATATTCTCAAAATTGAACGAAAAAGATTGGCTTGAAAATCTTCTTCATCCGCTAATAGCGGAGTGGATTCAAGATAAGCTTATATCTGCAAATAGTGAGTACGTTATGCTGGAATCGCCACTTTTGCTAGAGACAAATCAACATAACTTGGTCAACACCCTTTTATTGATAGATATTCCAGAAAAATTACAACTTGCAAGGGCCGCAGCGCGAGATAAAACCGCTGAAAAGAATATCGAGGCGATAATCAATAACCAAATCTCACGTGAGCAAAGAATCGCGAGAGCACATTATATATTTGATAACAGCGGTCCTGAGAAAAATATCGATCAGAACGTGCTTTTGTTTCATAAAATTTTCTTACAACTAGCCGCTGAATCTAAGACTCTCGGTTAGTTTAGCTTAAACCGCAACCTATATTGATCAAAACATCCATAAACCAGATTGTGATTATTCATCTTCTCCATATTGACTCTTTGTCCAAAGCAAGCTTCCGTATTACTTCCCGATTGGCGTCAGGAAATACAAACGTACTATTTTCATCTGTGAGTTGTTCGATTGGCACCCACTTTCCAAGTTGGCCTTCTGCCCCTTTTGGATATCCCAGATAACTGAGTATTAAAAAAAAATCCAGCACAAGTTTTTTACCTGCATCATAATAGTCAACGGTCAAATAATGCTGTAATTCTTCTACACGAATATCTAATTCCTCAATCAACTCACGCGAAAGTGCTGACTCAGACGTTTCTCCAAGCTCTACTTTTCCGCCAGGAAATTCCCAATATCCGCCATACGTTTGATGCGCACTTCTCTTTGTAATAAATACCGATGTGCTTTGATCAAAGACAATCCCAGCAGCTACAAAAATAGGCGTTTTCATATATTACCCACACATACTCCTGCTAGGTACGGTATTCTGCATTTATGCGCACATATTCATGTCCAAGATCGGTAGTCCAAACCGTTTCTTTACAACCGCCGCGCCCAAGATCTATGCGAATTTCTATGTCATCTTCTCGCATTAAACGTACTCCCACTTCCTCGCTGTAGCTTTCGGCTCTGGATCCAAATTTCACAATGTCTTCACCATTTATAGCTATGCTCACATTATTTATGTCGAAATCAATAATATTTGCGCGACCAACCGCCGCCAAAATACGACCCCAATTGGGGTCAGAAGCACCTATAGCCGTTTTCACTAAAGGGGACTCAGCAACCGTATACGCAGCACTTCGAGCCTCACTTTCTGTTAAAGCACCGATAATCTGAATTGTTACGAATTTTTTAGCACCCTCTCCGTCTCTGATACACTCTTTTGCTAATATTACACATAAAATTTCTAAACACTTAACGAAGTCGTAGAAGTTTTCCTCATCGACCACCACGTTGCTACAACCAGTGGCAACCAATACTAGAGAATCGTTGGTGGAGGTATCACCGTCGACTGTAATTCTATTAAAACTCTTTGCAGCAGCAAGTCGAAGCGCTCGATCGAGTAATTTTGATTCAACCTTTGCATCCGTTGCAATAAATCCTAGCATAGTAGCCATATCAGGTTTGATCATGCCCGATCCTTTTGCTATACCAGTGATGGTTATTGATTTGCTTTGCGATTCCTCTTGGCAAATTGTCTCTTTTACTAAATTCACTGAAGGGAGAGTTTGCCGAACGCTTACTCCCTTAGGTCGGGTGTCAGTTGTCATTATACCTTGCGCTGCGCTATCCCAACCTCTCTCACTTAAATTAGCCGCAACCAGCGGAACAGCCGACAATAATTTGGCAAGTGGCAGATACTCACCAATAACGCCAGTTGAAAAGGGTAAGACACTCTCTGTTGGAACTTTCATGAATTTTGCTACTTCCGCACAAACAGCTTCTGCATCCTCAACACCTCTCGAACCTGTTCCTGCGTTAGCATTTCCAGTATTAACAATCAAATATTGAGTTGAGTGTTCAGAATACATTGATTTTTTAGCCACAAAAACCGGAGCAGCGCAAAAAGCATTACGTGTGAAAATTGCTGCAATCCCTGACCCTTCGATCAATTTCATCAAGACAAAATCTAGTCTTCCGAATTCTTTGACACCAGCACTCGCCGTGCCCAACTCGAAGCCTGAGATAGGTGTCAGGTTTGGCAACTTGGTTACGTTATCAATTTTCATGATCCAATATTCAGGTCGGCCTTAAAAAGTTTAGTTTATATTTTTCCACAACACTGCTTAAATTTTTTACCTGAACGGCACGGACACTGCTGATTACGACCCACTTTTGCACCTTCACGCAAAATAGGTACTCGACGATTGGACATTTTGATTTTTTTTTCAACTGGCGCTGCTAACTCACCATATTTATTCTCTCGATTTAAAGCCTCTTTTTGGCGTCGCTCAACTAAAACTGTCGAATCGGATTCCGAAGCGACCTGAACATGACTCAAGTATCGAATCGTCTCATACTTAATTTTGTCCAAAAGCTCTTGAAACAAAGAGAACGATTCTCGCTTATATTCCTGCTTTGGATTTTTTTGCGCATAAGCTCGAAGACCTATACTCTGTCTAAGTTGATCCATTATAGCTAAATGTTCTTTCCAAAGATTATCCAAAACTTGCAGCATAATTTGCCGCTCAACCTCACGCATCTGTTTGCCCATTTGAATTTTANGTTCATCATCTTTCGCGCGCACAAGGTCGGTAATCCTATCCCGAACCACATATTCATCAAGCCGATTATCATTTTCCAGCCAACTATGAATATCAACTTCCAAGGCAAAATCTGTTTTTAAGGTTTTTTGCAGACCTTCTATGTTCCATTGCTCAACTAAACTTCCGCGATCAATGTAAGATTCAACACACTGGTTCACAACGTCATTACGAATGTTAGTTATCACATTTGAAATGTCTGTGTCTTCGAGTAATTCGTTGCGTTGCTGGTAGATCACCTGTCGTTGATCGTTAGCCACATCGTCATACTCTAGGAGGTGTTTCCTCATGTCAAAATTTCGTCCTTCCACTTTACGTTGNGCTTTGACGATCGATTTAGTCACCATACTATGCTCAATCGCCTCTCCATGCTCCATCCCCATTGAGCGCATCATCGTTTTTACTCGCTCAGACGCAAATAAACGCATTAATGAGTCATCTAGGCAAAGGTAAAACCTAGTTACACCGGGGTCGCCTTGCCGGCCAGCTCGCCCTCGCAATTGATTATCAATACGCCGTGATTCATGACGTTCAGTGCCAATTATGTGCAACCCTCCGGCCTCCAAAACAGTTTCGTGTCGGGCGCGCCAAGCATGTTTGCGCTTTTCTAAAAACTCAGAAGATTCACCTCCATGTAACTTTAGTTCAGCTTCAAGATTTCCCCCCAACACAATATCGGTGCCTCGTCCAGCCATGTTAGTAGCGATAGTGACTGAACTTGGCCTGCCAGCATTTTCTATTATGTTCGCTTCGCTCTCATGGTGCTTGGCATTAAGCACACTATGTTCAATCCTCTTTTGTTTGAGCATTGATGAGAGAAATTCAGATGTCTCCACAGAGGCGGTTCCAACCAAAACCGGCGCNCCCTTGGCGATTGTATTTTCTATATCTTTAATAACAGCAACAAATTTTTCTTCCTCACTTAGAAAAACTAGATCATCGAGATCCTTGCGCTCAATGGGAACATTCGTAGGTATGACCATCACATCCAAACCATAGATTTGACGAAATTCGAAGGCCTCTGTGTCTGCTGTTCCGGTCATACCCGATAGTTTTTTATACAATCGAAAGTAATTTTGAAATGTTGTTGACGCTAGAGTCTGACTCTCTTGCTGGATGGGTAAGTTTTCCTTCGCCTCAATAGCTTGGTGAAGTCCCTCTGAAAGTCTGCGCCCCGGCATAGTCCGTCCAGTATGCTCATCGATTAAAACCACCATCTGATTCTGAACAATGTACTCAACATTAACTTTAAACAAATAATGTGCCCTTAGTGCAGAAGATACATGATGTACCAATCTTAAATTTGAAGCTTGATAGAGACTTTGATCACTACCAAGCATATTAGATTCAACCAATTTTCGCTCTACTCNTTGATGTCCCGCTTTCCGTAAGATCNACNTGTCGTGTTTTTTCATCGACNGNGAAATCACCGCTNTNATCCNCNCNTTCNGGNTNTAAATCTANAATNANACNATTNATNTCTNTNTANAGNTGNGAACTATCTTGNGCNGCTCCNGAAATTACNAGNGGTGTGCGNGCCTCATCGATAAGNATNGAATCTACNTCNTCNANAATGGCATGATTTANCGATCNCTGAGATTTTTCTTCAAGATGNAANGCCATNTTNTCTCNTANATANTCAAAACCGAATTCGTTNTTNGTNCCATANGTAATATCNGCCNNATACGCCTCTTTGCGTGTTGATACCGTCAAGCCATTTTCATCGTCAGCTGAACAATAAAAAGAGCTTGCTTCATTACCCCCTCGGTGTGATTGAATTACACCTAAAGACAAACCGAGCGCTCGATACAAGGGCAACATCCATTGCGCATCTCTTTTGGCGAGATAGTCATTCACCGTAATGATGTGGACGCCCTTAGCCGGCAATGCATTAAGATATGCTGATAACGTAGCCGCCAAAGTTTTCCCTTCGCCAGTTCGCATTTCGGCAATCCGACCTTCATGAAGGGTGATACCTCCGATTAACTGAACATCAAAATGTCGCATGGCGAGTACTCTTCGAGAGGTTTCTCGCACCGTAGCAAAAGCCTCGGCTAACATTTCATCCAACTGTTCCCCACTTGCTAAACGATCTCGAAATTGATTAGTTTTTTCCCTTAAGTCCTTATCAGAAAATAATTTTAATGACTCTTCTAACGAGTTTATCTCTGCGACAGTCTTTCTTATCCGACGCAAGTCTCTGTTATTTTTACTTCCAATAATTTTCTTCAGAATCGAAAGGATCATTAAGTTGGCATCCGAGACCTTGATAGATCTAAACTAACGGAAAAACTGGGGGTTATAATCATTGAGGAAGTGATAGGGGTAACTAAAAAATTTTTAATGAAGTGACCTGCGAATGTACGTAGAAGGGTCGACAGTTCTTCCGTTTTTATACACCTCAAAATGCACATGGGGACCTGTAGAACGACCCGTACTTCCCATTTTGGCAATTACGTCCCCGCGTTTAACAATAGCACCAAGTTTTGCGACATTTTCCTTGTTATGAGCATACCTGGTGACATATCCATCGCTATGATTGATTTCTACCATATTTCCATAGCCACTTTGCTTACCTGACCAAGTAACCACACCGGCTGCAACTGCTATTATGTCGGATCCCTCTCTTCCGGCAAAATCAATACCGGAGTGCCACTGTTGTTTACCATGAAAAGGATCTGTACGCATTCCATATTGGGACGATAGCCACCCTTTCAATATGGGCCTCCCGGCTACGATGGATTCATCCCTCAGTCGATCGTCAGACATCATAGACTGAAGTACATTCAACTGAGCTTCACGATCACTAATATTATTTTCTAGTGAAGCGAACATCATTTTTATCTGCTCTTGAGAGGACATCGATCTCGTCAACTCTGAATTTAAACTATCATTTGGACCACCTAAACCAGCCGAAATTGAAAAATCAAACTCCCCATTTTGAAGACTCGCGATTTGCGTTAATTGCTCTCCTAGAGCGTCCAAGCGAACTATTCGAGATCTCATTTGAGCGAGTTTCGCAGTCATAGCTGACAGAGTATTTTCAACCTGATGCTTTCCAGATTCAACGTCCTCATGCTGAACCAATATTTGCTGCCTCATCTCGGCAATCGTATTTTCAAACACTAACCTCCAGCTTTTGTCTGCCAACGAAGATCCCAACCATAATCCCAAAATGAGTGGAATTCCCAAAACCACGGCTGCCAACGAAATTTGTCCCAAAACCGACAGATTAATGGAGCGGGTTTTATCAGCCCGACTATTGATAAGGATCATTCTCACTGCATTATATATCCGTCTTTATTCTAATTCACGGCACTAAAAGTGATTGGGGATATCGCACCACTTTTTTTATAAGTAACCAGTTCCCACGCATCCTCTTGAGCAATGAGCTTACGGAGGGAGGCATTATTTAGCATATGACCGGCTTTGAAGGCATCAAATTCGCATAGCAAATTATTTCCCATAAGATATAAGTCTCCTATTGCGTCTAAAATCTTATGTTTCACAAACTCATCCTTGCATCTCAGCCCACCTTGGTTAAGTATTTTGTATTCATCGATGACAATCGCGTTCGCTAAGCTACCTCCTTTTACAAGCCCCTGAGCTTTCATAGTATCCAACTCACGCATAAAGCCAAAAGTGCGTGCTCGACTAATTTCCTTCACAAACGACGTGGAGGAAAGATCAAACGTCGCCGTGTTAAAGTTATTTTTAAATGCAGGGTGATCATATTCGATTTCGAAATTTAGTTTAAAGCCCTCATAGGGACTGAATCTCACACTTTTTTCTTCATGTTCGAATTCGACCACTTTTTTTACCCGAACAAATTTCTTCGCTTCCCGCTGCTCTAAAATTCCAGCACACTGCAATAAGAAAACAAAAGGCGCGGCACTTCCATCCAAAATAGGCACCTCTTCACCCGTTACATCGATCTTCAAGTTATCAACGCCGAACCCCGCTAAAGCAGAAAGGAGGTGTTCAACTGTTGCAACGCGTGCTCCCTCACTCATGAGGGTCGTGGAGAGGTTAGTTTCTACTACATTCTCCGCAAGGGCGGGAATTTCTATAAACGGATTCATGTCCACTCTACGAAAAATAATTCCGGTATCCTCGTGAGCTGGCCGCAGGGTAAGACGGACTCTCTTTCCCGAGTGTAACCCCACCCCAGTCGCACGTATGGCGTTTTTCAATGTGCGCTGTTTTATCATTCTTCCCAGTTCATGCCACTAACCAATTTGGAGCATAGCAGACATGTTCTTGACCGCCAAGGAGTTTTATTCACCAAAACAACGATATAGCATCCCCTACGAAAAAAATATCATGATTAATCCACTTGTTTTCTTAAAAATGCCGGCACATCTAGAAAATCCAATTCTGAATCAACTTGCACATCTAACCGTTGCGCTACCACCCCACTCTCTGCTGATTTTCCTCGCCGAGTAATAGCAGGCTGATCCAATTTGGAATAATCACGTGTGCTTCCACTTTTTCTCGCCGTATTATCAATTACACTTCTCGGACCGGATTTTATGCTAGCCGTCTGTAATCCAGTTGCCACGACAGTTACACGCAGTGTGTCGATCATTTCAGCATCAAACACGCTCCCCACGATAATAGTTGCATTTTCATCAGAAAACTCACGAATTATTTTTCCAACATCCTCGAATTCTCCTAAAGTTAAATCAAGACCGCTAGTTATATTAACGAGAATTCCCTTGGCACCTTCCAGGTTAATATCTTCCAATAATGGACAACGAATTGCGCTCTCGGCGGCTACCAACGCGCGATCATTTCCACTTGCCTCACCCGTTCCCATCATGGCCATTCCCATTTCAGCCATAATTGTTCTTACGTCAGCAAAGTCCACATTTATCAATCCATCTAATAGAATCAAATCAGTGATCCCTTGAACAGCGCCAAAAAGTACATCATTCGCCTGCTTAAACGCGTTAATAACTGTCATATCTTGCCCAAGCACCTGAAGTAACTTTTCGTTTGGCACTATGATTAAAGAGTCCACACATTCTTTTAAGGTAGCAATACCCTCATCAGCTACAGCCATACGCTTTTTACCCTCAAATAAAAAAGGTCGCGTCACTACTCCCACAGTCAAAATACCTAACTGTTTTGCGACTTCTGCAATAACCGGAGCACCCCCTGTCCCAGTACCACCACCCATCCCTGCGGTAATAAAAACCATATCTGCTCCCTCGAGCGCCTGAGAAATGCGTTCTTTATCCTCTAAGGCCGCTTGCCGTCCAATCTCAGGGTTGGCACCGGCGCCTAAGCCTTTGGTCAGTGTTTGACCCAACTGCAAAATAGTTGCGTTTTCCAAGCCACTTAAAGTCTGTGCATCAGTGTTTGCGCAGATGAAATCGACACCATCGATATCGCTTTGCATCATATGTCGCACAGCATTCCCACCACCACCACCAACGCCCACGACTTTAATATCAGCATTTTTTGGTATACTATCAACAAGTTCAAACATACATTATCTCCTTCTGTAAAACGTCAACTTAACGATTAGCTTCGGCACCCATGACAAAACTAAATATCTCCCTGAAACCAACTTTTAATGCTTCCAAATAAACTATTTGCAGAACTCTTACTAGTTTCTAAATCTGTTCGCTTTTCGTACTCCAATTTAGCGAAATGAAGTAGCCCTACCCCAGTTGAATAAACCGGGTTTTTGACGATATCAGCCAATCCCGAGACATTGAACGGCGCTCCGATACGAACGGGCATATGAAAGATTTCTTCCGCTAATTCGGTAACTCCCTCCATCTTGGAGGTGCCACCAGTTAGCACAATGCCAGCGGCTAAAAGATGCTCAAAGCCACTGCGCCTNAAATCCTCTAAAACCAAAGTGAACAATTCCTCATATCTTGGCTCCACAACTTCCGCCAAAAGTTGCCGAGACATCTCTCGTGGGGCACGATCTCCCACACTGGGTACTTGAACTGTTTCCTCTGGTCTTGCTAACTTTGCCAAAGCACATGCGTATTTAACTTTCAACTCTTCTGCATGTGCCGTAGGGGTGCGGAGAGCCATGGCAATATCATTTGTAACCTGATCTCCTGCAATAGGAATAACACCTGTGTGTCGTATTGCCCCTTCTGTAAATACTACGATGTCCGAAGTACCTCCTCCAATGTCAACTAGGGCAACACCGAGATGCTTCTCATCCTCAGTAAGCACGGCATAACTTGAAGCCAGTTGTTCCAAGATTAAATCATCAACTTCTAAACTGCACCGACGGACACACTTTTTTATATTATGTCCCGCATTAACCGCGCTCGATACAAGATGTACTTTGGCCTCAAGTCTAACTCCTGACATCCCTTTGGGCTGCTGCACTCCCTCTTGATTATCAATGATATATTCCTGAGGTAGAACATGAAGAATCTCTTGATCTGCTGGAATGGCGACGGCTTTTGCGGCATCAATAACGCGATCAATATCAAGGTACTGTACCTCTCTGTCTCTAATTGCTACGATCCCGTGCGAATTAAGACTTTTAACGTGATTACCGGCGATTCCAACGTAAACTGAATGGATTGAGCAGCCAGCCATCAGCTCAGCCTCCTCTATAGCCCTTTGAATTGAATCAACCGTCGATTCAATATTTACTACAACGCCTTTCTTCAAGCCTGTCGAAAGATGCATTCCAGTGCCTATGATTTCTAAATTACCATTCGCTGCTATTACACCGACAATAGCAACGACTTTGGATGTACCGATATCCAATCCGACTACCATATTTTCTAAGTTTGAATCCGTCATGTAATATCTCCGATGATGGTGACTAGCCGAATGAGAATGCAAAGTGTTGTTTGTACTCATCAATCTCTAAACGCAACAGTCGACTCTCTCGCCAAGCGACTGCCATTCCATTTGAATAACGCAAATCTACATGATCTATATCGGTGCGACGCTCTCTAAGCTGTGAGAGCCATACCTGATTAAACCTTTTCAACTTTTCCAATAATCCGTCTCGGCCCAGAAATATTTGAAAAGAATCAGCAGTATTAATGCGCCATGAGCCGGAACGGTCGTACTCTAGCTCTTCAATCTTCAATCCAATAAAAAAAAGTTGTTCGCTAAAAATCTTATACTGCTCCATCATCTTTTCAGCCGAAATAAAATTAGTTTTTAACAACGGCAGATCCAATAATTCAGTTTTGTCAAATGTGCTCAGTTGCTTTCCCATCGAATTTAAAAAGCCCACAACTCCCCAACGAGCAATAGGGGTCTCCTCGACAATCGTTATCTCTAAGCTTGACGGCCAAACTCTTCGAATCTTGACTTTTTCGATCCAAGGATCTGTCTGAAGTAAGTTCTTCAATAGCTCAAGATCAGCGGAGATGTAACCACCCTGAACTTCGTTTCTAAGTATTTCAGTTAAAGTTGACTTTCGAACATGATTCAAGTTTCCGATGATAGATATTGCCGTTATCCGTTGATCTAAATAGGGATACATATAGACACTTACAAAACTTACTGAAAGCATCGAAAAAAAAGTTATCAATAAATAATTACTGGTCATGGACCACAATTTTTTTTGCCCTGACGACGTTTTTCGCCGTTTAGCACCTCTCTCTGGACTTTTCACAGTAATGATGTCCTCAATATTTGGTACACAGCGTCATCAAATTTTATTCCAGCAGCTTCTGCCGCTCTAGGCACGAGACTACTCTTAGTCATACCAGGTACCGTATTGACTTCTAAAAGATAAAAAAAACCTTTGTCATCGGTAATAACGTCAACTCGTCCCCACCCAGTGCACCCGAGCGCGGTATAGGCTTCGTGGCAAAAGGACTGTAAATCGAGTTCTCGCCTCTCGGACAATCCGCTTGGACACAGATACTGAGTAGTGGTTGATCTATATTTTGATTGAAAATCGTAGAAATCAGCGCTAGTTTTGACGCATATTGACGGCAAGGTCTGATCTGCAATAATTCCTACAGTATATTCATACCCAGTCAATCTTCTCTCAATAATGATTCTGTCATCAAAATCGAAAGCCCGAAGGCTGGCTTTCTCTAATGACTCTGCGGTGTTAGCGCTGCTAATCCCTATACTTGAACCCTCTCTGCAAGGTTTAATAATTACACACCCACCGAGTTTAGAGAGAATATCATCCCAAATTTGGTTTTTCCGCGTTTTTGAGTGTACTTCAATGTAATCGGGAGTTGCCAATCCATGACTAAGCCAAACTTGCTTGCTCCTCGTTTTATCCATCGCGAGTGCAGAGGCAAGGACATGACTGCCAGTAAAAGGTATGTTTAATAATTTTAAAGCACCCTGAAGTGATCCATCCTCCCCATCTGAGCCATGCATCGCTATAAATGCGCGATCAAATGCCGCTTCATAAACAACATCCCGAAAATTATCGCGGATGTCAATTAACTGCGAATTAATCGATAATCGTTTAAGTGCATCATAAACTGCAATCCCGCTTTCAATAGAAATGTTCCTCTCGGAAGAGTTACCGCCGCAAAGTACAGCAACTCGACCAAAATGTGCATCAGAATAAGTCATAAAGGCTCACCCCTACGCTGCAAAATTGAGACTAAATGACTTACACTACCTGCGCCCTGCGTGAGCACCATGTCATTCGGATTTACCAAGTCATGCAGCAGTTCAGGAACACCTTCGAGATTTTCTACGTAAATTGGTTTAACCTTTCCAAACTCCCTAATACTTTGTGCTAGTCTCTTGCTACAAACCCCAAAAATGGGGTCCTCGCCAGCCGAATAGACATCCAAAAGAAGAAGCTCATCCACCCGCGATAATACCTTTACAAACTCATCATAGAAATCATGTGTCCTACTGTATCGGTGGGGTTGAAAAACCATCACAAGACGTTTTCCGGGCCAACTATCCCTCACCGCTTGAATAGTCGCATTTACCTCAGTGGGGTGATGCCCGTAGTCGTCCACCAACATAGCCAAACCAGATGCAACTGGATAATTCCCAAGAATTTCAAAACGCCTTCCAACTCCATCGAATTTTTTCAGCCCGTTTATTATGGCTTCATCGCTAATACCCTCATCACTTGCCACCGCTACCGCAGCAGCGGCATTGAGTACGTTATGACGACCAGGCATGTTCAACTTGATTGATAAAGACGATTTTTTTTCCGGCCGATCAACAACGAAATTGGATTGCTCCCCACACATCACTAAATCTCTAATGTGATAACCCGCTGTTCTCGAAAATCCGTACGTGAGAATCGGACGAGAGACATTGACCAAAATATCACGAATTACTGGGTCGTCTAAACACAAAACCGCTAGACCATAGAATGGTAAGTTATGTAAAAATTCGAGGAATGTTCGCTTTAACTTGCCAGAATCATAGTCATACGTCTCCATATGATCCAGCTCAATATTAGTGATGATGGCCACCAAAGGCTGTAAATGTAAAAAAGAAGCGTCACTTTCATCCGCCTCCGCGATGAGGTATTTGCTAGTCCCGAGCATAGCGTTTTTCCCAATACTATTTACACGGCCACCGACAACGAATGTGGGGGCTTTTTCGTCTGCGCCAAAAATTGCTGCTAAAAGACTTGTAGTGGTAGTTTTTCCATGAGTTCCAGCGACCGCTATACCATGCCTGTAGCGCATCAACTCAGCCAGCATTTCCGCTCTACGAACGACAGGTATACCTTTTTTCTTTGCTTGTTTAATTTCCACATTATCCGCAGTCACTGCGGAGGATCTCACAACCACGTCTGATTCTTTAATATTAAGAGCATTATGTCCTACAGTAACTTCTATACCGTTGGCCTCCAGTCTCGCAATGTTTGCGTTATAAACAATATCAGAGCCTGAAATATGGTACCCAAGATTACGCAAAACCTCCGCTATGCCGCACATACCGCTTCCGCCAATACCCACAAAATGGATTTTTTTAATTCGCCGCATTTCAGGCGGCAATAAAATATTATGATCAGACATTTAAGTAACCTAAACAAACATTACTAATTTCCTCTGTCGCTCTAGTTTTAGCGGCAGTCNTNGCCGCTAAAGCCATGCTCAATCGTTTATCAGAGCTTTCTACAAATTCCTCTATCAAATCTCGCAACTTATCAACGGACAAATCAACCTGTGGACAAAGCACAGCCCCGCCAATAGAAGAAACCCACTGAGCATTTGCCGTTTGATGATCATCGACGGCAAACGGGAAAGGAATAAAAATTGCTGCTAATCCAACATTTATTAACTCAGCGACAGTCAAAGCGCCAGCACGGCAAATGACAAAATCGGCCCATTTATAAGCCTCATCCATGGCATTAATAAACGGCACAACTTCACACTCAACATTCATTGCAGCATAAAGTGCTCGTGTTAACCCCGCATGTTGTTCGCCCGTCTGATGCAACACATTTGGACGATTATTTTTTGGTATGAGTGCCAATGCTCCCGGAACCAATTCATTTATTGTTTTTGCGCCCCTGCTTCCTCCCAATACAAGGAGATTTACAGGCCCCTGCCGCCCCTCAAAACGAAAGTTTGGTTCTTTGATTTCTGAAATTTCCTTTCGTATTGGATTTCCGGACCAATGAGCTCCTTTAAGTGTTCCTGGAAATCCCTCTAGAATTGATTTAGCAAAATAACTGATAATTCTATTTGTAGTTCCGGCGATTGCATTTTGCTCATGAATTATAATCGGCACGCCTTTTAACCAAGCAGCCACTGCGCCAGGGCCTGACCCAAATCCACCCATACCAAGGACTGCGGTGGGGTTAAACTCATCAATAATTTTCATCGCCTGCCTTACTGATTGCGACAATAATAAAGGCGCTTTAAGTAGTGCTGCTAAACCCCGCCCTCTTATACCCTCGATATTCAATAATTCTATAGGAATATCGTGGGTAGGTATTAATTCGGACTCAATGCCTTTCTTCGTNCCCAGCCAAGAAACAGCCACACCGAGCTCTCTGAGTTCTAACGCAACTGCGAGCCCCGGAAACACATGTCCACCAGTGCCNCCAGCCATAATCATAATTCCAGGCTTTACAATTTCATGCATTTCCGTGGCTCCTCAAACTTGTCTTTGATGCAATTTTGAGATCATTACTTATTCGCATCGACATACCCATAAGTGAGCAACAACATATAAGGCTGGTTCCACCGTAACTAATAAAAGGAAGAGTTAGGCCTTTTGTTGGCAGTAACCCTGCATTTACACCAAGATTTATAAACGTTTGACCACTAATAAACAAACCAACACCAACAAGGAAGTAACCCGCATACCAATCACCAACTTGCATAGCGCGATGACTCAATTGAAATATCCTAGCAATTAAAATCATAAAAACTGTAAGCAAAACAAGGACCCCAAAAAAACCAAATTCCTCTGCAAAAATTGCGAAAACAAAATCGGTATGGGCCTCTGGCAAATAACGCATCTTTTGAACAGATTGGCCAAGCCCAAGACCCCACCACTCCCCTCTACCGAAGGCAATTAAGGATTGCGTTAACTGATAACCAGCTGCAAACTGATCAGCCCAAGGATCTAAAAATGTTGTTAAACGAGCCAAACGATATGGGGCTGCTCCAGCTGACCACCACAATCCGGAGCCGGCAAGAAAGACAAGAATTAGATAATCACGCAATCGCACATTACCGACAAAAAGAAGTGCCATGAATATGCCACCAATTACAACAACTGAGCCATAATCTGGTTGGCAAATAAGTAACACTGCCACAAAAGAGATTAGTCCGACAATGAATACTAATTTACTGAGTTCTGTGCCTAAGACTTGTCTGTGCCGTGCTAGGTAATCTGCTAGAAAAATAATCACAGATATTTTTGTAAATTCCGCTACTTGAAAAGTAAGCCCGGCAAAAGAAATCCAACGCTTACTTCCATTGAGCTCCTTACCAATTCCGGGCATGAGCACCGCTACGAGCATCAGAATGGAGAAAAGCATCCATACCCTACCATAAGACCTCAATCTCTTGGGCGTGAGCTTATAAGTGGAAACCGCTAAAAGTATTGCCAACACAATATAGATTGCATGGCGTCCTGCAAAGAAAAAAACATTACCAAAACGATGTTCTGCAAAGCTAAAAGATGCAGATGCCACCATCACAAAGCCTACAGAGATAAGGGAAACCAACGGAATAAATAAAAACGGATCGATATACCACTCATGCGATGTCGGACTAATTTTATGTTTGAGGTGATTTTTTCTCATCGCGAGCCTCGCCCTCTTGCATTTAAACTATTAACTGCCGCTTTAAAATGTAGTCCTCTATCAATATAATTTTCAAACATATCGAAACTAGCGCATGCAGGAGAAAGCAATACAATATCCCCTGCACACGCAAGTTTTGAGGCCTCGGCAACGCATGCTTCTATGCTATTGTGTCGGCTCGCAGGTATAACCCCAGCCAAAATGCTGTTAAGTTCATCTGCAATCTCCCCCAACAAAAAACAATGTTTCACTGATCGGCTCGCTATTTTTGTCAAGTCAGAAAAATCAACTTTCTTCGCGCGCCCACCTGCAATAAGTAAAATATTACGTTTGTGTAAATTAGAAAATCCCTCTATAGCGGCACATGCAGCTCCTATGTTTGTCGCTTTAGAGTCATCAACATATAAAATATTATCGATGCACGCAATTTCCTCGCATCGATGAGGTAGCCCTTTAAACCGACGCAGCGTGTCCAACATAGATTCCATAGGTAATCCTGCACACGCGCCAAGAGCCAAGGCCGCCAAAGCATTAGAAATATTATGGGATCCTTTCAACGATAGGTCACAAACGGGCATCAAACGTCGCTTACCCATTGCCAACCACCGAACATCATCATGCAAAACAACACCAAAATCTGTTGTCTCAGGCACATCTGTGCCGAAGGTAACAAGATTGCACTTATTAACGACTTGAGGATAGGTCAATGGATCGTCTCTATTTACTACTCCTTGTTTAGCGCCCAAAAAAATGCGTTGTTTCGCCGCTAAATAATTTTCCATATCTCCATGTCGATCAAGATGATCTGGGGAGATATTCAGAAATCCACAAATATGCTCGCTCATTCCTTGAAAAAGCTCGAGCTGAAAACTAGACAACTCCAATACAAAGAGTTTGAAGTCTTTATCGACGAGATCTAGCATTGGAGTACCTATATTACCGCCAACACCCACTTTGATACCTGCGTCTTCGGCCATCGCACCTACCAGCGAAGTGACTGTGCTTTTTCCATTCGCACCAGTAATTGTCAATACCGGAGAACTGACCGATTTAAAAAATAACTCTACATCGCCTATTATTTTTACAGAGTGTTCGCGAGCTGATATAAGCAAAGGAGAATCAAGCGGAACGCCCGGACTAACTACGATAGTGTGAATCTTCCGAAAAAAATGGTCATCAAATGATCCGGAAAAAACATCTCGGTTCGGAAAAAGTTTTGTAACCTTTTCNAGTGCAGAAGTGCTGGTTTGCGGGCAAGTATCAAGAAACACAAAGTTAAGATCTCGAGATTGCAAAAACTTAGCAACAGATATTCCGGTGACGCCCACCCCAAGAATAGCAATTACTTGTGAAATGTGTTCTTTTAATTGCACTTTGATACGCTCCTGAACCCTAACGCAACTTAAGAGTCGCTAAACCAATTAGAACGAGTACAAATGTGATAATCCAAAACCGAACAATAACTCTAGGCTCTGGCCAACCTTTCAACTCAAAATGGTGATGCAAGGGTGCCATTCGAAAAATACGTTTTCCCGTAAGTTTAAATGAAGCAACCTGAATAATTACGGACATGGTCTCAATTACAAACACTCCGCCCATGATAAATAAAACGATTTCTTGTCGGACAATTACTGCGACTACACCGAGAGCCGCACCAAGAGCAAGCGCACCCACGTCACCCATGAAAACCATCGCGGGATATGTGTTGAACCAAAGAAACCCTAATCCAGCACCGCAGATAGCACTAGTGATAATAAGCATCTCTCCAGCACCGCTTATAAATGGTATGTTTAAATAGTTAGCAAACTGATAGTTTCCGCTCGCATATGCAAAAACACCCAAAGCACCTGCGACAAGCACGGTGGGCATAATAGCTAATCCATCTAGTCCATCAGTCAAATTAACTGCGTTGCTTGTTCCAACAATTACAAAATAAGTTAGCACCACAAAAAATGGCCCCATATCTAGAGCGAAAGACTTAAAGAATGGGACTATTAGTTGAGTTTCGGCAGGCGTTTGAGCAGTAATATAAAGCGCCAAAGACGCGGCGAACCCAATCAATGATTGCCAAAAGAATTTCCACCGCGCGGGTAATCCTCGAGGATTTTTTTCAACTACTTTTCGATAATCATCGATCCAACCAACTAAGCCAAAAGAAATTGTTACACCCAACACTATCCAGACATACCGATTCTCCATATCTGCCCACATCATTGTGCTGGAGAACATCGCTAGAATAATCAATGCACCACCCATAGTTGGCGTGCCGGCTTTAGAAAGATGCGTTTTCGGCCCGTCACTGCGAATTGCTTGTCCTACTTGAAGATAATTCAACTTGCGAATAAGAGGTGGTCCAAAGATCCAACACGTACCCAGCGCTGTTAGGACCGAGAAGATTCCTCGTAAAGTTAGGTATTGAAATACTGATAATGGACTATAGAATTGTCCAAGATAATCACTCAACCAAAAAAACATCAGAAAATTTCTCTACTTTCGATCATGTGCACCACCTTTTCCATCGAAGAAGAACGCGACCCTTTTACTAAAAACGTCGTCTCTGAGGTGTCTTTAAAGCTTAATAAATAATTTCTTAAAGCATCCAAAGATGAAAAGTGGTGACCATTAAATCGTTTGCTGGCATTTGCGCTTAGGCGCCCAAGTGTCAGCATCGCATCAATCCCTGAATCACGCGCGTAGTCGCCCACAGCAGAGTGAAATTCTGCGGCATACTTTCCTAAGTCAGCCATATCCCCAAACACAAAAATCCGCTTGCCGGGACGCGTTGCAAGAAAATTAATTGCCGCTTGGACAGACTCTGGATTCGCATTATATGAGTCATCTATTAAAAACCCCCCAGAGCACAATTTTTTNACCATCAAACGTCCTGATAAAGGTCGTACCATCTGTAAGCCTTGCTTTATTTGGTCTATCCCCGCGCCAGTCGCAAGGGCACATGCAGCTGCAGCGATTGCATTACACACGGAATGCTTTCCCGGAACATTTAATCGTATTGAAATATCTTGCGATGTTTTATTGCCAACCGAGAATCGCATCTTGAATTTGTAACAACCATGCTCATCTGATTGAAGATTGATAGCCACAATATCTGCAAATTTATTTTTTGCTGAGAACGTTATGCAACGACGCGCTCCAATCAGCTCTCTCCATTGACTAGCGTAGTCAATGTCTAAATTTAAAACTCCGACTCCATTTTCGGGTAAATGTCGGTAAATTTCCGATTTTGCTTTCGCTGTCGAGCCAAGATCGCCAAAAATTCCTATGTGCGCATTCTGAATATTATTTACTAAGCTGATATCAGGACGAGATAAGGAACACAAATAGTTTATATCACCGGCCTTTCGCGCTCCCATCTCGAGAACAAGATAGTCGCTTGCGTCAGGGAGCGACAAAATAGTCAAAGGTAGTCCAATTTGATTATTTAGATTCCCTTCCGTTGCATGCACTGAACCGGAGAGTTTTAGAATTGAAAAAATAAATTCTTTCACAGTGGTTTTTCCACTACTTCCCGTTATTGCAACAACTTGTCCTTTGAAAGAATCCCGTTTTAAACTAGCCACACAACCCAGAGCTTTTTCGGTATCTTTGACAACCCATTGTGGAAAATTTTTCTCAAAAAGAGGCTTTGAGACGATTGCTCCCGCAATTTTGTTAGCGATACCCTCTATAAACTCATGTCCATCATGATTTTTACCAGATAGTGCAACAAAAATATCACCATCTTTTATTTTGCGGCTATCGATAGAAAAACTGTTACACTTTGCATCCGGATTTAGTAATGTTCCCCCGAAGCGAGCAGCTGCATCACTCAAAAAAATGGCCGTCATCTTACTCCATCCTGACGATCCAATAATGCTGCGCGGACCTGATATTGATCGCTAAAAGGCAATTGTCCGGTCGCCAAATGTTGGAAATCCTCATGACCTTTACCCGCTATTACAACTAAATCATCCGATGCTGCAGAAAATATTGCGTGCCGAATCGCATCACGGCGGTCGGTCTTAATTGTGGCATTCCCAAGCATTCCGCGTTTAATCTGCGCTATTATTTGATCTTCTGGCTCGCCGCGAGGGTTATCACTTGTCAGAACTACTTGATCCGTATACCGCTCTGCTATAGCCCCCATTTTAGAGCGCTTGCCTATGTCACGCTCTCCGCCACAACCAAAAACCACCCAGAGTTTTCCGATACTATGAGCTCTTAAAGTTATCAGCACTTTTTCAAGAGCATCTGGGGTATGCGCGTAATCGACTACCACACCGGGGACTGATTCCATATTGATTAGCTCCATACGACCAGAGGGAGCGTTAATCAGTGGGATGACCCTTAAGACGTCAGAAAGCGGAAATCTTTTAGCTGCTGCCGCCACTACAGCTAATAAGTTAGATAGATTGAACTGACCTACTAACGAGGATTTAAGAGTACCCTGACCCCAGGGAGTTACAACGTTAGCAGTCACTCCAAGTCGATCTAGGCTAATAGAAGTGCAAAAAATATCGGCTTTATTATTATCTAAACTGTACCTGTAAATTCTTTTATCTGACGCTACTTTGGAGTCCAACACTTTAGAGAAGTCATCATCGGCGTTAATTATGACAGTTTGCAGCTCAGTTTTCTGAAACAACAGTGTCTTTGAAGCACCATAACTATCCATATCGCCATGGTAATCAAGGTGATCACGGCTTAAATTGGTAAAAATAGCAGTGTCCACGGAAACAGCATCTATTCTTCTTTGAGCCAAAGCATGAGAAGAGGCCTCAAGTGCGACTGTCGAAACACCGGAATACGATAGGCTATTCAAAATAGTCTGAATGGTTATGGCATCTGGGGTGGTCAACGAGGTTTTGATTATCTCACTTGCTGAAATTCCGTGGTCCTTTGAGACCCCTACTCCGTATCCCAAAGTTCCTAGGTACGCAGATTTTTCTCCGAGGCGCGTCAAAAGGTCAGAGAGCAACCAGCAACATGAAGTCTTTCCATTGGTGCCTGTAACAGCAATCGTATGAATTCTGTCTGATGGATTCCCATAAAATCGTGAAGCAAAGCGAGAAACTTTACTCTCTAAATCGGAAATACGTATTACAGGTATTGGAAAGTGAGACGTATCACCCCTCCATGCCTGATCAACAACAATAGCAATCGCTCCGTTCCTGAGCGCTTCATCAACATGGAGTATTCCATNTGTTTTTTTGCCAGAGAGCGCGAAAAATAGGTCTCCCTGCTTTACTAAACGACTGTCTTGACGCAATCCCGAAACAAATAATTGCGCATGTGGTGATTCAGGCTTTTCATTACCGAAAAGTTCACCAAGTGTCCGTCCTTGTGAACTGCATGGCGTTGTCACGACTCACCTACCGAGAAAAGTTTGATTTTGGTACCAGACAATATCGGCTTTGACGAAACCGAGTCAGGCGTTACCCGCATCAATCGCAGCGCATTACCTGTGACCTCTGCAAACACAGGTGCGGCCACCTGACCACCGAAATATTCTCCACGACTTGGTTCATCAATAACGACCACAGTTACTATTCTGGGGTTCTCAACTGGTGCCATTCCAGCAAATGTCGCCGTGTAACGATCACTAGCGTATCCGCCACTCTTACTCGTCTTGTGCAAAGTGCCAGTCTTACCTGCGACCGAATACCCCGAGATAGAAGCCTTTTGCCCAGTTCCTTCACGTCCCACGACATATTTGAGCATATCCCGAACTGCTCGAACATCGTCTGGATCAAATAATTTTTCTGCTTCTGAGGGAAGATCATTAGCAATTAATGAAATCTCGCGGCGCACACCATCATTGGCTAGCACTGAGTATGCTCGTGCAAGCTGGAGTGAAGTAACACTAAATCCATACCCGAAAGCAAAAGTGGCTTGAGAAATTGGGTCCCAAACACGGAATGTGGGTAACCTTCCTACTGCCTCAGCAGGAAAACCACTACCTGTACTTTGACCAAGACCCACCTTTTCAAAAACGCCTCTGGTAAAGCTTGGATCCAACTTTAGGGCAACCTTAATCGTTCCCACTTGACTCGATTTGGATAATATCTCCGTAAAATTGAGCACTCCATAGTCGTTAACATCTGTAAATGTCTTGTAATCAACCTTTACATAACCTGGACTTGTGTCTACCCTTGAATCTTTACTGAAAATCCCAGACTGCAATGCCGTTAAAATAGTAAATGGTTTTACTGTAGATCCCGGTTCAATCAAATCTAGCATTGCTCGGTTACGCAGAGCATTTGGAGATAAAGTAGAGCGGTCGTTGGGGTTAAAAGACGGTTGATTCACCATTGCTAAAACTTCTCCAGACTTCACATCAAGCACCACTATAGATCCTGCCTGTGCATCATGCTCATGAACCGCACTTTTGAGTGCTCGATACGCCGCGTATTGAATTCGAAGGTCAATGCTTAAACTGAGAGATTTGCCGCGTCTCGCATCCCTGTCTACCCCAAGTTCTTCGATAACATGTCCCGATTTATCCTGAAGAATTCTCCGTAACCCTGATTCACCACTCAACCACGCGTTATAAGCTAATTCAACACCCTCTTGCCCCCTATCCTGCTCTNTACTCGTAATACCAACTAATTGAGCTGCAACCTCTCCCGCGGGATAGAAACGCTTATATTCTTGTGCTGCATTGACGCCGGGTATCTTCAAATCCAGCACGATATCTGCCTCCTCAATCGGTAATTGACGAGACAAATACATAAATGATTTTTTACGATATGCATTTAGCTTTTGTTTTAGAAGTTTTGGCGATTGTCCCAGTGCCTTTGCCAGAAGCAATAACTGGTTAGCATTAGCTGAAAGCAATAGCTGTGGGTTAGCTGTCAAAGTTGACACGGGAGTGCTCACAGCAAGAGGANCACCATGCCTGTCTGATATAATTCCTCTGTATGCAGGTATTATTTGAGATCGTAGAGCTCGCGAATCGCCTTGAGTCCGCAAGAAATCGCTTCCCTGTAATGACGCTATTTTAATAAGAAGAATAACTGGTAACGCTAATACAATTAATACAAGCGAGAAAAAACGCCAATTTGCGTCTGACTTCAGATGATCCGTTTTAATCACTACTAAAATCCCTAAAAGACATCGGATCAACTATAATAATTTCATCGCCCATCGGAGTCCTCATGTTCAATTCATTTGTCGCAATAGCCTCAACGCGTGGCAGCGATCCCCAAGTACTCAACTCTAAAATAAGACGACCATAATTTGCCTGAAGCCTATTATTAGTTCTTTCTGATTTTGATATTTTCTCGTAGTAGTGACGACACAAATGCTCAACATACGCAACCGAGGTAGCAGAGAAAACTACCAACAACCAAAGGAATACTAGCCCCATTACATTTAGTCGAACGTGAATCTTGTACTCAATGATATTCATGCCACCCTCTCTGCCACCCTCATTACAGCGCTGCGGGCGCGCGAGTTATATGCAATTTCCTCCCTTGTTGGCTTGACCGCAGATCCAATTCCAACTAATCGAACTTTTTTCTCGACATCCTTAATTGGAAGATATTTTGGAGTCGTTAAACCACGCTGCTGATCGCGAATAAATCTCTTGACTCGACGATCCTCCAAGGAATGAAAACTAATAATGACTAATCGGCCTCCAATTTTTAATAAGTCAATAACTCCCCTCAAAAATACATCGAGTTCATCAAGCTCCTTGTTAATAAATATTCGAATAGCCTGAAATGTCTTCGTTGCAGGATGTTGGCCCCTCGTCCATGCCGGATGAGCATCAGAAACAATTTTCGCTAATCGCAACGTACCCTCAATTGGTGAACATGCGCGCCCACAAACAATTGCTTTTGCGATTCGTTTTGCAAAACGCTCTTCTCCAAATTGGCTCAAAACACATGCAATATCATTTTCAGAAGCATTATTAAGCCAATCTTTAGCAGACTCACCATTCGTCTGGTCTAATCGCATATCCAAAGGACCGTCACGCATGAAACTGAAACCTCGGCTGGGAGTTTCAAGCTGAGTAGAAGAAAAACCGAGGTCAAGTAAAATTCCAGAGGCCGTCCTTGAACCCAGCTTTTCAAGTGTCTCAGAAAGCCTTCCAAAAGATGCATGTATCAAAGTTATCCTCAATTCTCGTTGGAATTGAGCTCGACCAAGAGATACAGCTTCGAAATCCTTATCAAGAGCTACCATAGAGCCCTCCTTGGATAGTCTATTCAATATCGCTGTAGAATGTCCGCCTCGACCAAAAGTTCCGTCAACATAAAACCCATCAGAATCTATTACCAAAGCATCGATAGATTCTTTTAAAAGTACAGGATTATGTTCAATCATATACAGCTACCAATTCACCAAGACAAATTTTTCAAGGCATCAGACATGCCCTCTCGCTCATTAAGAATTGCACGATAACCAGCTTGAGATTTCTCTCTCTCAGCGTTCCAATTATCTTCTGACCATAATTCCAGTCTCTGTGTGCGTCCTACGAGCACCAGCTTTTTAGAAAGTTGTGCATATTCACGCAACTCTGTTGGAATGAGTACTCGACCACTTCCATCAACTTGTAAATCCTTTGCCTGACCAACAACAAAACGACTTAGCAATTCACCTAATTCATCTAAAGCAGGTAATTTAGCAACTTTTTCTTCAAATTTACGCCATTCAGGAAGCGGGGATAATGTTAAACACGTCGATTTCATGTCAATGGTCACGACCAGTTCTCCCCGACACAAATTATCAAGCATAGCCCTGTAACGGGTCGGAACGGCCATCCGCCCTTTTGAATCCATGTTAATGGGATCACTACCCCTGAACACATTACCCCCCTTTATCCCATACTTATTGCATAAAAACCCACAATTCGCCACATTTCACCATCATGCAGATTAGGCATAGTAAGTTTCAAAGTCAAGTAAAGAAATAAAGAAAAATACTTAAAAATCAGACAGTTCAAACCCCTTGATTCAAAAAGCGAGTACTCAATAGAATGTTTTAAATTTTTAATAATTTAAAACATAAGGATGCAATAATTACTTAATGTGATTTATAGTTTTATCAGCTGCAGTCGAATGTGGGAAGCAAAGTGAAAAAAGAGTCAACCGATAAGCCGGGTTCTGTCGTGGACAGTCATTCATCTGGGGCAAACGTCACCGCATGCCTCTAGCGACCTACCCGTCTCCAACGCGGGCAACGTCAAGGAGACCTATTTGGTCTTGCTCCGAGTGGGGTTTACCCTGCCACTGTTGTTACCAACAGCGCGGTGCGCTCTTACCGCACCCTTTCACCCTTACCTGATCGGACAAAGATCATTGGCGGTCTTCTCTCTGCGGCACTTTCCGTGGGCTCACGCCCCCCAGGCGTTACCTGGCACTCTACCCTATGGAGCCCGGACTTTCCTCTGCAAAATTGAAAATTCATTCTTTATCGAAATCAAAAATTTGCAGCGACTGTCTAGTCAACTCTCAAAAAAGTATACCATGAATTTCCAATTATTTAAGATTTTAAAACTGATCAAAAGATTAACATGTATTCATGTTGGTTTTTTGCCGTGATGTTTTGAAATCCAAAGCGCCAGCTTATGTCGCATGTTTGGATCAGAAATCTTATCCTTTGCCAGCGGTTGAATTAATTTGTCTTCTACAAGTACTCGGTATATAAATTCAACTTTTAACTTGGCACTATCTTGTTTTTCCGGATACCCATATCCTCGTTTTTTGGCATAGTGTGATGCCACTTGAATTGCTTTCTTGACCAGCTCTGCCTCATCTTCCAACTTACCCAAATCTATTTCTCCCAAAAATGATGCTACCCCACAAATCGACGAGCATTATAAAATAACTGCATCCAGGGCGCGTCTTCCCCCCACTCGTTGGGATACCAAGAATTCAATACTGTTCTAAAGACACGTTCCGGATGAGGCATCATTAAAGTGACACGCCCATCTCTACTGCAGATACCAGTGATACCACCTACTGATCCATTTGGATTTGCGGGATAAGAACTGGCCTCCGCCAATTCATTACTTAAAAAACGCAGGGCAACCATGTTCGAAGTTTCAAGATCAATAAGCATCTCTTCATTATCAAATTTAACCATTCCTTCACCATGGGAAACAACAATGGGTATGTGTGACTCACTCATATTGTTGAGAAAAATAGAGGAACTCTTTTCTATCCTTACAAGAGAAAAACGTGCTTCGAACTGCTCTGACAAATTTCTTACAAAAAATGGCCATGGCTCTGCGCCAGGTATCAGTTCCCTGAGATGAGAAAGCATTTGACACCCATTACACACACCCAGAGAAAACGTTTCTGATCGATGAAAAAAATCTCTGAACTCATCTCTCAAATAAGAATTAAAGAGAATAGTTTTGGCCCACCCTTGACCAGCACCGAGCACATCTCCATAAGAAAACCCTCCGCACGCAACAAGGCCGACAAAATCAGATAACTGAACTTCACCACTCAATAATTCGCTCATGTGAACATCAACGGCAGCAAATTTCGCTCTATCAAATGCCGCTGCCATTTCTAGTTGGCCGTTGACTCCTTGCTCACGCAAAACCGCTATTCTGGGACGAGCAGTGCCAATGAATACCGGAGTCTCTACTTGAAAATTTAATTTTACCGAAAGCCCGGGGTCTTCTGAAATTAAGTAATCAAATTCGCTTTGCGCACAACCACTGTTATCACGCAGTACTGACATTTGATAGGAAAGTTCGCTCCAAGCTTTATATAAATCAGATCTTGGCTTACAAAATAATTCAACTCCCGAACGACTAACCCGAATAATTTGCCGACTGTTTAACCTTCCAATCTCATGACAACATAAATTGACAGCTCTACAGCGCTCAATAATTCCTGCGACACTTCCAGCCTTTACCTGAATGACTGCACCTAATTCTTCACTGAACAATCCAGGTATATAACTATCGTTCTTACAACCGGTCTCAATATTAATGTCAATTCCAACGCGACCGGCAAACGACATCTCAAGAAGAGTAACCAAAAGACCACCATCCGAACGGTCATGATAAGCAAGCAATTCACCCTCTCTATTCAGCATCTGCAAAATATCAAAAAAATTTTTAATAACAGCTGGATCATCTAAATCGGGCACTATATCGCCAACTTGGCCATTGACTTGAGCTAATATAGACCCCCCCAGTCGATCCAAACCTGCTCCCAAATCAAGCAAAATCAATCGAGTATCTCCGTAATCGGTTCTCAACTGGGGCGTTAAAATTTTTCTAACATCAACTACCGGAGCAAATGCACTTACAATTAGAGAGAGTGGCGATATAACTGATTTACTTTCGGCACCATCACCCCATTGTGTTTGCATAGACATTGAGTCTTTTCCAACCGGAATACTAATTCCCAAGGCCGGACAAAGCTCCATACCCACCACTTCCACAGTTCGAAAAAGCTTTTCCTCTTCGATAGAGCACCCCGCCGCGCACATCCAATTAGCGGATAATCGCACATCAGACATCGAAGCAATCGAGGACGCTGCAATGTTTGTAATCGCCTCACCTATGGCCATACGACCAGATGCCGGTGCGTTCACCAAGGCCAATGGAGAACGCTCCCCCATTGCAACTGCCTCACCCCTATAACTATCAAAACTTAATGTAGTTGCTCCACAATCAGCAACGGGCACTTGCCATGGGCCAACCATTTGGTCCCTCGTTACCATACCGCCTACTGAACGATCTCCGATAGTAATCAAGAAATTTTTACTTGCTACAGTCGGATGTCTAATAACTAAGTCGATCATTTCATCAAGATTCATATCTTTTATTGAGATAGGGCGAAATGATGTGGCCTTGCAAATTGCGGTTCGAGTTGTAAGAGATGATGGTGGAAATAACAAAGCCAACGGCACATCTATCGGTCTATTTTTAAAGTGCTCGTCCTCGACTACTAGCTTTTTCTCTTCGATTGCTTCTCCTACAATTGCAAAAGGGCACCGCTCTTTGATGCAGCTGCGAGTAAAAACATCGATGTGATCAGACTTTATTGCTAAAACATATCGTTCTTGAGCTTCATTGCACCAAATCTCAAGTGGAGACATCTGCGGCTCGGCATTTGGGATACAACGCAGTTTGAAATACCCGCCAACTCCCCCATCCTTTATCAACTCTGGCAACGCATTTGATAATCCACCTGCACCCACATCATGAATGAATGCAATTGGATTTTTATCTCCTAATTGCCAACACTGATCTATAACTTCTTGGCACCTTCTCTGCATTTCAGGGTTTTGTCGTTGTACAGAGCCAAAATCTAATTCTTCTAAGCTGTCTCCAGCAGTGACGGAGGACGCTGCGCCTCCTCCAAGTCCAATTAGCATGGCTGGACCTCCCAAAACAACCAATTTGGTACCCGATTGAAAAGGTTTTTTCAGCACATGCTCCGGCCGTATATTGCCATATCC
>NZIZ01000019.1 GCA_002691825.1 Porticoccaceae bacterium
TCCGAATTACGCGATTTCGAAAAACAAAAGCATTCTCAACTCCTTTGTCAGATCTCTTTGCCTCATTGAGCCCCCCCATAGAGACAATATATTCACGAGGCGAGTCATTTGACTTTCCCAATATAAGATCGGCAAACGATGTGCCATCTAAGGTAATACCCTCAGGTATTTTTGCTCCCGACAATTGGACAAAAGTGGGCAAAAAATCTGTGAAATCTACCAACGCATCCGTCACCACACCCCGGGGCACCAATTCTTTGCCGTAGACAATAAAAGGAGCATTTATTCCATTCTCAGTTATTTTTTGCTTACCACCGCGAACCACTTTCCCATTTAAATCTCCCTCTATCGCGCCATGTGTGCCGTTATCGGTGGTCCAGATTATTATTGTGTTATCTAGCTCATGTATTTCCTCTAAGGAGTTGATAATTTTGCCTAGCAAAAAGTCAGCATATCTAACCATAGCTTTATGCTTACCCAGGACTCCCTCTGCCTCGGGTTCCAACGGTGAATTAACAAAAGGGGCATGTGGTAGGTTCATCGGGTAATAAGCAAACCAAGGTGCTTCCTTGTTCTGCGAAATGAAGTCGAGAATAAACTGCGTGAAGAAATCCTCGCCATAGGTGCCCTCATAAGTTTTACTTCCCTCTTTAGTATGAATGTAAGGATCCCAATACCGCTCAGCGCTTGGTGGGTTACCCGTCTCATAACCAGTCCACATAGCATAGTCATCGAAACCATGCTTGACCATGACCTCCGGCTCTATACGAAAATCATTCACCTGCCATTTGCCTGCAACTACAGTGTTGTAACCAGCATCTTTCATTATTCTTGCAAGGCTTGGGTTTAATCGCCAATCATAATAAGCATCGCCCCAACGAGGCGTATCCCAATGGTTAACCCAACCATGTCTAAATGGGTACTGTCCTGTCAATATAGAGAGGCGCGATGGCGTGCACTGAGGCATTGACCAGGCGTTCTCAAACCTCATCCCGGATGCTGCTAATTCATCTATATTAGGTGTTTCAATGTCGGAGGCCCCGTATGCACTGACCCACTCTTTTCCGAGGTCATCGAGTAATATCAACATAAGATTTGGTCTAACATCGCTAAACGCATGCTCAAGTGGCAATACTAAGAATGCTAACGAGAGCAGATATTTAAAAGATCGACGCATGGGGAAATCACCAAATAAAAACAATTATAAGTATAAATGATAATCAACGATAAATAATATTCCTAAGCTCTGTATTACGGCCATCGCAATTCGAGTCCTCCATCAAGAAAATCTGCAGTGTTAAATCGGTTACATCAACTCCCTTGTTTGGCTCATTCAACAAAATCTCTTAGGTCGCTCAATGATAGGTAATTGCTCAAGATAATTTTTGACGAAACCTTTCAAAGTAAATGACTTAATAATTACCATATCTCATTCGTGAGATCTTGGTCTGGGACGAGATTTTGATCGGCTAGCACGTAAGGAAACTTTTAGACTATCAAACGAGAAGAAGCAATGAGGGGGATTCCAGTACTGGAAATATAATTAAGATTTTCTTTCATACAAAACCGCGTCCTACGAACCTGGCATCCAGTTATCGGGTTCTTTGTATTAGCGCGGAGTTTCCCAAAAGTTGCTACTGCTCAGAGCGCGTTTAATTTTGATTTGAATAATTCATTATCGTGCGTCCTCCGATAGGAATTGGTCGTAATGATTCTAGCGACGGTTGAATCTGTTTTGTGAAAGCAGTATCAGTAGGAATGGTTCCATAAGGACAGGAATCATTTTCAATGTAGTGTAACGCAACGCTCAGCATATTCTCACTTGCACTGCCAAGCACACCACTAAGATTATCCAATACTGAGCAGCCTTTTACAGCCCGGCCACCAATATCAAGAGACTCAGTTGGAGTAAATCCATCCGCATAATCTCCGAAACCTTGAGCATTTTCGACGGTGGTTTGAATCATGTAATAGGTCGTCCCACAATTATCAGTCAGAAGGCCGCCATAGGGCTTCCCGCAGGTAGCACCACCGATCAGTATGACCTCTATACCGATGCCCCTGAGGCCATTAATTAATAGTTCACTTGATGAACAGGTGCTGTAATCTGATAGAATAAAAACACGGTCTAAATTAAGCGTTGGTAGCAGCGTACCCGCCTCTAATCCAGTAATCGTCTCATCCATAAACGTTGTGTTCAAGAACGGGAGCGGTAATATCTCTAAGCCGTTAAAAGGATCTTTAATTATATACTTATCGTTAAAAATTTCTTTTAGAAAGGTTTGACCATCAGAAACGGCGCCTGCGATCATGTAACCCAACTGAGCTGCAATATATCCATAGCCTCCTTGGTTATATCGTAAATCCAAGACGAGCTCATCAATGTTCTCAGCCTTCAGAGTGTCAATACCATCTATCAGCGCTCGCTCTGCAGCTCTTGAGTGGTCATTAAATAATATGTAGCCAGCCCTATTAGAGCTGGATATGTCCAGGACGTTTACAGTCAAAACCGGTTGCTGCTCAACCTCCGCACTTCGAATATTTACATTTCTAACCACTCCATTGACCGAATTTCTGACACGAAATACATGTTCCTCATCGATAACGGTTGGAGCGAGTGCCGACTCTATCAAAAATTGATCACCGCCAGCTACGAGCTCTCCATCGACAGCTACAATTTCATCGCCACGAGTTATCCCAGCATTTGGTGCAGGACTATCTAGCTGAGTATATGCAACAAATATTCGGCGGCTTTCCACCGGGTTATATCGCAGCACATGCATCCCATAACCGAAACTCTCTCCACCCGCATCAATATTTCTGAGTTTTTCCGTGTTGATCATAGACCTCTGGTAAATTGGATCTTTTTCTCGCCCACTGGAGCTGATTTCAGACGTGCGCATCATATAAAAGTAGTCAGAAGTATTGTCTACTGAGGCCGGATCTATATCGGGCAGCTCGTCATACCAAAGATAAGAGTCGTTTGTCCATGACCTTATCCAGTTATTTTCGTCTGAAACATTGCCAAACTGATCCTGATAAATATCATTTGAACGAGGATTTTCACAAATATTTTCGAGCGACCGTATCGACTCATAGAATCCCGGTGTCCAGATATTGGGTTCAGGGACTTGTGGTAACTGTGTGGAAGATTTTAGATCCTTTAATCCCCACTGCCCTATTGAACCGCCTTGTGATGCTACCAAATCACTGAAGTAATTCTCGGCAATGGTTTCACTACCCGCCGGCGCAGTCCAACTGCCATTGACATCGCCCATAAGAACGCCCACAACGTTTTGCATGCTCTTTTCAGGATAATCAAAGATGACTCCATTCCGCTCCCAAATTACGTCCTTAGGAGTGGTTTTGAAGACTTGATTGGCCTCATCCCAAAAGTCATAGTCTTCAGCAACAAATATCCACCTACGAGGTTCAGCGGATGTGAGTTTCACCGCCATCTTTAATATTGCTAATGCATCTGCTGAAGTAACTCGGCCGTCACTGTTAATATCCGCGGCTATGTATTGATAAGGCGATAAAGGCAACGCTTTTTCGGGCCCCTCCCCATCAGGATCAGCATTGGGATTCATGCCTACCGCAATCTTTAGCGCCGCTAGGGCATCAGCTGAACTAATGACAGTCCCTGATTCACCAGCAGTTAATGCTTTACTTGCAGTAAGATGATTCGTGCCTCGATGTCTCAGAGTGAATGAGTAGGAGCCAGATTCATTCGACATAGCATCCTCAAAAAAATCATTCACAACACCATCTGTTATCCCAGCCAGATTGACATCAACAGAATCCAGCATTGTATGACTTTTCCAGTGATAAGTAATTCCTGATACTGGAGGTGTGCAAGTGGCACAATCATCTCTATCTAGAGGGTCAGTCCCGTCTAAAGATTCCTGCTCATCACTGGAACCATCACCATCATCATCGAGATCAGCATTATTGCCTACTAAATCACCATCAGTGTCTATGGTCTCCAAAGCATCGAGCGGAAATACATCATTCGCATCAGTAACTCCATCATTATCATCATCGGCATCCGCATCCATACCCAAAGCAACACAATCGCTATTGCAATCATCGGGTTGCCCATCACCATCAGTGTCAGTAAGACCTCCCAAAGCTATAAGTGGATAAGCGTCTTCTAAGTCCACAACGCCGTCATTATCATCGTCATTATCCACATTATTTCCTATCCCATCTCGGTCAGTATCTAATGTCTCGGTGGCCTCAAGGGGCAGAGCATCGAGGTTATCATTTACACCATCTCCATCGGAATCAGCTAGCAGCGGATTAGTACCATTTTCGATTTCATCTTCATCAGAAATCGTGTCACCATCATCGTCATCATCTGCGTAATCAAGAGTCCCATCCAAATCGGTATCCGCATCAAAGTTGGCGTTTATTGTTATCGCCTTTGGGCTATTTGCACCATTATGAGTAAGGGACTCAACAGTTGAAAAAGTTCCTTTTCCGAAGTGACTACTATCAACTGAAACCGATCCACATACCTGTTGCCCATCCTGAATCACCTGATTCTCTGCGCTCCAGGAGATTGCATCATTTGAGGCAGCGAACAAACCTAACTCAATAGGGAAGTGTCCGGCGTTTTCTGCACACAACTCGGCAGTAACAATCTCACCGGATATGACATCACCAAAATCTAATGCATTAGTCGATAAGGCGAGTATTGGCACACGATTTGTGGTCGCGCCCGGAATTGCCATCGGCTGAAATACATCATAATCGTTGATGATATTATAGGTTTCATCTCTTGAATAATCCCGAAGACCTGCTCTCCATAGTGTAGAGCCTGAGTCGGTACGCGCGGTAAAAACCACCCCAGAGTCATTGCTTGTGAACGATGGTGTTCCAAAGTAACCTAATCCGCTAGCGGTATCATCCGTGTCACCAATGTACCTAGGTGAGCCACCATCATAAACATCGTACAGATAAACACCTGAATAATAGCCAGATTCGGTATCTGCAGCGTAGTTGATAATGTCGAAAACTATGTAGCGGTCTGTCGTATTGCTGAAAGCTGGGTACCCAACATCAAGATTTGCTGACTGACTGGGAAAGGGATAGGAAAAATTTCCAGATTGAACATCCATAAATCCAATTGTCCAAAACGAAGACTCATTCGATGAATTACAAACTAAAGTTGTAACACCACAGGATAGATAGTCAAAGACAACATACCGTTGTGTCGGATCATATCGAATACTATCAACATAAGCTGCCGTCTGACCGGTAGAACCTGCTCTGGACGTTGAAGGCCCGCGAACAATGTGCGTAGACAGATCCATTGATTCGAGATCAAGGACGTAAATGGTTGGAGATTCGACTACCGTAAATACCAGAGTTGAAAAATCATTGGATAATGCCAAATTTGATATTGTGTAATCCCCAATCGCTACCTCTTCCGTGGATGCAGTGGCAGAGGAATAAGAATACAGTTTTCCGTCACTTTTACCCTCATATATGTATCGAAAATTCCCGTCTTCAGTAAAAATAAGCGATGGTCGCTTTAAGCTAGCATACCGACCGGGAAGAGGTCCAAAATCGGTCTGTGAGTCATAGGAGGTGGCATTGTTTGAAAAATACTGCACATAAACTGAGTATTCATTGCTACCCGCACCTGTGGGACCATAATTCCTTGGTGCATACCTTGGATACAAGTACACAGTAGCCGTTGAGGTGGGACTTACGATTCCAGAGGTGCCTATGGTAGTGTAAGTATCCTCTGGAAGCCCAATACTTTGCATCGCAAGCATCGTTGCTAGGACCTCACTCGACGAGGCACCGTATTCTGACTGCGCGGTCGCTATCATTGCTGTTGCGGCCTGATCGAAGGATGAATTGGGAGATAACGATCGCATTGTTTTAAACGCAATATCTGCTGCCTTTATTCGACCTACACTTATACCCAAACCCTCTGAGGTCAAACCCTCGGCCAAGAGATATAAACCCCTATTAAAGATGCCGCTATTACTATGAACACCTCTTGAACTATTAAATTGTGACATATGCGCCGGCTGCGGAGGATCCGCATTCGGGTCCTGAGGGTTCGACATACTTCTTAAAAACTTACCCTCCTGAATATATATGTCCTCACCAATCAGCCAATCTTCGGCATCTGTCATCGCACCGAAAAAGTCGGCAAATGACTCATTTAACGCACCTGATTGGTGTCGATATACTAGCCGAGAGGTACTATTAATAACCCCATGCGTTATCTCATGAGCCATAACATCCAAGCCCAGAGCCCAATTATTGTTAGTTACTCCGTTACCCGCGCCAAAGATAAATAAATTATTACCAAGCGCTAGTGCGTTATCTTTCAACCCATTATTGTTAGCCGCAAGATTTACCCCGATTGTGATATCTTGTTGGCCCCGACTCGGGGCATCAAAAGAATGATTGCTTTTGAAGTAATCAACCAGCGTCTTTGCGTTATTTATTGCGCTTACTCCTGCAGGATCCCAGCCAGAGTCCGGCGTACCCGAAGATATGTAATACACATCACTCGTGTAACTCTCCTCATAGCCGGTCTTATCCTCAGCAGAATAAACATGAGTACTCCCATTTAATGGAAACCGCGAGTCCTTTAAATCAAAGACACCGGAACGACTTTCAGCCTGAAATGAGATATTTTTACCAGCGAGGTCAATCCCGCTAGCGGACACCTGAGCATGTTGCACTAGTGGTATAACCTTTGGAATACGTCTGGTTTGAACATCAACATAAACTTCAAATCGCTTGTATTTCCCTAATCTGACGCGGATCTTATAAGCTAAAAAATCTCTTCCGTTATCCAATGTGATGCCCAGTTCTGAGGATTGAAATTCAACTTGCTTTAACTCCCTCTGGAAATGCTCCGCTACTACATACTTCAATGTCTCATTCGATAGCCTCTCATTTGTGTAGCCACCTACATCCGGTATAGAAAATTCGCCTTGAATCGAATAAAGTTTTTTCTTATTTGTTGTAAAGACAAGTCCATGATCCCATGCAGGCAAACCGCCAAAGGATTTGTTAATTTCAATACGGCAAACTTCTTTAATACAATCGGCATCAGAACTTGAAACTACCCCAGTGTCTGCAATGCCGAATAAATCTCTATGGTTCTGAACAATTTGAGAAAGATGGTCACCCATATGTTCTGGCGTCTTATGAGCAAGGCCGGCGAGCTCAAAGTCGGGAAATATTGCGGTAACACGGTTTGATTTGTTAGAAATTATCTTCGATGGTCGGCCCCTTCCGTATTGAGTCTCCAAACGGAGTAGCTGATTCAACTGCTTCGGTGACAGTGGATGGACTCACAATTTTGATTTATCTTGAGAGCTTGCCAATCCAGCAATTTGTTCTAAATCATTTTTTACACGCTCAGTCACCTCATATGAAGATAACCCACCTATCTCCTCAGGTACTACTCGTCTCGACTTTTTTCGATGAGGCACCAGTTTTTGAGGACTATTTCCATCAAGAAGTGCTTCGATGGTCTGTTTTAGGGCCGCAGGCTGCGGTATTTGATATGATGTGACTGTCTTTTTTTCCCTTTTCGATTGATGCACCTCGCCAATAAGAAATATTGAAGCCACCGTAACGGAAAAAAGTAAGAAAACTACAAGCCCTTTTAATGACAAAGTAAGACCCCCCAGTCATGACGATGTCCAGCTGAACTTTTATATTTGCAGCTTAAAAGTCAAAAAGCCACTTTGATCTGGCTAAAACCAACCTCCAACGAAGAACAATTGTTTGGGAACCCAAAATTTAGCTTGTCCGCCGGCATGCCTTGGAAAGATGGTGGGCCGTGCAGGGTTCGAACCTGCGACCAATTGGTTAAAAGCCAACTGCTCTACCAGCTGAGCTAACGGCCCACACCTTTAACTGGTTAATTTTAATACGTTTATTGGAACTAATGTTTTGATCAGTTAAAAAAGTTATCCCATGTTTTACGATTTGTCCTATACTTTGAGCTTAAATGGTAACACAACGTCTGGTTTCCTGCGATAAATCATGGCTATACTTGACACAAATTGACACCTAAAACATCCAGTAAAAATTCTTATGAGTGTTGTATAAAAGAACGATAATCGCTTCTCCCAAAAGTTTATTTATGGTTACGATTTTCTGCTTCTCACCTGTAGATAAGCCAATTCTCTATTTTTTTCTCATTCGTTAAAGCCAAAAGTATTTCAACAATTCCTGCTCTTACTCATTAAATTCAACTTCATACAGATACACCAATTCTCTGTCCTTTTATCTACACGGCATAAGCTTGAAGTATCTCAGCATTCCCTGCTCTTCTTGCGTTAAGTCAATATTGTCATTTCGTTCAACCTCGGTTTCAAGCCACTCTGGACGGACGCCTAGGACAGGGGCAAATTTTACAGTGCGGATACTTTGACGAGTCTGCCTTGTCTCCAGCGCAGAAATTCGGGTCTCCGATACTTTTGACAATTTGGCAAGCTGCACCTAGCTTATTAGTTTGGATTTCTTAACTTGTTTTAAGCGTTGTCCTAACCTTGTTAAACACCATCATGGTCAGACCTCTACTATCAAGAGTGAAAAGTTCTTATTAATGCCTACACTTCATCGGTGAAAGAGACCCCTTCATAAAGTTGCAGAAAAAGCGTGGGAACTTATCCGATACTTCACTCTAGATCACTGATATTATCAAAAATAATTTTTTGTCTGAACAAATTTTATGGTACAAAAACAAACCGTAACCCAATGGTTTGTATGCATTTTGTTGCCCTAAAACAACTGATAAGATCCCACTACTCCACCAGCACATCTAACGTCCAAGTAAATTTCGTTCTCATACGTGGAGAAGAACTTTTATNAAAATATTTTCCGAAATATGTGGAGCTATTCAAAGTTAAATTATATCATCCANAATTNCCTACTTTTTCTACGAGACATTTTCTCCATTCGCTTAAAATAAAGTGAAAAGCACATTTTTTCTCTCAACCTAACCGCCATTTGATGATCTAAAAATTCGATTCGAGATACTTTTTTGCTTTATCAGCAGCTGGAGCCTTGCTATTCACAACAGACTCCAAAAAATCTCTGGAGCGAGCCCGCTCACCGAGCTGGAAATAAATTTTACCCAGTTTAAACTTCGCATCAATCTCCTTCGGGTGCCCTGCATAGTCATCAACGATTCGCGTAAATTCNAGTCNAGCCTGCTCATCNTCACCCTGTAACAAAAATATTTCACCCAACCAATAACTNGCATTGGCTACAAAAGGACTAGTAGGGTACTTCACAATATGATTTCTGAANGCCACTGTAGCTCCNACTATGTCNCGTTCCCTCANAAGCAAGGCAGATGCTAAATCATAATCTTGTTTTACCTGCCGNTCTTNATCNGCCTCTNAAGATGGNATGNTAGNAATNGANCCANTNGTTGANATTTTATTACNNGACGACGTAACCNCATCGGCTACCNCNANATCNTCATTTGNGGCTTCACTTGANGTNNAAACCGCTAATCTACGATCCAAATCAAGATAATCATCTAACTGCTGCTGCTTGACCTGCTGCAAACGAAACTCTAGCGTTTCGACACTGCCGCGTAAAAGACGCACCTCTTCTCTAAGCAATTGAAGAGCCAAAAACATGTCAGTTCCCTCAGACTCAGTCTCAGTCTCAGTCTCAGTCTCAGTCTCAAAATCTATAGGGACCTGATCTTTGAAATCCACATTTCCAACCGCTGGAATAAGCTCAGAAACTGGAGCTACTACTTGGGATGTCGCAACGCTTGGTAATAAACTCACAGCAAAAACACACCCTAGAGCGCCCGAACCAAAGAACTGCAAAGAACTTCCTCCCAGCAGGGGAGCATACCTATTCAAATTTCCCTGCCTATAATCCAACAGTCTTTACTTAAGCTCTACTCGACGATTCATTGCCCACGATTCATCGTTACTACCGTATGCGGCGGCTCTCTCCTCGCCATAGCTCACAACTTCTATGAGTCCGGCCGACACTCCTTCCAGCATCAGAAATTCCTTGACTGAGTTAGCCCTCCTCTCTCCTAAAGCCATGTTATACTCTCTCGTACCTCGCTCGTCAGCGTGCCCCTCTAATCTTATGCTTCTTGGGGACTCTTTAAGCGATCTCGCATGTTCCATCAGTGCTGCTCTAGATTCATCCTTTAAAACTGCCTTGTCAAAATCGAAGTAAAATACGGTATCTGCTAAAATCTGTGACTCCATTACTTCCTCTTGCACTGGTGCCTCAACAACTGCAGTCGTAACCTCGCTTTCTTGAATAGTGGTGGTGTCAGCACCCTCCTCTTCAACAGGAGTAGAGCTACAAGCAGTAAATAACAATGCCATCAGTAGGAAGGTTAGAGAGTTTGCGGTAAACGTTTTATTCATCATGTGCTCCATACTTTAAAATTTAAATTAATATCCCTAACAACACTATTGTAACATAATAACAGATAATCTCCCTTAGCGTACAAAAGGAGACCAAGCAGGTTCACGAACATCTCCAGAGCGAGCTGGTAAAATATATTTGACACCCGCGTCAAGNGAAACTGCCGCTAGCATTCCCCTNTCNTCTTGCTTCATNGCNTACATNAGCATCGCCCCATTAGGCGCTACGCTTGGCGATTCGTCAAGCGTAGTGGTAGTCAACTCTCTAATCCGCCGCGTCTGCAAATCGAATGCCGCTATGTGGAATGCTCCTGATTTACGATGCACCATTGCCAACGTCCTCCCATCTGGAGCCAAACTGCCTCGAGCATTGTAGTTACCTTCAAATGTTAGGCGCTCAATGGCCGTCGTTGCAATATTTAATTTATATATTTGTGGCTCGCCTCCTCTATCCGAAGTAAACAGTAAATGTTTGCCATCAGGCATCCATGCCGGTTCTGTGTCTATTGAAAAGTGGTGAGTAAGCCTAGTTAACTTCTTGCTGTCCAAAGCCATTAAATAAATCTCTGGGTTTCCGTCTTTGGAGAGCACTAAAGCTAATTCACTTCCATCTGGGGACCAAGCAGGGGCTCCATTTAAGCCACCAAAGTTAGTTATTTGATCCCGCGCCGCTGTAGCTAGATTTTGCGTGTATATTGCTGGTCTACCAGTCTCAAATGAGACATAAGCAAGCTTCTTGGCATCAGGCGACCAGGACGGAGACATAATTGGTTCGCTTGACCTGAGCATTAATTTCTCTCTTGCGCCGTCTACATCCGCCACATGCAGACGGTAAGTCATTCCATCAGCTTCACGAACCGCAGTGACATAGGCAACGCGAGTAGAAAAAATCCCTCGAATTCCAGTTATGGCATGATAGACCTTGTCACTGATTGCGTGCCCAAGATCCCTCAACTGTAAATTGCTGCCAAATACTTTATGTCTAAATATTACTTCCTGTGAGGCAATACTCAGAAGACTGAACTCAATCTCGATCTTATCAGATCCCTTGCTGGACATTTTTCCGACGACTAAATAATCGCTCCCCAGTAAACGCCAATCGCGAAAATAAACATCTTTTACCATTGACGGGAAGCTGAGCATATCTTCGCGTGGCGTTGTCATAAAAAAACCACTACGCTGAAGGTCATTCTCTACAAGTCGTCCAATATCAAAAAGCCCGGTGCTCGTGGTATTGATGATCGGAGAAATTGCTATTTTGGTTGGTGAATCATTACCTTTCGTCACCTTTATCACGAGCTCTCCCCAAACTGGCCCGCAAAAAAAGATTAACATAAAAATTATCCTACGCCACANTAAACCGCATAAACCCATTTTTATAACCTCAAATCTTCCGGGCTNAATAACACAGTAACTTGTCGNAATCTTAACTCAAATAATCGACCGTCCATACCCTGAAGCTCAACAAATTGGTCCACTTTTNTNATAGCCTGCTCTACTGATCGGTCGAANGCGGCATCGCCNCTNGANCTTTCTATTACAACCCCAACAATNCGTCCAGTGGGTACGAGAACGATNCGGACTTTGACTNTCATTCCCAACCGAGCACTCGGAGGCCTACTCCAATTATCTGACAGCCGTTGTCGAATAATCTGGTAATAACTTTTTGTAGCCTCCTCATCTTCACGCGCTTCAAGTTCTTGTGCCTCGCGGTCTAACATAGATTCCCAGTCAGCTATTCTTTTTCTTTTAGCCTCCTCAGAATCTCGTTCTTTTTTTCTCAATTCAGCAAGTTTTTTGCTTTTTAGCTCACTCTCTGCTGCCACCTTTTTAGCCCTAATTTCTTCATTTTTACGCTCTTTAGAATCGCGGTTTTGCTGTTCGCCATCTCGAGGCTTTTGCTCAGATTTAATTTGGTCAGACTGGTGTTTCTTCGAGGGCTTGGCAAATGATTTTGGCGAAAGTGCTACCAGTTCAGCCTTAATATATTTTGGTTGATAATATATTTTTTTTGACGGAGCTTGCCAATTAAAGAGAAACAAGTACATCACAAGCAAATGAATTAGCCCACTCACAGTACCGCCAACTAGATAGTACATTTTGTCCTCATATCAACCGCTAAGGGGTTGCGTAACAAGACCCACACTGGCTGCACCTGCTTCTTGTAGCTCACTCATCAAATCAACCACAAACGAGTAATCTACTTTTCCGTCCGCCCATACCAAGACAGGCGTGCTGGGTGACTGNCGTAAAATTTTACTGACACGAATCTTTATATTTTCNAGNGNATCAGCGACATTAGAACCTCTTTCGTCAATCCAATAACTCCCATCTGCCTTAATCGANACAATAAGTGTCTCATTATCAGATAAGTTNAGCGGCGAAGAGTTNGTAGTCGGCAACTCTACTTCGACGCCTTGAATTAGTAACGGGGCAGCAATCATGAATACTACGAGCAGCACTAACATCACGTCTATGTATGGGACGACATTGATCTCNGCGACTAGTTTGTTTTTTGNTTTTTTAATCTTCACAGATANATCTTTATTTGNATNATCCTAGCGAGCATGAACTTGCCGGTACAAAATACTAGAAAATTCATCAGCGAAAGTTTCATAGTTACTGTTNATTCGCTCCGCTAAAGCAGCGTATCGGTTGTATGCAATCACCGCNGGAATTGCNGCAAATANNCCCATCGCAGTAGCGATCAAAGCCTCCGAAATNCCCGGAGCNACNGTGGCAAGTGTAGCCTGCTGCACCATNGCAAGCCCGCGAAACGAGTTCATAATTCCCCACACTGTCCCAAAAAGACCGATATACGGGCTAACTGAAGCTACACTAGCTAAAAAAGGCAGATGGGTACTTAAATTATCCTCTTCTTTGGACAGAGCTATGCGCATTGCTCTGTCCGTACTTTCCATAATGGTGTCTGCATCAGAACCCTCAATACGAACAAGACGACTAAACTCACTGAAGCCAGCACGGAATATATTTTCAATCCCACTAGTTTTCCCGTCACGAAAATTTTCTGAAATTTCGCTATACAAGTTTGTCAGGTCGATACCGGACCAAAATCTCTCCTCAAACACTCTGAATTTTCGAGAGGCGGCACCCAAATACAACCACCTCTGAACAATCATAATCCATGAAATTAACGATGAAAGGAAGAGAATACCCATAACGCACTGCACTAAAACGCTTGCATTAGTTATCAACGAAAGTATCGATAAATTTTGCTCTGTCACTTGCGGTACCACGCTACTTGTTGATTTGTGATTTTAATCCCTCGAACATTGTTTGAGGAAATTTTAATAAGTTTTTTGTGTGCACATCAATACACGCAAGCTTGACACTTGCCCTTGCAATGACTGTTTCATCTCGGGTAATGTCCTGATTCATTTCAATAGCGACGGAAGAAACTTTTTTGAGAGACCCTGACACGAAAAGCTGATCGTCTAAGTAGGCAGGCTGTATATACCGTAAGGAGACATCTCTCACGACAAGTTGAGAACGTCCAGAAAGTGCAGGCTTGTTGAAGCCAAGAGCCCTAAAATACTCAGTGCGCGCCCTCTCCATAAACTTTAAATAATTAGCATAATATACAATCCCACCAACATCGGTATCCTCAACGTAAACCCTCACACAATGCGCGAAACTATCCATCATTTATATTAAGCTTTTGTTGTCCATCATGGTGCCTCGATTTAGGTTGAGGTAATCCAAAATGCTCATATGACTGTCGCGTCGCAATCCGACCCCGAGAGGTTCTCATCAAATAACCTTGCTGTATGAGGTAAGGCTCTATAACGTCCTCGATGGTTCCGCGCTCCTCACTCAAAGCCGCTGAAATACTATCGACGCCAACTGGACCGCCGTCAAATTTTTCAATCAGCGTCAACATCAATCTACGATCAAGATGGTCAAAACCCTGTTTATCCACACTGAGCATATTTAGGGCGGAATCTGAGATCATCTCATCAACAAACCCATCTCCTTTTACCTCCGCATAATCGCGTACTCTCCTTAAAAGTCGATTCGCAATCCTTGGAGTACCTCTTGCCCGCTGCGCCACTTGGCGCGCTCCAGCTCTATTTATCCCTACACCAAGAATAGCCGCAGCACGCGTTACTATCGATGTAAGATCATCTACAGAATAAAACTCTAACCGCTGAACAATCCCAAAACGATCACGCAGCGGGGAGGTTAATAAGCCTGCTCGAGTGGTAGCGCCGACTAATGTAAAAGGTGGCAGATCTATCTTCATCGAGCGCGCTGCCGGACCCTCGCCGATGATAAAATCTAAGTTATAATCCTCCATCGCCGGATAGAGAATCTCCTCAACAACTGAACTCAATCTATGAATTTCGTCAATAAATAATACATCGCCTGGCTCAAGATTAGTCATCAAAGCAGCTATGTCTCCAGGCTTTTCAAGCACAGGCCCTGATGTTGTCTTTAGATTTACACCCATTTCGTTCGCAATAATATATGCAAGGGTTGTTTTTCCCAACCCCGGTGGTCCGAAAACTAGACAATGATCTAACGGCTCGGAGCGTCGCCGGGCCGCCTCAATGAATATTTCGAGTTGCTCCTTGACGACCGCTTGGCCAACATAATCCNCAAGTGATAGAGGTCGAAGAGCTCTATCATACTTCTCCTCAGTGCCCTCGGCAAAAGCGGATATAAGCCGGTCTGTTTCGATCATAGTTTATCCAAACTTGTCAACGGCAAAATAATATCATCTAAGAGCAAACTCTACCGACTACTCTATCTTAATAATCCGTCTTGTTCATTAAGCGATTGGTACGTCATACCGATTTGGGCACTATTGACTGCTTTAGAGCTAACTTTATTAACTCCTCGGTGGTTGTAAAGCCGCAGTCTGCAATACCGCTAACCATCTTACTCGCCTCTTGTGGTCGATATCCTAAAGCAATCAGTGCAATCTCAGCCTCACTGAAAATATTGGAACGCCCCACACTTTCGGGAGAGGATTCCTCAAGAATTTCATTTTTTGTAAGTAATGTTTTTTTATCCCTCATCTCAATTATAAGACGTTCCGCNGTTTTTTTCCCGACACCCGGGAGAGCAACAAGACTTGTAAAATCATTCTTTTGAACACATTGGTCAAACTCTGCCGCCGTCATTCCAGATAAAATAGCTAATCCTAGCTTCGGTCCAACGCCATTTACTTTGATTAGGTGACGAAATAAATTTCGCTCGTCATGAGTTGTAAAGCCATATAGTAACTGTGCGTCTTCGCGAACAACAAAATGAGTGAGAAGTTTTATTTGAGATCCGACCGCTGGAGTATCAAAAAAACTAGTTAATGAAACCAAAACCTCATAACCAATACCATTGACGTCGATCAAAAGACTATCAGACTGCTTTTCTACTATTGTACCAATCAGCTGCGCAATCATAATTTATTTGTTCTTAAAGCCATCCACAAAATGTTTCCACAAAAGCATGGACGGAGAATTCCGTTTTCATGTTCGCCAATCTACTAAGTTTAATTATTTCGACCACGCGCATAGCTATTTTTAAGTGATCCTTTTAAGGTTAAATTAGTTGTCATACTATGAGCATGGCATATTGCAGCAGCCAGAGCATCAGCTGCATCCTCCGGTGGCGGCGAGGATAGGTCTAAAAGAGTCGTAACCATTAACTGAACTTGCCTTTTGTCCGCAGCGCCCGAACCCACTACCGACAGNTTTATACTTTTCGCTGAATATTCACCAATATCAATACCAAATTTTACTCCAGCTAACAACGCGACTCCTCTGGCTTGGCCAAGCTTGAGCGCCGCACGAGGATCACGTGCAAAAAACACCTCCTCTACGCTCATCTGCTCAGGTTTGTACTGATCCAGTATCTCACTTAAATCGTCAAAGATGATTTTCAACCGATCAGAGAAGATCTTCTCTTTCAAGTGGATAACTCCGCTGGCAACATAGGTTAATCTGGTTCTATGCACATCAATGACACCAAAACCAGTTCGACGTGATCCCGGATCAATTCCAATCACTCTAGTCATAAATTTTTCCACTATCTCAGAAACCGGTTGGATGTTTTAATCAATTATTTCTATACCTCATCAAAGTTATCGAACCATCGAAGCAAAATTTGCATTATTTAGTGGCTGTCTCTCCGGCAACTTAATCATAATTAACTATCCAGCATTTTCCTCCGATGTAAATTTACCATCGCTGTATATTAACAATCTCTGATTATTAAGCCGCTCAACTAATTTTTTAAGGAACACCTGCATGTCAGATTTAGTTAGAGACTCGACTGCCGCTGATATTCGTTGCTGACTATCGAACATATAATTTTCATTTTCCAAATCCGTCCAATATCGACGACTTCTCTCGCCTAAATTTTTATCTTTCTGTGTTAAGCGATTCATTAGTCCATGTTTTTGCTCTAAAAATTTTTCCTGCGAAAGTGTGGGCAACTGAGTCAAATATGTTCTTAAAAACTCTAGTGAAGCCGCCTCTAAACCACTTACACCCATAACCGGTGACTGTATCAAAAAAATATTACCCGTTCGGTCACGAAATCTCCTAGTACTTGTGTGGACAATATATCCAAGTTGCCGCTGAGTTCTGAGCTCAGAGAAATATGGTGAGCGCAAGAGCTGTGCAGTTAGCGCACTCATAGCTCTAGTTCTGTATTCATCATCAGGATTTTGCACATACATTAGTATTGCTGCATCATCATGGTCAACATTAATATCCAAAATCTCATTTTCGGTAATCGTTTTTAAGTCAGAGCGACGTATTTCGACATCTGCTAAATTAAGCTTTTCGCTCAAAATTTTATGAAGCTTACCAACATCACTTACTGCAACGTTGCCGTGCATTGCTGCCATGACAGTAACCCGTCTAAATCGCTCTTTACGCCACAACTCGAGATCATTCAATTCGACATGCTTAACTTCTTCCAATAACTTATCAGGGGACCAGCTTGCTGAGAGTAATTCGTCTTGAAGCGCTCTGAGGGNCTGCATATATGGACGATCTTTTGACAAGTTATCTAGGGCAGTCGTCAAACTCTCTCTAATGGTCAAAAATCTGTGTTCTTTTAGCGGTTTGTTTACAACAGATTCGAGCACTTTCCCTAACAAACCAACTAATTTATCGTTATATCCTGTGGCCGTGACAACAAAACCCTTGTCGGATTCAGCTAGGGTATAACCTAGGCCGGCAAGAAGAGCGGGATACGTTTCGGTGATCAACGAATCATTTACTATTTCTGAAAGCAACCTCGCCTTAGCATTATCCTCGAGAGTATGGAGACCACCATCTAAAAATAGGTTTAGGATAACGTTGCCTCTCGGAACCCCAAATTCCGTATCTGTATCAAGCCAAATTTGTAGATATTGATCATTTATTTGCCTTGATATTGAGAGATCATCTCCTGGTAGTACCATGGTATTTTCAGGAATAAAAGTGTTAGGAGTCGGCAGCCGCATATTAGCCGTGCTCACAGAGCCTCGCGGAATTGGACCAAGAGTAAGTGAATAGGGGACCTCAAAATATTTCTCCTCTAAGGACACTGTAACATCAGGATCTACGTGCTCGACTAGAACATTTTCTCTAGTTAAATACGCTAAATACTTCTTTATTAGAGCGGCATCAAAATTTTGCATGACATATGGAGCCACCAATAGTTCTTCTGGAGGGTATTTATCAATCATAGGAGCAATTGAGGATACGAAATCAATTGGAGTACCTTTTTCTTGGAAACGGAATTTAAGCGATGCTAATGCCGACTGCTCCTTAAAGCGCCATAACTGTGGGCCTTCACTATTCAACATTTTAATAAACTCAAACAACATGTCAGATATTTCCGGGACATGAGTCCTTCCCTCGTTTGTGAGCGATATATTTACAGATAACACGCTACTACTGCGGTCAAAGTCTTGGGTTCCAGCGCCCAAACTTTCGATCCAACCATTTTTAGTTAGTGATTGGTGGAGGCTGCCCTCGCCCTCATGTCCAATTAAATTCGAAATATAAGCTACAGGCTTTTCCCGAAAATGAGGCCTCGGGTTCGGTATTGGGAAGTTGTAGCTCACGGTATATATGTCCTTCAACGGCCTCGAGGACAAAACTGCTGGCACCTGTTCGTCTGTTAGAGGAGCGACTGACACATAACTAGGACCAACATGTCGGTTTTGGATTGTACCAAAAATATTACTCACCATTCGCTGCATCTCATCCAAAGTATTGTTGGACAAAATCACTAATGCCATTTGATCAGAGGAATAGTTATTCCGGAAAAACAGCTTTAAATCGTCTTCGATCTCACCGGAAAGCGTATCTAATGACCCAATTGAAAAACGCCGAGCTGGATGTTCAGGATTTAATGCCTCCTTTGCTGCCATGTAACCCCGACGGCCATCATCTTTGTACTGCATTTTGTACTCTGAATGAACAGCTTTTTTTTCCCGCTCGACGTATTCAGGCGATAATAGGGGCGCAATGAAGAATTGAGCAAACCGATCTAGAGACTCTTCAAAAGCACTCGGCTGAATATCATAGAAGTAATTTGTGTGGTCGGAGGCTGTGTATGCGTTTGAGTATCCCCCGTTTGCTGTTATAAATTTTTGAAAAGAATCGACATCTGGATATTTTTTAGTGCCGATAAAAAGCATGTGTTCTAAAAAATGTGCAAGTCCCGGTCGAGATTCTGGGTTATGGTAACTACCACGATAGACCGTCAATGCTGCGGCGGATTTATCACTTGAAGCATCTGATGCAAGCAGGATCCGCATTTTATTTGGCAGCTCAAGGTATCGATAACTACGGTTATCATTTGGACTCTGTTTAATGAAAATATACTCTGTCTGTTGGTTACAAGAGACCAAAAGCACACAAAGAAAAAACAAAGAGATTGTCTGAAAAAAAAGCTGAGGAGTGGAGCCAAAAAAGCTTTTTTCCCAAAAAATTGGTTGTTTATTCATAGTCAATGCCTCATACCCAAAATGAACGCAAACTTAAATTCTCCAATACCCAAAAAAGTTTAGGCATAGTAACCAAACATGTTCAGACGTTGTAAGGAAAAATGTCCCTTATTCGCAGACCCCAAAGAACTCTCCGTAAAACAAATAAATCAGTGTTTTATAGTGGAGATTTAACACTAACCATTACTAAATTAATCCCAAAATTCTGAAGGGATTTTAGCATTTGAATAAACATTTTGAACATCATCAAGCTCCTCTAAATCATCAATAAGTGCAAATAATTTTTCTGTGCTTGCTAGATCTAACTGGATTTGCTGATTAGCCACCATGGTGATCTCGGAATTTTTAGGCGTAAACCCGAGGCCTGATAAATGATCCTTAACCCGAAGGAATTGATCGAAATCCGTCTCCAGATCTACTATACCCTCTTCACTAGATATGACGTCATTCGCGCCAGCCTCCAATGCTGCATCAAAGATCGCCTCCTCATCAATATCTGCGGGGTAACTAATTATCCCAACACGTCTAAACAGATAAGCCACCGAGCCATCAGTACCTAAATTACCACCTCTCTTACTGAAGATATGACGAACCTCACCTACAGTCCGGTTCCGATTATCTGTCATACACTCGACGAGGATTGCAACACCGCCAGGCGCATAACCCTCATAAGTAAGTTCGTCATAATTATCACCTTCCCCGGCTCCAGCTCCTCGGGAAATCGCTTTATCGACTGTGTCTCTCTTCATATTTGCCCCGAGAGCCTTATCAACTGCCCCACGAAGACGCGGATTGTCCTCAGGATTAGGGCCACCGGCTTTAGCGGCTACGACTAGCTCACGTATCAATTTAGTAAATATTTTGCCCCGCTTCGCATCCTGCGCAGCTTTACGATGTTTTATGTTGGCCCATTTGCTGTGCCCCGCCATTACAATCTCCAAATCGCTGTTGGTAGAAAACCTAACCGCCTACCTTACGAAGTCTAACACCCAGTTCCTNGAGCTGTTCCGGCTCAACGCTGCTAGGCGCATCAGTCAGTATGCAAGAAGCTGATTGAGTCTTAGGAAAAGCAATAACATCTCGGATACTCTCCGTCCCCAACATTAACATCAACAATCTATCCAGACCGAGCGCTATACCTCCATGAGGAGGTGCTCCGAACTTTAGGGCATCTAGTAAAAATCCAAATTTGTCACGTTGCTCGTTGTGGGATATTCCCAACACTTCAAAAACCGCTGATTGAATCACAGGATCATGGATCCTAATAGAGCCTCCGCCCAATTCAAAACCATTTAAAACAATATCATAAGCCCTCGACAACGAGTCCTGTGGCGCATCTATGATGTTGTCAACGGAGCAGACAGGTGCAGTAAAGGGGTGGTGTAGTGCGTTAAAAGAACCTCCATCTAATTTTTCAAACATAGGGAAATCAACGATCCAAACTGGAGCCCAGCTTTGAGAATATAAATTAAGATCTCTGCCAATTCGATTTCGGAGCGCTCCCAATGCCTCGGAGACAACAGAGGCCTTATCAGCTCCAAAAAAAACTATGTCACCGTCTTCTACCGACATCCGCTCCATAATATCCATGGTAACTTTTTCACCTAAAAACTTGATGATGGGTGACTGGAATCCATCCAATCCCTGCTCAACCGAATTCACCTTAATCCAAGCCAAGCCTTTTGCTCCATAAATTCCTACAAATTCGGTATATTCGTCTATCTTTTTTCGCGACATATCGCCCCCGCCCGGCACTTTCAACGCGGCAATCCTACTATCTGGATCATTTGCAGGCACTGAAAAAACTCTAAATTCAATTTCAGCTAAAAGGTCTTTTATCTCCACTAACTCCAACGGGATTCTCAAATCTGGCTTATCCGAGCCGAAGCGTTCCATCGCCTCAGCATAGGAAATTTTTGGAAACACACCCAAATCAACACCCATATGCTCAAGGAATATTTCCTTGAGCATTTCTTCAGAAAATGAGATCACATCGCACTCATCTACAAAAGATGCCTCTATGTCGATCTGCGTAAATTCAGGCTGCCTGTCAGCTCGAAGATCCTCATCTCGGAAACATTTTGCAATCTGATAATATCGATCAAACCCCGCTATCATCAACATTTGTTTGAAAAGCTGAGGAGATTGTGGCATCGCAAAAAATTGGCCCGGATAAGTTCTCGAGGGGATTAAGTAATCCCTTGCGCCTTCAGGAGTTGCTCGGGTCATAATCGGTGTTTCTATATCAAGAAAGTCATGATTATTGAGGTAGTTTCGGATGCTATGAGTAACCTTTGATCTTAATGCCANGGCCTTCTGCATATCTGGACGCCTGAGGTCCATGTACCTATACTTTAAGCGGATTTCTTCACCAACAGTAATATGTTGATCTAACTGAAAGGGTGGGGTTTCGGCATGATTTAATATTTCTAAATACATCCCATAAATTTCTACTTCACCAGTAGACATAAGAGGATTAACTGTGTCTGAAGTTCGAGCGCGAACTTTCCCAGTTACCTTAAGTACATATTCCGAACGGACACGGTCAGCTTCAACGAAGTGCACTCCCGAATCACCGTCGAACACAACCTGAACCGTTCCCTTCCTATCTCTCAGGTCAATAAAAATGACACCACCGTGGTCGCGTCTTCGATCGACCCATCCACATATAGTTATGTCTTCGTCGAGGTTGTCGCGCGAGATGACCCCGCAGTAAATTGATCGATGCATAGCTAGCAATTCCCTAAATTACCAAATTTTATTCAGAAATGTTCTTACGAGTCGTACCCTGAGTGGTCTATTTTGACATACTTCCATCCGAGCTGCCTTTTTCTAAGATTTTCGCTTCTTTATTGTTCCCATCACGGCTGATATTTTTTTGTCCTTTCGTCTTGAAATCAGTTTCATACCAACCNCTGCCACTCAGCCGAAAAGCCACAGCAGAAATTTGTTTATTGAAGAAGGAAAGCCCGCAGGCCGGACATTTTGAAAGCGCAGAATCGCTTATTTTTTGTAGTATTTCTTTTTCAAAACCGCAAGAAGAGCAACGATATTCATAGATAGGCATAAGTATCTCTAAAGTTAAATTCTCCACAAACATCGCGATGATTAAACAAGTTTAGTATACAATAAGTGGGCGTATCCGAGAATGGCTGGTCAAAGGAATTTAAAAAAAAATGGATCTTGTTTTCACAAAAGGCTCTTAGTTTTTTCACAAATCTTTTGATTTAAAATACCTAGAGAGGAAAAGTGGTATTGCTTTGCCAGAGTACACAGACAATTTAAACTGAAAATAACACAAAACAGAATGAGAAAATGGGATGCGTGCCAGCAAATACTTGCTAACGACACAAAAAGAAGCTCCCGTGGATGCGGAGATCATAAGCCACAAGTTAATGCTCCGTGGAGGCTTCATTAGACAACATGCCTCTGGCCTATATTCTTGGCTTCCACTCGGACTGAGGGTGTTTAGAAAAATTGAATCGATCATCCGAGAGGAAATGAACAATGCCGGCGCAATAGAACTAAGCATGCCCTTGGTGCAGCCGGCAGAGCTATGGAGGGAATCTCAACGCTGGAGCAAATTTGGCCCTGAACTCCTCAGATTAAAAGATAGGCATGAAAGAGATTTTTGTTTGGGGCCGACTCATGAAGAAATTATTACGGATATTGCTAGGAATGAGATCCGAAGTTATCGGCAACTACCAATAAATTTATATCAGATCCAAACAAAATTCCGAGATGAAATAAGACCACGGTTTGGCATTATGCGAACTAGAGAATTTTGTATGAAAGATGCGTACTCCTTCCATTTAGACCAAAACTCGCTACAGCATACTTATGATGTCATGTTCGACACTTATAACAAAATTCTATCGAGAATTGGCCTAAATTTTCGATCAGTTATTGCGGATACTGGAAGCATCGGCGGAAGCCACTCTCACGAATTTCATGTAATAGCAGATACTGGGGAAGATGCAATCGCCTTTTCCGACAAGAGTGGATATTCGGCAAATGTTGAAAAAGCTGAAGCCATCGCCCCAAAAGAGGAACTAATCACAAAGTATCCTCAAATGGTTGAGATTAAGACCCCCGGAATCAAAACGATAAATGAACTTAGCGGGTTTTTAAATGTTTGCAAGACTGTTTTGGTAAAGACTCTACTCGTATGTTCAAAAAAAGAAAATGGTGACGAAAGGTTATCTGCAATAGTTCTCCGGGGAGACCATCAACTGAATATGTTAAAGGCTCAAAAGGTTCTTGAATCCCATGGTGAACTTGCATTTGCCACGAGGGCCCACATCAAGGAATTTATTGGGTGCTCAGCAGGATCGGTGGGCCCAGTTGATCTTGACATAGATCTATTTGTTGATCGCAGTGCCGCAGCACTCCGATCTTTCGTATGCGGCGCAAACAAGGACGACCTTCATTTTACTGGAGTTTGTTGGAATAGAGACTGTCCGCCTTTTAAAGTTGCAGACTTGAGAAACGTTATCAATGGTGATCCAAGCCCTGACGGTGTTGGAAAGTTAAAAATCGCGCGCGGTATCGAGGTGGGCCATATTTTTCAATTAGGCAAAAAGTACAGTTCCTTGATGAGAGCGACGGTATCGAACGAAGCAGGTCAAGATACACCAATGTACATGGGTTGCTATGGAATTGGAGTCGGAAGGTTAGCCGCAGCGTCTATAGAGCAGAATCATGATAATAATGGAATTATATGGCCAGAGTCGATCGCCCCTTTTCAGATTGCGATAATACCCATAAATCTACACAAGTCTGAAGCTGTCAAAGAGTATAGCGAAAATATGTACAAACAATTGATAGTAGCCGGCTACGATGTGTTATTTATGGACCTAGAAAAGATTCGGTTGGGAAATATGCTTGCCGATGTTGAATTAATCGGTATACCTCACAGACTAGTTATTGGCGAGAGGGGATTAAGTAATGGTCAAGTTGAATATCGTCATCGTAGTCGGGGCGAAAATAAATCATTGGCTATCGAAGCCGTGTTGAGCTTCATTGAGCAACATGTAAACAAGCATAGTTAATCACTACACCTCTGAAGAAGGCATACGTAAAATTTGTGGCTTAAATAGTCCGAACTGACGCAGAAAAGCCAACGGAGGCGAAAAGTCTGTAGTGGCAAAAAAGCGTCTACTGGCCCTCTCGCAAAGGTAGTCGCCGCCAAGTCTTTGCACCCGCTCTGCAATCCCAGCGGCACTGTCAATCAAATCCGCTCCACTAAAAATTTCTCTNAAGCTATTTGCGATTAACGGAAAGTGAGTACATCCAAGGACAACGGCGTCGTATCTAAAATCAGCTTTACGTCCAACCACCAAACGCACAAGCTCAGTATGTAAACCTTTGTGTAATGAATCCTCGGCTATTTTTACCAAATCTACGCTTCCAAAACGATGAACGGACACCCCATTAGCGTAGCTCGCTACCAAATTATCTATGTATGATCCTTCTACCGTAGAGGGAGTGGCTAACAATAGTATTTTCCCTCTAGGATAACGCTCACATGCCGGCTTAATCGCTGGTACAACACCGACTATGGGAATATCATATGCTTTTCTGAGAATAGGCAGTATAAANGTACTTGCTGTATTACATGCAACAACTATCATCGCGTGATCACGCTGATTTTGTGATGCCGAAACCAGACGTTTTACACGAGAAACAATTTCTTCCGCACCACGGTTTCCATAGGGGTATCCCGCATAATCGGCAGAATATGTGTATGATAAATCTGGTATTTTTGTTAAAATTGCCTTTAAAATTGTGAATCCCCCACTACCAGAATCTATTATCAACAATGGTCTAGCCATGAATTNATCCGTTTCGATTGAATTCACGTTTTATGTAAGAACCAATTATTCGCATTGGAGCTTATTCAAATTTTGCTCAACTGCGTCCAAGAATCCAAATAAATCAACCACAGTTTCACTATCTGGATCCGTTGTCTTACCACTTAAATCTCCGGTTATGACACCCTTCTCCACAGTCATTATGAGGGCATCTTTAAGATTTTTTGAGTAGCGAACAAGAGCGTTATTAGATTCCTTTGACCCTAAGTTCTCCAAGCTATTTGCCACAGCATATAGAAGAGCTGAAGAGTTGAATACCGCCTCTTTGCCACCCGATTGAATATATTTCTCATATAAATCATGTGCAGTACCATGAGGGGCCTCGTAGAGCATGGTCCCGTCCTTGCTTTCAATAATAGAGCTCGCCGTAGCGAGACTTCCCCCTAAGGCTGCGGCTATATCCGAAAATATGTCACCATCTAAATTTTGCGCTGGGTACAGCGCATTTCTTGGTGGATCAGTAATCATCTTTCTCAATTGACTTGAAGGCCGCATTATCATGTAGGAAGGAGGAGGTGTGTCCCGGCGGGCTAACTCGTGCCTGACCTCAGATATTACAGAGCTAAAAACCTCATCATACTGCATATACTCCCGTTTCAACCCAAAATACACCTCTTTGTCATTGTTTGATGCCTCACGGAAAACCTGACTCACCCAATCCTTAATAGCAAGTCGGTCATTTGACATGAAAAGTATTGGATCACCCTTTTTTACTTTCCGAGCATGCTTTTCTTTCCCATCTACAATGACTTTGATGATCCCATCCTCTTCGATAGGCGCGTTAAAACTTCCATATTGATCTCCCCCTCCGGCGCTCATACGAGATATCGACACATGGGTTCTCCTCTCTGGAATACCGAATCTTTTCAAATGCCGCACCAATTTATATAGTTTACGCCCAGTAGTATTGTCAGGAACGCCCCAAAGAGCCCTTTTAGGAGGATTTGCGATTAATCTAGCCGCCTGAGCATCAATAAGCTCATATCGGTACTTTAACTCTCTCTTCTCTAGTTGCTGCCGGTAATGTGACTCGTAAACTTCTTCAATAGCCGACCGCATCACGCCATCATAGCCAGGTATTACGGTATCTTTTAAACCAAGATAGAGATCTCTACTTTCATCTAAACCTCGTGCGAAAAATTTATGAGCCCATGCCTTTACTTGCTTAACATCATTTGTCGCAAGTAACCAGGGGTCACCTTTCCCTATAAATCTCCTATGTAGTTCTTGAGGATCCCCGCTTTCACCGACAAATATTAGCTTCGCAACGCCAGTCGCATTGGATAATTCATTGTAGCTATGCTTGATTCCCCCATTTTCCATCGTATCGACTTCAATATCACGACCAATCCAATCGGGTTTCCGTACCCGAAGATTTCTAAACTGGATATCCTCTCTAATGATATTTCCCCCAATGCCCTTGCGAATCGCACCATTCGGCGACTTAATTGCTAGCCTGTCTAACCCCTTCTCTATGACTGACGGATATTTTTCAAGAAGCGTCTGAAGTTGAACCCGATTTACTGTCATTCCCGCGTTCTTTACCCCAACTCCATGATGCTTTAGAGCCTCAATAGCATCACGCACAGCCTGACCATTTGTGAGAAAACGATTTTCAGCGGTTAGATCAATCTCGATGAGTTGAATTGTAAGCGGTTTCTTTACGAACTGTTCCAAGATGCGCTCAAAGGCAACCTGTGCCATCTCGTCTCCATGCAAGACAACTAACGGATGTTTGACGACAATATTACTCATATATGCAATTTCCTTAAATAAAATTGATAAGGTCCTATGACTAAGAAAAACCAGAGAGGCGAATCAAATATGTCCTAATGTAATAGTTTACCGATTGAGCTAAATAGTAACCAGATACAATTGTGAAAAAAACTTGGAAAAAGTTCAGTCTAAGAAACACCTACTTAATCTATACCCTTATGAGATGGTATAGTAAGCAAAGGAAAATGATTAACATTTGATCATTGTAAGGTAGTAAAAAAACCCAATCAGTTGGAGAAATTGAAGAAATCGATTTTCTCTACAAGAAACAACTAATCATAATGGCAGGAGTAAAAACCTATGGTTTGTGATTGTAATGGCTAGACCCACCAAAGCACTGATCGATGTAGAGGCTTTAAGAAGTAACTATGCCCTCACACTGCAAAAAACGGGTGGTAAGTGTATGCCTATGGTCAAGGCGAATGGTTATGGTCATGGCACGGAGATAGTTTGTCGCGCGCTTGGAAATGCTGAAGCCTTTGGTGTTGCATCCATCGAGGAAGCAATGGAAATTCGATCTCTCGGAATAATGGTGCCTATCCTCCTTCTGGAAGGCACGTTTAGTGCCGATGAAATTTTAACTGCAGAGAAATATAATTTTTGGTTATTAATTGAAAATCATCGCCAAAAACATGACTTAATCAAAGCTCCAATTAAAAAGGCATTGACTCTGTGGCTGGGTATTGACACAGGATTACATCGCCTAGGGTTCCACCCCAGTGAGATCTCTTCAGTCTACAAAGATCTTATGTCGAGTAAAAAAATGAAAAGCACTTCTGTCCTAGCATCACATTTTGCCTCGGCAGATCAACCCGATAATGCGACGGTAGCGCTACAGCTAGGGACGTTCGATGACGCATATGCCAAAATAGAGATACCACCGAATCATCGTGTAGAACAGAGTATTGCTAATTCCGCAGCCATTTTGAGTTTGCCAAAGTCATACCGAAATTGGCAAAGGCCTGGTTACATGCTTTACGGGAATAGCCCATTCCCTCAAGAAAATTTGCATGAAGGATTACAGCCTGTTATGCAATTTGTTTCTGCGGTTACCTCAATACGTAGCATTAATAATGGAGAATCTGTCGGTTATTCGGCAACTTGGACAGCAAGACGAAAATCATTAATTGCCACGGTTTCCGCGGGTTATGGTGATGGATACCCACGACATGCGCCCAACAATACTCCGGTATTGATCGGTGGAAAGCGTCAGCCCCTAGTAGGCCGTGTTTCCATGGATATGATAACCATAGACATAACTGATGAACCAGAAATCCAGATCGGCGACGTGGTTACATTGTGGGGGCCAGACTTGCCAGTTAATGAGATAGCACGTGTTTGCAACACAAATGGTTACGAATTACTGAGCGGAGTCACCTCCAGAGTACCAAGAATCGCAATCAATCAATAAGCCAAAGGATAGTAATCTTTTGAGTAGCTTTCAATCAGCTATTACCCTTCCATCGAACTAAGCCGGGCACATCGATATCATACAAATCCAGTAGCCTTATGACCGTATGATCCACTATATCTTGAATTGAACTAGGTTTATTATAAAACGCTGGGACAGGGGGGCATATCAACGCACCTAAGCGGCTGGCACGTAATAAAAGTTCGCAATGACCTGAATGTAACGGCGTCTCACGGGGCACGAGAATAAGTTTTCTGCGTTCTTTCAGTACCACGTCGGCTGCTCGGATCAAAAGTGTGTCAGAAAAAGAGTTTACCACCCCTGAAAGGGTTTTCATGGAGCACGGTGCTATTATCATTCCACTCGTCTTAAATGAACCGCTGGCAATGCTTGCGCCGATATTTTTATTGCTGTGCACCTTATAAGCAAGAGACTCGACATCGTCAACGGACCAGCCTGTCTCAATGGAGATATTCATCCGAGCGCTAGGACTCATAACTAAATGAGTCTCGATGCTACTCTTTTCCGCCAAAAGTTGCAGAAGGCGTATACCATAGATCACCCCACTAGACCCTGACATCCCTACGATCAATTTCATAAGAACCCCACACTCACTACTTTTTTTAACTTTTCATTTAACGAAGAATTACATCCTGAAACTCAAACCATTGATAGAACTACCTTTCCTCTCGCTCGCCGTTGAGAAATACACTCGAATGCTTCAAAAAATTCATCCAGCGGATAAACCTCTGTGACGAGGGGAGAAAATTTTTTCTGATCTACCATTTCGACGAGCTCCCTAAAGTTATTTTGAGAAGCAGCCGGTTTTCTGCCTGCCCATGAGCCCCAAAAAACGCCAACCAACGAGGCGCCTTTCAGCAGCGCCAAGTTGAGAGGCATCCGCGGTATCGATCCAGACGCAAATCCTATTACAAGGAATCTCCCGTCCCACGCAACTGCCCGAAACGCCTGCTCAGCCAAATCTCCACCCACGGGGTCATAAATGATGTCAGCCCCCTTACCTTTGGTAATCTCTTTAACAGTATCCTTCAGATTTTCAGAGGAATAATTGACTCTGAGATCTGCTCCTGCTTCACATGCAAAATCAAGTTTTGCTTCTGTGCTTGCGGCAGCAATAATCTTGGCGCCCATTGCTTTTGCAATCTGTATACAAGCTATGCCCACACCTCCTGCAGCGCCCAGAACAAGTACCGATTCTCCCAGCTTTATTTCAGCTCTTTGTTTGAGTGCATAGTACGATGTGCCATAAGTGATTGCGAAGCCGGCGGCCTGTTCAAAAGACAGGCTCCCCTTTAAAAATGTGGAATACTCAGACGCGATAACCTGTTCAGCAAAACCACCAATCTGCATCGTTGCAAAAACCTCATCTCCAACTGCTCGAGTGGTAACTCCTCGACCAATCTTCGAAACGACACCGGATACCTCTCCACCGGGGACAAATGGTAAGATTGGTTTAAACTGGTATTTGCCCTCGATAGTCAAGATATCAGGAAAATTTACACCCGCGGCCTTAACGTCGATCAGAACCTCACCATCACCAGGCTCTAATTCTTCGAGATCTTTTAAAACAAGATTCTTGGCGGGCCCAAATGCATCGCAAGTTAGAGCTCTCATATTCAAATTCCCTTAATTATTTCAGAAAAAGCGTCGTCTCGAAGCATACAAACTAATCTGTCAGCGTATAAATTTCCCTTTAGCCATCTCCAAAAATTTNTCTGCCTGCTGATATCCCCCAACAAATAATTTCTCCCCTTTAGGGTCCTTAATTTCTTCCATTCTTGCTCTGACATTCTCTGGATCTTGTGCGCCACTCGGCAGAAAGACTCCATTGGTTTCGTAGATGTGAGTGCAGGCAAAGCCACCACCACCAGCACACAAAATTGTTCTATTTGGAGCTTTATCATCGCACAATGTCAGCAATCCTGCGGTGACAGCTTCAGGACTCATAAGCTCTGAATTTTCCTCACTCATCAAACCCTCTAACATACGAGTTCCAGCCGCCGGTGCGAGGCAATTAACTCTAATATTATACTTTTCGCCCTCCATGACGAGTGTATTCATCAAGCCAACCAATGCCATTTTCGCAGCACCATAATTGGCTTGACCGAAATTACCATAAAGTCCACTTGAAGAGGTGGTCATCACAATTCGACCATAGCTTTTTTCTTTCATATGATTCCACACCGCTTTAGTACAATAAACGGAACCCATTAGGTGCACATCTACTACATGACGAAAATCATCCATCATCATCTTTGAAAAAGTCTTATCTCGGAGAATACCGGCATTGTTAACAAGAATATCAACGCCCCCCCACTCTTCGATAACTCGACCAACCATTTCTTTTACTTCGTCTATTTTTGATACATCTGCCCCGTTAGCCATTGCAACACCACCAGCTGCCGTTATCTCTCCAACCACCTCCATTGCTGCATCGCTCGCTCCGGTACCATCAACCGCTCCGCCAAGATCATTCACCAAGACCTTGGCGCCTCGGATCGCTAATCCTAGTGCGTGAGATCTACCTAAGCCATTTCCTGCACCTGTTACTATGGCTACTCGCCCATCATACCTAATACTCATTTTACAAATCCTTAACTGTGGTTTGATAAAGTTGATCTGAGGCCATTCAGACCGTTAGGTTATAATTTTTCTGATATTCATAAATCGAGGCAAAACCATACCCATATTGAACTTGACCGCCAAACGTGTGCTGGCGGGGCGAGCTCTCTCTAAGAAATCTTAATATCATACTCACCCATCATTACAATTACACCGAGCATCTTAATCGCTCCTTTGTACTCAATCCAGAGACCCAGCATAATCTTGCTCAGAGAAATCGTAAAGTCATATTAGCTCCCGCCAATGCATCTCTTTTTTGAGAGAGCGGATCTTGTTTGTCACCTCACACTTCGGATTGTAACTGAACAGATCCGTGGTCTGCAGATAAAAGTTTCTTTAAATGCTATTATTTGAGACATGTTAATTTAACGTAATCTTAAAGGAACTTATTTTTTATCTCTCATTTTCGATAGATTCCAATTTCACGGCAAAAAATCAACGACTAAATAGTTTAAATCAGGCTATAAATACCAAAGAGTATAAAAATATGAACGACGTCTTTCGCCAGTTTTTAGAGGTATTGAATCTCGAAAAAATCGATGAATGTCTTTATCGCGGATCAACTCTAAAAACACATCATCCGCGNGTTTTTGGTGGGCAAGTGTTCGCTCAGGCGATGCGCGCCGCCCAAGACACAGTCAAAAAAAATAGGTTTATCCACTCACAGCATGCCTATTTTTTGCGGCCTGGCGATACCGCGCTCCCTATCATCTATACAGTTGATGAAATACGAGATGGAACGTCATTTACAACTAGAAGGGTTATTGCATCCCAACGTGGAAAGGCTATTTTTAACACCTCGATGTCATTCCAGATCCGCGAGCAGGGGCTACAACACCAACATAAAATGCCAGACTGCGCCGGGCCAGATGAATTAGAGGACGACCAAGTAAGCTGGATGCGAGCAGCAAATTCTCTCACAGGAGATAAGATAAATACCTTTAAACCGAGACCAATCGAACTGCGCTCTGTCGAACCCTTGGATTACCTGAACCCAAAAAGAAGGGTTCCAAATCAGCATATTTGGCTAAGAGCGCGCGGCAAGATTGATGAAGATGCTGATCAAAATCACGGGATCCATGAGGCCATACTATCGTATGCGTCGGATTTTCATTTAATGAGTACTGCCCTGTTGCCGCATGAAAAAAGTGTATTCGATCAAAATCTACAGCCCGCATCCTTGGACCATGCTATTTGGTTTCACGATGAGTTGCGAGTGGATAATTGGCTTCTGTACTCCCTAGATAGCCCCTATGCGGGGAACTCACGTGGCTTCAACCGAGGTACCTTCTTCACTGAAGACGGTAGATTAGTCGCTAGCACTGTGCAAGAGGGCCTGATGCGTATCCATCCTAAAAAACAAAAAATATCTTAGTTAAGTTGCTCTTCGATTTCCCATTAATCCAATTGCAACGACTCCAACGTGTGCCGCAGCCCTGTGGGTATTGGGGACGACTTCCCACTCAATCGATCAACAAAAACATGTGTGAATGTGCCCTTGGCGCACGGCGCATCTTTTCCTGATTTATAAATCGCCATTCCGTATCTCACAGAGCTACTCCCGATGTTATCTACCCTTAACCCAACCGCAAGTTTATCCGGAAAAGATATAGGATTTATGTACTCGCAACTTGAGGCAACCACAAAACCGACAACTGCCGAATTGTGGATATCCAACCCTCCACGATCTATCAAAAAATGATTTACTATCGTATCAAAGTAGCTGTAGTAGACCACATTATTCACATGTCCATAGGTGTCATTGTCCATCCACCTAGTGGCAATCGGTAAAAAATATTTATAATTTGAGCGTGGGTTAATTTCGATTTTACTCATATGAAAGAGTCTTTTTAAAATGCTTGTCGATAGATTTTTAGGGCGTCCTTCTCAGATACTGGGCGCGGATTATTAATTAGCAGACGTGTTTGGGTCATAGCCTCTTCGGCCAATCTCGGAAGATCGCGTTCAGGTACATTCATTTGTTGCAGAGTTGTCGGGAGTCCCAACTCATCGGCGAGTTCAGTAAAGTACCCCGCCAAAACTAGCGCAGATTCTTCAGCACCGGCATAAGGTCCGTCAGATCCGAGAATGACTGGCACAAGTTGATCATATAGCTCAGCCGCTTGAAGATAATTAAAACGTAGCACATGTGGAAGGACCAATGAGTTTGTGAGTCCATGCGGAATATGATAGTTACCCCCTAAGGGATATGCTAAAGCATGTACAGCTGCTACTGGCGCGTTAGCAAAAGCCTCTCCAGCATACATCGCGCCGACCAGCATGGCCTGTCTAGCCTCCGCATTATTACCGTGTTTTACGACTGTTCTTATATTTGTGCTCAGTAGTCTTAATGCTTTCAGTGCTAACATATCCGAGATCGGGTTTTTTTGTCGCACCGAAGTGTAGGACTCTATTGCATGCACCATAGCATCGATGCCAGTTGCGGCTGTAATAAGCGGCGGTAGGCCAAGTGTCAATTGAGCATCCAGTATCACAGCGTCTGCCAACAATGTTCTGCTGACTATCCCAGCTTTCGTAGTCTTACCCGTTGTTATGACAGATACCATNGTAGCCTCAGAACCAGTGCCCGCAGTGGTAGGAATCTGGATCAAGGGCAATCTAACTCCAGTCACTTTATCCACTCCATACATCGATACCAAGTTTTGATCGCTCGCCATCAAAACCGAGAGTACTTTCGCCACATCCATTGAACTCCCGCCACCTAAACCAATGACACCGTCACATTCATTTTTTTTAGCGGCAGAAAGCGCTTCAACTAGTATCGATTCTGGAGGATCGGCAACTACACCAGAAAAAATTGTAGGTCTTATATTTGTTGAAGAAAGAGACGAAACTGCGGCATCTAGCAATCCAAAATCTATAATACCCTCATCCGTGACTATGATGGGAGCTTTGACCCGTAACACGTCGGTAATATCAGCCAGTTGTAAAATACTCCCGGGTCCAACGCGAACATCAGGGACCCTTGAAAATGAAAAATTTCTTACCATTGTATTACCCCGAAAAGGTGTTGGATTGCTTAATAGAAAAGGTAACACAATGGTCACTTCTAAAAAACAATCTTTCTTCACTCTCTCTTGCCTCATACGACTTTTTCTTAAATACCTCATTACAACATCCGTTGATTAGAACTCCAAACATACTTAATTCATCGAATGTCCGAGCGGGCAAAGGTCCATAATTAATGCCAATGCGTAGACGAAAGCAAAAGGAGTAACTTATGAAAATATTTGTTGTATTGATTCTTTCCTACACCATTATTGGCACCGCACTGAGTGCTGAGCCCTCATGCGATTTTCAAATTGCAGTGGGAGATAACCTTAAGTTTAGCCAGGATAAGGTAGTTGCAAGTAAGGCTTGCGGAACAGTAACTATCAAGTTAAAACATGAGGGGAAGTTGCCTAAAAATATGATGGGCCACAATTGGGTGCTCACCCACGCTAAAGACGTTTCGGCTGTGGCAACCGACGGAATGAGCGCCGGCTTAAACAACCAATACGTAAAGGCAGGCGATAGTCGGGTTATTGCGTTCTCAGAAATGATTGGGGGAGGGGAGGAAACTAGCGTATCATTCANCATAGGAGCTTTGTCAACTAGCGAGGACTACATTTTTTTCTGCTCCTTTCCTGGACACTTTTACGCGATGCGCGGAATTCTTGAGGTTACGTAAGCAGTAGAGCTAGTATGGGTACTCTCCATATTCTGGTGGAGACATAAGAGTCACAATTTATAATGGCTTAAAAGACAACTTTAATCGTATCCAAGACATGTGAATGTATCTTTGGAGGTGTCGGTATCCACCCTCCTCTCCGCTTTCAGGGCTCTTCGATGTTAAGTACTAAAACGCGAACAGAACCCCAAAGTTTCGCCGCCGATGCTCGCGTCAGTGGCATTGCAGATAGTTCTTACGAAAATTTACCAATTGGTTTGACGATTAGAATGCTTCGCCATCGTTGTAGAAATCGATGATTGGGCCCTCTGCCTTACTTGGCTTGACAGTGGACTCATTCATCTTTTAGCTTGCACGTTTGACGTCGAAATTCTAAGGCCTATAACTATGCTGGGATAGTTGCATGTCTAGTGGTTATAGGAGCTCAGCTTTAGACTTGGAAATCTAAAAAGTATCTTAAGAATCTTAAAAAGCAGTCACAATTCTGTGTGGCAACTCCTAACACTAAACTAACTCTATTTGCGATTGATAAACTGAAGGCTGGCAAGGCGGCGATACAAAGCACTCTGCTGGAGCAAGTCTTCATGACACCCCATAGCGAGAATTTGCCCTTTTTCAATAAGAATTATCTTATCTGAATGCTTGACTGTTGCTAAACGATGGGCAATGATCATGGTAGTCCTACCCGACATCAGTGTAGCAAGCGCAAGCTGAACTCCTTGTTCACTATCAGAATCCAGAGCTGAGGTTGCCTCATCAAGCAAGAGAATATTAGGGTTTTTTAACAAAACCCTTGCAATCGCAATCCTCTGACATTGCCCCCCGGACAGACGCGATCCTCTCTCTCCAACAGCGCTGTCGTAATTATCGCGCAGCTGCATTATAAANTCATGCGCCTGAGCCGCCTTTGCGGCTTGCATTATGTCAGCTTCACTGGCAGTGGGACTACCGTAAGAAATGTTATGTCTTATGGACCCGCTGAATAGCACTGGTTGCTGCTGAACGAGGCCGATGTAGCTGCGAAGATCTGTCAGGTCATAGTTCACTATGTCATTGCCATCTACCAAAATTCGTCCTGATTGTGGATCATAAAAACGTTGTATTAAATCAAAAAGAGTTGACTTACCAGCGCCCGACGAACCAACAACTGCCACGACCTCACCTGGCTCAATAGTAACCGAAAAATCACGGATCGCTGGTCTTGTTGGATTCGAACTGTATGCAAAGGTTACATTCTCAAATTGAATCTTCGTGGATTGAAAGTCTAAATGAGAGATAGGTCGCATACCCATAGAAAATATGGAGTTTTTTGCTTCAAGTAACTCTATGAGTCGCTCAGTCGCGCCAGCTGCTTGCTGTAATTGTCCATATACCTCTGAGAGAGTAGCCACTGTCAAAGCCATCAACAAAGCATAGAACACAAATGCGCCCAGCTCCCCCCCGCTCATCGAGCCTGTTACCACTGAATTCCCACCGACCCAGAGCAAAACGGAAAGAGCAACAAAAAGTGTCAAAATCACCACCGCCGTTAAACTCGCACGATTTTGAATCCTCTTTCTAGCAATATCGAATGCCCGCTCTACACTTGTGGCGAAAGCTTTACATTCTTGAGCTTCACGGGTATAGCTCTGAACGGTTTTTATCTGTTGAATAATTTCGCCCGCGTAACTACCCACATCTGCCAAGGAGTCCTGACTTTTATTCGATAGTCTGCGAACTTTTCGCCCAAGAGCAACGACGGGAAGCACCGCCAGAGGAACGCCCACTAAAACAACCATAGCAAGGTATAGATCTGTAGCAATCAACATTATAAGTGCACCAAAAAAAGTAACACTACTTCTTAACGCTAAAGAGAGACTACCGCCAATAATGGACTGAAGTAGAGTAGTATCAGTCGTTAAACGTGACATGATATTTCCGCTAGGATACGACTCAAAAAATCCAGGGTGCAATCTCACAACATGTTCAAACACTGCTTTGCGCAGATCGGCACTAAGCCGTTCGCCAAGCCAAGAGATCATGTAAAAACGGACATAGGTAGCAACAGCGAGGATTATCGCTATCACAGATAGGAAAGTAATCGAATTACCGAGATAGGATCTGGACTGATTAATGAGACCTTGGTCAATGACCATCTTTAATCCCTGACCAATCAGCAATGTAGTGCCCGAAGTAATTAATAATGCGATTACAAAGCATATAACTCTCCAACGATAGGGACGAAGGTATCGCCACACAACTTGCCAGAGTGGATATAATGGCTTTGAGACTCGGTTTGAAGTTAATTCGGAAATATTTTTTTCCTTCAAAAAAAGCTTGCTCTAATTGGTTTTCATGCACAGAGAACTGATTAATAGGCCGGTTCGATTTTACACTTATTCGAGTACACAAGCTCTAAAATTCACTTCTTTTGACATTAGTGTTCGCGAATCTCTGTTTAATCAAAATCACTAACCATGATGTTCCTATTATTTAAAATTAGCGGATTACGCATTACCATGGAATACTATTCTAGAAAGTTTCGAAAATATTTTTTGCTCAATTCTTCTTTGACAACTCAACAGACAAGTGAGAATAGAGTAAAATTAACGTCTAATGTGCTCATGGATTTAAACGTAGCCGCCAAAGTCATGGAGTTTGCAAAGTATGCTCAAGAAATCACTATCTTTATTTGAACTAAAATTGCCAACGACATAGTATTAGACACTATGGATATAGGATTGGAGAAAGAAACAAGGAAGGATAGCGTGTTGTAATTTAAAGAATTACCAGAGAACCTATATTAAGCTAAATTTAAACCAGAACAAGGGAAGGCGTCGAGCATGGAGCTATTCAAAAAGATTTATATGTCTTTTTATGACAGTTGGAATTTGGTGATGGATGCTAAATATAATCCCCTCAGACACATACCCTCTCTCCCAACACAATTCTACATAACAATGGTCCTTTTTATCGGATGGGCAGTTGCATTTGGGCTGATGGCGGGTTACTACACAGGTATATTTACTAGCGTTCTTGTGCACACTGGGGTCATTTTTATGCTATTTTTTACTGCGTCTACATTCAAGGACGCCGAGAGAGATAAAAAGATATGGTGGACAGAGTGGTTGGAGGAATGGGAGTTGCAAAAAGCCCGACGCGTCCAACAAAGAGAAAATCTCCAAGAAGTCATGAAGCTTCGTAACCGTTCCTTCAAGACGGCACTCATGCAGAACGTAAATCATGAAGAAAACACCAAGGTGGTAAACGAATCAGACAGTGGTTCTAGCAAACAATAATGGATCCACACTAATCAATAAAAAGTTTGTAAGCCCATGAGGGCTTACATTGCACAGTTACAATTCAAGAAATCAGTAAAAATGTGACAAAAATGACAATGATAGCCTCCATGGTTAAAGTAACGCCCAAAAGCACTAAAAATATTTTTTTGAGCCATCATCTAGTGTGCCTTTCCTAAATTAATATTGTTGCTTCGACCACAGCCGCCTGAGAGATTCGATCACAGCCGTCTTACAAAATTGTAACCTGAGTGCTCCATTAGAATAGAAAGGATATTGTGAAGCCAACAAAGATAAAGATCGCTGTCCTTCTCGTAGCGATAATAATAGTAAGCGGATGTGGCGGCGGAAGTAGCTCGGAAGCTGTCCGCGCCGAGGATAGTGTCGCACCCATAATTACAATTATCGGTAGTAGATTAGTAACTCATGAGCAAGGAACTACCTACGAAGATTTAGGTGCAACAGCTACTGATAACATAGATGGAGACGTCGCAGTAGCAACGAGTGGGGATGTTAGAGTTGATGCAGGAACGTACAATATAACCTACACCGCATCTGACAGCTCAGGAAACTCGTCCTCTCAGAGCCGAGAGGTATCTGTAAGCGACACAACAGCACCTATGCTCAGTCTTATAGGCCAACCTGAATATACACTTAACCAAAGTGAAGCCTACGTCGAACCCGGTGCGAGCGCAACGGACTCTGTAGATGGAACAATCGAAGTGGCAATAACCGGAGAGGTTGGTACAACGGCTGGAACGTATGCACTGATATACCGTGCAACCGACACATCAGGTAATTTTACGGAACAAACAAGACTGGTAACCGTTGTGGAACCGAATACCAATGACGAGGATAATTCTGACGACACGTTTATTCTTAATGATGGCATTGTTACAGATCTTTGGGGTGGAGAAGCACAATTATCTTTTTTCGATGAAAAAAATGGTTACCAAAATTGTGTAGATCCAACCACTGGGAACGAAACGTGTGGAAGCGTTGATTGGACACTCACTAATGATATCTCTCGTGGAAGCGTGTTGGAGGTCACATATTTAGATGACGCGGGACATGCCGGACTCGTGGTGGGTAGTCCTGCAAATAATCCCGTAGATTTGAGCGGGTACATTTCAGGCAATCTCTCATTCGATATAAAAATAAAGTCAGCAGGATCTAAAAATTTAAGCGGAGGCTTTTTTGTAAAATTAGAAAGTGGTAGCGCAAATTCCGGTGAACTTAGGATCCCAGAAATTAAAGCAGACGGAGACTGGGAAGAGGTAAATTTTGTAGTCGCCGCTTTTGTCGAGAGCGGTGCCATAAACTTGTCGTCGGTCACCGTACCCTTAGTGTTTTTTCCCGCCTTCCAAACAGGGGCGGGGTTGGTTTACCAGATAGATAATATACGTTTTACTGGTATTTCAGATGGTTCTGAACCGCCCTCAGAATCTTCCCTACCTGATATAAGTGTTGCGTACAAACTCTCTAATTTCGGCGCAGGGAACATTTCTAACAAAATTAATCCGTCTAGCTACAAGTGTGTTGAAGATTACGGTAATTGGATATTCAATGCTGGGCTAGTCGAACCGGCAATTGACAGTTGCAACACATTGACTGGCAAGCCGACGGGAACTCCACGGGTTATCATGCCGCAGTTAGTAAATCCGGCTTTAACCAAGAGTTTACCTACGCATAGATGGTGGGGTTCTATTCCATTTGTTGGTGAGATGAAGATCGATGACGCAAGTGATGCCGCTTATATAACCCCTGATCCGATAAGAGCTCGCATTAGCAACCGAGGAGTGAGAGTCTCAGGCATTCCGGGAGGTTTTAAAACTATAGGTAATTTCCCAAGGTACGAGGGTCCTGTTCCATTTATGGAAGTTTTTGAGGGCGTAGCTATCGCTAACGCCGAGCATTCCAATTTGGATGCATACCTAAAAAATAGCAGTGACGCTTCGGTAACCGTACAGTGGAAGGCTGGAGATCTTGAGGTAATGGAGGCAACCTTTGTACATGGATCCCCTCACATTTATTTTACGATCTTAGATGGTCAAGCAATCCTGAAGACTAAAGCAAGCGACGGTGGAGAGAAAGGTATCTTTTATCAGAAAAACAATAGCTTGGGCNTCTGGACTGACGTTGCTGGGATACGTAATTCATTTCTCATCAATGGTGAGGCTGAAACCGTGTTTTCGGACATCGCTACGAATGAAATTACTATTAGTGGCGACTCAAACGAATTCACACTGACGTACCTGCCAAAAACCAGTGGCATCCCAGATGACACTATGTGCGATTTCTTTTCCGATAACGCAAGAGAAGCTGTTCATTCCGTCGAAGTTGACTTCAACGTGGATCGAACGACAAACAACGTAACGATCTCTCACACCTATTACGATCGTGAGGGAGCGGCGGTCACTACTATAGTTGGATTACATCCACTGCATTGGCGCCACTCATCCCAAACGACATCAGACTATAAAGTACGTAGTGCCCGAGGGATAATTAAATTCGCTAAAACTGATTCGTTTAGTTATACGATCCCATCTGTTGGAGTTCTTCCGACCCTCCCAAATCTCTCAGGAGCCTACGACGTTCAAACACTAAAAAGTCTCGTTTCCGAATTCGTAGGCTTAGGTGCCCCGTCATGGGTTAATAGCACTGACACCTATTGGGCGGGGAAGGCTTATGGAAAAGCCGCAGAGCTTGCAGCCATCGCTGACACTTTGGGTATGGCTACTGAAGCGAGGCGACTGATCGATTGGCTGAAGTTAGAGCTCTCCGACTGGTTCTCTGCAGAAACAGCTGGCATTTTAGATGCAAACAAATACTTCGTCTATGACGACACTTGGGACGCTCTATTAGGGATTGACGAGGCCTATGGATCGCATCAACGTCTCGCTGATCACCATTTTCATTATGGGTACTTCGTGCGCGCCGCCGCCGAAATATGTAGGGTCGATCCAAGTTGGTGTAGTCAATCTCACTATGGACCGATGATTGAGTTACTAATAAGGGACTATGCTGGCGGCAAAGATGATCCTATGTTCCCTCACCTCCGCAATTTCGATCCCGCAAATGGTTTTTCATGGGCCGATGGGAAGGCTGATGCTCTTCAAGGAAACAATAACGAGTCTACGTCTGAAGCAGCAAATGCTTATGGCGCCATTATTCTTTATGGCCTTGTAACCGGTAACGACACATTGGTAGAGAAAGGAATGTACCTTCACGCGTCAACATCTGCCACCTACTGGCAATATTGGAATGACATTGATGGTTATAAAAATCCAGAGTCTGATGAAAAGAACTTTCCGCCGGGATATGATAAGATCACTACATCAATTGTTTGGGGTAGTGGCGCGGATTTTTCCACGTGGTTCAGTGGCGCTTATGCCCATATACTCGGAATTCAGGGTTTACCCTCCAACACACTAATCTTTCACGTGAGTCTCTACCCCGACTACATGAGGGACTATGTAGCCTTGGGACTGACTGAGTCGTCAAACGGGAAACCATCGGGCCTTCCCGATGACCACTGGCGTGACTTGTGGTGGAATCTATGGGCCATGTCTGATGCCACCGCCGCTGTTGCTGATTATAATACTTTAGGTTCTAACTATGTTGCAGAGGCCGGAGAATCAAAGGCACATACATATCAATGGATAAACACCATGATGTCACTTGGACAAATAAAAACAGGCACCGGAGAGCTTACATCCAACCACCCAGCATCCGTAGCATTCGATAAAGACGGCCACCTTACCTACGTGACGTATAATTTTTCCTCTCAGGCACAGAGTATCGTCTTCAGTAATGGAAGGAGCTATACTGCAACTCCACGAGGATTCACTATCATCTCGGATTAGCGCTCTCAACGGCGAAGAGTAACATGTCACTATGGACCATATGCTTGCGTAATTATACCTTTTCGAGGATCGTTGCTATGGCCTGTCCGACTCCAATGCACATAGAACACACAGCATACCGGCCTCCCTTGGTATGAAGGTGGTTGATGGCAGTCGTAACCAACCTAGCCCCAGACATACCCAGCGGATGTCCAAGCGCTATAGCCCCTCCGTTAGGGTTTATCCGCCCGTCGTCATCCTCTAAGCCAAGAGCGCGAGTAACCGACAGCACTTGCGCCGCAAAAGCCTCATTCAATTCGATAATATCTATCTGTTCCAAAGAAAGTCCTGCCATCGAGAGAACTTTTGGCACAGCAAGAGCTGGACCATGACCCATAATCCTTGGCGCCAAACCGACCACGGTTGTCGCAATGACCCGTGCTCTGGGGGTCAGTGCCTGATCACGAATCCCCATCTCGGACGCTACAATCATCGCGCATGAGCCGTCGTTGATACCTGACGCATTACCTGCAGTAACTGAGCCGTTTACCTTGAAAGGGGTTGAGAGCTTACTTAACCCAGCTAATGTCGTATCACTCCGCAAATGTTCATCAACTTCAAAAAGAAGCGACTCTTTGCGGCGTTGTGGGATCGTTACTTTGATTATTTCACTAGAAAAAAAACCAGAATCTTGGGCCAGTCCCGCCTTTCTCTGACTATTTAGGGCATATCGATCTTGATCCTCACGACTAATACCAAATTCATCGGCAACATTTTCAGCAGTTACCGGCATTGCCTCGACACCATATTTTTCCTCTAGCTTTTTGTTTACAAACCTCCATCCCATAGTCGTGTCAAAAAGTACCTGATCGCGACCAAAAGCTGTAGAGGATTTCGCCATAACGAGCGGAGCCCTCGACATAGATTCCACACCTCCAGCAATTATGCAATGAGCCTCTCCCCCTTTTATTGCGCGAGCCGCAATGTTCATCGCGTCCATGCCCGATCCACAGAGACGGTTCACCGTACAGGCTGGGACATTAGGTGGCAATCCTGCTAACAAGAGCGCCATCCGAGCAACATTCCGATTATCTTCACCAGCCTGATTCACACAACCAAGAACCACATCATCAAGACGTTGAGGGTCTAAACTTGTGTTCCTGCGNATCAATGCGGTTAACGGCACAGCCGCCAGATCGTCAGTGCGCACAGAGGAAAGGCTACCACCATATCGTCCAATCGGCGTACGAACCGCATCACAAATAAATGCATGCCCCATAAAAACTCCATCAAATCTAATACGCTTTTTTGTCAATATTTTCTGATCTGGAAATCAAAAATTAACAATCTACCCTAGCCCATCAATAAAAGCTAATATATAGATCCAAATAGATGGACTGAGGGAACAAATGACGCAAATAAATTCTATTTTTTCCACTTTAAAATCAGCCTTGAAAGCTCACGGTATTACTTATGCCGAGCTTGCAAAAAAGATGAATCTATCAGAGGCGACAATTAAACGAATATTCGCTGAGGAAAATTTATCCATCTGCCGCCTTGAGCAAATCTTGCAGGTAATGAATATGGAGATTTCCGATATAATATCGTTAATGAAGGAGGGACAGTTTCGCCTGAAGCAACTAACGGAAGAACAAGAACTTGAGATAGCCCGGGACCCCGCACTCATTTTAGTTGGCGTATGTGCCCTTAACCGGTGGAAGCTTGAGGATATAATATCAAGATACAATATCACTGAGCATCAATGTGTGCAAAAGCTCGCTCAGTTGGATCGCTTGAAGATTATAGAATTATTACCAAATAATCGCATTAAGGTGTTAGTTTCTCCAAACTTTCAATGGCGAAAAAATGGACCCATGCAAAATGTCTTTCGGGAAACTATTGGGCGAGAGTTCTTTAAGACCAGTTTTGCGAAAGAGAATGAAATGCTAGTGGTACTCAATGGAACATTTTCACGAAATAGCTCGCTAGAATTCCATAAAAAAATCAACAAGCTTGCGCAAGAATTTGAAAATATCAACCTCGACGATACCGGAGTGCCTATAAAACACAAGAATGGAGTGACTGCTGTTTTAGCAATACGCAATTGGCAATTTGGGGCATTTGAATCACTACAAAAATGAGATACGTAACCATTTAATAACGGCTATGCAAGGGATAAGGTTTCTGTCACTCGAAAAACCAAAGATGGGGATAAAAGCGCTCTTCAGATCTTAGATGAGGCTGAGGCATCAGGGCTTTTAGTTTGCATGGGGTCTTAATGTTGCTTGAGAACGACATGGCTTCGATTATGATGAAATAAAAGGGGTAGCGAGACAACTAAAAAGTATCGGACGAGTTGTGCAGCGATTAAAACATCATCCAGCTCTGTTGATGTAGGGCATAGGTAAAGAACTCAATCTAAGGCTAGGAATCCCGCGCGTTTGAGATGCAGTAAATAAAATATCTGAAATGATTCATTTAATCGATGGTGACCATCCAACAACAATCGAGCTGGCAAGCGCAAATCCAGAAACCTTCAAGATAGTATCTTAGAGATGTCAAGATTTAGACTCGCCATCCTCTCAAACGTATGGAGATATCGCGAATCTGATGGACTGTCTACACCTAAGTAATTACGAGGGTCCTTACACTGTGTCAGAGTGAGGTGCCAAGGGACACTGATGGGTGGCGGGTACCCTCTGGGGAAGGCCAATTGAACAAAATAGTAGTGAAAAAGCTGCCGCGAACAAGTATCGATATGACAACTTTGTCATAACTAATAAAAATCAATGCGTGGGCGCTTTTGTATTTTTATGGGGACAAAAGCAGGAGAGAACACCGACTTGGTATGGTCTCTTTTTAGAAAATGGCCGTCACACTGAAATGACGCCGATAATATATTTTCTTTTGATAGGAAAGCTTCCAGAAATACCACTGCCCGTTGGGTTCGCAATGACAGTGTTAAATGAAAATAGAATAAATGTCGCAATATTGGTTGCGGGAGAGCACTTATAGAGAGAATATTTAGTTTTATTATCGACAAAAGAGTATCGACTTGACGATCGGCGAGAGCTCATGGATCAAGTAGATAGAGCCAGCTAAAGCGATTGGGGCGACTTGGAACTACAGCCAGAGATTTTTTGGACCGGGAAAGGTCTTGATATCAATCAAATAATTTTTGTGCACCGAAACCCGGTGAATATCGCCTTTTTATTTTTATCGAAGATCCGTTTAATGGATCGTTGACCACAAATATGTCGCGGCTAGCGGGACAATACTCGACCAAACGACTAAACTTGAGCATAAGTAAAAAAGAAAAATAATAACAACGGTATGGAATTATATGATTGAAAGTAATATCAAAGAAAAGATCCGCCTGCCAATACCACTAAATCAAAAAATTGCCTTTGGTATCGGGATGCTGGCCAACCAAATGTTCCCCGCGGCGCTTGGAATATTTATGGTAATCCTCGTTCAGGGATTAGGAATGAGTCCCCTGCTATGGTCCCTTATATTCTTCATTCCGAAAACAATTGATGCTATTACAGATCCTCTCATGGGTTACATATCAGATCATACCGTATCGCGTTGGGGAAAACGCCGACCCTATGTATTCATTGGAGCTATCATCTCAGGATTTTCGTTTTTAATGATGTGGCAGCTTTCGGTCGAGAATTCCGAAATGTACAATTTTTATTATTTTCTGGCGTGGTGTTGTATCTTTTGGCTTGGGATGACCATCTTTGGAGTCCCCTATGTAGCAATGGGGTACGAAATGAGTACTGACTACCACGAGCGAACTCGGCTTATGGCAGTTGCACAATGGATAGGTCAATGGGCATGGGTTATCGCGCCGTGGTTTTGGGTGATCTTATATGATCCGGCTTGGTTCTCATCTGCAGCCGAAGGCGCAAAAACACTCTCAATCTGGATCGGAGGGGGTTGTATGGTTTTAGCGACTATACCCGCCTTTTTCTGCACAGTTAACAACACGGAAAAACTCGAACATAACTTTGGGGAAATCTCAGCCACTAAAAAGGTGTCGTTACAGGATTTTATTCAAGGAATCATCACTACACTGAAAAATAAACCTTTCCAAAAGATATGCATTTCAACATTTCTTATCTTCAATGCCTTCCAAACGATTGCTGCATTTTCATGGTTTATCGTTGTTTACTANATGAACAANGGCGATCCAGTTCAAGCCGGGGTATGGCCAACCTTATTCGGATCAGTGGGCGCACTATGCACGTGTTTTTTAGTTATACCGATAGTCAATCACAGCGCGCAAAAATTTGGCAAGAAAAAAACTTTACTGTATACGCAGTCAATTTCAATTTTTGGCTATATGCTATTTTGGTGGGGTTTCTCTCCCGACAAACCATGGTTGATGCTATTACCTCTTCCACTTTTCGCATTCGGCATTGGTGGTCTATTCACAATCATGATGTCGATGACTGCAGACATCTGCGACATGGATGAACTAGAAACCGGCGAACGTCGGGAGGGTGTTTTTGGGGCGATTTATTGGTGGATGGTAAAGTTCGGTGCAGCACTAGCCGGAGGGGCTAGCGGGTTAATTCTGAGTGTAATCGGTTTCGATCAGTCAACGGCGGTACAGACCGAGGAAACGCTGATACTTCTGCGCTTGAGCTATATCTGTATTCCGATTATCGGTACATTAGCGGCCATTATGATAATGCGTAACTATGAACTTGATGAACAAAAGGCTAATGACATTCGCGCCCAGTTAGATCTTATAAGGCAAAAATCGACAACGATAAAAGTGGAATCGGTTAGTAAATAACTAGACGACGGACAATTGGGCATCCATAAGGGAATATTACCCCAAGCCCGGATNTAACGTTACTTTTATTCTGTGAACAACTCCTGTCTTATTAAAGATTACTGCCGATATACAGCGATCAATAAATGAATCCTCAATTTCCTCGTTTTCACCGCCCAAATATGTGATTTCAATTGAAAACTTACTACCCATCTGATAAACAACGGGTATTTGACAGTAGGTAAAGGCCATCTGCCCAACGACAAGCTCAAGCTTTGCCTGCTGACCGTTAACGTCAAAATAATGGAATGTCTTTGGAGACAAAAGAAATTCTGACTTTCGCAAAATGAAAGGATGAAACCTTATACATCCGTCCTCAACCCGAATACCCAACTCCATCAGCCGTGTAATGATTTCCTCTTTCACCTGCCCTGTCATACCGGGCTGTTTAGCTCCAGCAAATCCGGGGGTATGGGAGTAAGGATCCGTCGGGAAGGCCCCGTAGTGTTGTGGAGTTTTGTTGAATCCAATCCCGCTACGTATTTCAAAATAACATTTCATCAAAGCATCTATTATCTCATTATCAGTATTTCGCTTTTTAGCATTAAAAATATTTTCAATTGTCGCCAGCAAAAGCTTAGATACCATGTGCCAATATATGCATCCGAGACCTTCATACGCATACATACCACCGGACCTACCGGTGAATCTGTGGTGTTTAAAGACATCCTCGAAAATTTGCATAATTAATGACTGATCTTGGGCAACGAGTGTTTTATACCCTTTTGCGGCAAGCTTTTTGAGAGTGTCCTTGACCCCCTGAACATTATTAAACGCTCCGTTGAAATAATACCCACCATAGGAATCGGCTTCAACGAGAGAGTAATCATTATCTAAAACCAATGCTTGTAGCAGTTGCGAGCGCTGAAACTGTTCACTCGGAATTACGTTTAAATCAAGAAAACGAGGAAGTTTTCTATCGGGGTATAAAAGGTACGAACCTTGCCGCTCATCATAAATGTCTGAGTTCCTGAGTGCCGACAAGACTTTAAGTGCCTGCTTTGGGCTCAGATAACCAGAACTGAGAACAGCAACTTGACCCTCCAGCATTTCGTAAAGCCGCGAGACCNCGATTCCAGAGTTATTGACAGTCATCAAATTATACGCATGATAAAGGCCATCATCGCGACGATTATCGGAGATAGATTTATCGATAAGACGTAGACTTAGCCGAAAAAAAGCAAGAAGCGATCGTACCTTGATAGTACAGCGAGTATTCGAAACACCATTGATATAAAAATTTTCTCTGTACTCACTAGCAGCCGCTCCCAACTGGTCTAACAATTGTTTTCGATACAGATCAGACAGATCCTCATTTTTGCGGGATGCTGCTTTAGTAAAAATTTCATTTACAGAATCGAATAACTTAACCAGTTCGGTGGAAATATTAACCTCAGAAAAGTCTGCAGACAAAAATAAATTCAACAAATAATTCTGAAATCGACGGATGTAATATAAGGTTACTGCAGAGACACCGTTGCCGACAAGCGCATTATTTGCATCATTCCACTCAGGGCGCTGAGTGTTCATCCATATCCCGGCACCCGGAATAAAATTGCATAACTTGCCCAACATCGTTGTAAGCAATTTTTCAGACAAATTAATGTGATAGACCTTCCCTTGATTATTCCAAACGAGTCGTCCGTCTGAACCCGAGCGTTTCACTCTCTCTTTTATTAAAGTATCTAAGTCATAATCAAAATCAATAGTACTGAATGGATCATTTAACAATTCCGAATACGGCTTTATTTTGTAGGGTACATTCGCATAGCAAAAAATATCCAGTGTCAAAAACTCTCTAAGTCTTTCAGGATGATGGTTGCCAGAGAACTCCAGCAACTTAAGCAAGTATATAATTTGATGGTCTCCCCAGTATCCTATACTTGACCATGGGTCAGCAGGATTTAAGGTTTCCCAGTCAATTCCATCTCTTGTGATTCGGTAAGGGTTATACCCTTCAAATGTTGAGGCATTCACAAATTTACAGATCATGCTCTCCGCAAAACCGGGTATGGAAAAACACAACGCCTCCCAATTTTGAAAAATGTCCCTCCAATTCCCCTCAAAATTGAGAATCTTAGTCCCATCCGCCTGCTGGACTTGAATGTTAAATTGGTTCCAAGGTCTCGACGGATCTCCATGACGACGGCTAAACGATAACGGTAAGTATTCATGGCAGATACGTTGTAAATTTTCGTCGCCATCATGCTTAGTGGCACGAATCAGATTTTCATGAAGAATTTCTTCGTCCAGAGATTTCACGAAACTTACGTTTTGATCGAAAGTTGCTAAACTAGTTGTTTTTATAAAGTCCAAAAGGTCATCGCGTAAAACTCTGTAATTATTCTCAAAAACACCACCGCGCATCACATTAAACAGCACATTAGAATAATGATGATTAACGCTCAAAAGATCTTCACCAACCTGCAAGCCATCCGCAGTTGCGACGATGCGACAAAGATTCATCGAACCTAATGATATATCACTTTCAATATCTTTTTTATAATATTGATTTTTATGAATATAGTTGATTAAGTTTCTGACTTTAGCTGGGCCTTGGTTTACTTCAGCCACAATATCCCAGCTAATTTCTTCTACCCCAGAAAGCTCACAAATATCATTAACAAAATAAGCTCCTCTTCGGCCAAATATATCAACCTCTTTTGAGATTGGTTTACCTTCACGAAACTTTTGTAACTGAAGTGAGGAAAGGAGAATACACGCATTGGGCAAGCCTGAAGACCAAACGGTTGTTGCAGACAACGCCTCACTGGGCTCCGCACGGTCAACCAATATCGAACTCATAGTATAAAGCGCCAGTTTAGACGACTCATCCAANTCATTTTTTTTATAAGCATCTACTAAACAGCTGAGAGTATTTTGAGTAATTGATTCGACACCATATGGGAGAAGATTCTCAATACCATCGACAATATCTATCTCAACCGGCTCATGACAATTATTAATTAAGGTCGATGTTTTAACGAATCCAAATTTCTGCGAGGTTCGCCACGCATAACGAAAGGTAACTGCAAGATCTCGATTTTTTTCTTCGAAAATAATCTTATCCCCCAATACATTTTTGTAAAGTTTCCGATTAACTTTATATATTCCATCATATGACTCGGAAAACGGTTCCCAAAATGATGTCTTTTTTCCTCGTGTCACTAGGGTGAGCGTTCGACTTCCTGTGTGAGAGGAGTTGCTCCGAATTTTATCGTCGGAGTAATAAGGGAAAAGTGCACTTTCTGCATTAACTCGTCCCGCAGTNAGCCCTCCGAGCGTCGAGATAAACATCCAGTGATCAGAGTCACTCACCAAGCTTATAAAGAAATCATCCATGCGATCGAAATTTTCGATACAGTAATATTGCTCTCCATCGACACGAACATAAGCGCCAGTCACACTATCCTCACTGTTTTGTAGGATCTGATGACCGACATGTATTGCTCTTTTACTCATAATTTTAGTTTCTATAACGCGCTCTCGCGGTGGTTAAACACAATCTTGTAGCATTAAAGTATACATTCAGCGTTACATTTCAAAAACATGCTATCTCAACCTTATGCTAGAGACATGTTGGTCTTCTCGCAATTCATCGAGACATAAATAGGCCGATAAGTAATACTTACAAGATAATCAGAAGCTACAAAATTAGCGCGTCTGTTAATTTGTTTCGGGCGTGAATAACACCATCTTATGATTCTTTCTCGGCAGTTTATAAAAGTTATCAATTGGGATTTTTTTAAAGTGGGATATGTCTGGTGAGAGATAGTTAATCGTCAAATAATATGCATAGTTATATCCGAGCTGCTGAAGAAATTCCATAATCCGAACAGCCTCTTGAAAGTCTTTTTTAGCGTGTAATTCAAGCGCCAGAATAGGTCTATGATCTTTAAGCGTTTGACTCGCCCCTCTCAAAGCGCTTCGCTCATGACCCTCAACATCTATCTTAATGAAATTGATCGACTCACACGGATTCTCAATAATATATTGGTCAAGAGTCACTACACTGAAGTCAATATTTGCTTTAGAGTTTTCAACTATTCTAGTAGCTCCAACATTTAATGGGTGCTCAAAAGCTCTGAGGGTGCCAGCCTCATCACTTAAACCAGCGTTCACCACTTCGATGTTGGTTGACGATTCCGTATTCAAAGCTAAAATTTTAAACGTTCTAGGATTAGGTTCGAAACTCACGACCTTACTGAACAGCTGGGCAAAAAACAGTGAATGGTTCCCAATATTTGCGCCCAAATCAAAACAGGTATTCATCTGTTTCAGCTTAAGGTCCAAGAACTCTTTTAACGAATACAGCTCTCGTTTTTCAAACAAACCATCGATAAATATCTTTCTTGAAATTGCATCATGCGCAAAACATATCATCTGAGGATGATTCCCAAAATTTCTTTTTGATGAACGTTCAAGAAGAAACTTAAGGATCTGTCTTTCAAAAATCTGGACCAAAACGAAACCTTTTATTGTTTGACGACTAGCTATTTTTTCCTAAGTTCAGGCAGAGGTAGTCGTCCTGCCTTTGTGAATCCTCTGACTATAGTCGGTTTTGGGCGAATACAAAATAAGTCCCCATTCATCCCCTTCAAAGCATCTGGAATACCACATGATAGCGCTATATCGGCATTAGCATTCAGATGAGTGTCCTCACCATGCACAGGAATCGCAATTTTTGGCCGGATTAATTGATACATCTGTCTCAGATCATTCTCACAAGGGTGTCCGCTAACGTGTAAGGTTTTATCGAAATTTCCAGGGTAAAACACGGTAGCCCCAAGTCCCTCTAACTTATGAAATAACCTATTTACGACAAATTCATTTCCTGGAATGATACTTGAGCTAAAAATCACTGCGTCCCCCGCGTCCAGACTTACTGAACGGTGGGAGTCCATAGCAAGTTTGGATAATGCCGCTCCAAGCTCTCCTTGGCTTCCAGTAGCAAATATCAAAACCTCATTTTTCGGAAGATAACCAATATGTTCGCTATCGACCCAATTTATACTTGAATCTAAATAACCTCTCTCTTTTGCGCATTCAACCATAACTGATAAAGACCTTCCCAACAGACCAACGTATCGACCACTCTTGACAGCAATTTTTGCAATGGTATTAATTCGAGCGATATTACTTGAAAAACAACCGACTATAACTCGTCCCCTCTCCTTAGCCAGGATTTGTCGTATCGCAGGGACTATATCCCCCTCACTAGCACTAAAACCGGGATCTTGTGCATTAGTTGAGTCGCAAATAAAAGCATCCACGCCCCGCTCGCCGATTGAGGCATACCGGTTTGGTCTGAACGACTTACCGATCTGTGGATTTTTGTCCATCTTCCAGTCACTTGAATGAAATATCGTGCCAGCACTGGTTGTTATTTCAAGTGCACAATTTTCCGGAGTTGAATGCGTCATGGGATGCCAGATTACCGAAAAAGAGCCGTGCTGAGTGCTCTCTCCGAACTTCGTCTCTAGCATCAACTCTGGTGGAGCCAGTCCTCTCATTAAAGCCTTTCTCTTTATAACAGAAAGGGTAAAAGCCGTGCCAAAAACTGGACATCGCCAACGGCTCCAAAGCCAACTTAAGGCGCCAAAATGATCCTCGTGCGCATGCGTAATTAAAATACCTTGTAATGCCGATTTTTGTTTATCAATAAAGTCGGTGTAAGGAATCTCTATTAGAGGTCGAGCACTTGAAAGAGGTGCGCTCGTGATGTTAATACCACAATCAACCATAATCCACTCAGAGTTATGACCGATTAAATTTAAATTCATTCCAATTTCACCGCACCCACCGAGTGGTAAGAACCACAGATCATCGATACCGGGATTCCGATTAATATTCAATTGCATATGACTCCAAAGTGACAAAGAAAAAATTCAAAAGCACACGCTGTACATCTAATTTTCCGAACTGACCGACCTGTGATCGTTGGAACAATACCAACCTACAACACACCCTATCAAACTAAACAACAAAGCAAGAATAAGTCGAGGATCACCCAGTTGACTAAATGGATCGATTGGAAATGCAATAGATTTTGCTATTGACGCTACTTTAAGTTTATGCGCGCCATCAAATTTCGGATTAAGAACAATATCCATTAGATCCCGACGACTCCGATAACGGACACCCGCAAACCCAGACCAAGTCTCCAGGCCGTCAACATTTATTGCATCAAAAGCGCGAGGTGAGGCTGCTTTACCCATGAACATGGGGTGACTTGCTCTTCGCAACATTGCCGGAAACATGTATTCCATATATTTTGACTGGACTTCTTGGGAGCTTTCACCAGGAGTAACCCCCTCTATCAGAAGGGGCTCGTCATACAGGTGACCAATATTGATCATCACAAAATCATCACCGGAATCATTCTCCATAAACTCCCGCAAATTAGAAATGTTGTCTTGGGAGGAAAACCCGTGCATGCGAGATGCAGAATCTAAGTACCTCTCCATCTCCTCCTGGGTGATAGGCCCTTCGAACGACGTATACCAGATGAAAAAAGTGGTATAAATAATCCCCATCAACAACCAAATCCATTTAGTTACAGTCATAAATCACTCCTAGTACCCCAATAAACCGCCACTCTTTCCTTTAAAATCTTCAAAAAGCTCATCCACCATTTAACCGCATGCCATCGTTGTAATGAGAGAATAAAAACTCTCTAAATTGCCTAAAGGACATAATTACGATTTAACCAAAGTTCTCTCAGAGTTATGCCATCTCAACCAACGCTTAACAACTTTGTTTAGCAAGCTTAAGAGCTTCGAGGGGATCATATACCAATTAGTCATTCTCGAAATGTTATTATANTTGTNNTTNANNACCTAAAGTACGAGGATCTCTCCTGTTGCGATAATCCCGCAATTGAAATCTCTAGCCTTGACATACTATGCTATTGCCTCGTNCTATGTGTATTTATTTACTGAGGAACTGTCATAAACATAAAGGATAGAGATTTGCCGTTATCGACCTCATTACTCTTTTTTTGGTGTATCTTTTGCCTAACGTCATGTTTGGGAGAGCAGAGCTCTGTATCGACAGTTCACAAAGAAGCACAACCTAATATTGTCATTATCTTGGCAGACGACATGAATTGGAACGATATTGGTGCCTACGGCAACCCAGACGTGCAAACTCCCAATATCGATAAACTCGCAAAACAGGGCATGCGATTCAACAATGCTTTTAGCGGAACCGCAATGTGCAGCCCGGCGCGGCAACAATTTCTTACGGGACTTTATCCAGTGCACAGTGGAGCATTCTCAAATCATGCTGGGGTCAAATTCGGCACAAAAAGTATGGCTTCTTACTTCAGAGAACTAGGATATCGCGCCGCTCTCAACGGAAAAACACACTTTGGCCCACCGGAATCATTCCCTTTTAATCACTTGGATTTTAATAAATATCCGGATATGAAAGAACCAAGAAAACTCAAATTCGATGAGACAAGATCATTTATTTTAGCTGAGTCCACCGAGCCATTTATATTAGTTTTTGGATCTCATAATCCTCACTGGAATTGGAGCGGAGGCAATAGGGAGTCATTTGATCCGGAAACAATTAGGGTCCCTGAGCAATATGTTGATACACCAGAGACTCGAGACGCGATGGTCCGATACTATGCNGAGATTTCAGTATTAGATGATGAAGTCGGTATTATATCAAACCTGCTTGAGGAAGCAGGAATCGAAGACAACACCTTGGTTCTTTTCGCTACAGAGCATGGCGCAATGTTCCCCTATGCCAAGTGGACTCTTTATGACTTAGGAATCCGTGCCGGGTTCATCGCCCGCTGGCCNGGAAAGATACGACCNGGNAGCTACTCNGATGCCATGATACATTACGTCGATGTGCTTCCTACACTCCTTGATATTATNAACGGAAGTCCTGACGANACNGATGGAACGAGTTTTCTCGAAGTACTGACCGAAAATAAAAGTGATCACAGGGACCATGTCTTCGGTTTGCACACCACGAGGCCAATACGTCATTCAAAAGCCGACTATGCCATCCGGTCTGTACGCTCAAAACAGCATAAACTGATCTTGAACCTTAACCACGAAAATGTTTTTTCTAATAACATTACCGAAGTAAATAGAGGCGGTTTCTTCGAGTCTTGGGGCCTTCTCGACGATAAAGATGCGCAAAAAAAGTATCTGCGATATCGCCATAGACCGGCCGTCGAGCTCTACGATCTGACCAGTGACCCAGCAGAACAGTATAACTTGGCTGGAAACAAGTCTTATGCTCAAATTGAGAAAGACCTAAAGAGACTNCTACGGGACTGGATGANAGAACAAAATGATCCCGGAGCAGAACTNGAGCGAATGGCTGCAGCAGGTGCAAACAAAGTTGAGATGGCACCACTAGAGTAACTTAGAAATATAACTCACAAAAAGGGCAAAAAATAGGCCTCAATGTCGATAAACTTTTGCCCCAAGAGGATAGAAAATATGATTGCTCTCTCCGGTATACCCAGACTCAAGCTCTATTCATGGGTACTGTGTATACTTTTCTTTTTCGGTCATTTGTCACTTTGCACGGCCGAAATCCGTTTAAAGCAGCGCCCAAACGTGATCGTCATCTTGCTTGATGACGCTGGAGTAGAGACTGTTAGCGCTTATGGTAGTGAGATTCCAACACCAAATATTGATAACCTAGCGGCTGAAGGGGTTTTATTCGAAAATGGTCATGCAACGCCAATGTGTACCCCGAGTCGAACACGTCTCCTCACGGGGACTTATAATTTTCGGCACTACAAGGGGCCATTTACCCTCGAAAAAGATTTTTACACCTTACCGTCCTACATGAGCGATCAGGGTTATGAAACGGCCGTCGTTGGGAAATGGCAACTAGGAGGTGTGGCCAAAGTCGCCGTCGAAGGCAGCCTCCCTGAGGATGTTGGCTATGATGAGCACTTCTTATGGAACCTAAGTATGGAGCCACTAAGGGGAAATCGATATTGGGGCCCGACCTTTGTTGAAAATGGGGAGCGCAAGAGGTACTGCAATAATGATTTCGGTCCTGATGTTGCGAATCAATATCTTCTTGATTTTATTCGTCGAAAAAAAAACAAACCATTCTTTATTTTTTATCCAATGATGCTTCCACATGATGATAGTGGCAAAGATCCAATTTGGATTCGCACTCCCGATTCGATGAGCGCAAAGTCAGTTCAAGAACGCTTCCATGGAATGATGAGTTATGCGGACAAGCTCGTAGGAAAGGTTGTAAGCATACTTGATAAAGAAAAATTATCTGACAACACTGTAATCTGGCTCGTTGGCGACAATGGTACGCACCCTGACATAATTACTCGGATCGGTGATCGTAAGGTCCGAGGCGGGAAGTGGAGGACCATAAAGAGCGGGACACATGTCCCCTTCATTGTAAAATGGCCGTCAGTTATAACGGCTGGCAAACGCCTTGAAGGTTTGGCCGATATTATGGATCTTTTCCCAACCATAGCCGCAGCTGTTGGCGGTCCGAATCCAGAAGGCATGGATGGAGAAAATTTAATGCCCTTGATTTGGGGAAAGGTGGATTCGGTGCGTGAGGCGATCTTTATGCACTATGCACCACAAAACGACTTGGGTGCCATGGTACCCCAAGTTCATGCAAGATTTGCATTTACCGAAAAATGGAAACTCTATGACGATGGTCGCTTTTTCGATTTGGAATTTGATCCCAGTGAATCACAATTCTCTCTTTACACATTCAAAATCGGTGATTCGGATGCTAGGTTTATTCAGCGAATGGAGAGCTCGCAGAGAACAGTCGCTAGAGCCGCTATAAAAAAGCTTTATAACGTCATGGATCGTGTAGGTGACCCGAAGATGCCACCAATCGTCAATCCCAATCAAACGTGGCCACGACGTGAAAAAGCCAAAACAGCCTTACCTGAGCCTATNGNGTGTCAGNAAGCCAAAAACTACTAAATTCATGAACTCTATCCATGAACTCTATCATAGTTGCGCGACTCACTGACGAATCAAGCTGATCGCAAATCCTCCTCCTGGCGCCATATCAACATCCAGTTTACTTTTGGCAGTCAATGTCATTTTCTCTGTTTCGGTACTAAACGGGCTTTTATCCCAATCTGCATCTTCTCCATCTTTATAAATTGCCGCCGCATATTCTCCATCACCAAGGAACGAGAAATCCACCAGGAAACGTCGAGGCTTCTCGTCCGTGATACCTCCAACGAACCAATCCCTCGTTCCTCGCTCTTGTCTCGCATACACCACATATTCTCCAATTTCCGCACCAAGCACGATACTTTCTTCCCAATCGGCNGGAACATCTTTNATNAACTGAAAGAGATCAGGTCTGGCTGCATAGTTTTTTGGAAGATCGGCGGCCATNTGAAGCGGACTATACAAGACNACCATCAGCGCTAGCTGCTTCGCCACCGTTGTTTTTACTCGGTTCTCATGATCTTCACCATGTGGCCAAACATTGAATATGCCTGGTGTAAAATCAAGCGGTCCGGCCATCATGCGNGTAAACGGTAAAATTGTAGTGTGGTCCGGATGATTACTCTTCGCCCANGCATTGTACTCTTGCCCTCGGACACCCTCTCTCGTCATGAAGTTGGGGTAGGTTCTCCTCAACCCTGTCGCCTTAATTGGCTCATGCATATTTATTGCAAGGCGATGTTTGGCAGCTTTGTCAATCGAATTCTGCATCTGATTGACCATCCACTGTCCGTAATTCCACTCATACACAATTTGCTGATCCTCTGCATTATGCTGATTTGCCTCTGGAAGAAATCGAGGATATCCATTTGCGTGAGCAACGTATCCAGTCTTAATATAATGCACACCCAGATTCTCATACAGTTCATACGCCTCATCCATTTGGCGAGCATAATGATCTACCTCTCCGCTATTTTCATTGTGCATAATCAAAGCCACATTCTTGTCTTGTGCATAAGCAGCGACCTTTTTAAGGTCATAGAATGGCTGGCTTTTAGTGAAGCTAAACAACTTCCCATTTTGGATCCAGTCCCCATCCCAGCCGATATTCCATCCCTCAGCTAGAAACCCGTCCAATCCGTGTTCAGATATGAAATCGATATAACGCATCGCTTCCGCCGTCGTCGCACCCAGCTTTGGTCCAGTGCCCCAGGTCCTGTAACTTTCATCTAGATTATCGATATCTTTGATATGAAGAGCCCACCAGATACCCATATAGACGCCAGGCTTTATCCAACTTACATCACCCAACTTATTTGGTTCATTCAAATTAAGAATCATGTCCGACGTCAGAAGTGTGGGGGCATCTCTCGCAATCTGAATAGTGCGCCATGGGGTCACAAATCCACCGGTACGCCTAACTTTGATGCCATCGTACCCAGGAACAAGTTCTGCATTTAGCACATTGTTTGGTGCTGGACGCAGGACCATACTTGAATAGTCAACAAGTGCGGCCTCATGTATCGTCACGTAGGATCCATCCTCGGATGCAAAGGTGACAGGAGTTTGTGCAACGTCCATGTCCCTTAAGGAGCTAACTCGGTATTGATACTCATACCGATGAAGACCAAAACTCGGGATCCAAAATGCAGAGCTTTGAATATCTGCGACTTTAAACTGCGTGAGCTCATTCGAGATCAACAGCTCTCCCTCATGAAATAAATCGTCAAACTCGTACCGAAACGCAACACCGTCATCAAAAGCACGAAACCTAAGCTTTAGTTGACGGTATTTGTCACTAACCTCAAGTAAAAGTTCATTGTGGTGGTCCCGCACAAATCTTCGCTCGCCCCACGGCTGCTCCCAAGTGTAATCCACAGAATTTCGGCTTTTCTCAGCAACATTTAATCCTACGGAAAATGAATCTGCATTGGAAAAATTAAATCCAAGATTAGATTCAAAAATAACCGGATTACCATTTCTTTGCACCGCATAAAAAAGACGGCCGAAATCATCTGTCGAAACTGTAGCGACTATGCTTCCATCAGGACTTTTTATATGAATCGACTGTCGAGCATCTCCGCTATCCTGACAACCACAGAGCAGGAGAACCGACATACCTATAAAAATCAATGATTTCATGTAGCTTAACCCTTAATTTTTTAGTGAAGAAAGTATAAAACGAGGTAACCAACTTGAAAAAATACATATTCGCTTTTTATTTGAGGAGTTAAATCTCTCGACCGCAATTTCCATCAATAAACTCACTAACGCTATTATTCAAATTGATGCGCGTTTAGGTTGGAAGAGCTCTGTCCCCCTGAAAATTTCAGAGGGAGTATGAGTCATAATCTATTAAAAATTATAGTTAATCCCGGCAACCACCTGCCGACCAACCTTATTTGCATTCAACATAAGGTTTTCCATTACCAGATAATTGATAAGAGCCTCATCTGTCAGATTTCTTCCCTCCAAGGATACCGTCAGATTGTCAAGAACCTGATATTGGATGCTAGCACTGAGGTCAGTATACTCGTATCCAAACGTAGGCTGGCCTTGCCTGTTGGCAGGAGAGGTAACAAAGTCTCCTTTCTTGTTATAGGATATCCGTGCCTCAAAACGGTCATCCTGATAATACAGTGTTACATTTGAAACGCTGTCAGACGTGTAAGGGAGCGAAAGCAGTTCTCCAGTTGTCGCGTTCGGATACATATCGGTTTCAGAGTCTATGATTGAATGGTTGAGTATGTAACCAAGATTGTTAAGAGGCGCTGGCAGGAAGAACATTGGTCCCTGCAGCGATATCTCAACCGCGCTCTGTGTTGCAGACCCGCCATTTTCCCTCGTCACAAGATCAAACAAGTCCGGTATGCCGTCTGGAATGCCCTCTCCAAAGCTATTTATGTCATTGATGTCAGTCCTTATGTCAGCACCGTTAGAAGCATCGGTAACGCCCCCACCGCCAACATAAACTCCAGGGTAAGTTACCTGAGAGGTAAAGTTTTCCACATCAATTTCTGAATAACCGATCACAAAAAAGGATTCCTCGGCGAACTGATGCAAGAACTCTGCAGAGTATGTAGTTGCCCTATATGGATCGATATTGCTTGGGCTGTAAACCGTAGCCTGCGCGTTTTCTTCTGAACTTGCTCTGAGTGATGAAAATAATGCAATATCGCCGGTTGAGGGCCTCGCCATGTCCTTGGATATAGCAAGTCTCAGCTCGGATTTATCGGAAATCGCTATCTTCACATTCAAGTTTGGTAACAAATCATCATAATCCTTCTCCACGTTCATAGCATTGGGGCCGCTGCACGCGGCAGGATCCCAACCCCAAGGAAATGTAGCCCTGACACAACCAGGAACGTCCCATCCACCAGAATCAGTGGAAGTTTGCTCAAAACGCACTCCAAAATCGCCAGATACTGGCATGACCATCTCGTCATCGGAAAAATTCACCATAAAATAAGCAGACGTGACAGTCTGCTCCGTGTTGTTCGATGACGCATGATTTTTATGCTCAATCAACCGTCCATCTTGGGCTATTATTGGTCCCGAGGAGTGTGTCATTGAAGAGGCTGCCGACAGGACTTGCTCATGAACTTCCGAATTCGAGGGAATGGCAAGAGCCGGTACCGTGCCAAAGTCCTCCATCCAGTCGCTCCTGGTGGTCGAAGCCTGAAATTCTGCGGCTGTAGGTCCAGTGAATCCATCTGGCAAGTCACCTGCTATCACTTTTCCTTCGAATTGCGCTACCGTTATTTCCTCCGATCGTACTTTCAAACCAAACTGAATCGACTCCATAAAGCCATCATCCATCTGGCGTGTGAAATCGAGCTGAATTCCGGAATTATCACCGCTAACGTCACGGTGCTGGCGCCTTATCTCTCGAAATCCCAGCGTCCCCGGATCAAAGTCCTCAGGGAGGCTGTAGCTTAAGTTAGAGAAATTAGAGGGCGTGCTCATGGTGATAGTTACATTACCATGCCGAGTATCGCCATATTTTGTGTCATCTTCCAATCGCTCAGCATCTTGTGTGGAGGCATATGCCTTTGCCGAGATCGACCAGTCTCCCGAAACCCAGTCCATTCCCACATCTGCAAGCAGGGTGTCGTAAGAATCAGCGGAGTTTACAAAGAAAGCTCGCATCGGAGGATTGGTAAAAGTAGCACCGGTAATCGCAAGCTCATCAATTGTGGTACCGGAGAATCGCGGGCTTCCATTTGCCTGGTTTGTACTAACTCTCCAACGGGTTGAATCATCCGCATCTTCATATTCTGTGGCACCAATAGTTCCATAAACCTCTAACGCATCACTGAGTTGAAGCTGCCCATTCAGATTAACAGCCAACCTCTCGCGATCCATTAGTCGCTCATATGCAATCGGAAACCAAGAAATCTGAACTCCGTCTGGTGGTGCGGCATCAAAATGGCCATTGGGTCTGTCACGCCACTGTGACGATAGCATATCCCGCGCCTGCTCGATTTGCTCATATGCAACAGAAAGATTTACACCAAAATTGTCAAATACGTTGTTATAATTCAAAGACATCTCAGGCGAATTATACTCACCCTGTTCGGAATAAACGTTTTTGAGCGCAACGCTGAGTTGCCGCTCGCCGATATCGAGTGGCTTCTTTGTTTTTATGTTAATCGCTCCGCCAATCGCACCCGCATCCATATCTGCGGTCCTGCCTTTGATCACCTCAACGGAGTCGACTATCCCAGTAGGGACAGTATTAAAGTTCATAACCCGGTCACCCTGCGTCGCATTACCTGTCCCTACTTGCCCAGTCGCCATCTTCTGACCATTAAACGACACACTCGAGAGATCTGGTGAAAGACCTCTAATAGAGACGCTCACAGCTCGGCCGGCCTCCCTCTGAACCGTGAGGCCTGGCAACCGGCCAAGTGCTTCGGCAAGATTGTCATCAGGCAACTTACCCAAATCAGAGGCAGAAACAGCCTCCATAATGCGGCTTGAATCGCGCTTTGCATCCATCGCAGCCTTGACGCTACCACGAATCCCCTCTACAACGACTTCATCAATCTCCTCCGATAAAACGTCAACGTCTTGGGCCTGCATCATTGCGCTTGCGGCAACTGTGACCACCAACAAGATTAATTGAACGTTCAGCTTCGCTGTGATCATATCCTACCCTCCGATCTTTTTTTATAGTTGAAAAATTCTATATTATTTCTTTGTTATGGTTGACCAAGAGTGCACAAAAATAGCGCAAACGATAAGCCAGCATCCAGTGTAGCAAATATTCAACGACATATCTCTGTTTAACCATTAGAGCAAGATTGTTAAGACTGAATTTATTCTCGTAGAAGATTAAAGTAACAGATGTTACTGTTTACAACACATGTTTGGCGAGCTACTGCCCTGTGCTCTCGTAAACTGAGGTCTATGATAAGTACAAGCAATAGATTTCTCATAGAGGTAGAGAGTACTCTACCGCACCGAAACCAAAAAAAAGAGTTGGCATCCCCTTGTTTGCCACCTAAAATTATGAGAGTTGGTGCGTTTGACCCTCATCAGGGTCTCAAAGGGTTATTCACGGGTCCTGTAATTAATGGCCCCAACCTCGCTCACCGGCGCTACAGGACTCGAAATGATAACGGACACAAACGCAGCAACAGGGACTGTAACCATAATCACTGAGAATCATAATTCTAGACGAAGTCTCTCCTGCTTTTTCATGACGCTTTTTACTCTTTCTTTCGCTCAGCCATGTCTCTGCGCACCAAATATCTTACTCATATTGACCGATGATCTAAATACAAGGATTTCTACATACGGGGATCCCCTAGCTAAAACCCCAAACATTGACAAGCTTGCAAAACGGGGAATACGCTTTGATAGGGCCTACGCAAACTATCCACAATGCATGGCAAGCCGGGCAAGTTTTTTGACAGGGCTTTACCCAGGACAAAACGGCGTATTTCGACTACATCACAGGTTTAGAAGCACAGTACCTAATGTACGAACCCTCCCCCAAGTCCTCAAAGAAAGCGGTTACCACACCACAGCGGTAGGAAAGATATTTCATTTTGACGTACCAAGTGGCATTGGAAGCCCTGATATAGACGACGATCCAATCTCTTGGAGTGAAAAATATAACCCCGCTGGCGTCGATAGGACCAACGCCGACCAAATCAAGTATCTCGGCCCGCATATCAATGAAGAAAAGAAAAGTTCAAACATGAATGGGGGCTGGCTCAGCACGATCAGGCTTGGCGGGANTCGNAATGACTACACAGANGGGAAAATTACAAACACGGCTTTCAAAATTCTCACCGACTTCTCAGAGAGGCACGATAATAAACCGTTCTTTCTCGCTGTAGGTTATGTTCGCCCTCACGTCCCTTTTGCTGCTCCAGAGCACTTTTTTGATCTATATCCAACCACTGATATTTCGATTGAATTCGTCCCGAAAAACGATCGTGAGGACATTCCATTGCCTCAACTTTCAGACCGTCCCTATCAGCTTGAGATGACTGGGGATAAAAAAAAGGAGATAATACAGGCGTATTATGCCTCTACGAGTTTCATAGACGATGAGGTAGGCAGGCTAATTCAAAAACTTGATGAGCTAGACCTCAGAAAATCTACACTCATAGTGTTTACCTCGGATCATGGATACCTCCTAGGAGAGCATGATCTGTGGCAAAAACCAAACTTATTCGAGCAGACACTGCGAGTTCCGCTAATCATATCTTCATCCGACGTTAAAAATCCTGGGGGGTCCAGTGAGGCGATCGTTGAGTTAATCGATCTTTATCCAACAATCCTTGAATTAGCCGGAGTGGTAATTCCTAACCATAACGCCGGAAAAAGTTTTGCTCAACTTTTAGAGCGACCTCAGGAACTAGGTCGGCATACAGCCCTGAGCATGAGTCATAGTCAAGCGAGTCCATCTGCGACTTCTGAAGAACAGCTGAACAATGTAATGGGCTATACTATAAAAACAAAAGATTTTCGTTACACGGAGTGGGACGGCGGTCTTCATGGAGGTGAATTGTATGATCATAGGTCAGACCCCAAGGAAATTAATAACCTTTATTCAGCCGCTGAGTATGCGGACACGAGAAAGCGTCTAGGAGACGTGCTTCAAGATCGTATGCTCCAATCTAGAGAACCGCGGGAGTTTCTGTATGAAACTAGATAATCTAACCTCGGAGAGAGATGTTTCAGAGAGCTCGCTCACACGTTATTGCTCTCACTTTATCGGTTCATTTTTGATGTTTTTTTTGTTAATACCATACGTGAATGGAAACACAAATATACTCCTTATCTTGTCTGATGACTTGAATACTCGTTTAGGCACTTACGGGGATACCGTAGTGAAAACGCCGAACCTCGAAATGTTGGCGGCACATGGAACCCAGTTTGAACGCGCTTATGTTCAATATCCCCAGTGCACCCAGAGTCGAAGTAGTTTTTTAACGGGGCTATATCCTGATCAGACAGGCGTTGTTGACTGGTCAGGATTAACAAAATATTTCAGAGATTATGTGCCTAATGTAGAGACATTACCTCAGGTATTTAAGAGAAACGGCTACTTCACAGCGGCCGTTGGAAAGATATTCCATCATGGTCCATCCGAAAGGCTCGATGGTGGGTTTTATGATGACACCGAGATATGGAACGACAACACCGGATCCTGGGATCAAATGATTAGCCCCCAAAGAATCGATCACAAGCCGCAGCAGCAGAAAAATGTTCAATATCTCGGACCCATATTGGAACCCAAAAATATAGAGAGGAACTATCAGGGAGGATGGTTGGGTTGGGCACGCCTGGGTGGAAGTCCTGAGGATTATGTCGATGGCGTTACTACAATGCGTGCACTAGAAATCCTCGATCGTCAACAAGAAAAGAATCACAAGAAACCCTTTTTTCTTGCTGTGGGGTACAACCTGCCGCATGTTCCCTTTGCAGTGCCGGATGAGTATTTTGATATGTACCCAATCAAGGACATCGTAGTAAGAAATAACCCCAAAAATGACCGAGAGGATATCCCTTTCGTACACCTGGCGGATAAGCCCTATGAGCTTGACATGAGTGAAGAACAAGAAAAAATTCTCCTCCAAGGATATTTTGCCTCTGTAAGTTTTGTGGACAAACAAGTGGGATATCTTCTCAACAAACTTGATGAGTTGGGATTAAGAGAGTCGACGGTTGTGGTATTCGCGTCGGATCATGGCTTCTTACTGGGTGAGCACGACTTGTGGCAAAAACCAAATCTGTTTGAAGATACACTAAGAATACCCCTAATCATCTCCTCACCATACGCCAAACAAAAAGGCAAGGTCAGTAACTCAATCGTAGAGTTAGTTGATATTTACCCGACAATTCTGGACCTCGCAAACATAGCGATCCCAAGCCACGTGGCCAGTAGGAGTTTTGCGGATTTGCTAGACGCTCCCCATATGACTTTCCGCGCCTCTGCACTCAGCCAGTCCCATAGTCAAGCAATGTCAGATAAAAGGAAGAGCGCCGTTCTTTCTCGTCCAGGGGTTCAACTTCAGGGGATGCTTGGATATTCCATCAGGACAGATAGATATCGTTATACCGAGTGGGGTGAGGGCATCCACGGAGGAGAAATGTATGACCACAAAGAAGACCCCGAAGAATTTAATAATATTTGGGGGGATACAGGCTATTCAGACGTAAAAAAACAATTGCAGGTGCTACTGAGGAAGAGAATTGAGCTAGCTCGAGAGCGAAAACCTGATTTTAAAGCTATATAATATTCTCGCTAGGTAATCTAAAAAAACCATTAAATATCCTCACAAATAGTGGACTAACATAACAGACGTAAATTTGAAGAGAAACGTAGTATCTCAATCTATAAAGAGCTTACGATGGATAGAACCACCCGGTAAACAGCATCATTTAAAAAATAAAATTTTGCGTTACAAGCAGGTCTCCTNCCGTTGCTAAAGATTACCTNACAACACAACAAAAACTGGATATCTTATAAATTCAAAAATATAACATGGGGAGAAAGAATGAAAACCTTATACAAGAGCTCAGCGGCACATCTCGTGTGCATGATACCGATTCTATTTTTTACCGCGAGTTGCGCCGATAAAAAAACTTCAGATGCTCCTGAGGTGAGAGAGAAAAGAGCTCCAAATATAGTCGTTATTTTTATGGATGATATGGGGTATGGCGATATAACTCCATACGGAAACCCGACGGCCCAGACACCAATATTTGAGCGGCTTGCGTACGAGGGACAAAAGTGGACCAACTTTTATGCCGCGTTCCCGACCTGTACGCGTAGTCGTGCAGCACTCTTAACGGGGCGTCTTCCTGTTCGCATAAAACGCGGAGACGGAAAAGAGCGGCTCAAACTCGTCTTCCCTGATCACGTGCATGGTATGCACGGGGACGAAATAACCATAGCGGAAATGCTTAAGGAGAGCGGATATGCGACAGCCGCAGTTGGCAAATGGCATCTCGGACACATGCCGGACTACCTCCCGACTGCTCAGGGCTTCGACTCCTACTTCGGGATTCCGTACAGTAATGATATGGATGCGGTCGGAGGGCCAACTCCATCATGGGTTACAAAACCACTCAGAAAGAAGCTGGACCTGATGCGTGTTGGGGCGAACATTAATGACTGGGACGTAGTCCTTATGGAGGACGAGGAAGTCATTGAAAGACCGGTTGATCAGTGGACTATTACACAGCGATATACCGACAAGGCAGTCGAATTCATTTCAGACAACAAGGATCGACCTTTCTTTCTGTATCTTGCGCACAGCTTGCCTCACATACCTCTATTCACTGCAAAAGAGTTTTGGGGAAAGAGTGTTGGAGGATACTATGCTGATGTGATCAACGAGCTAGATCATAGTACTGGCCAGGTGATTGATGCATTGGAACGCAACGGGCTCGGCGAAAATACGCTCGTGGTTGTCACCTCGGATAATGGCCCGTGGATCGGTATGATGGATTTAGGAGGAAGCCCGGGGCCGTTGAGAGGTGGTAAAGGTACTACTTGGGAGGGTGGTATGCGAGTTCCTGCAATCTTTTGGTGGCCCGGTAAGATATCGCCTCGAGTCGAAGCGGGGATAGGATCCACCCTGGATCTGTTGCCCACGATTGCGGCATTAACTGGATCGCAAGTTCCGCCCGATCGGGTTATCGACGGAGTTGACCAATCAAAAACACTTACCGGCAACGTTTTAAGTGCACGAGACAGCATGATTTTCTACAAGCACCACCGTCCGTTCGCGATCCGGAAGGGTTCTTTGAAACTTCATGTTGAGACCTCACGATCCTTCGGTATACCCGCCGACGGAAGTGATAGGATATATGGGAAAGAAGTCAGAGAGATGCTACTCGACCAGAACAAGCCTCAAGTTGCAGACCCGGCTCTCTTGTTTAATGTTGATCTCGATCCCGGCGAAAGATATGACATAGCGCATTTAAACCCCGAAGAGGTTCAATCGCTAAAGACTCTACTAGAGGAGCACCTTTCAACAATCGAACCCCTCGAATAAGATTTGAATCCATAGCTAAAAATGGAGGATGGTAAAAAACGGAAATTCAAAAAATAATGCTTTAAGAATGATACTTTTCAGAGATTTTTTTTCGAAGGATACTTCGTTTGAATCAATCCTTGGCCTGAATGTTTCAGCTATCAATTACGAATCAATACGTTATCTCGTGTATCAGTTAACGGGTCATACTTTAAATTTGGCAGTGGTTTCTGTGCGTCCACACTATCAAGGTATGCCATCAATCTTGCAAATAACTTACGAGTTATTTCTGGATTGTCTGCGGACACATTATCTACCTCAAGTGGAGCACTTTTCATACTGAAGAGGGCTACCCTATCATCTTCCCACCAATAATNAAGCTTCCATCCGTCGGCGAGAATGGCGGAACGCCGCACGACATCGNGCTGTCTCTTCCTNAGCTCGCCACTTCGAGCTAGATGCAGGTAGTGTGGATTATGAGATATGAGCTCTCCGCGTGGTCTGACAACCTGCTTATTCTTGGACAATAACGTTGGCTTCAGAGACACTCCTTCGATAGACTCAGGAAGATCTGATGTCCCTGCGAGATCACCAATAGTTCACAGAAACTCCCACCCAATCACTCGACTCGAATTAATAAAATTAGGTCCGATACCAGGGCCGANTNCGATGAAGGGAACCCATAANCCGCCCTCNCACAACTTACTCTTGAAACCCCTCAGCGGTCCATTTGTGTTTCCTGAATCTCCAAGGCGATAGGTACCGTTATCGGACGTAAAAAAATATAGGTGTTATTAGCGATGTCCAACTTCTTTACCGTATCTAACAGCATTGCAATCGTGGTATCCATATCAAACAACATTGATCTAAAAGCAGCATTTCCATGTCGTATTCCGGTCGATAGATTTTTGAATTTTTTTTCAATACTTGGTCGACTCTGAAATAGCACCTCATCAATTTTATACAGCTTCAGGAGCTTTGGTAGCTCACTATAAACCACATAGCTGCAACAGCTAGATTCACTGTCAAGGGCTTNAAAATGTCTACTAATTTGTCTACTCTTGATAGCTTTATAGCTTNACANCTTTGNAAGGCTAGGNAGGAGGCCATANCCNCTGTTAGGTATATNTAGGTTTGGTNGGACTTTTTAGGCTTGNNGGNCTGTNAAGNAGATATCAATCACAATCCTTAAAGTTAGATTCTTAATGTTTAGTCACCAGAGTTATTTGTTCTTTAGTTTTTGATCCATTCAGTATCATAATACTAGACTTATTCTGTTTCTTTAAAATATTAGTATCTTTTTTTATATAGTTTCTCCATCAANTNAACGGACTCCAAGGAGAAACAACATGAAAAATACCAAATCATTTTTAAAGAATATTGCTATTGGCTCAATCGTTTCATCACTAATTTTCAGCCCCTTTTTGTTTGGGAAGCCACACTACATAAATACTTCGGGTAGTAAGTTTGAAACAGCCTCATTGGAGGAACTGTCAGCTGGTGACTCTGCACTCATCAGGACTTTAGACGGTACTACCCGCAACATAGTTATCTCAAAGATTTCAAACACGGTACTCGTGGGAAGCCCTACAAAAGTGGCGTCAAGTTCCAGTAGAGGTAAACTAACTGAATATGGCAAACGAAAAACAGAAAAGCTAAGAGGTCAGACATCAAAAAGCAAAACTATTGAGTTGAATATTGTAGATATCAAAGATGTCAAAATTCTGAGTAAAATTCAAGAAGAGGAGCTTAATGACAAGTTGGAAAAGGACGCAAAAGTATTTGGCGGAGCGATAGCTGGAACGGCGGTAGTTGGGGCTGTTGCTGCTGTTGTTGCAGCGGCAGTTGTTCTACCAATGCTACTTTTCGTAATTTAGAGTGTTAAATTCTTATGAATATGCATAACCAAAAAGGATCTTATAAGTAATTTATAGGATCCTGTTCGGTTGCTCAGTCTACAGAATCCTGCTTTAATTTATGAGCTTCTAACTAATTTGGTATCGGTTATGTTGATCTAAATCTTGAGGGAGAGGCGATATTTATAGAGGCAGCGCAGAAGACCTCATGCCCTTGTCGGGTATAAAAGGCTTGGTAGGACTTTTGAGGCTTGTGGGGCTGTAAAAAAGATTAGTGGTTAGTATCTATCCCAAACATCGTACTTTCTCCAAACCTTACATTGAGAGTTATCCATCATCATCCTACCAAAATCAGAACCTGCAACTTCACAATACCCGACTAAACGATCATAGCTTTTTGCACCTGTAAGTTCGCATACAGCCTTTGCACCTTTAAACTTTTTAGCAATTTGTGATGCAATCTGTCCCTTTCTGGTGTCGTTTTCAGGGCAATCTAGGGCTGCTAAACGAACGGGAATACCGTTAACTTTAAAAGTATCACCATCCCTAACATGAGTGATAGTTCCTTTAAGAATCTTTTTGCCATCAGAAACTGGAGAATTCTTCTTATTGTGACAATGATAGGGCTTTGAACCTGCATGACAGCCATCAGAATCAGTGCGACCGCTATGAGCCAGTAACTCGCCTGTAAAGCAAACCAAAATAAAGAAGAAAGGTTGAGGGATTGTAAACTTCATTGCTATTTAAGACTTTTAATCACAATCCTCAAATTTAGATTCCCAGCATTTGGTGGCTAGTGCTTGTGCTTGATCAAGTTGTTCTTCGGTCAATTTGTGGATTAGTTTATCAAGATTGTTTGAAAGCCAAACTTTATTATAACCTTGCTTTTCTGCAACCGACCACCAACTGAAGGCTTTTACATTATCCTTAGGAACACCGTCACCTGTGACATACATCAACCCTAGATTAGCTTGGGCCGCATCTACACCTTGATTCGCAGCTTTCCGAAACCACTTTA
>NZIZ01000020.1:0-10273 GCA_002691825.1 Porticoccaceae bacterium
CTGTTAAAAGCCTTTCCAGAATTTGTTAATAATCAGCAATTACACGCTGCGTTTGAAGCCCCAATCCTTGTATACCAAGTGTCATTGAATCTCCTACATTTAGATACACTTGGGGATTCTGACCAAATCCAACTCCGGGCGGGGTGCCNGTTGANATGACATCACCTGGCATCAAAGTCATGTATTGGCTCAAAAAACTGACGATTTTAGCNGGGGAAAAGATCATAGTTTTNGAATTACCATCTTGANATCTGCGACCGTTCACCTCAAGCCACATTTTTAGATCCATCACATCATCAANCTCATCGGGAGTTACCAACCAAGGGCCGATGGGACCGAACGTATCACAACCCTTTCCAAGATCCCACTGACCAGATCTCTCAAGCTGAAACTCTCTCTCAGAAATATCATTGCAAACACAAAATCCAGCCACACTAGCCATAGCGTCAGATTCACTAACATAAGAAGTTTGCTCCCCAATAACTAAACCAAGCTCAACCTCCCAGTCGAGTTTGGTGCTNCCTCTCGGCTTTACGATATCGTCATTAGGCCCACAAATCGCAGAAACGAATTTTGAAAACACCACCGGCTCAGGGGGGACGGCCATACCTGATTCTTTAGCATGGTCAGAGTAATTTAAGCCAATNCAAAGAAACTTACCGACGCCCGCCACACAAGGACCAATTCGAACTNTATCGGAGACCAATGGTAGTTTTGACAAATCTAATTTTTTTAATCTTTCGATCGACGTTCTTTGAATAGACGTGCCGTCAATATCATCAACGACGTCCGAGAGGCATCGAATATTACCCTCTAAATCTATNGCGGCAGGCTTTTCCAATCCTACGGCTCCATACCTTAACAGTTTCATAACACTATCTCCTCTAAGAATTCAAAGTGACGAAGCCGCCATCTATTGGAAAATTTGAGCCTGTAATGAATGTTGAATGAGGTCCACATAAGTATTCAACCANAGCGGCCACCTCTCCTGGTTGACCCATCCGCCCAATTGGTTGACTGTTGGAGAGCTCAGCAAACATTTCTGATGATTTATCGCTGTAATGTTTGCTCAGATAGTTGTCTACAAATGGTGTATGCACCCTACCTGGGGAGACACAGTTACACCTNATACCTGAATTCACATAATCTTTGGCTATGCTCATGGTCATGCTCAGAACCGCACCTTTACTCATCGAATATGCAAATCGTTCAGATACCCCAACACTCGACGCAACAGACGCTAAATTAATAATAAGTCCTCCTCTGCCACTTCTACGCATAATCGGTATTACCGCATATGCACAATTATAAATGCTCTTTACATTGACTGAATAAATACGATCAAGAGTCTCTTCTGTTGTATTCTCCACATTACCGATCGCAGAAACTCCAGCGTTATTAATAAGAATATTGGGAGGATTTGGTAGATTATTCAGAACATCCGACACCGCAAGATGGTCGGAGACATCTAATAGTATTGGTGTCGCCAGAAACTTTTGCTCATTGATCAGCGTTGCTACTTTTTTTGCTTGTTTCAAATCGATGTCTACTACATATATGTGGCGCTGTCTCGAGGCGAGTCTCAAACAAATAGCTTCTCCAATACCGCTACCTCCTCCAGTAACTATGACATTTTCAGGTGCGTTATTTTCATAGCTTTTTTCGATGTGATCGTTAGACATCTTAACAGCTCCCTGTTGGCACCGGTGCGTTACACTCAATGAGTCCTTTACTTTTTAGCGTTTCCCAGAATTTGAGAGGGATCTCTAAGTTTAAATAAGCGACTGCTTGTTGGACTTGCCGATCACTGTCCAGCCCAGGAATTATGCTACTTACCAGAGGATTCGCCAAAGGAAATTGGAGTGCAGCTGCCGGTAATGGCACCTCAAACTCACTACATACATCCTCGATGGAGGCTACTCGTTTAATAACATCCTCTTTTGCCGGTTCGTAATCATAATAAGGAGTATTTCCGCCCCTAACCCCTGATGCCAAAATACCGGAATTGTATGGTCCTCCCAGAATTATAGATGCGCCATGGGACTCACATTTCGGAAAAAATGTTGAAAGTGCTCTCTGTTCCAAAAGCGTATATCTACCGGCGAGTAAAAAGCAATCGAAACGTCCAACCTCCATAGCGCGCTCACACACTTCAGTCTCGTTCACGCCTAGACCCACAGCCGTGACGTCGCCACTATCTCTCAGCTCTTCTAACGCTCGATAACCGCTAGATTCAAATTGTTGAAAGTATTCAGTGTCAAGTTTCCCATGATTAAATTTTCCCAAATCATGAACGAGTAGGATATCGACATGCGCTATACCAAGTCGCTGTAAACTATCTTCCCAAGATCTCATAATACCGTCGTATGTATAGTTATACTCAGGCTCAAAAGGCATCGGCGATAAAAATCCATAGCGAAGCTCATCGATTTTTGCGTCGCGTTTTGCTTTGAATATTCGTCCTACCTTGGTTGAAAGAATATACTGATCTGGAGCTAGTGACCTCAAAACATCCCCAATACGACGCTCACTCAAACCGGCTCCATACCTTGGGGCTGTATCAAAAAAACTTATGCCCGATTTGATCGCGGTAGAGAGCGTTTTGAGCGCATTTTGTTCACTAAACCTTCTATACATATTCCCAATCGGCGCACCTCCGAATCCCAAAGTCGTTACGGCGAGTGCGGTCCTACCTACCCTTCTTTTTGGTAAACTCTCATAAATTATCACGCCCTATTTCACCAAATGGTTTGTCATTTTTTCTGCAGAATCGCAACGAAGTTGATTCATTACTTGCTCAAGTTGTTGATAAAAGAGGTTAATCGTGTGGTAAGCACCTCGCTCTCCGAGCGCTGATACTCCAAATGCGAATGCCCTGCCCATGAAAGCCAGTCGTGCTCCTGCTGCGAGCGCTGAGGCTATGTTTACGCCATTTTGAATGCCGCTGTCCATGAAGAACATGATCGATTTATCATATTTTTTAGACAGCCTCTGTAATGGTTCTATAGGNGATTCAGCAGCATCCAGTTGACGTCCTCCATGATTGGATACCACCACGGCGTCAGCCCCCAAAGATACTGCCAACTTAACATCCTCTTCTGTAAGGATACCTTTTATAACAAGCGGTCCCTGCCACAAATCTCGAATTGATTTAAGATTTTCATGATCTACAGGTCCCATTACAGCTCGATTCATAAATTCCATTAACTGTTCATTCTTCTCACTGTGCATCATGTAACGTTTAAGAACTTTCATTTCAGGCTTACCTGCTAAGGCGGTCTTGATTAACCATTGCGGACGGCTCAACATTTGAAAAACATTCCTCACGCTCATTTCTGGTGGCATCGCGAGACCATTTCGTATGTCTCGGGGTCGGTATCCAAATGTGGAAACATCGACCGTCACAACTAAAACTGGATAGCCTGCTGACTGGACGCGAGCTATAAGATCCTCCTGCACCTCTCTTGAAGAGGGGTTATATAATTGAAACCACGCCTTCCCCTCGGAAATATGTGCGATATTCTCCAATGAAGCAGAAGAAACCGTGCTGAGCACGAAGGGAATATTTTTTTCAAAGGCCGCCCTTGCGAGGTACTCTGGAGTTTTGGGCCACATCAGCCCCTGGAGACCAACTGGTGCAACACCAAAAGGGGCGGAATACGTGTGGCCAAATATGTCAGTTTCCATATTAACGCCTTCGAAAGGCTCCAAGACATTTCCCCGTAATTGGACTTGCGCAAGAGATTTTTTGTTTCTATTAACGCACTCGTCTGACATACAACCCTCTGTGAGATAATCATATGCAAATGCTGGCATCCGACTTTTTGCTTTTTTCTCCAGATCGGTTATACAGGGATAGCGCGTGTCAAAATAGTCGCTCATCAAACTCGATTTCATCTGATTGTCCTCAGTTTTTAGCCCACGCCTTACCTTTGGGAAATTTATAATGTTCGATAGATTCTGGAAACATTTTTATACTAAACCCCGGAGACATAGGTGGCATATACGAGCCATTACGGATGATACAGGGATCTTCGAAGTGCTCATGAAGATACTCAACATACTCAATCACTCGGTTGGTTAATGAGGCGCTTATCCTCACATAGTCAATCATCGACAAATGCTGTACATATTCACAAAGTCCTATCCCTCCAGCATGCGGGCACACAGGCTTACCATATTTTGCGGCAAGCATATAGACGGACAAAATTTCATTGATGCTACAGAGGCGACAACTATCTATCTGAACAACATCAATGGCATCATTGGAGATTAACTGTTTAAACATTACTCGGTTTTGGCAATGTTCCCCAGTGGCTACACGTATACCTTTGAGCTTATCTCTAATCTTTTTATGCCCGAAAACGTCATCAGGGCAAGTCGGCTCCTCGACAAACCAAAGATCAAAAGATGCTAGTTCACTTACCCAGTCAATCGCCTGATCGACCTCCCATATTTGATTTGCATCAATCATGAGCTTGACGTCATCGCCAATGACAGAACGAGCTAACGTTAACCGTTTTTTGTCCCGCTCTAATGATTCCCCCACTTTAAGTTTGATATGTTTGAAACCTTGTTCAAGTGCCTCTTGGCAGAGAATCTTGAGTTTATCATCGCTATAACCCATCCATCCCGGCGAAGTTGTGTATGCAGGATATCCATATTTTTCAAGCTCTGATATTCTCTCGTGCTTCGAGCTTTCATTTATTTGAACAATATCCAATGCCTCTTCAGCACTTATGACATCACCTAAATATCGAAAGTCTATACAGGAAACAAATTGCTCGGGAGTAAAATCCGTCAGCAGTCGCCAAACTGGTTTCCCTTCATCTCTTGCCCACATATCCCAAACGGCATTAACTATTGCGCCAGCAGCCATATGAACAACACCCTTTTCTGGCCCGAGCCATCGAAGCTGGCTGTCACATCGAAACCGATTATAAAATTCATATATGTCATTCTTAATATCATCTAAATCTGAACCTATCACTAGGTCTCTCATAGCCTCGATAGCTGCACAACATATGTCATTCCCACGTCCAATAGTAAATAGTAATCCAAATCCCCTGTTTCCCCTTTCAGTTTCTAGGCTGACATATGCGGCGGAATAATCTGGATCACTATTAGTTGCATCAGATCCATATGAACTTTTTGAAGTTGGAAACCTGACATCCACCGTGCGAAGCGAAATAATTCTATTTGACATTTTTTCTCAAATTTTGGTGAAAAGCCGATTTAATATAGATTATTATATGTAAAAAACAGGCTGCGTAAAACAACTATCATCTTTGAATCAAAGAGTNTAGATTTTTGATTGAAAAAAACCGAGTCAATAAAAAGCACAGAAACGACGATGAAGTTCCCAAACTACAACCGTTATAAACTCACTCAAAAGCTCAAAACAACCATCGCATTTAATGTCTGTCTTTTTACCTTACCACTCTTATCTGTGCATGTCGTCTGTGACACAAAACAAGACTCAACATATGAGAAACGCCCTCATGTTCTTCTTATCGGTGACTCCATCAGCATAGGTTACACGTCAGAAGTAAAAAAGCGGCTTCATGAAATAGCGCATGTAAAAAGAATCGACGGTAATGCTGCATCTACGGTCAACGGACTTAGAAAAATTGACTCTTGGCTAATCGGGAAGAGCTTCGATATCATCCACTTTAACTGGGGTCTCCATGACATTGCATATAGAAGTGAAAATTCTAGTCATAAAAACAAATTAGATAAATTAAACGGCAAAAAAAAAGTTGCAATTGATAACTATAGATCAAATCTGAAAAACCTCGTTGATCGCCTAAAAAAAACAGGCGCACTATTAATTTGGGCCTCCACCACAGTGGTTCCGGATGACGAACCTGGCCGGTTTCCACAGGATGTTGTAGCCTACAATGCAGTTGCAAGTGTAATCATGCAAAATAACGAAATCATAACAAATGATCTTTATTCGCTTTCAAAGTCTTTCAACTCCGAGATGTTCGTTGCCCCGAGAAATGTGCATTTCTCGAAGCAAGGATCCTCAGTGCTTGGAACTAAAGTTGCGAAGGCAATAGAGCGTCAAATTCAATGATGTATAAAAATAGAGTCTTTGTCTATTGGGATAAAAAATAGGTGTATTGTGATCGAATCCTGCTGGATGAGGTAGACAGATAGTTTTGTTGCGCGGAAAAGCTGCTTCCAGCCAAATCTATTTTTTAATCACCCTTGGGTTTTATTAGATTTAAGCTTTGATAACCCGCCCACCACCTATTAACTGGTCTTGATGCCTTTTCCCATTCAATATCTCTTAGTATACGGTCTGCTATTTCGTCGGGCGTGAGCACTACATTTCTAGAAGCTTCATCTCCGACGTCCAATCTCTCAGTAATATCAACATCATTTGCTGCTTGTTTTGAGGTAGTCACTTTTTTGTTCATAGGCTGCTCCTTTAATGATGTGATAGAACTTTCGATTATTTGATAATCGCAATCTTCATAATCAAGGAATTTTAATGGTAACTAATGATACCCAATTATTGAAAAATTAACACACTTTAAAAAACCAGTCCTTTTCAGAATAATACCTGTAAATCTAACGAGAAGACCTATAACAGCGCTTTAGGTCAATAAATGTTGGCAAAGGGGGGTATTTCAGATTTTTCCTTGTGCTCGTCAGAGAAATTCCATCCGTTAAACCTCAATTTTTACCTGAAGTTGGGATTGTGTGCTTTTGATTTTTACTCGGGCAATTAAATAGAGATATTTGTATTAAAAAGTTGTGCAATCAGTTTCTGACGCACTTTTAATAGATCCACCTTCCGTAGACAACTTCTTAGTTTTAAATCTCCAATGATATTCCATCCTTATTGTCTGATTCTTCTTCCTGAATTTCTACAAGCTTTTCTATCCGTTTTTTTAACTGAAGTGATGGAGTATCGCCGTATTTTGCATTAAAAATATGAGTAGCTTCTTGAGATTTTTCCTCTACCATAGCTTCAACCATCTTTGATTCTTGATTTTTTAATTCCATGATATCACTTTGAAAAGCGTCATTTTCAATATTTTCATGTATAACTTTTGCTTCCAGTCTTTTGTAATTTAATTTTATGTCAAAGATTTGTTGGTTCAGCAGATCATTCGCAAGCCTAGAAAAATACATGCTTTCTTGTTTCTGTAAATCAATATGGTCAACAACGCGCTGGCTTTCACTTTTTCCTTGCAGTGAAACATTTTGCCTGTAGAGCGCATTGTCTCCAGTGACTAAATTTCTGTTCACAGATTTTTGATTTTTTTCATCAACTAATTGTTTGGCAAGTCGGGCTGCTTTCAACGTCTCAAGCCGAGCTAATTGATGATTTTTCGTGGCTAATTGATCTAGTCGTTCAGCTCTGTATTTTTTTGTAAGTTCGGCATTGCCCGCACGAACTTCTGACAAACTCTCAGATCTGGATAGCTCTAGCTTCCGCTTGCGGTCGACGAGTTCAGATATTTTTGTATTGAATTCTTGTAAAGCTCTAAGCGTGTTGATCGATCCCGATATATCGCTCATGTTATTTATTTCTCGTCCAATAAAACCAAACAATAAAGTGGAAGTTACTTAGCCAAAAGTGGCAATTACTTGCCACTCCTATGAATAATCGACACATTATGAATAACCTTTATATAAAGTTCTATTCCTTTTAAAAAATCGATAAAAAATCGTCGCCTGCTGCCTAAAGGATTAAGATTGCTAGTTTATTGGGAAAGATACACGGGTTTTCTGAACAGTGATCGCATCACAGACCATTAAGAAGATCAGTCTTGTGTATGCGTCCCCAACCAAAAGTACAGAGTAACCAATGGTATGCCTTGGCGATATCAAGCATAATACTCGCAAGAATCCCTCTAAAAGTTAAATTTTCAGGACCTCCTCGCGACACAACAACCAAGCATAAAAATCGAGCACCTCCTCGGCGAGGATTAATAATAACCCATATGCTGGTAGAGAGTGGATAATTGGTACATAAGTGGCAACCCACTTTACTTATATCAGAAAGTCACAGGATAAAAGCTACCGAAAAACTCGTTCTCGAAATGGGAAAACTCGACAATTCATACTATTAGTAAATGATGTCCAATAAAAAGCACTGGAATGATTGTGAGTAAATTTCAAATCCTGAGGAAGGAGCATCGAAACGAAGATGTGAGGGACGTCCGTCCCGTTTATCTGTATATCGATTTCCGATGTGGAGCCTAATCCATACGCGATCTAAGACCAGCCGATAAAAGTACCGGCGATGGCAGCACTCATTAAGTTTGCAAGAGTTGCTGCTACGAGTGCTCTCAAACTCAGCTTCGATATTTCGGCACGCCGCGAGGGCGCTAATACCCCCAATCCTCCCAAAAGCACGCCGATCGAGGCGAAATTTGCAAAACCGCAAAGCGCAAACGTAGCGATGATCTGACTTTCTCTACTCAAGGACATTTGTAGCTCGGTAAATTGCATAAAAGCTACGAACTCATTAAAAACCAGTTTCTGCCCAAGCAAGGCGCCCACTACTTCAGATTCATGCCAAGGTACGCCAATTAAAAATGCTAACGGTTGAAAAAACTTGCCCAATACGAGTTGAATTGTAGCGTTCTCGATACCGAAAACACTTCCAATCCATACCAAACTAACATTTAAAAGTGCGATAATCCCCATAAACGCGATTAGCATAGCTCCAATATTCAAAGCGAGATTCAGTCCAGAGATCGCACCATCTGCAACAGCTTGAAAAATATTGCTGTCAAGTTGGTCACTTTTTGATANNGANAATTCTTCNTCGGCCTCNNAATCTNTTTCGGGCTCCATTAATTTCGACATCAAAAGCCCCCCNGGAGCCGCCATAAAACTTGCAGCAATNAGNGACTCNAAAGAGACCCCCATNGCTGCNTANCCGGCTAAAACAGANCCTGCCACCGAAGANAAACAACAAACCATCACAGCAAATAACTGCGATTTNGANAGTTTAGGNACATATGGCCGNGCCACNAATGGNGCTTCCCCAATACCTAAAAATATNTTNGNGGNCGCNACCATAGANTCAACTCGGNTTGTTTTTANNAGNATTCGGAGACCTCCCCCGATNATNCGAATGCAAAGNTGCATAACNCCGAGGTANTAAAATACCGAAACTAAGGANGANAAAAATATAATNACAGGTAGCACCTGAAATGCNAAATANAANATTTTGCTNNCATCCGCGAGATCTCCAAAAACGAANGATGTGCCCGCNGNAGAATGCTCAAGAAGATCACTNATNACANANGANAGGCTTTGAAAAATACTCTGACCNANNGGAANATAGAGAGCAAAAGCTCCCAANNTTGCTTGNAGACTAAAAGCAGCAATTACAGTCCACCAGTTNATCGATTTCCTNNTCGAGGANAAAACCACGGCAAAGATTAACAAACAGATAATTCCTAAAGNGCCAGACATCTNATTNATNCCNNATCTNNTCAGTTCAATCACAAATTAATTGACTCAATTGTTCAACTGTAAACGTTATGTTTTCATCAATNGCCGCGACNCCATCTAGNAAAAAGTTCGCNTGNGCNCGAGTCTGATGTATATATTTTTTATACATGGGGANAACTGTTTGCNTAAACTGACAGGNGATNCNATTTTNNGTTCGACCTCTNTCTTTTAAATCTCGCGAAAGGCGTCTTTGTAAGCAAATCTNTAGTGGAGTTTCNATAAAGAGTTTTAGGTCCANAAGATCAACTATNTCCNNNNGGTAAAAAAGAAANACACCTTCAACNATTANGAGGTCACANGNCGANAANAAATCANANTCNTTTTCGCGTTTATGNGNTACAAAATCATATTTCGGCGCATAAATGCTACNCTTNTTTTTNAAATCNANTAAGTGTGATGCGAATAGNCCAAAATCNATNGCATCAGGATGATCAAANTTNACATNNTNNTTTTCTNGAAGNCTTCTACATGNAATATCGAAAAAATAACGATCAAGACTNAGCTGCTGNACNCNGTAGCNTGGTAACGTTTNTNTNANATGTTTANNCAAAACATTTGAAAAAAAACTTTTTCCTGAACCNGAACCACCACAAATAGCGATAANNAAAGGAGTNTTTTTCACNNCATACCCCNACAAAANNGGTANAAAAANANAAANAATNNGNNAATCNTCNNCCANCTTTCGGNNTCCTNNATGANATCTNTNTANNGCTTTATGAGTCACTAAAAAGAGTCTGNANATGAGNNTCNGGCAACTTCTCAGAGAAATTNGAAACAAATANAGTCA
>NZIZ01000020.1:10278-18921 GCA_002691825.1 Porticoccaceae bacterium
ATTGAAACTATTTCGCCAANAAATGTGCAAGAAAAGGGATTGGGTCCCTNNNTNTANAGCCATAGNCTAGCTNCATGNAGNACGGANTNATTCGCNAACCAATTTGGATCGATCANCTGTGCGTGNAAAACAATNAAGGTNGTCATNCCCGCTATNAGACCGGCNTANGCNCCCGCAGTAGTNACTCCACNCCAAAGGGCTCCAAGNATTAGAGGTCCNGCGAATGCCGCCATCATTCCACCAATNCCAATAAAAACAATGAGTGCTATATTTTTCTCCATTAAAAACCAAGCTAAAACCATACANACAAGCAACACNNCAACNGTGGANAACCTCGANATCANAAGGACTCTTTTATCAAGTTGGNTNGGAGTGAGATGNTGNTGNANNNTNGGAGCGATTGTCCTTCGNTACAAATCATTCGCGATTACCTGTGANGATGATATTACTAACCCGTCGGCCGTNCTCATTACAGCTGCTANTATTCCAACACCAATTAATGCAGCCAACCAAATCGGAAACAATTCTATAAATAAAAGGGGTAAAGCTTGATTTGGATTCATCCCCTCGCCAAATAGTTCAGAGCCAAAATGAGCTCGTGCAAGTAATCCACCTAACCCCATCATGCCCAATGTTAGCCCAAAAATTGCAGCTAGACATACGAAGTTCATTCGATTTCTGCCGGACTTAAGTGCCCAAAGCTTATTACCCAAATGTGGAAGAAGACCAAGAGGGACATGCGCGAATATGATTACGAAGATTGACCACCACGAATTAAAAAGTGAAGACTCAGTGTTAAAGACCCTCGTTAAATTTCGATCCTGTGCCGATAAATTAGACAAAACTCCAGAAAATCCTCCTTCAATTCCTACACCGAAGAAGGTGACAAGAATTACAATAATGGCAATAACAAGCATCATTGCCCCTTGAATACCGTCAGTTATAATATCAGCATGTGCTCCACCCAAAACAACGTAAAATAACAACACTAACGTTGTAAAAATCAAAGCCCAAATCTCGTCAAAACCGAGCATTAATTGAAACATCACTATTCCAGATACTAGTTGCCCGGTGAGATAAAAGAATAGAACTAGCGACATTAACGATACTAATACTCGAATGCCGTTGGATTGATAGCGATCGCCTAAGTACTCGGGTATAGAACGATTGCCAAAACGATTACCGGCGGTTGCTACCAAACGCATTGATATAAGCACCCCAATGTAAACGCCTAATGGATATAGGAACCCGTACCATTGTGACGCCAAGCCCCATTGATAAGAGAGTGCCGGAATCCCCAAGAAGGTGGCGCCACTTGCAGTGGTCGCTGCATAAGCCAGCGCTAAAAAAAATGGTCCGTACGCGCCCCGAGCCGTGGCAAAATCATCTGAATCCCGAATTTTTTTGTGCGCATACAACCCGATTGACAGCATGAGGGCGGCATAAAAACCAAGAAAAATCCCTGACCACTGAAACAATGTCATTGTCACTCACCACCAAAGTTAACGCTAAACCGAAATTAAACATCCCATAAACTCAGGTTTTTAGTGCTAGAGTAGCGGCGAGGACCACCCGGCGGCAACCTATAATTCATCAAATGTAAAGTTTAAATCACATTATGTCCGCTCAAATCGACGCAACATCTTTATACTTATCCAAAATGAGTGTCTGAGATATCGGTGTAAAAACTGCTTGTTATAATTTTTAACAAATTTAATGGGTTAAANTATATTACATATGACNCNNCACAATCGAGTANNCTTTGAAGATNTATCNTNAGACNATTACACTNTNNNNTAGGCTTTTNNTCTTGGAGTTCAAANTGNCCNATAATCNCGTNGCTGGTNTAANCACANTGGANAANNTTAATNNCCGTCCTCTNGATGGTCTNCGTGTNATTGAGCTTGGNCAGATTTTAGCCGGTCCTTTTGCGAGNACNATCCTAGGTTATTTTGGTGCCGAAATTATAAAAATCGAATCACCAGAACTNGGAGATCCCATACGAAATTGGCGCACTGTAAAAAATGGCACATCACTGTGGTGGTGGAGTCTAGGACGTAATAAACAATCTGTTACCATCAACTTAAAAACTGAGTCAGGGCAAGAAATAGTTCGAGATTTGTGTCGAGATTGCGATGTGTTAGTTGAGAACTTCCGTCCCGGCGTAATGGAATCATGGAATCTTGGCCCAGAGGANATAAAAATAATTAATCCCAATTTAATTTATTCTCGAATTTCTGGTTATGGCCAAACCGGCCCCTACTCTGACAAACCTGGGTTCGCTTCAGTATGTGAGGGATTTGGAGGTTTTCGATATCTCAATGGTGTGCCCGGCGAATTACCAGTGCGGCCGAATCTTAGCTTAGGTGATACTCTGGCAGGATTACATGCCGCCTTAGGAATATGCATGGCTTATATTAATCGGCTGCAAAAGGGNAACGGACATGGCCAAGTAGTGGATGTCTCTATCTTTGAATCAGTTTTTAATATGCTGGAGGCCGTCGTCCCCGAATATTCTGGAGCGGGAGAGATACGACAACCATCTGGAAGCACAATTACTGGAATCGTTCCGTCTAACACCTATCGGTGCAAGGACGAAAAATTGATTATTATTGGCGCNAATACGAATTCAATGTTTGAACGACTCATGAAAACAATTGGAAGAAACGACCTAGCTTTTGACACACGTTTACAAAATAATCCAGGTCGAGTTGCGCATGAAAGTTTAATTGATTCTGCAATATCGGATTGGACTGCAACNGTTTCATTGTCTAAGGCGATGTGCCTCTTGGAAGATGCAGGAGTAGCAGCAGGACCAATATTAAGTGTAGAGGACATGTTNACAAACCCACATTTTCAAGCTCGAGGACTTTTCGAGGAGGTGATGGTTAATGACGAAGCACTCCACATACCCGCCATTGCGCCAAAATTAGAAGATACTCCAGGATATACCGATAGTCCGGGACCTACACTAGGTGCACATACAGATGCAGTGTTGCAAAAAATGCTTGGCTTTAGCGGCGCCGATCTAGCAAAACTCAGAGAAGCGGGAGTTATTTAAGTGATTCTTGTTGCCTCGTCTGTGTGGGGGCATTAACAAGTACAAAACAGTGGTGTTCTGTAACCAAAGAGCGTCTTCAATGCCGAGAAACAACTGAAAGAAGGCGCCCAGATTTATCTCAGCGACGATGCACCCTCAAGCCTCTTCGCCAAAAATAGGGAATACGCCCGATGTCAAAGCAAAATATCGATTCAGGTACCAAAGATCTCCTAGTCTCCTTGCGGTCGGGAGTTCTGACAATAACTTTAAATAGACCGAAAGCTCGTAATGCCTTTTCGCCAGATTTGTTAAGGGCATTCAATAGCCAACTTCTGAAGGCAGAACAGGATCCCGCTGTGAGGTGTATTGTTGTTACGGGTACTGGCAACGCATTTTGTGCAGGTGGTGATATAAAAGCCATGGCTGCTCGAAATGCAAAAGCATCCGAAATTACGGTGGATGAGGCAATTCATCGGCAACGAGTGGATCAGCGAAACACAGCTGGTCGCCTCTATAAAATACCAAAGCCCACGCTAGCAGTGCTTCCTGGTGCCGCCGCTGGAGCAGGGCTATCCCTCGCCTTATCTTGCGATTTAAGAATAATGGCATCGACCGCCATCATGACTACCGCGTTTGCCCGAGTGGGTTTTTCAGGGGATTACGGAGGCACACTATTCATGTCCCAATTAATAGGCACGGCCAAGGCTCGAGAATTGTACTACCTCTCTGACAGGATAGGCGCAGAGGAGGCATTACAGTTGGGTCTAACTAATTGGGTGGTAGAACCAAGCAACCTTGAGACCAAAACGCTGGAGATAGCCGGCCGATTAGCGAAAGGTCCCGGCGTCGCATATCGTTATATGAAAGAAAATCTGTCTCGCGCCCTGGCTAAGGGTGATGTTGATGACTGTATGGATCTTGAGGTAACACACCACATTCACTGTGCTTCCACACAAGACCATCGTAGTGCCGTAGAAGCATTCATAAAAAAGAAGGCACCAACGTTTTCGGGATCATAAAATTTCTGAGNACAACACTCTCAAGCTTCTTTAGTTAATGTCGAGCAGCTCAAATTTGATGAACGCCCGACATTAAATTAGTAATGTACGCTTCAGAAGTAACTAAAGCTTGTTCCTAGAAGTCAATAAACCCGCCACCTTCCTCCGCGTCTACCTTAGGTGGCTCATATCCAAGCATAGATTTTGTCTCGAGGAACTCCTCCAACCCCCACGTGCTAAATTCTCTGCCATTACCAGACTGTTTGTAGCCCCCAAATGGAGCATTAATATCCAGACCGGCTCCATTGATGTGAACATTTCCAGCTCTCAATCGAGCTCCCACAGCACAAGCTCTCTCGTGGTTACCCCCGCTAACGTAAGCAGAAAGTCCATAAATAGTATCATTAGCTATGGCTACTGCATCATCTTCATCTGCATAGGGAATCAGTGACAATACGGGGCCAAAAATTTCCTCTCTCGCGATAGTCATATCATTATCTACGTCTGCAAAGATTGTGGGTCGTACAAAGTATCCCGAATCAATTCCATCTGGTCGGCCCACTCCTCCCATCACTAGCTTTGCACCCTCATCGATACCCTTCTGAATGAGCGCTTGCACTTTGTTAAATTGAAGTTCGGAAACGAGTGGACCAAGCTGGGTGGCCTCTTCGGATGGGTTGCCTACAACGATGGCTTCCATAGACTTCTTGGCGATCTTAGAAGCCTCTTCCATTCGGGCCGCTGGTACAAGCATTCTGGTTGGAGCATTACAACTCTGACCGGTATTGAGACACATTCCAAATGCATCTCGCGCCACCGCTTTTTCGAACTCAGAGTCATCTAAAATGATGTTAGCCGACTTTCCACCCAGCTCCTGACAAACTCTCTTGATAGTTGTCGCTGCCTCTTTCGCTACAGATATACCTGCTCTGGTAGACCCAGTAAATGACATCATCTCTATATCCGGGTGCGATGACATCGCAACCCCGACTGAGGGACCATCGCCGTTAATAAGATTGAAAACACCCGGAGGCACTCCAGCCTCATCCATAATTTTTGCAAAAATCAATGCATTAAAGGGCGCAATCTCGGAGGGCTTAAGCACCATAGTACAGCCCGCCGCGATTGCCGGCCCTACCTTCGCTGTAATTTGATTCACCGGCCAGTTCCAAGGAGTAATTAAACCACAAACTCCTATTGGCTCTCGAACCACCCGTGAGGTACCGACGTCCTCAGAAAAAGAAAACTTCTCGAGCGCTTTTTTAGCAAAAATAAGATGTCCAAGTCCAGCTGGGGCCTGCGCTGCATTAGCAAGGCCCATGGGAGCTCCCATTTCTTGCGAAACAGTTCTAGCAATCAAATCCATCCTACTTTTATACACATCTATGATTCTGTTAAGGAGATCTAAACGTTCTTGCACAGAAGTTTTTGAAAATGATTCAAAGGCATTTTTAGCCGCCGCCACAGCAGCATCGACATCCGCAGGCCCTCCCATTACGATATGTCCGATGGTTTTCTCTGTGGAGGGATTGATAACTTCGCAAATATCGGTGGTAGATGGGACTACCCATTGTCCATTAATATAAAACTTATCTCCTTTAAGCATACTGCCAACTCCTCTCAATAAAGTTATATTTATTTTATTTACTCAGTTTAGCTATTGTTTATTTATATATCCAAGAGTAAGTCACCGCAACAGCGCTTTTGGTGTGTCGCAGTGAAATAACGCCGAATACCCCCCATTATAATCGAAAATGGGTGGCGTTTTATATAATTCTAACTGTAACTCTTGATGCATGACTTTTTAACATAGACAATTAAATGAGTTAGAGATTCAAACCTTAGATCATGGAAAGTGGTAAATCGCCCTTAGGAAAAAATGAAATCTAGAGCCGCGATACTATTTGAACCCGGAAAAAGACTAAATGTCTGTGAGGTGGATGTTGCTGAACCTTGTGCAGGTGAAGTTAGGATTGAAATGAAGGCAGCTGGAATATGTCATACAGATTTAAGTGTGATGACCGGCCATCTCAAAGCACCAATTCCCGGCATTCTGGGCCATGAAGGCGCCGGTATTGTCGTCGACGTTGGTGATGGCGTCAATTCGGTGGAACCAGGTGATCATGTTATACCTCTCTGGCGACTATCATGCGGACTTTGCGAATATTGCAGTGAGAGCAGGCCAGCTTTATGTCCCGTCGGAACGGAAATACGTGCCTCAGGAAGACTTCAAGATGGTACCAGCCGTTTCAGTTATAAGGGTCAAGAGATCCTTCATTTTGCGGGCGTATCCGCATTTTCAAATTATACCGTTTTACCGGAGGGCTCTGTCTTAAAGATCCCAAAAGATCTTCCCTTTGAACTAGCTGCATTATTGGGTTGCTCGGTTATCACAGGTGTGGGATCGGTCATAAACACTACTAACCTAAAACCAGGACGTACTGTGGCAGTTTTTGGAGTTGGTGGTGTGGGGGTAAATATTGTTCAGGGTGCGGTATTATCAGGAGCAAAACGAATCATCGCAATAGATCGTCACGATGTGCGACTTGAGCAAGTGCGAGAATTCGGTGCTACGGATACAATTAATGGGTCCAGAGAAGATCCAGTGGAATCAATACGCAATCTCACCGAGGGGAGGGGTGTTGACTTCGCGTTTGAGGCTGTCGGATTACCTATTACAATTCAGCAAGCTTATAATTCATTGGCAAAACGCGGCACTGCAATCATTGTGGGCATTCCCGCAAACAGCGCTACGATCACACTTACTGCCCTCCCATTTGCTTTTGAAGAACGTGTCCTGACTGGGTCACTCTATGGATCTGCGGTCCCCCGAAATGACATTCCCCGAATGATTGACCTGTACAAGGCTGGGAAATTAGAACTCGACAAGCTTCTTTCACGAAGTTATCCAATCGAACAAATTAACGAAGCTTACGAGGCTATGCAAGCGGGTGAGACCTTACGCAGTGTTGTCACCTTTTAAAATAAGCGTCCACAAACGTCAAAATCAGGTTTGTGTTGTATTGAGGTTAGTCGCTAAAACTGGGCACCCGTGCTTTAATATCGAGAGAAGGGTAGCGCTTTTAAGCCAAAGTGTATGATGTTTTGACGGAAGTGTAGAATTCTTTTGCGTACTCTCCCTGCTCTCGTGAACCGTAGCTAGAACTCTTGGTCCCTCCAAATGGCACATGATAGTCCACACCCGCCGTAGGTAGATTTACAGCTACTATGCCAGACTCCACGTTACGTTTAAAATCCGATGAGAATTTCAACGAATTGGTCACGATACCCGCTGAGAGACCAAAGGTAGTGTCATTTGCTATCGATAAAGCCTCATCGTAGTCACGCACACAAATAACACTCGCGACAGGTCCAAAAATCTCCTCACGATTAATTCGCATATCGTTGTGGGTATTTGTAAATAATACTGGTGGTAAATAGAATCCCTCAGTATCACGAAAAACCTGCTCTCCACCGCACTCTAAAGTCGCACCCTCATCAATNCCGATTTGTATATAACGTGTATCNTGATCTAATTGACGCTGATCAATAACTGGGCCGATGTCAGTGCCTTTCTTTAACGCATGGTCCGTTTTCAACTGCAATAGGCGAGTCGATAACGCTTTGACAAACCTATCATGTATTCCGCTCGTAACGATCAAGCGGCTTGATGCTGTACATCGCTGACCCGTGGAATAAAACGCTCCTTGCACGGCACAATCTACGGCAGTATCTAGATCAGCATCATCCAGCACAACCAAGGGGTTTTTGCCGCCCATCTCAAGCTGAATTTTTGCCATTCGAGCTACAGCCGCAGAAGCAACCCTTTTACCGGTAGTGATTGATCCGGTAAAACTGATAGCGTGTACTTTTGGACTGTTTGCAATACACGACCCAACCACATCTCCACGACCCATCACAAGATTAAAGACACCTGCAGGAATTCCAGACCTCGAGATAATCTCTGTTAACGCATGGGCAAGCGCAGGAACAAGCTCAGATGGCTTAAAGACAACACAATTTCCATACGATAGAGCAGGCGCGATTTTCCAAGCCGGAATCGCTATCGGAAAATTCCAGGGAAGAATAAGGCCCACAACTCCCACTGGGGAACGAGTGACCGCTACATCTACCTCAGGACGAATAGAATCAAAATTTTCTCCTCCTTGACGAACGACTTGAGCCCCAAAAAACTTAAAAATCTGCCCCGCGCGCACGACTTCTCCAATACCCTCGAAAAGGGTCTTTCCCTCTTCTCTTGCTAACATTTCTCCTAATTCTTGCTTTCGAGATAATATCTCATCACCGATCTTGTCGAGCATCTCGCTTCGCTGTTGTAACGGTGACTTCGCCCACTGGGGAAAAGCATCAAATGCAGCATCTATCGCCTGCTCAGTTTGTAGCTCACTCGCCATCGCAAACTGTCCAATGCAATCTGATGTATCAGAAGGATTAATATTATCAATTACGTCACATCCTTCCATCCATTGCCCTGCAAAAAAGTTCTTATACATCTGATTCTCAACCCCTATCGGTAAAAAATTTACATAAAACCCGTCGTCGTTTTAACCAATATACCAACCCACATAATGATGATCAATAATT
>NZIZ01000021.1 GCA_002691825.1 Porticoccaceae bacterium
CGAGTAGGCAAAGACTACTATATTGCAACATCCACATTTGAATGGTATCCCGGGGTTCAGATCCATCATTCGCGCGATTTAGTCAATTGGACGGTTGTGGCGCAGCCCCTGAATCGTGCGGAACTTCTTGACATGACCGGAAATCCTGACTCATGCGGAGTTTGGGCGCCTTGTCTTTCTTACAGTGAAGGACTTTTCTATTTAATATATACCGATGTAAAGAGGCACTGCGCAAGCTTTAAGGATGCCCATAATTATCTGACGACTTGCCCCTCAATAGACGGAAATTGGAGCCAGCGGATCTACCTAAATAGCAGTGGTTTTGACCCCTCGCTGTTCCATGATAATGGCCGCAAGTGGCTGCTGAATATGGTTTGGGATCACAGGCCAGGAAAGAATCCTTTTGGCGGCATATATATTCAGGAATATGACCACAGTACTCGAGCGCTGAAGGGTCCTATAACCAATATCTTCGAGGGAACCTCGCAAGGTCTGACAGAGGCACCTCACATCTACAAGCGAAATGGCTATTACTATCTCGTAACGGCAGAGGGAGGTACGGAGTATGAGCATTGCATGGTATTTGCGCGCTCAAGATCGATAACTGGCCCTTATGAGGTCGATCCTCATGGATATTTTTTGACCTCGAAAGATGATCCAGAATTAACTCTACAGCGCTCGGGACATGGGGACATAGTGGAGACAGCCGAGGGTGATACTTATGTTGTTCACCTGAGCAGTCGTCCGATATCAGGGCTGAGAAGGAGCCCTATGGGGCGTGAGACAGCAATTCAGAAGGCACTTTGGGGGCATGACGGTTGGTTAAGGTTGGCTGATGGTGGTAATAAGCCCGATTTAGCGCTGCCAAGGGTCGATCTTCCTACACACCCCTGGCCAGGGATTCCTGAGCGGGAAGATTTCGATGGGGATATTTTGCCTAATCATTTTCAGTGGCTACGCAATCCAAACCCCTGTACTTTTATGGATCTATCAGCTCGGCCGGGATACCTCCGCCTGCTGGGCAAACAGTCACTAGGGAATTGTTTTGAGCAGGCGCTCATCGCAAGGCGCCAGCAGGCATTTCGTTTTACTGCAACCACTTGTATGGACTTTTTTCCGTCAACCTTCCAACACATGGCTGGCCTTGTGTGTTACTACAATGGGCATAAATATCACTATCTATACATGTCTTTTGACCAAGAAAATGGGCGTCACCTTGCGATTATGAGTTGCGGTGGGAATGTGTCAATGGTAGCACGTTTTCCCCTTTACGACTTAGATCCCGTCGACAACACAATCCGGCTTGAGGATGACAGCCCCGTGTATTTGAGGGCAAGTGTAGATTATGCTGACCTAAAGTTTTCTTGGAGCCTAGATGGATCAACATGGCGGGAGCTAGGAATTTTGTTAGATTATAGTGTGATTTCGGATGAGGCTGGAAAAGGTGCTGGAAACAGTTTTACAGGGGCATTTGTCGGCGTTTGTTGCCAAGATATATCTGGTCAAGATCAGCCAGCGGACTTCGATTTTTTTGAGTATGTAGAGCACTGAATTTCGTCTAGCTAAATGGCAACACTAAATTATCGAGTTATACCTCATGAAGCCCTCTTCGCTCAGTTGCTTATACCGACTAGGATTAAACTTAAATAGGGACGCTGCACGATGAGCGCCCCCGAGTTGCTTTTCGTTACAGTCAAGCAGTAATCCCGCCTTCATTATTTTTCGCCGAAAGTTTGGTTTATCAAATGACGTTCCCAAGATAGCCTCATATAGTTTTTGCAGCTCTAGGAGGGTAAATTTCTCTGGAAGAAGGTTGAGACCAACAGGCTCATGCTGCGTTTTGTAACGGAGCCGAGCAAGGGCCCACTTGAGAATCTTACCATGATCAAAAATTAGGACTGGTGTGTCTGCGATAGGAAACCATTTAACCTCAAGCTCGTCTTCGCCGAGAGCCAGCTGATAATCGTCTGGTCGAATAAGGGCGTAGAACGCCGTAGTAATCGTGAGGTCGTCCGGATACCGGTCTATGCTACTAAAGCTCTGGAGCTGTTCGAGATGAATGTCACCCAATCCAGTCCTCGCTCTGAGCACTCGGATAGCAGCGCGTTCCAACGTCTCGTCATCTCGCAACCAATCGCCCGGCAATCCCCCCCTTCCAGAGGTTTTGCCGGATGCGTGTTTTATCAAGAGGACTTTTAGCTGTGTTCCCTCACAGCCGAACAATACATTATCGACGCTAACCATCCGCCTTGCGCCTGAGCTTGATGAGCTAAGAGTTTTAAGATGACTTTCGTCCGCATATTTGCCTGTTGAAGAGACCAATGACATCGCATATCCAAGTTCGTTTATGTGGCGGCGACCCCAATTTTCGTTGTTAATGTTACTACTGTCGAGTTATAAAGAGCAACAGTTTCCGAGTTAGAGATTTTTCTTGTAAGTCTATACACTCTAACGTTCGTGAATATATTAGGATAGGAAAGAAGGGAGAGTTTTTTTGAATACACAAGCGGATAAGGACAACAAAATATTTATCGTTATAATTAGTATAGTCGCTACGATTGGTGGCTTTCTTTTTGGTTTCGATAGTGGGGTAATTAACGGTACGATTGATGGTTTACAAGCCTCATTCGACTCAGACAATGCGGGTACCGGTTTCAATGTGGCTAGCATGCTATTGGGCTGTGCCGTTGGTGCATTTTTTGCGGGTAGGTTAGCCGATCGACATGGTCGCCGTTCTTTACTTATTTGCTCGGCCATCTTTTTTATTGTCAGCGCCTGGGGTTCTGGCGTTGCATCAGGCTCTATCGAATTTGTTTTTTATCGTATTATAGGCGGTCTTGCTGTTGGCGCGGCCTCAGTGATGTCCCCGGCATATATTAGCGAAGTAGCTCCTGCTCGCTATCGGGGTCGATTAACCACGGTTCAGCAGATTGCAATAATAAGTGGTTTGTTTACGGCTTTTGTGAGTAATTATTTGCTAGCTGATCTTGCGGGTATCTCTACTGCTGAACTTTGGATGGGTTTTTCTGCGTGGCGATGGATGTTTTGGATAGAGCTAGTGCCTGCTGTGATATTTCTATTGGCATTACTCTTTATCCCAGAGAGTCCTCGGTTTTTAATTGCGTCGGGTCAACAGGAGGCTGGAAAAAAAGTTCTGATGAAACTTTATGGTGAGACATTGGGGTTGAGTAAAGTTAATGAAATTAAAAAGTCTCTTCAGGAGGATCACCAACCTCGGTTGGGAGATCTTATCGACTCATCTACTGGAAAAATAAGAGGTATCCTGTGGATTGGCGTCGGGCTCGCTGTTTTTCAACAGTTAGTGGGTATAAATGTAGTTTTTTATTATGGTGCGGTATTGTGGCAGGCGGTGGGTTTTTCTGAGGCAGATGCGCTCCTTATTAACGTGATAAGTGGTGCCGTTAGCATTGCTGCATGTCTAATCACGATTGTTTTAGTAGATCGAATCGGGAGAAAACCACTGTTACTGTGGGGCTCCGTGGGTATGGCAATAACTCTAGGCATGATGGTATTTGCATTCGCTAATGGTATGGTGCTGGACTCAGGCGAGCTTGATGTGGGTCCTTGGGGTCCCTTAGCACTCGTTTCCGCGAATGCCTATGTGTTTATATTTAATATGTCATGGGGCCCTGTCATGTGGGTAATGCTGGGAGAAATGTTTCCCAACCAGTTGCGTGGATCAGGTCTTGCGGTAAGTGGCATGTTTCAGTGGACTGCCAATTTTGTAATTACTATGACCTTTCCAATTCTTCTGGTTGGTATTGGGCTGGCTGGCGCTTATGGTTTTTACGCTTTGAGTGCAGCTGTTTCGGCGGTTTTTGTGATCAGCTTCGTCCGGGAAACTAAGGGTATTGAACTCGAAAAAATGGTCGGTTAGTGTTTCGAAGATTGGCGTTGATAAGTAATGTTATCTCAAAAAGCTGAGTGAAAAGTGAGGCTCACTGTTCCTAGACGCGGTTAATGGGTGGTGCTAGATGGAAGGCTGGGTTTATGTGATGTCGAATGAAAGCCTGCGACCGGGATTAGTAAAAATTGGCCGCAGTAATGACCTACGTCAACACGTGAAAGATCTATATGGGAGTGGTGTTGCCGCACCATTCAAAATCGCGTACCGGGGCTTAGTGGAGGACTATGAGGAAGTTGAAAAAAAAGTACATCGTGCATTGGAGGATTGCCGACTAAGGTCTGAACGCGATTTCTTTGAGTGCTCGATAGCAAGAGCCATTCTGACGATTCAAGAAACAAGTCACATAATGAATGAGGATGTTTATGTCAAAGATGAGCACCAACTTGAGAAAGAAAAAGAAGCAAAAAAACAAGGTAAGTTACTGCTGCAACATAATGAAAAAACTAAGAAAAATCGAAAGCAATATATTGAAGATGAGGGAATTTGGTTAGATAAACCAAGCTTTTATATAACCATATTTCTCGGGCTGTTAGCATTTATTTTGTTTCCGCAGATGGATGAATACTTTCGTGATAACAGCGCTATAAAATGGTTTTTAGTGGCTATCCCTCCTTATATCTATTGGCACTTTGCGTCAAAGAAATATTCTCGGAATTATCGAGAACTGGAAATTAAGGCCGAAAAACTTTATCCACTGGCCACCAGTTATGACTTTATAGCGACTTTAGGAAGTGGTGGTAGCAGCCCCGAGGTTGATGAAGCTGGGAAGTTTGCTGAATCTGAGAAACCGACAATACAAGACTTAACGTTTTCTGAAGGAAAAAGCACTGATGAAGCTGCTAATATCACGGTCAATGAATCTGAGGAGATGGTTGCTCAAGTAACTCAGGCGACAATCAGTTGGGTCTGTCATTATTGTGCGACAGATAATACCTCTGAGCCTGCGAATCAGGTGGTTTGTATCCGATGTAATCGGGCTTCATCCATGGAGGATATTTGGTGATGGTATAAATACCTAATGTCTAAATTTATGTAAGATTAGATCGCTAAGCTCTGAACCGCTTTTGCTTGAGCATAAAAACTTTTATAGCGTCCACATGGACGCTCAGCCAGCCACTCTCCGTGTCCATAGAGATTGTCTCTCGGGCATTGTTATCCCAATAGGTAAGGTATATTGCATCAGCATTGGACTCGCGTATATAAACTCTGAGACTCATCGAGAGGTTTGCCTCAAAATTGAGTCGCAAAAATGCTGAGAAGTCGGTGGCAACCATGCTCTCTATGAAAAAGCCAAGCTGTGTGGATTCGATCAGCATTTTCTCAAAACGATCATTCATGTTTCTAGCTTCGCTGTAAGCACTGACTGTGTTCATAAACTCTCACTGAGGATGTTGGACCTTGGAAACTATTACTACGATATTGGTCTATGTTTTTTTAAAATCCAAGTGTTATTTAATACAGTAGAAGATAGGCCAAAGAGCTGACTAAAAACCTACGACATTTACATAAACTTATGTTACGTCTAATGTAATCGACACATAAGCACTTTATTTTAGGTTGTGTGAGCACTGTAATTTTATTTTAGTAACTTCTTTTCTATGGATAATATATTGAGTTTTTTTCGAGCCGTTTACTGAAAATTTGGACTTTGTCAGGACTATGCTGATTTTTTAATTCAGCATGTATTAATTATATGAAGAAAAGTAATTTAAGTATGATTTGTTGTGATCGTTTTTTATCGTGTCGCAATGATTTGTTGGCAATTATCTGCCATTGTGCCGCTTGTAATTTGCATTGAGGATAGTTTTTTGTCGTTGCTAAATCTCGGTCTGATCATGAGCTGGGTAACTCACCTGACTTATTGGTGCATGGGACAATTTTTGGTTTCTATACAATTTGTTGAGACCGATTTCCTTCTTTTTAAAACTAATATGCCCATAGAATTTTTTTTTCGGCAAAAAGTTGCCACGTGCCTAAACTTTGGAAAAGTGGTGACGTTCTCTTGAATATCGAAATTAAAAAGATCTTTCGGGGAAATTTTAAATGGATGTAAACACGAATATTTCTGCTCAGCGCTCTGCTGGTCATGCTGCAAAAAATGAGCGTGTCGCAACAGAAGTCATGCGCAGGCTATCCACTGGAATTAAGATTAACTCGGCTGTCGATGACCCAGCTGGATGGACGATTTCGTCAAAAATGACTTCCACACTTATGAGTATGAAACAAGCGCTGAGAAATGCTTATGACGGGATATCAATGTTAGAGACAGCGTCGGGAGCAACAACCGAAATGGGTAATATGGTTCAGCGCATTCGAGAATTAACATTACAGGGAATAAGTGATAGCTCAACTTCCGCTCAAAGAGCCATGATGCAAAATGAGGCAGCCGAGTTAATTTCGGAGATTGAGAATATTGCGAAAGATACTCAGTTCAATAGTCGAAACTTACTGGATGGGAGCAGTGAAAATATTAAGATCCAAATCGGAGATGTTGCGGGTCAAACCTTTGACGTTTCTATTTCTTCCCTCACCGTCAAGGATCTTCAACTTGAGGGTTTAGACATCATTTCAAATCCGTCAGAAGCCTTATCCAAGGTTGATTCGGCCGTCACACAAGTTGTTGGTGCCCAAGCGAAATTTGGGGTCAATGTTGCTTTGCTCAACCAGGCTATCGAGAGTCTATTAAATAGTTCGCTGAGCTTTGAGGCAGCGCGCGGACGCATTGTAGACACAAATTATGCTCACGATACGACAACCTTAGCGAGTAAAACGATTATGGGCCAAGCTGCTATGGCTATGGTGTCACAGGCAAATCAACAACCAAAAGCCGTACATCATCTGTTGAAAGTAGAGTCCAACAAAAGCTTTTGAGAAATGACAAGGACTTACTCAGGTCAATGATAATTCCAATTTCCCGGGACTTATGTCCGATAGAGTGGGAGAAATTCAAATGGAATCGATTCGTACGGATGGGAGTTTTTAATAGCGCTCTCGACCTTTTCGGCGACGGAGATTGGACACAACATTTCAATCCGGTATTCTACAACGTGATTTATGTTATTGTTGTTACCACAAAATGGGTTGGCGTCTGAAGATGGATAGAACTGGCCGCGACCTTCCGTTTCCCAACAGCATTGCTGGTATTCTCCCTGACTGCCAGCGCCTGCGGCGAATACGGAGCGCTTTACCGAATCCTTGTACGATTCAGGAACGAAAAAAACCAACTTTACGGTATCGGGATCTAAATACAAATAAATAGTCTCTTTAGTAATAATTTTCATCTAGTTTGCTGTTTAAACACATTATGTCAAGAGTTTGTATTAAGGTATGGTTGCCTCTGGAGGAGTCAGATCGGTTTTTTGAGATATTTTTTGTTGATGTTAAAGACAAAAATACATCGACAATGCCCATGGATTGTTTGCATATCTACGACGATTTTGACACCATGATTTACTTAAACAATTAGAGGCTTCGCGTCATGGGCTTTTTTAATCGCACAGATTTAAAACTAAATTTTGGTTTTATACTTACTGTTTTTTTTGTTTTGGCCACTGTGTCTTGTAGCGGTCCGATAGAGTTATTGAAAGCGCCGGAGGTTGCAGAAAAAAAAGTACATCCGAAAGATCGCTTGTATGCATACGACAAAAAGATTGGTCGCGTTTTGTCCGTTGGTAGATGTATGGCAAATGGATCTCGATCCATTCAGCGGTCTTTGGAGTACACGTCCGTCGACCTTCCGTTACTTAAAAGACAATTTGAGGAGTTACGTAAGAGGCAAGAGACGCTCAATATGGATCGGCAGAGAATTCGCGATGTGGTATACAACACAACGGCTAGTCCACAAAAATTTATGCAACCTTATTCGTATTTGTCACCATATGCTGAGCTGTGGTATGAAAGTATTACGTCAAACGACTGGCGTTCAATTGATAAGCGTTATGATGAACATATTACCTTTCTCTACAAGACGGCAGCGATGGTTATAGATTTTCATGACGACATATTTTTGCAGGAGCCAGATTTGGATCGTAGCAGTCTTCTCAGGCCTATGTTTTGTAGCACAGCACTTGAGACATTGCTATACGAAAATAAACTCGATCATCCAGCATTTTTTGAGCAGAAGTTGTTACACAATACTCTTGATAATGATATTAAAACGACACGGTGGAAAAAATATGTTCCAAACCTTTTTTCCGCCTTTAATTCTAAAATAGGCTTGGCGGGTGATTCTCACGTCAGATGGGTTAACCGGCTTGGAGCTTACAAAGATTCGTGTGACTGTTATGGACAAGTTCAACAAAAATACAAAAGATCTGGGGCCCGCTTCTTTAGTCAAAATCAAGTTTTTGGTGACCTTCTGTGTGGGTCTCTAGAAGAACAAGAGCTAAATAATCTTGAAAAATATAAGCGAGAACATATAAGTGCAGTTAACGAAGAAAAATATAAGTCCATCAGTAAGCAAAGTGACCTACTGGATTTGTTCAAGACGGTAAAACCCGACCGCATTCAAGAGGAGCAAGCTCTCCGCCATCAAGAGCATTTGCAGAGGCAATATATCTCGTTGTTAAATGTGGCGCGTGCTCAGTTTGCAGACTCCCAGAAAAATAGGGAGCAGAGTTCCCTACAACATTCTCGAGACGCGTTGGTGTGTTTGTATGATGCACGTGCAAAGATGCGTGGGAATCAATATTTAGCAGCTGATTTTATCAAGGAAAACGAGTGAACACGGTATCGGCATTCAGCAATGCTGACGCAGTAAGTTAGTTATTTGATAAGCAATAGAATAAGTTGTTTGCGAATCGCCTATGTTTTTGTTCGGTCTGAAAACGTAAAATAGATTTGCCGAATATCGCCAGTCATAATACTATCTTCACGTGTGCATTCGTAAATTCTTCGAAAAGTGTACCCAGCATTATAAAGAGGCTGAAAAGTGTTTCATGTTGGTGATAAAGAATTGTTACTAATTGATGTTCGTTCCCCTATGGAATGGTCACAGGGTTATTTGGAGTCTGCTGTCAGAGTAGAATGGCAGGACATTTCTGGCGCTATATTATCGCTCGCAGAAGCGTTGGACCAGCCTATTGTACTCTATTGTCGGAGTGGACATCGTTCGGGCAAGGCGAAAATGATATTGGAAAATATGGGATTTACGCGAGTTGTGAACGGTGGTTCTTTGGCCGAAACTGAAGAGTTTCTTAACTCAGCGTGCTGCATATAGAATCTAGTATCAGCTATCTTTTGCGGGGTGATGTAGTATGTTACATAGTTTTTTGTTGTTACTTCTTGTTGCTATTGTTCTGATGATTGCGAGTTTATTGGTGCTCGTACACAAGGTAAAAGATGTAGAGCAGCGAATAAATAGCGGCGAAATCCAACATTGGACCGATCGTTCGGAGGATAGACAAGAATGATTGTCTGTTGGGGACGTGAAGAAATTTGGCTCAAAAAAAATATAAACCTTTTGTGCTTTCCTAGATAGTTTAGGCGAAATAAGAGACCGGATATTTTAATGTTAACGTGTAAATGAGTATTAAATGCGCGACAGTCACGGATATTAAACTTGACAACAAAGTAATAATTTAGACTTTATGTCTGAACGCTACTAGGTAAGAAGCTGTGTGTTTTGGCAGGAGCTTGTATAAATAATGTTTAAAAAAAGATATTTTGTTGTTGTTTCAGCACTCTTCATTGTGGCCTTGATGACCACGATTGCAACAATGGAGTCGCCAAATCATGGATCTGTGGTTCATCTTTCTTGTGATCGGATCGACAGGGAGGCTGATGGGACATTAAAAACGGTTATTACTATAAATTCAAAGAACAATACTATGACTTGGAATGGCGGCACATTTGACGATCTCATTGTAAATGAACACCAGTATCAGATCAGAGCGGTGCCCCGCGATCAATGTAAAAGTAAATTAAGTTGTCCAGATGCTACCATGATTGTCAACAGAATCACGTTGGTGGCCAGTAAAGACCGATATCAAGGATTACAGCAAGATAGAAATCGGCGATACCAATGCACAAAATCTGAACGCGTTTGACCTTGATTACTCGGGGTGTGAGACCGTGCTGAGCGGTCCCAGTGCATGCATAATTTTCTAGGGAGTATTCGGCTACTCCCCGAGTCGAGTCATGACTGAATGAGAGCAAATATCGTATAGTTTTCCTAATTTGTCACCACTAAACAAAATTTTCGAGAAAACATAGCGATCGCCGATTTCTTTGACAAATAAGCAGCATTGACCAGTTCCAGCATAAATTTTAATGTTGGCTTCAGCGAAGGGGTAACAAATATCCTTTCCCTGTGACCAAACGCCAACCACTTTTTGAGAATTTGAACTTCCTTTGTATACATTTTTGCTCAAAAAATCATGCATCCTTACAGGAGTTGTAGAAGCATATTTTCCGCCAAGCTCTGCGTGTGCTATACCAGCAGTAAGAAGTAGTAGGATTGTTTTTTTTAACATAATCGAAGCGTCCTCCTTTCACAATTTTTGTCATGTCTGCGGTATCGTAAGATAAAATTTTCTGGTCCTTTTGAAAAATCCAGATCATTAGCTGTGATAGAGTATGCGCTCTAATTTATGGACCAACAAGATTATTTTTGATTGGGTGTTGAAAATACCCACTGAATTATATAATGGTTTTTTGCCATGAATCTTGAGTTCGTGTCACATAAGATTTTCACAAAAAGATCCCGAAGAGGTTGTGTCTACTCACAAAAATGTTTATAACAGCGGCTGGCTAGTAAATATTGCACAATTCAAATGAAAATCAACTATAGGTTACTAAATAATGTAAACCAATTACCGCTTGACAAATTCGAGGTGAAGCCTGATGCGAGTATTTTCGAGAGCTGGGAGTTTCTTCAATTGGGGGATGGAGATTGCAGCAAATACTTCAGTCGAGGTAAGCCAGGAAATCCCAATGCTCGGGGTAAGCAGTTAAAAATTAAAATAGACCTATCAGCTTGGCAAAATCAGGATCGGTCTAAAACATATCTTGCGATTGCTCATAAGCTAGATTTTACACGCCAATCGGAGTATGTCGGCAAAATAACTAAATGCGATGTTCTTTTCCCGGCTGAGCAGTATAATTTTGTCGCAGATAACTCTGGTAATGTTGCATGGAATCGTGAAGTAAGCACTGACACGACCGATGACGCAGCTGTGACAGTAGAAATATGCCATGTGCAAGATCATGAGTTGAACGCTACTGCAAGTGTTAAGTGTGGGTGGCAGGGTAAGTTCTTTGTAGTCTCCCGAATCTTGGTTGATAAGGGTCTCATGGAGACGATCTCCGGGGACATAAACTCAGGAAATTTTCGATGGTTGACTGTGAGCGTCCTTATAAGCCCATGGAGACTTCTTGAAGGCACTTTTAAGAATTTGGTGCCGACTGAAGATCTAATTGATGATGAAACTGGATATGATTTTCCCCAGATATCCGAAACCTATTGTAGTGATATGTTTCGGTTTACTTTGGAGCCCTCGATGGAAGATAAAGAGGTTGAGGACCAAACGTTTCAGCTATCTAATCAAATCAATGAATTAGTGAAGATCATCAAACATCTGAGAACCTTTGTTGTCTTAAACTCTGCGCTTCTCCTCATTCTGGTTGTCGGCAATTTTATTCAGTAGGTGGCGGGCTGATAGCTTCTCTTATGCTAACGAATCTAAGCATTGAGAGGGCTTTTGGGGTGAGTGGATTTAGGCATTGTGAAAATACACAAACTTTTTCAACGGCTAGTCTCTTTTCTAGTCTGCGTTGAGTGCTAGATATAAATCCAATCACGGAATTAATTCGAATCAGTTAGGGCGTAAAGCGTGAATGCGACGCACCATCCGCTCCGTTGGAGGCTGAAGAACTTTTTGCGAAATAGCGGTCCGCGCATCGGAAAATTGTTTAAGACTTGTGCGTAACTCCGTTGTTTAGCAAGATATCGCCTTGTCTAACCTACCTCAATTATGTGGATTCAAGGTCCTATAGCAAAACGAAGCACTTTTACATAAAAAAGAGATCAATTAATTGAATAATATAACATTATGCTGGTTTTTCATCATCACAATTTTTATCCAAGGTTGCACATTGTCCTTGCGGGAGTCATCTATTATTTTGATTCAAACTTCTGGTGGATTGGTTTCTGGTTACGAGTCAAGCATTGGTGGAAAACCCCTTAAAACGTGGGTAGATATCCCTTATGCGCAGCCGCCCACAAATGACTTGCGATGGCGAGCCCCGCGTGCGTTGGCTGAAACTTCGAATAGAATTATTCCGCCCGAGGTAACGTTTTGTGTGCAAGAGTCCAGCACTTATGGTGCTGTTCAAGGGGATGGCATAGTCGGGAGCGAGGATTGTTTGTACCTGGATATTCGATCACCTATGAATGTGTCAAATGAACTGCTTCCTGTCATGGTCTGGATTCATGGAGGAGGAAATGTTACGGGGTCAAAAGATTACTATGATTTCTCTCGCTTGGTTGTCGAGGAGAAGGTGGTCGTAGTGAGTATTAATTACCGGCTCGGCGGTCTTGGGTGGTTTACTCACCCAGCGATTCAAAAGTTCCAGACAGGGGATGATCAGTCTTCGAACTTTGGTACTCTAGACATAATTCAGGCACTTAACTGGATAAAGCAAAACATCGATAAATTTGGAGGAAACTCTGAAAATGTGACGATTTTCGGAGAATCGGCGGGCGCACATAATGTGTTAACTTTACTTGTTGCCCCTAACGCCAAAGGGTTGTTCCACAAAGCGATTGTGCAATCTGGTTACACTAGCAGTGCTTCATTAGAGAGCGCCTATAATAAGCATGCTTTTGACCCATTTGTTTATCGTGGATCTTGGCAGATGGTTCGCAACCTATTTCCACACAGTCAATCTATTTTACTTGATTCTCAAGAGGGTCGAGAACATTTAAGTGTCATCCGAAATAGTTTGAGAGCGTTGGATGCTAGAGATTTTATTGGTGCATATGTCGAGTATCGAGATGAGGACTACATGCCTCTCACCACATCTGATGGAATTGTAATTCCAATGGAGGGTCTGGAAAAAGCTCTCAAGAATCCAAAGTACAAAAAGGATGTGTCTGTGATCATAGGCAGCACCAAAGACGAGCTCTCATTCTGGCTTGGAACTCACAGATATTTTGTCGAAGAGTATCATCCCTACACGAGGTTACTTCCGAAAGGCTTGAGATTGAAAGATAAAAATCTTTATAACTTTTGGCGCAACATTCGGTCGCATGCATGGAAGTTGCGGGGCGTCGATCATGTTTTAAGTGCGCTAGAGATTGCTGGCTACAAATCGTTATATGCTTATCGATTTGATTGGGATGATCAAAAAAGTTCCATGTTTGCAAATATCCCGGAAATCATGGGAGCGGCACATGCTACAGATGTAGCATTTCTAACTGGGCGGTATATTTATGGCCCTATCGGAAGCTATATGTACCCTAAGGGTCGGTCTCGCGATCAAATGGAAAGAACGATGATGATGGCTTGGAGTGATTTCGCACGTTTTGGAAGCCCTGATAAAAGGCTACCGTTGAATTGGGAGAAATATAATCAAGATCGGGGCAAATTCTTGAAGCTAGACAAAGATGAAGATCTAAAAATGGGCTTTGAGACAGAAACTATGGATTCTTTATTAAAAAAGGTTGCGGATTCGGTTTTTTTAGGACCGATTCAAAAATGTCTTCTTGTTTGGGAGTCACTTGTGAATATCGGTGACCCAGACATCGATCGTTACAACGTTTGGGAAGATAGTGTTTGCTCGGCCTATGATATTACATTAGAGAGAAAAAGAATTTCAGCGCAATTAAAACGTGAACACGGCGGCACCTCGGTTTTTGAGTAATATTGCGCTGGGCATTTAAGCAGAACTTTTTGTATTGTAGACGAATGTCTACTGGTGATAGTGTCGAAGTCAATTGGCTATTGTAATCAGTCGGAAGTTTGGATCTTGCTACGGCGCCTGAAATAATTGGAGACTCTTATGGATAAATATCGAGCGCCTCAAAGAGACATTACTTTTCTTTTGGAGGAATTGGTTGGCTATGAGGAGCATTGCAAGTTGCCGGGTTTCGAGCACGCAACGACTGATGTTGTAAATGCGGTTTTGACTCAAGGTGCAAAGTTCTTTGAGGATGTTGTTGCCCCAACTAATTCCGTTGCGGACGAGGAGGGTGCCACTCTACTCAAGCAGGGGGTCAGAGCAGCACCGATATTTCAAGAGGTGTATAAGCGAATGATCGATGAGGGATGGCATTGTCTGAATGGCGATGTTGATTTTGGTGGTGCCGGATTACCGAGTGTTGTCGATCTTGCGAATCAAGAGATGCTGCAATCCTCTAATATGTCGCTTAGTCTTTTGCCCATGCTTTCACGCGGTGTTATTCATGCACTTACTTTGTTTGGCTCTGAAGCACAAAAGAAGAAGTATCTGGAAAAATTGATTAATGGGTGCTGGACAGGAACGATGAACCTCACTGAATCTCAGGCGGGTAGTGATCTGTCGCTAATCCAAACTAAGGCTAGGCAATGCGGAGATCATTACTTGGTTACTGGCCAAAAAGTGTATATAACATGGGGCGATCATGATCTATCAGAGAACATAATTCATCTTGTGCTAGCAAGGGTGACAGGTGCCCCTGCGGGAAATGATGGAATCTCACTATTTATTGTCCCAAAGTTTTTGGTTGGTGACGACGGCAGCCTTGGGTTACGTAACGATGTATTTTGTCTGGGCCTTGAAAAAAAACTAGGAATCAATGCAAGTCCTACCTGTACGATGTCGTTTGGAGAAACAGATGGGGCAGTTGGATACTTGGTTGGCAAGGAAAATCAAGGGTTAATGTGTATGTTTGCGATGATGAATAATGCGCGGTTGTCCGTCGGTCATCAGGGAGTAGCTATTGGAGAACGTGCATTTCAGAAGGCGGTACAGTATGCCCTTGGCAGAGTTCAAGGTGCGTTATCTGGTGGGATTGCTCCAGTTCCGATCATTAATCATCCGGATGTAAAGCGGATGCTACTGTTAATGCGTGCATTGACTGATGCTGGTCGAGCATTATCCTTTTTCACTGTGGCCGCCGAAGACAGGAGTACCCGTCACCCAAATGAATCAGTAAGAGAAAGAGATTCTAGATGGGTAGAAATATTGACTCCATTGGTCAAAGGATGGTGCACTGAGATCTCGATGGAGGTCACATCTTTAGGGGTTCAAGTTCATGGAGGCATGGGTTTTATAGAGTCGACAGGTGTTTCTCAACTTATGCGTGACTCTAGAATCTTGCCGATTTATGAGGGTACTAATGGCATTCAGGCTCTTGATTTTATTGGTAGGAAGTGTTTGCGTGATGGAGGCAGTGGGTTGTCCTCTATAGTCGATGAGATGCACAAAACTGTTGACGCTACGAAGTCAGGGAGTGAAAGGGTAATAGTGCTGATTGAATCTTTAAAATGTGCTGCGAATCAATGCACAGATGCCATTAATGAGGTTCTGACCCGACCAAGGCGAAGTCCTGAAATAGCGTATAACTTTTTGATGGTTTTTGGAAACTCTATAAGTTTTTGGCTGCTTGTTAGGTTGGCTATCTCGGCGCAGCGTTGTATTGATGAGGGAGCTCAAGATACGCTTTATGAGCAAAAGATTGTCACTGCCCAGTTTTTCACGGATCATATTCTCAGCCGGAATGATGGGTTCCTGAAAATTATACTCTCAGAAAAGAGTACATTGAATCGAATAAGTAGCGACCATTTTATTCGGCCGTGACCATTAAATAAGAGCGTCGGAGTGCTAATTCGGGCAAAGCAACAACAAACATTTTTTCGAACCATGTGATAGACTCACAAGCGAGAAAAAATATCCAATGTATTGAGACAATACATTTGACATATTGATTGGGAATCAGCAATGCAAATTGTAATAATTACAGAGGCCGCTCAGGAGTATTTAGCTAGTCTGCTAGACAAACAGGATTGTGAAGACATAGGTATCAGGATGTTTATTAGTGATCCTGGAACGCCAAAAGCTGAGACTTGTATCGCTTACAGCCGACCAGGTGAGCATAATGAAGATGACCTTGTTGTTGAGTATGGTGCATTTAATGCTTATTTTGAGCAGCGTAGTATCCCATTTTTAGAAGATGCCAAGGTAGACTATTCAGCCGATAAATTTGGCGGTCAACTTACCATAAGGGCGCCCAATTCTCGTCTGCCAAATGTCAGTGATGATAGTCCTGTTGAGGATCGAGTTAATTACTTGTTATATAGTGAGATCAATCCTAGCTTGGCCGCTCATGGAGGCGAGGTATCACTCGAAAGAATAGATGATGGATTTGCAGTATTAAGGTTTGGCGGTGGTTGTCAGGGGTGTGCAGCGGTTGATATGACGCTGAAGGAGGGCGTTGAAAAAAATTTGTTAGAAAAAATACCAGAACTAAAAGGTGTGAGAGACGCTACAGATCATAGCGACAGCACAAATGCCTACTTTAGGTAGACTTCCTTGCTCGTGGATGTTGATGCCTCGGGCTCAAAATCAACTTTAAATCGCCTCGATTGGCTTAATACTCTGGGTCTTAAACTGTTACGATCTGATTCGCGGCGATGAGTTGTCCCTTGGCAGCGGCTTTTTGAAACGACTCAATTTGATTGAAATTCATGTAATTGTAAATTTCTTTTGCCATCGGATCAATTTGAGATGCAAAAGTAAAATATTCCGCTGGGGTAGGTATTCGTCCCAGAATACCCCCGACTGACGCTAACTCGGCAGAGGCAAGATAAACGTTTGCGCCATCACCGAGACGATTTGGAAAATTACGCGTTGATGTTGAGAGCACGGTCGCTCCCGCTAAAACTCTAGCTTGATTGCCCATACATAATGAACATCCTGGCATTTCAGTACGGGCACCGACTTTTCCGAAAATATTATAGTAACCCTCTTGCATGAGGGTATGTGCGTCCATCCTTGTCGGTGGGCATATCCAGAATCTCGAATTCACTTCTGTGGCGTTATCAAGCAACTTTCCTGTTGCTCTGAAGTGCCCAATATTCGTCATGCAAGAACCGATAAAAATCTCATCAACAATATCGCCTGCCACGTCAGATAAAAGTCGAGCATCATCTGGATCATTTGGGCAGCAGACAATTGGTTCCGTAATCTCAGACAAGTTTATCTCAATTACGTTAGTGTACTCAGCGGTGTCGTCAGCTCTTAGGAGAGTTGGATTTTGTAACCACTCTTCCATTTTTTGTACTCGTCGCTCAAGAGTTCTTACGTCACCATAACCCTCAGATATCATCCAGCGAAGAAGCACTACATTTGATGTTAGGTATTCAGTAACAGATTTCTCACTTAATGAAATTGTGCAACCTGCTGCAGATCGTTCCGCGGAGGCATCAGAGAGCTCAAATGCTTGCTCAACCGTGAGCGATTCTAAACCTTCAATTTCTAAAATTCTGCCAGAAAAAATGTTCTTTTTGCCTTTTTTATCAACAGTAAGGAGGCCATTCTTTATCGCATAATAGGGAATTGCATGTACCAGATCCCTCAATGTTATCCCCGATTGCATCACACCCTTAAAACGCACGAGAACTGATTCTGGCATATCCAGAGGCATTACACCGGTTGCTGCGGCAAAAGCGACAAGACCTGAACCCCCGGGAAAAGAGATGCCCATTGGAAATCGTGTATGAGAGTCTCCTCCTGTTCCAACTGTATCCGGAAGTAACATTCGATTTAACCAGCTGTGAATGATTCCATCGCCGGGCCGGAGCGAGACGCCTCCTCTATTAATAATGAAGTCAGGTAGAGTGTGTTGAGTATCAATATCTACGGGTTTTGGATAAGCGGCGGTGTGACAAAATGACTGCATTACAAGGTCACTTGAAAAACCGAGACAAGCAAGATCTTTCAATTCATCTCGAGTCATCGGACCTGTGGTGTCTTGAGAACCAACCGTGGTCATTTTAGGCTCACAGTACGTTCCTGGTCGCACACCTTTTGTACCACATGCTTTGCCAACAATTTTTTGGGCTAGCGTGTATCCTTGATTGGAATCTTGAGTTTCGACTGGTTTTCTGAAAATATCGGATACTGGAAGCCTTAGATATTCCCTCGCACTGTGTGTGAGACCTCTTCCAATTATTAGGTTAATCCTGCCCTGTGCACGCACTTCATCCAGAATCACTTCTGATTTGTGTTCGAATTGAGCGAGTAGATCACCATTTTCATTAAAAATTAGACCTTCATATGGACGAATCTCAATAATATCCCCGTAGTGTATGTTGTCCACTGGCGCCTCAATGGCCAATGCTCCCGCATCCTCCATGGTATTGAAAAAAATAGGAGCGATTTTGCTTCCTATGCAAATTCCGCCTGATCGCTTATTAGGCACTCCAGGCATGTCATCACCAAAAAACCAAAGCATAGAATTTGTTGCAGATTTCCTGGATGACCCTGTCCCAACTACATCGCCGACAAAGGCGACCGGTAATCCTTTGTTAAGTATTTCTTGTATTTGTGATAACGGGCCAGTTTCTCCGGGTTCATCTGGATTCAATCCATCTCGGGACATCTTGTACATAGCGCGTGCGTGAAGAGGAATATCTGGTCGTGACCATGCGTCTTGCGCTGGGGATAAATCATCGGTGTTGGTTTCTCCAGCGCATTTAAATACGACGGCTTTTATGCTCTCGGGTAAAGGTTTTTTGCTTGTGAACCACTCAGCATTAGCCCAAGACTGGATTACGTCCGCAGCATAGACATTTCCTAGGTCTGCTTTTGATGCAACATCATGGAATGCATCGAAAATCAACAAGGTTGATTTTAATTGTTCGGCGGCGAGCTCAGCTAGTTGATTATCACCCAACAGATTTATAAGTGTTTCTACATTATAACCTCCATGCATCTGACCTAGAAGGACTACCGCCTCCTCTCGGTTGATGATAGGACAAAGCGTTTCTCCGTGGGCTATCGCAGTCAGAAATCCCGCCTTTACGTAAGCAGATTCATCAACGCCAGGCGGAACTCGGTTGGTGATAAGATCAATTAAATATTCTTCTTCCCCGGTAGGCGGATTTTTGAGCAATTCTACTAATTGAGATGTCCATTCAGGACTTAGAGGTTTCGGTGGAATACCTAAGCCTCTTCTTTCTGTGATATGCGCACGGTAAGCTTCTAGCAAAATAGTAACCTCTTATTTGTCGGAGCTGGTCGATTTAACAATATGAAACTGACGTTGTGGCAGGTAATGTTTGAGAAGTATATCTAATCTTTCCTATGGTTAACAGAGCCTTATATCTGTGATGTATAAAATTAGACGCTGTTACTATCCTCCATCGATACTTTGCGATAATACTCGCGTTCAAAAAAAAATTTTTGAACGCAAATTCATTCAGTGTATCGTCAGTGGGCTTGCTAGATTATCGATTGGGTGCATCATGAGCCCATTAACGAACTTTTTTTAACTTTCACATGCTGGATGACCGATAGTAAAACAATTTGTTAGCGCAAAACTACACGGGGAGATGTTAGACTTCATTACATTTGTAAAGTTTTGTGAGAGTTGCATGACACCGGATCTATCAGAAATTTTGACTTTTTTGCCTTGTTGCACGCCGAAAACCTGGGTTAAAAACGCAGTGGAAAATCAAGAGCTTCTCTTGATAGATCATGCTAATTGTGAAAAAAAAGCCGCAATGAACGCTATTCAACTCACTTTTCGTCACAATAGCGACTTCGGGTTCCTCAACAAAATGTCTCGACTTGCTCGGGAGGAGATGAGACATTTCGAGCAAGTAATTGCTATTATGGCAAAGCGAAAGATTACATACCGGCACTTATCCGCATCTCGTTATGCCTCTAACTTGCATAGTATGATTCGAGATGGACATACAGAAAGGTTGGTTGATCTGCTCATTATAGGAGCTTTCATAGAAGCGCGTTCGTGTGAACGCTTTGCAAGAATTGCCCCTGAACTCGATAGTGAGTTATGTAACTTTTACTTATCCTTACTAAAATCAGAGGCACGTCATTACCAAGATTATCTCAGGCTTGCGCGACGATTGACTTGTGAATCAATGTTGAATGAGAGAATTACTATTTTCAGACATCTCGAGCAAGAGATGATCGAAACGCCGGATGAAGCGTTCCGATTTCACTCGGGCCCTGTTTTAACTTGATTGAGTTCGCGTGATCAACCTCAATTTGACCCACTAGGTTTACGACGGTGAACTATATCGAAAACTAGTTTAATCTGGTTCTCTGAAAGTATTGTCCTAAGGGACTAAACCTCTGGGAATTCTCGAGTTTTTGCGCCCGTGTATAGTTGCCTTGGCCTACCTATTCTATACGGATTACTAATCATTTCATTCCAGTGAGAAATCCATCCGACCGTTCGCCCCGTTGCAAATATTACGGTAAACATTTCGACTGGAATACCAATTGCTTTAAGAATAATACCTGAGTAAAAGTCAACATTTGGATATAGTTTTTTCTCGACGAAATAATCGTCTTCGAGGGCTATTTGTTCTAGTTTTTTGGCGAGTTTAAAGAGCGGATCATTCTCTAGACCTAGGACAGATAGAACCTCATCACAGCTCTCTCTCATAACGGTTGCCCGAGGATCATGATTTTTGTATACCCTGTGACCGAACCCCATGAGACGAAATGGATCTTGTTTATCTTTTGCTCGTTTGAGATATTTTGGAATGTTTTTTTCGTCACCAATTTCGTTTAACATGTTTAGAACTGCCTCATTAGCCCCACCATGAGCTGGACCCCAAAGCGCTGCTATGCCGGCCGCTATACATGCAAAAGGGTTAGCTCCTGAAGATCCGGCTAATCTGACCGTTGAGGTCGAGGCATTTTGCTCATGGTCTGCGTGCAAAAGGAAAATACGATCCATTGCCTTCGTCAATGCTGGATGAACTTCGTACTCTTCACATGGTGTTCCAAACATCATATGTAAAAAGTTTTCTGCATAAGATAACGAATTGTCCGGGTAGACATAAGGTTGTCCAATATAATGCTTGTGGCACATTGCAGCCATTGTTGGCATCTTGGCTATTAGCCGATGCGCTGATATTGTTCTTTGTTGTTGGTCGGTTATATCGAGAGAATCATGATAAAAAGAGGACATCGCGCCCACCAGTCCGCAAAGCATAGCCATTGGATGAGCATCATAGCGAAACCCGCTAATGAAAAGCTCGATCGACCGATTGACCATGGTGTGATATCGGATTGTTCTTTCAAAATCTACTTTTTGGTCCGCGGTTGGTAAATTCCCTTCGAAAAGTAGGTAGCAAACCTCGAGGTAATCCGATTTTTCGGCCAAAACTTCAATGGGATATCCGCGATGTAACAAGACGCCGTTTTCACCATCGATATACGTGATGTCAGATTGGCACGCTGCGGTAGAGGAAAATCCTGGGTCATATGTAAAGAGCCCATTACCACCGAGCCGCCCAATATCAATCACGTCGTAACCCAATGATCCCTCATGTATTGGTAGCTCAATGACCGCTTTCCCATCAACAGAAAGTTTTGCGGATCGCTTTGTCATACATCTTATCTCCATCTTTAAATTCGCATTATTTTAACATCTGGAGCCACAACTATAGATACTCCGATTGGATTGTCAACTGGGGTGCATTTTTTCGTAGCTGTTGTTTGGAGTAGTATATTGCTCGTACAATAGGTTGTATTATCCAGTCACGGTGGTGATTATTTTTTATGTTGTTATTTCCTAGAAATTTGAGTCAGGCGTAATTTTAGATAATTGAAATCCTACAATGCCGCAACTATACTCGGCGCTCATTGGGAAAGTGGTCACTGATGTGTTTAATTTGGTAAAAGTGTGCAGGACACTTTTTTCAACTTTCCTTTTTTTGCATTTTTTCTCAACAGCTATACGAGGCTTTTCTTGTGGAAAAAAAGAGACCAATGAATCTTGATCTTGGTTCGATTAGGCTACCTATAACATCTTATGTTTCTATTTTACACCGTGTTTCTGGCGTCTTTTTGTTCTTTGCGGTTGCAGCATTAATTTGGCTATTTGATACGAGCTTGTCTTCCGAAGAGGGATATTTATTTGTGGCGGACCTCTTTAATTATCCTTTAGCTCAAATAGTAATTTTTAGCTTACTTTCAGCACTCGCATACCATATAGCCATGGGTATTCGGCATCTCGTAATGGACTTTGGTTTTGCTGAAGATTTTCGAGCAGGTCAGATTTCTGCGCTGGCCGCACTCTTAGTTACTGGCTTTTTGATTTTTTTAACATCTTGGTGGATATACATATGAATGGATTAACTCTATTTTTTTTGCGTAGCGGGTCAAATAAGTGGCTCTTGCAAAGATTTGCAGCGGTTATTGTGTTGTCTTACATAGTATTCCTAATTTGCGTCTTGATAATTCGCCCTGAAATGGATTACTCCGACTGGGTTAATTTAAATAAAGCAATTCCAATGCGCTTTTTTAGTTTCTTGACAGTGCTTTCGTTGTCTGTGCATGCATGGATCGGCATGTGGTGCGTTTTTACTGATTATATAACAGTCAGGTTGATTGGCCCAAAGGCCGATTTTATTCGTAAAGGCTGTATATTGTTGTTAACCCTGACAGCTGCTTTTTATGTCCTTTGGGTTTTTAAGATCCTGTGGAGTATCTAAATATATGAGAACACTCAGTTTCGACGCGGTTATCGTTGGTGGGGGTGGGTCAGGCATGCGAGCGGCTCTTCAACTGTCCCAGTCTGGTTATAATGCGGCGGTGATCACTAAGGTGTTCCCCACCAGATCCCACACCGTCTCAGCGCAGGGAGGTATCACTTGTGCGATAGCGAGTGACGACCCTGATGATCAATGGCAGTGGCACATGTATGACACAGTGAAAGGATCGGATTTTATTGGAGATCAAGAAGCGATAGAGTACATGTGTTCGACCGGGCCTGAGGCAGTATTCGAGCTTGAGCACATGGGTCTCCCGTTCTCTCGCACTGAATCAGGTAGGATATACCAGCGACCGTTCGGAGGGCAGTCAAAAGATTTTGGCAAAGGTGGTCAAGCAGCTAGAACATGTGCGGCGGCTGATAGGACTGGTCACGCGCTGCTACACACTTTGTACCAAGGGAATCTTAAAAATAAAACTGTATTTCTTAACGAGTGGTTTGCCGTTGACCTCGTGAAAAATGATGATAGCGCTGTAGTGGGTGTAATAGCGATCGATATAGAAAGTGGTGAAGTTGTGTTCGTAAAGAGCAAGGCAACTGTATTTGCCACTGGAGGGGCTGGGCGCATTTATGCGTCTACCACCAATGCACATATCTGTACTGGTGATGGTATCGGTATGGCGCTTCGCGCAGGCTTTCCGGTCCAAGATATCGAGATGTGGCAGTTCCATCCAACGGGTATTGCAGGTGCAGGAACTCTTGTGACTGAGGGTTGTCGAGGAGAAGGTGGATACCTCATAAATAAACATGGCGAGAGGTTTATGGAGAGATACGCTCCAAATGCGAAAGATTTAGCTGGGAGGGATGTTGTTGCGAGGTCTATGGTGATGGAAATCCTCGAAGGCAGAGGATGTGGAGAAGCCGGTGATCATGTATTTCTGAAGTTGGACCACCTAGGGAAAGACATCCTGAATGCAAAACTACCCGGCATATTAGAGTTGTCCCGCACTTTCGCGCATGCAGACCCAGTTGTAGAACCTATTCCCGTTGTGCCGACTTGCCATTACATGATGGGTGGAATTCCAACTAACGTAAACGGACAGGCTTTGACAGCCGCCGGTGACGGGTCTGACAAAATTATTGAAGGTTTTTATGCGTGTGGAGAGGCGGCATGTGTGTCAGTGCATGGAGCCAACAGGCTAGGAGGAAACTCCCTACTTGATTTAATAGTCTTTGGGAGAGCCTCAGGTTTGTTTATTGAGAACGCCCTCCGTGACGGCGTAGAGCTACGTGAGCCGACAAAAGAGAATATCGAATCAGCTGTAGCTGGCCTTAATGAGCTTAATTCGTCAGTTGGCCAAGAACAGGCGTCGACGCTGAGGGCCGAATTACAAACTATCATGCAGAATTTCTTTGGGGTATTTCGGAGGGGTGACCTGATGCGTGACGGAATTGTAGCGTTGCAGTCACTAAAGCAGCGGATCGATAATGTAGCTCTTGATGACAAAAGCATGGTGTTTAACACAGCAAGAATTGAGGCCCTTGAATTAAGAAATCTATACGCGGTGGCAGAGGCAACGGCAATATCGGCAGAGGCCCGCACGGAAAGTCGAGGTGCGCACGCACGTGACGATTTTCAGGAGCGCGATGATACAAATTGGTTGTGCCACTCAATGTTCTATCCAGACGAAAAGCGCGTGGGTAAACGAAATGTTAACTTTTCGTTGAAGTCGCGAAAGCCTTTTGAGCCAGCGGTCAGAACCTACTGATGCTGATTGGGTAATGTAAGGGGATTATTTTTATGATCACTGTAAGTATATATCGTTTTAATCCAGAAACCGATGAACACCCTCACATGCAGGACTTTGAGTTCGATACGGTTGGGAAAGACCTTATGGTGCTGGATGTTTTGGAAAAGTTAAAGGTTGAAGATCCAAGCTTAGTATTTCGCCGCTCTTGTAGAGAGGGAGTGTGCGGTTCAGATGGTATGAATATATCAGGTAAGAATGGTTTAGCATGCATCACGCCATTGTCTGAGGCTGTCAGAAACAACAAAATTATCATTAGGCCACTGCCCGGACTTCCGGTGATTAGGGATCTTGTGATCGATATGCAGCAGTTTTATGCGCAGTATGAAAAAATCGAGCCATACATGGTTAACGATAGCCCTGCTCCTCAAATCGAGCGGCTGCAATCCCAAGAAGAAAGGGCTAAGCTCGACGGCCTGTATGAATGTATATTGTGTGCTTGCTGTTCGACAGCCTGCCCATCGTTTTGGTGGAATCCTGAGAAATTTATTGGTCCATCGGGCCTACTTCAGGCATATCGATTTCTGGCCGACAGTCGCGATACTTCCGCAGAGGAGAGACTATCTAAATTAAATGACCCATTCAGTGTTTTTCGTTGTCATGGAATCATGAATTGTGTTCAGGTGTGCCCCAAGGGGCTCAACCCCACGCGAGCGATCGGCCACATACGTAATATGTTGATTAGAGGAGCTACTTAGGGTTTAATTTCTCATCTTCCACACCCGCTGGTGATGCGTTAGGGTTATTTTACCCCAGGGGAAAGTCTTCAAATGTCTGAAAGCCTTATGGCCCAATTTCTCAGCTCATCCCATTTTTCGGGAGGAAATGCTGCATATGTAGAAGATCTCTACGATGACTATCTGCACGAACCGGCTGCAGTCTCTGAAGAGTGGCGAAGGTTCTTTGATCATCTTCCCAAGACTAATGGTTCATCTAGGTCTGATGTCTCTCATGCTACAATCGTTCAGCATTTTGAGCTGCTTGGTCGACGGAAAGCTCGGCCAACCCCCGCTCCCGGTTCGGGTGGCATATATCTTCAGCACGAGCGAAAGCAGGTTCGTGTAGTGCAATTGATAAGCTCTTACAGGTTTCGTGGTCATCAAAAGGCAAATTTGGACCCATTGGGCTTGATGGTGCGGCAAAAAGTTCGCGATCTTGAATTAAATTTCCATGGGCTCACTCCTGCGGATTTGGACACCACGTTTCAGACATCCCCCTTATATATTGGTAAGGAAGAAGCTCCCCTTCGGGAGATAATCGAGACGCTCGAGGAGACGTATTGCCGAAATTTGGGCCCAGAGTTTATGCACATCACCTCCTTCGAAGAAAAGCAGTGGCTCGCTCGTCGTTTTGAAAGCGTTAGGTCAAAACCCAACTACGATAATTCCGCTAGAATCGACGTACTCAGTCGACTCACTGCGGCGGAGGGTTTAGAGAAACACTTGGACTCTAAATATCCTGGAACCAAGCGTTTTGGCCTCGAAGGCGGAGAAAGTTTGATTCCAATGCTTGATTGCTTAGTGAGAAGATCGGGTCAATATGGATGTAAAGAAATAGTCATGGCCATGGCCCACAGGGGGAGATTGAATGTTTTGGTAAATATCTTGGGCAAAAATCCTGCCGAAATGTTTGAAGAATTTGAAGGGAAAAGACTCGTGAATACATCTGGTGATGTAAAGTATCACCAAGGCTTTTCCTCTAATGTTATGACCCCTGGGGGCGAGATTCATCTTGCACTAGGGTTCAATCCATCTCACCTTGAGATTTCATGCCCCGTTGTGGTTGGATCAGCGAGGGCTCGGCAAGATAGACGTCAGGATGCTGAAGGGGAGCAAGTTATTCCTATTTTGATCCATGGCGATGCTGCATTCGCCGGTCAAGGGGTGGTTATGGAGACGTTTCAACTATCGCAGACTAGAGCTTATAAGACCGGTGGCACAATTCATGTTGTGATAAACAATCAGGTTGGATTTACGACCAGCCGTCAGGATGATGCTCGCTCGACCGAGTATTGTACTGATGTTGCGAAGATGGTTCAGGCTCCCATTTTGCATGTTAATGGCGATAATCCAGATTCAGTTATGTTTGCAGCTATGCTGGCAATGGATTATCGATATGAGTTTGGGAAAGATATTGTTATTGATCTCATGTGTTATCGTCGTCGCGGCCATAACGAGACCGATGAGCCGTCTTCTACTCAGCCAATAATGTACAAGGCGGTCCGAAACCATCCTACAACACGGACATTATATGCACAAAAGCTGATTCAGGAGGGTGTGTTGAGCTTGGAAAAGGCAGATGAGATGAGTAGTCATTATCGCTCTAGTCTAGATCGTGGAGAGTTTGTTGTTCATAACTTGGTTCGTGAACCTGATCATAGTTTGTTTGTTGATTGGAATCCTTATTTGGGGCATCAATGGCGAGCAGCGGGGGATACAACTTTTCCGCTAAAAAAATTGAAGAAAGTAGGAGATGTTGTCAATCGGATACCAGATGAGATCCATGTTCAAAGGCAGGTATCGAGGGTTTATGAGGATCGGGTAAAAATGTTGGCCGGAAAAGCTCCGCTTAACTGGGGTATGGCTGAGCTTTTAAGTTATGGCTCGTTGATAGAACAGGGGTACCCGATTAGGTTCACAGGTCAGGATGTCAGACGGGGTACATTTTCTCATAGACATGCGGTGGTCGTTTGCCAGGCCGACGGGACAGATCATATTCCCTTGCAACACATGAGTGACGATCAAGTAAAATTTGATTTGTTTGATTCGCTTCTATCTGAAGAAGCTGTTCTAGCATTCGAGTACGGATATTCCACCACAATGCCGAATGGATTGGTTATTTGGGAGGCCCAGTTTGGTGACTTTGCCAATGGCGCTCAGGTAGTAATAGATCAATTCATCACTAGTGGAGAACATAAGTGGGGTCGCCTATCCGGCTTGATCATGCTTTTGCCACATGGGTTTGAGGGTCAGGGCCCTGAACATTCTTCGGCTCGTCTGGAAAGATTTTTGCAGCTGTGCGCTGAGCATAATATACAAATCTGTATACCCACAACACCGGCTCAGATCTTCCATTTATTGCGTCGTCAGGCGATTCGACCGATGAGAAGACCTCTTATGATTATGAGTCCAAAGTGGATTTTACGTCACAAACAGGCTATTTCGAGTTTAGAGGAACTGGCGTCTGGTCGTTTCGAAAATGTGCTTTCAGATCATAATGTCGAGGCGGCAAAGACAAAGCGACTAGTTCTATGCGCAGGCAAGGTCTACTATCATTTGCTTGAAGAGCGAGACAAACGGAATATTGATAATATTGCTTTAGTTAGGTTGGAGCAATTATACCCATTTCCCAATGTTGAGTTAGATGAAATTTTGGCCTCGATGTGTGACCTCGAGCAGGCAGTGTGGTGTCAGGAGGAACCAATGAACCAAGGAGCGTGGTATAGTAGTCAGCACCATATGCGTAATGCCTTAAAACGGCATAAGACCAACTTAGTATTGGACTATGTTGGTCGCAAGAGTTCAGCTGCCCCTGCATCTGGATATATGTCAGTCCATCTTGAGGAACAAGCCCAATTTATTGATCAAGCGTTGACAATTAATTAGAAACAACAGGAAGAGAATAATGGCTACAGAGATAAAGGCGCCGAGCTATCCAGAATCTGTTCAGGAGGGGACACTTTCACACTGGCATGTGAAAGCTGGAGATTTTGTGACCCGAGATGACCTTGTAGTGGATATTGAGACCGATAAGGTAGTGTTGGAAGTTGTAGCACCTGTCACGGGTACATTAATTGAAGTATTTAAACAGGAGGGTGACATAGTTCTAAGTAATGAGTTGGTGGGAAGAATGGAGGAGGGTACAACAACTGATTTCCCTGTAGACGTCTCAAAACAAGAGCAGCTGGCAAGTAAAAAAGATAATGATGGGTTGGTGAATCCTGCTGCGAGGAAATTGGCGGAAGAACGAGGTATAGATTTGCTTCATATCACAGGAACTGGGCGGGGGGGTCGAATTACAAAAGAGGATGTCGTCAATCATGACGTTAAACAGGATACCTCGGTTAAAGAACAGATCGAGGAAGAATCTCAAGAATCAAATTTAGTAGCTTTTGACGGCGGTGAGCGCGTGCAGCGTCGCGTTGCTATGACTCGAATGCGGTCGCGAATTTCAGAGCGTTTGCTAGAAGTTACCCAGACGACAGCTTCATTAACCACTTTCAATGAAGTGGACATGAGTGCTTTAATTAATTTGCGTAAGCAATATCAAGAAGAATTTACCAGGATGCATAACGGCACTCGGCTGGGGTACATGGGTTTTTTTGTGAAGGCCGCTGTAGAGGCTTTGAAAAGGTTTCCCTTGGTAAACGCATCGATCGATGATAATCATATCGTGTACCATGGCTATCAAGATATAGGTGTTGCCGTGTCTACCGATCGTGGTTTAGTAGTTCCGGTATTGAGAAATGCGGAAAATATGAGCATTGCGTCTGTTGAGAATGGTATCTTTGAATTTGCCGCGAAAGCTCGGGATAGTAAATTAACGATAGATGAAATGACCGGTGGAACCTTCACTATCACTAATGGGGGTGTCTATGGGTCTCTCTTATCCACGCCAATCATTAATCCGCCGCAGACAGCTATTCTTGGAATGCATAAGATACAGGAGCGTCCCATTGCGCATCAGGGGCAAGTAATTATTCGTCCTATGATGTACCTAGCATTGTCTTATGACCACCGACTTATAGATGGAAAGGAGGCAGTTCGTTTTCTTGTTACATGTAAAGAGCTTCTTGAGGATCCCGCTAAAATTTTATTAGAAATTTAAAATTGGATATTGGATAAGGAAAGCAAATGCTTGAAAAGTATGATGTTATAGTAATTGGTAGTGGCCCAGCTGGTTATGTTGCCGCCATTCGAGCGGCTCAACTTGGGATGTCCGTAGCTTGTATTGAGAAATGGCGAACGCCAGAAGGTAAAGGTGTCAACGGTGGAACGTGCTTAAATGTTGGTTGTATTCCGTCAAAAGCGTTACTCGATAGCTCGCAAAGATATTATGAAACAAAAAAAGGCCTCGCAATACATGGAATAAGTGCGAGTGGAATCGCGATCGATATCCCAGCAATGATGCAGCGTAAGACTAAGATTGTCTCGCAATTAACCGGAGGTATAGAACAGTTGTTCAAGGTGAACGGTGTTGATGGACTTTTCGGAACAGGCAAATTATTGGTAGGCCACAACGTCGAATTTACCAGTCATGAGGGTATAACCGCTGTACTCAAGGCAGATCATGTTATTTTGGCAGCTGGATCTTTGCCGATAGAAATCCCTGTCGCGCCTGTGGATGGGAGGTTGATTGTAGATTCTACAGGAGCTCTTGATCTTGACTCTGTCCCGAAGCGTCTCGGAGTGATCGGGGCCGGTGTGATTGGTTTGGAGTTGGGTTCAGTTTGGGGGCGGCTTGGTTCAAAAGTTGTGTTGTTGGAGGCCATGAACGAGTTTTTGCCAATTATGGACAGCGGAATAGCAAAGGAAACTCACAAAATCTTTAAAAAACAGGGGCTGGATGTCCGGTTAGGTGCGCGGGTAATAGGGACTGAGCTAAGGGCGGACGAGGTACATGTTCGCTACACCTCGGCCGATCAATCGGAGCACTCAGAAATATTCGATAAATTAATTGTGTGTGTTGGTAGGAAGCCCTTCACGGATGGTTTACTCGCTGACGGAGCGGGAATCGAGCTAGATTCTCGAGGAGCTATTATTGTAAATGCGCAATGTGAGACTAATATTCCTCGAGTTTATGCGGTTGGTGATGTAGTTCGAGGTCCGATGCTTGCACATAAAGGTTCGGAAGAGGGAGTCATGGTGGCTGAGCGTATTGCAGGGCACAGTGCTCAGATTAACTACGAGATTGTTCCAAATGTTATATATACCCACCCAGAGGTAGCATCTGTGGGGCGTACCGAAGAGCAGGTCAAGGAGGCAGGTGAGCCGTACCGCGTGGGAACCTTTCCTTTTGCTGCTAGCGGCAGGGCTTTAGCGGCGAATGATTCGGATGGTATGGTGAAGCTAATCGCAAATGCTGATACAGACCGGATTTTGGGTTGTCACATAGTTGGTCCGAGTGCCGCAGATCTTGTTCAACAAGTTGCCATCGCCATGGAATTTGGATCGAGCTCCGAAGACCTAGGTATGACAGTTTTCGGTCATCCGACGTTGTCAGAGACTGTTCATGAGGCAGCTCTAGCAGTGAATGGACATGCTATCCACAAGGTAAATCGCAAGGTTAGATAACTTCAATTTATAAGGTAAAAGCGAGCATCATCCGGTAGCTTAAATTTTCTTATTAGGATTACAAAGTATGAATTTGCACGAATATCAAAGTAAGCAGCTTTTTGCCCAGTATGGATTGCCAGTCTCAGAGGGAATTACTGCACGAACGATTGAAGAAGCGCTTGGCGCTTTGGATACCATAGGAGGTGATTGCTGGGTGGTGAAGACACAGGTTCACGCCGGAGGACGAGGTAAGGCTGGCGGCGTTAAATTAGTACGGTCTGGCGTAGAGATGGAGAATTTTGCTAAAAATTGGCTCGGGAAAAAATTGGTTACTTATCAAACAGATTCTATGGGACAACCTGTTAACACGATATTGGTTGAGCCTTTCGTTGATATCTCAAATGAGATTTATCTCGGCGCGGTTATTGACCGATCAACCCAACGTGTTGTTTTCATGGCTTCTTCGGAGGGCGGCGTAGAAATTGAAAAAGTGGCTCATGAGACTCCTGAAAAAATATTGAGGGTCAGCATAGATCCAACAACTGGTGCACAACCTTATCAAGGTCGGCAGCTCGCATTCAATCTCGGGCTTGTCGGTGTTCAAGTAAGGCAGTTTGTTAATATTTTTTTGGGTCTAGCGAAAATGTTTATCGACTGCGATATGGCGCTTTTGGAAATTAATCCACTTATCATAAATGGTGAGGGAAACTTACACTGTTTGGATGCAAAAGTAGTCATTGATAGTAATGCGCTTTACCGACAGCCCGCGCTCAAAGCAATGTATGATCCTACTCAAGAGGACGCTAGGGAGTCCCTAGCCACCGAATGGGATCTTAATTATGTGGCGTTAGAGGGTAGTATTGGATGCATGGTGAATGGAGCAGGTCTGGCAATGGGTACTATGGATATAGTTCAATTGCATGGTGGTTCTCCCGCTAACTTTCTTGATGTCGGTGGCGGTGCAACCAAACAGAGGGTTGTTGAGGCGTTTAAAATCATTCTTTCTGATGATCGGGTAAAAGCGGTTTTGATTAATATATTTGGTGGCATTGTTAGGTGTGACTTAATTGCCGACGGTGTGATTGGAGCAGTTGAGGAGGTCGGAGTCAAGGTGCCTGTGGTGGTTCGTCTCGAAGGTAACAACGCAAACTCGGGAATACAAATGCTTGAGGATTCTGGTCTTGACATTATTGCAGCGACGAGCCTATCGGATGCAGCCTCAAAAGTAGTAAAAGCGTCGGGAGCGAAATAAAATGGCGATTCTCATTGATGGCGAAACAAAAGTTATATGTCAGGGCTTTACTGGTGGACAGGGCACTTTTCACTCAAAACAGGCCATTGACTACGGCACCAAAATGGTTGGTGGGGTAACTCCGGGGAAGGGTCGGATAGAGCATCTTGGACTGCCCGTGTTCAATACGGTTGAGGAAGCGGTTTCAGAAACGTCAGCGGAAGCCTCTGTGATATATGTTCCCGCACCGTTTTGCAAGGATTCCATTTTAGAGGCGGCTAATGCTGGAATAAAGCTTATTGTTTGCATTACCGAAGGCATTCCTACACTTGATATGTTGGAATGTAAGGTTGCATGCGATTACCTTGGAGTGCGGCTTGTAGGACCAAATTGCCCGGGAGTGATAACCCCTGGGCAATGCAAAATAGGTATCATGCCAGGGCATATCCACCTACCAGGTAAGGTCGGTATTGTCTCTCGCTCGGGAACTTTAACATATGAGGCGGTGAAACAAACCACGGACTATGGCTTTGGGCAATCCACCTGTGTTGGCATTGGTGGTGATCCAATTCCTGGATCTAGTTTTACCGATATTTTAGCTCTGTTTGAGCAGGACCCTCTGACTGAAGCGATTGTAATGATTGGTGAAATTGGTGGTACGGCAGAGGAGGAGGCGGCCATGTTCATAAAGGCTAATATCGCCAAGCCAGTAGTTTCCTACATCGCTGGTGTTACTGCCCCTTCAGGAAAGAGGATGGGTCACGCTGGGGCTATTATCTCAGGGGGTAAGGGTACTGCCGAAGAAAAGTTTGCCGCTTTGCAAGATGCTGGCGTGAAAACCGTTCGAAGCCTAGCAGATATCGGTAGCGGGTTGGAAGAAGTAGCTGGTTGGTAAAACATTAAGAGTCTTCTCAAGTATGCTATGTGATATGACTCGAGTTAACTGCACTAATGACTAACGGAAATCTCTACTGCGAATTTTAGTTTTATAAAGTAAATCACTGTGGTCTGTGAGTTCTTGAGCCACTACATGTATTACAGCTCCTTCAGTTTCTGTTACACCCTTTACTTCAAGTAGTTGTCCTCTTAATAAAGCCTGATGGCAACGTTTTTGAACGGTTTTCCAAACAATAACACTGCTATTGCCTGTCTCATCTTCTAGTGTTAGAAAAATCACACCAGATGCAGTACCTGGACGTTGGCGACCTGTCACAAGTCCTGCTATACGTACGAAGCGTTGGTGCCCAAGAAGAGCTAGATCAGCGTGCCGTTTGCAGTGTATGAATGTCTCGAATTGTTCTCTTAGCAAGCTCATTGGGTGGCGTCCTAGGGTTAAACCAATGCTCTCATAGTCGGCATGTAGTTCTTCTACTTCGCTTAATTTTTTTAGACTTTGAGCACTATCATCGTTGAACTTTATAACATGCTTTTTCGCATTTATATCTGTATTATTTTCTAAAAGCGGGCCGCCAGCTCCTGAATCAAGAATTTGCCAGTGCGCTTTTCGTCGGTCTCCTGCCAGTGTATTAAGAGCGCCTGCTGTACCTAATAAAGTTAGTTGAGATTTAGGTACCGAAGCTCGTTGGACAAGTTCCGGAATGGTAGTAAAAAAGAGTTCTTTAGAGTTATCTTGATTTCTTGCTTTTACAATTCGTTCGGCGACTGTCTTTGACATACCAATGATCAGTCGATATCCCAATCGAAGTATTGGAGTATCTTCATTAGACGGTTCTTTTTCTAGGCTATGGTCCCAATTGCTCCGATTTATATCGATTGGTGCGACTTTTATTCCTTTACGGCGTGCGTCTTGAACTAATTGAGAGGGGCTATAGAACCCCATTGGCTGACTGTTAAGAAGTGCACAGTAAAATGCTTCCGGGTAATGGCATTTTAACCAGGCTGATACATATGCTAATAATGCAAAACTAGCTGAGTGTGATTCCGGAAATCCATATACGCCAAAACCTTGAATTTGTTTATAGAGACGCTGAGCGAAGTCTAATGTATAACCTCGTTCTAACATTCCATCGACTAATTTTTTTTCAAAGTGATTTAGATAGCTATTCTTACCCCAGCTACCCATCGCTCTACGTAGCTGATCTGCTTCGCCTCCAGAAAAACCTGCAGCAACCATTGCTAAACGAATCACTTGCTCCTGAAAAATTGGAATACCCAGAGTTCTTTCGAGAACTTCTTTGATTTCTGCATTGGGATAATCGATATCTTCTAAGCCTTGTCGTCGACGTAAATATGGGTGCACCATTCCGCCCTGAATGGGACCTGGGCGAACAATAGCGATTTCAATTACCAAATCATAAAAGCTGCGTGGCTTTAAGCGGGGTAACATAGCCATCTGTGCTCGGGATTCTATTTGAAAAACACCGATACTATCCGCGGCGCAGAGCATGTCATATGTTGCCTTATCATTTGAGGGGATTTTTTGCATTGATAGAGCTTGTCCATGATGTTCTTGAATTAATTTGAGACAACGATGGATTGCGCTTAGCATACCCAAAGCTAAAATATCAATCTTTAGGAGACCGAGTGCTTCAATATCTTCCTTATCCCATTGAATGACTGTTCGATCAGGCATACTTGCATTCTCCACCGGCACCAGAGAACTGATTGGACTATCAGTAATTATAAATCCTCCGACATGTTGAGAAAGGTGTCGAGGTGTACCGATTATGGATTGCAACAGTAAGTAAAATTTTTTTGATAAGAGGCCACTCTGGTCTATTCCTTTTTTACTAAAGCGTTTTGTAAAATCCTCGCTCCTCTCCCACCAAGATATAGATTGGCTAAGTTGTTGGATGAAATGTGGGTCAAGTCCGAGTGCCTTTCCGACATCGCGAATTGCGCTGCGTGGCTTATAGGTGATAACTGTTGCGGCAATGGCGGCACGTTCACGACTATATTTCTTATAGATGTATTGAATGACTTCTTCTCGACGTTCGTGCTCAAAGTCTACATCTATGTCAGGTGGTTCGTTACGTTCTTTTGAAATAAAGCGTTCAAATAACAGTGAAACTTGGTCTGGGGATACTTCAGTAATAAATAGGCAGTAACACACGATAGAATTAGCCGCGGAACCTCTCCCTTGGCAAAAGATATTACGATTCCGAGCAAAATCGACGATATCATGAACGGTTAAAAAGTAATATTCATATCGTAGTTCAACAATAATATTTAACTCATATTCAATTTTTTCTTTTATACTCGGATGTATTCCTTGCGGCCAGCGTTTGCATATACCTATCTCAATAAGATGTCTTAGTTGTTGTATCGGTGAAACATTTCCTGGAACTACTTCTTTGGGATATTCATAACGTAATTCTTCCAAGCTAAAGTTGCATTGCATAGTAATTTTTAAGGTTTCCAATAATAGCGCTGCCGGATAAATTTTTTTTAATTTTTCTAGGCTTCGCAAATGTCGTTCTGCATTAGAAAAACGTTTTTCTCCTAACTCCATGACTGAACAATTATAGCGAATAGCGGTCAGGGTATCTTGTAAGGGACGAGACTGCTTTTCATGCATATGAACATCTCCACAGGCGACAAGAGGGATCTGCCATAATGCTGAAAGATTACGTAGATAACGATAATTATCTATTTCATGGCCATCAAGTAGATGCTCTACACCTATCCACAAACGACCATCGCTCCACTTTAGTAACTCTTGTACCTTGATGGTATCGCAATCTAGATTTTTGGATGGTAGCCAGATTATAAGACCAGAGTGTAAATTATGCTCTAGATCCGACCAATTTAGGATATATTCGCCTTTTATACTTCGTCTGCGTGCTAGTGTAATAAGCGTTGACAACTCAGAATAAGCGGGTCGGTCTGTGACAAGTACGATTAGCCTTTGATTATCTAGTTCGAATTCGCTACCGATAATCAGTTTTAAACCGCATGCTTTAGCTGCGGTATGTGCTTTAACAACACCTGCTAATGAACACTCATCCGTAATAGCTAGGGCGCTATAACCTAGGACTTTTGCAGTATTCACTAATTCTGCCGGATGCGAAGCTCCACGTAAGAAGCTATAGTGACTCAGGCAATGTAATTCAGCATATGACATCTAGGTAACATACCATAAATACTGTGTATATATACAGTATTTATGGTATGTTACCTCTACTTTTTGTCCTGAAGTAGTAATCTATTTGTTTGTTGATCAATATGGAAATTAAACATAGATAAAAAATTCATCCCAAGAAGTCCATCGAAAGGACCGCTTGAGTGTGGATTGACGGCAACCTCAATATTTTTCACCAGGTGATTTCCTAGTTGCAGACTGGGAAACCGATATAGTTCGACTAAAACTATGCCTCCTGCAGTATTCAGAGGTATGTCGCCGATATTTTCTGCGTAAATGGATGATTTTATAAGGTCAAAAACTTCTTTTGACAGTGAACAGATGCTGGCTCCAGTATCGACTAGCAATGATACCTCGGTTGTGCCGGCAATCAGGATATTAGCTACATATTGCTGGCCTATTTTTTTGAGTTCGATTTGGCTTGTATTTTGTTTTTTAGCCAAAATCTCAGCTAAAAGTTGTTCTCCGGCTCGATTCCATTTTGGTTCATCAAGGAGGCGAGAGGCCTCTACGCTGGCACTCACATATTTTTCCTGTTTTAAAAGAGCCTCTGCTAGGCGGAACTGGGCATATCTAAAGTCTTGGTCCATAGAGAGAACAAGCATGGTTAGTTCGGAGACATCTGACCAGTCGCCTTTGTTTAACAGTTGATCTATACATCGTCGACTTAAACTTCTTGCATCCTGTAGCGCCAGTTGTTTTTCGTATGAGTCATAGGTTCGATATTGAATTTCGTAGATTAGACGGACTGCGGACTCGAAGTCTTCAATTAGTTCAAATGTTATTGATTTCAATTTGAGAAATTGAATCTCATTAGGGAAGTTTGAGAGTAGTTCATTAAGTAATTCAATTGCCGAACCCACATCCCCTTCATTTAGTTGGTATTGGGCATGTTTTAGCATCAAATATTTTAGAGAATAAGTAATTTTAGGATCATTTAAATCTGCATTGATCAATAATTTTACACTTTCGTGGTATTGCCTTAATGATAGCATTTTCAATATGTTATTTTCGATATCCCGCGAGGTGGGTGAGGTTAAAGTTCTTGTAGTTGATTTAGAGATGTAAGATGTATCGTTTTTAACCTTTGTGGTTGATTCAATATCCTCACTGCACTTCGAGAGGAAACAGATATTTAGGACGACTGAGATTAATGAAATTACCAAATAGATAGGATTCACTGCACATCCTCACTTAATAATTCAAGATTATAATCAAACAGGAGGTCCATATGGCTTAATTTTGTAATGCCTTGAGATTTAGTATCAAAAACTAACTGATGGTAACTTCTCTAATAAAGGACTAGTTAGGATAATGAGCCCCTTTAAAAAAATGTAGTTATGGAATATTGGCTATAAGCTATGCGGGTCCCCAAAACTATTGCTTATCCAGATTGTTTGATAGGGTGTCAAGGTGACGAATGAGTCGCCATCACTGAAGTTCTCACCACTAATTAGATCACACCAATTTTGGTTATCGATTAGATTAATTTCAGCCAAAAACAATTTCTGTTTTGAATTACTTATGTTGCTCACACAAAAAATACTTTGCTCTCGGTCAATACTTTGCCTCCAGTAGCCAAAGATATTATCTCCCAGATGTAATGTGAACTGGGTTGCATTTGGGTGAAACGCAACCTGATTGCGACGGATGTCTAGTAGTTTGCCCAATTCAGTATATACCTCATACTCAGTCTTGTTCTCATCGGTGATTCGCTTGATAAGCTCGTCATACTGCCACTGATGTCTGTTAATAGCACGGTTATGACCACTATTATTCAACCTATTGTAGTCATTACGCGTCCCAACGAGGCTGTGAATATATATTGCAGGGATACCCTCAAGTCCTAACATGATAGCGTGTGCACAGATGAATCTTTTCACAGCATAATTGTCTCTACCATCGAGCGTTCCACTCAAAGCATCGAAGAGTGATATATTAATCTCATAGGCCTTACGAGTACCATCGTCCTGTGATCTCCATGATATTTTGCCTCCAAAAGCCTCCATTGTTTCGATAAGACGCTTTATTTCGATCTCGCTAAGTAACCCTTCTGCAGGACGAAGACCGATACCATCGTGAGACGCAATGAAATTGAAGTAGGCCGTACCCATTCTAGCCGGAGGCATACTCATCATCCATTGCTTTAAATATTCGCAATTTCCCGTCACGAGTGTGTTAATGAGTAAGGGTGGTAGAGAAAAGTTATATACCCAATGCGCTTCATTAGCGTTTCCAAAGTACGCTAGGTTCTCTCGGTTAGGAATATTTGTTTCTGTAATGATAACTGCGCCTGGTGCAGCGCACTCAATAAGGCCCCGTAGAAGCCTAATAACACAGTGTGTCTCCTCAAGATTGATACATTTGGTCCCCACTTTTTTCCAGAGATATGCCACCGCATCAAGTCTAAATATACGCACCCCCATTTCGAGATATAGTTTGATGATCTTAACGAATTGTTTTAACACCTCTGGATTAGAGAAATTCAGGTCCACTTGATCATGACTGAATGTACACCAGACGTGTTTTAGGCCGCGAATGGTTGAAACTGGCTTTAGCAAAGAATTAGCGCGTGGACGTGTCACATTACTCAGATCAATATTTGGATCAATCGAAATAAAATAATCTCTACCGGGATTACGATCAGCAATATAGTTCTCGAACCAACGACTACGGGCAGAACAATGATTGATTACTAGGTCTGCCATTAAGCGATAGTCATCAGCGATTTTAGACACATCTTTCCATTCTCCAAGAGTTTCGTTAACGCTGGAATAGTCCAGCACTGAGAAACCATCATCAGAAGTAAATGGATAGAATGGTAAAATGTGTATAGTGTTGATTTTGGATTTGAGAAATTTATCGAAGAAAGTCTTCAGCGCAACTAGTGGCGCCATAGTTCTGCTTAAAACACTATCACCATATGTGATGACCACTGTATCACGTTCATCCCAATAGTTTTTGTGAGGTTCAGGGAACCGAGATGAATCGCTGATTTCCATTATGCTTAAGAAATCAGTCGAAAGCACCTTGGCTTGCGCATCATTAAGATCCGGATACAAAAAGCAAAGCTGTTCGGCAATACGTCGATTTAAACGCTCAGATGGCAGACTCTTCATTTAATACGTTCCATATATTCTTTATTGTCTGCTTCGACAGCCGCTAAGAGTTGCTCAAAAATGTCTGGAACTGCACTAATAACTCGGTTCCAACTTGCGATAAATGGCCGGTCACTAGGTCTCTCTAAAAATACTTCTCCCGCTTTCATGATATTTTCGGCAAAGAGTTCTACCGCCTTTTCCTCGCTATGAACATCTAGGGTAAGTCCATTCATTATCGCATCATTGTGAGAATTTTCTACAGCGTCAAGAGCAATTCGGTAATAAGTGGCTTTAATCGATCTGAATGTTCCTCGCTCGAATACAACACCTTGAGTCGCCAGTTTTCGAAACAGTGCCTTGGCAATATCGATTGACATTTTTGAAAGGCCATTTTTTGCATCTTCCGGAGAGAGAGGCTGATGTTTGTGATCATAGCTGTTAGCAATATCCACCTGACAAACGCGACTTTTCGCGTAATTCCGATACATTTCCGATAACACACCTATCTCAAGCCCCCAATCGCTGGGAATTCTTATGTCTCTAAGTACATCCCGTCTAAATGAAAATTCTCCTGCTAATGCATACCGGAAACTTGTCATATAATCCAGATAATCCATTTGACCTAGAATCTTTTTCAACGCGCCCAATAAAGGCGTCACCAATAACCTGCACGCTCGGCCATGCATTTTGCCATGTGCTGTGCGGGCATAATAGCCTTTACAAAACTCATAACTGAAGCTCGGATGGGCTACTGGATATATGAGCCGTGCGAGGAGCGATCGATCATACGTCGTGATGTCGCAATCATGGAGGGCAATCGACTCTGTCTTTCCTGATGCTAGAACATACCCCATGCAATACCAAACGTTCCTTCCTTTTCCTAGCTCCTTGGGAGCTAGATCAAGATCTCTTAAGTTATCATCAATCGCCTTTAACCTTGGTCCGTCGTTCCATAGAACCTTGTGCTCTTGTGGCATTCGAGAAAAAAAATTCAGTGCATGACGATAATCTTTCTCAGCTGCCCTATCGAGTCCAATGACAATTTGGTCTAGGTAAGGTACCGTAGATAACTCACTAACAATATTTGAAAGCGCAGGGCCCTGCAATTCAGAGTACAGCGAGGGCAATATGAGACCCATGGGTCTTTGTACAGCGAAATTAGTTAATTCGTCCTCTAATTCGCTAGTTGGCCTATTTTGTAAATTGTGGAGTGTAGTTATAATTCCATTTTGATAGAAGTCCGCCATTTGTATTTCCTAATCTGTAAGTTAGTAATGATTACTGGTGACGTTAGTCATTATTGTCGTTTCCAAGCTCATACTTTATTTGCCGAAGCCATTTCCGAACTCCTTGGTCCCATCCTTTTGGTCCCTCATGCTCACTGATGAGTACATTTCTCTCACGCCTCAGTGATGGAAGAGCCCTATCTTTTGCCCTAATAAGTAATGCCCAACTGGCAACATCAAGCATGCTCACGTCGTTGGCACTGTCCCCAACTGCCAGAGAGATAATTGGTAGCTCAAGGATTGACTTATAAAAACTACTGAGTTTCTTTAACGCGCTTCCTTTGTCAAAATCACCGCCAACGGTTAGAAACCTCCCTCCTTGAAGCGGATTGGCACCGACATTCCTCAATTCTTGTATAAACTGAATTTTCCTTTCTTCGTTTCCCTCCCAGATAAGGGGCTCCGTATAATCTCGTTTGTTTGCATTTTTTGCCGACTGGAGGCTTAATCCCGTGACCTCACGAATACCGGCGGCACCATCCCGATTAAAAATATCAGAAAAACCCCTAAACTCATTTTGGTATCTTTGATCAAAATCATGCAAAATCTTACGCCAATAGTCTCGGGATGGAGCTTCAGAAATCCTGATATACTCGTCGACTGTATCACAATTTTTTACAACTAAATTTTTTGAAAAATATTCCTTGGGAATATAAATAGCTGCCCCGTTTTCAATTATAAATGGGTGTTTATTTTCGAGATCTTCCCGGAGTGGAATAACCTCTGAGGCGGTTTTACTAGTAACAGCTATCACTGGCAATTTAGAGATTTCTAGAAGCTTTAATAGTTGCGAAGCGGGACCACTATTATAGGTATTATGATCCAATAAACTGCCATCGAGGTCAGTGAAGATCAATGCGTAAGGGTCGCCTTGAGCATGGCGATATTTCTCGTTTATGATATAGTTATTCAAGATTAGGTTTGCCCTTAAAAATATACTAGCCTCATGTTGCACTATTCCAGTGCGAGCTCTTGATTTAAGCCCCGATGGATGTTAGCAAATCTGTTATGGATGTAAATTTCAGGAGATTATTTTGTGGCCTTCTAAAATCTCAGTAAATCAGAGGTGAAATAAAGCATATTTCGTGCCATATCAAATAATGCCGATCCTTGGCTTGATATAGCATTTTGACAAGTTTGCAAATGAATGCCTATTTAGTTATAACCTTATCAGAAAAATTTCAAAGAAGTTGCCAAACCATTTGGGGGTAGAAATGCATATGGCTAAAAGTCCAGACATTGGTCTAGGACAAACTATATTAAAACGAGCTGAGATTTCGCCACTGGAAAGGGCCATTACATTTGAGGGTCATTCGTTAACTTATTATGAGCTTTCACTAAGAGTTCGCAAGATTTCAGCAGTGCTGAAGGATATGGATATCAATAAGGGAGATCGTGTTGGTTATATTGGACTTAATCATCCGTCATTCCTTGAGGTTCTTTATGCGTGTGGATGCTTAGGAGCTATATTCGTTCCAATTAATTTCCGCTTGACTGGATCAGAGATAAGATTTATCGCAAATGACGCCGGTTTAAAGGTAATGTTTGCGGATCAAACTATGACTTCACTGGTCGACGATGAGCGCTCATATCTTCAATGTGGTCGGTATCTGAATGTTGAGTCAAAAGCGTCAAATTGGGAGTTTTTTCCAGAGTTAATAGATAATAAAGATCCACTCGAACATTTTGGGCAAGTCTCGGCAGATGACATTGCACTGATAATGTATACATCTGGCACAACAGGTCTACCTAAAGGAGCGATGTTGACCCATGGTAATCTCTTTTGGAATGCTGTTAATGTTGCTTTTAGTGAAAATAATATGCAAACAGCAACGTTGACTTGTGCACCATTGTTTCATATCGGTGGTTTAAATGTGACGACACTGATTTCTTTGGCGTGTGGGATAGAGGTAATTCTTCATCGTAATTTTGAGCCCGGACAAGTATTGAAGGACTTGGAGAAATATCGTGTTTCAACAATGTTTGGTGCGCCGACTATGTTCCTGCTGATGTCGCAGCATGAAAACTTTGCCACTACTGATTTAAGTCACATTTTGTCAGTCACGGTCGGTGGTGCCCCTGTACCAGTTCCCTTGATTGAAACTTATGGAGCCCGAGGAATAAGTTTTTGTCAAGGATATGGGCTTACTGAGACCGCGCCATATGCAAGTATCCTTGCCAGCCATCTGACTAGTGAAAAAATAGGATCTGCCGGTCGTTCTCCACTCTATACCGACATTTGTATAGTAGATTCTGAAAATAATCCTTTATCTGCTGGTGAGCGAGGAGAGGTATGCATTAGAGGACCAAATGTGATGAAGGGTTATTGGAATCGACCTGAAGCAACTGCTGAGGCAATTGATGAAAACGGGTGGTTTCACAGCGGAGACATAGGGTACCTGGATAACGATGGCTTTTTATACCTTTGTGATCGTCTTAAAGATATGATTATCTCAGGAGGAGAGAATGTTTATCCTGCTGAAGTTGAGAATATTCTATATGCGCATGAAGCCATTGTCGAAGTTGCCATTGTCGGTCAGCCTGATCCAAAGTGGGGGGAGGCTGTGGTTGCTGTGGTGGTGCTTCAACCAGATGCAGATTTGCAATTAGAAGAATTGCGTGACTTTGCAAGTTCGCAACTCGCTCGATTTAAGTTGCCAACGCGATTATACTTTGTTGATGTTTTACCGCGCAATCCTGCTGGAAAAGTGCAGAAGTTTGTCCTCAGAAAGCAATTGGTTAAGTAGAGCTTTTTTATAATTACTCTTTAGGCAAATATTCCATGTAGGTGCCATCTCTTGCTCTGTTTTTCCCAATATAACCAGTAACGTGATCCTTGAGAATCATGCGCGATATAATAATCGCGCTGTTGCTCACCTTGCCACCAGTTGTCAGATAAGCGTTCAGGCCCACGTAACAGCGTCAAGGGTTTGTTCCAGTAAGGTTGATTATCGAGGTTTTGTAATCGTAAAGGTGTATTTGTCAGCCACAGTGGTTGTAATGGCAAATGTCTACCACTTGATGTTTTGGGAGAGCATATGTCGGCAGCTAGATTAGCTTTTTCTGGTAAGTACTCTGCCTGAAAGCAGGGTTGATATATAGTATCAGCTCCTAACTTAGCTGTGACCTGATCTAAAAAATGAACTTTCTTTATATATTTTTTAGTAAGAAAAAAATCTAAGTTTTCATTAGTATTAATAATGAATTCCTTGCTAGATAAAACAATTCTTTCGATACTATTTGGTAAATTAATTCGTTCAAGTTGCAAACGACTGAGAGTGAAAAAAATGTCAGAGCCATGACATGGATGTGATAATTTAATGACCATAGATTTTGGTTGTCCTTGCATTGGAGAGAATTGCCAATAAATCTTTTTGCAGTTTACCTGATGAGTGCGGAGATGCTTTTGGAGTCGTGCCAACAATATTTTCATTGGTTTATATAAATCTTCTTTGCTATAAAATCCGCTAGGATTTTCTAGCATATCTTTGAATTTTTTAGGTGCTATATATCGTTCTTGCAAATCATTTTGAGCAGTTAAGAGACTTATTTTGTAGAGTATTTTATTATCAAATCGACGGCATATTGAGGTGCTTGGTAGAGTTAGAAAATCACCTACAGTGATNATGCCTANATGCTTAAGNCTATTTTTTTGAGAGNNTTTAAGGNTTAGTTGATNTAANTTTATGGAATATAGTNGGCGAATTAACTCTTTATTNTTAGGTATTTGAGTATGAAANNCNNGTTTTATTGATANGCGCGCTGNTAANGAGTTGTGTCCAACTCCTGTGAAGACTTGGCTNCATTTCTCCTTTAATTGCTCTTCTAGTTGNTTGAGTAATTTAGAATAACTACCATAAAGCTTNTTACANTTAGATAATTCTATACTGAGGCCAATATTTTGATNGATGATTAGTTCGGGACTAAANTTGTANGCAATAANAGTTAGTTGNTCGAAATAGAGCCTTTCTTNTTTANTATTTCGAATTNTNNTNTGTAACTCNGGNCANAGAGTTATTGCAGTCGANAAGGACATTTGTGCTTGGATACCAANNTGCTTTGCAGCATCGTTGCAACAATATATATATTGTGTCTTTTGACCTTGAGTNATNACTGCTTGCGGATATTGTGAGNGTNGTTNTTTAGATTCTTTNAATTNNGCATCTATAGCCAATAAAGGAAAGTGCAGATAGAGCCAGATTTCTTGTGTTTTAATTGTTTGGNGCATATGGGCTATATCTGTTGTAGATTTTCATATTAAAATTAAGTGTTAAGTATGTAGTCTTGGGTCTCATTAGGGTTGAAAGGTAAACCAGTATTCTTATGATTATTGTGTATCGGCACGGGTAGTTGGTGCAGTAAAATACGTTTCGTGTCATTTATATATGTTTTCAACCGTACTTGCGAAGAAGAATTTAACCCATTGAATTTAATTACTTTTATTTTTATTTCATGTAGCTTCGAATTGTTAATTTCCAGTCTTAATGCGGCAGGAGAGTACAGTGAAATACGTTTTAAATGGTTGTATAAAAAAGCCGGTTGATAATTTTCAGTTGCAGCTAATTGTATTCGTCTTAAATTACTATAGTTAAACTTATATTGTCCTATCCATGCGACCAGCATGACTTCACTTCTTATGCTATGTTCGGCACTCCATAGCCATTCATTACGACACTTGCTGTGTATGACGAAAAGATTTTCAAGTTTTATACCAGCTGACGCCCAGGAAGGAGCATAAGGTTGATAAGGCGGATCGAGAAGGACGCATAGCCCTTCTTCCTGCGTATGCTTGACTAATGTCGGCAAAATTAGACTCAACTCACCAATGCCATGACGACTAAAATTTGCTTCGACTAATGCTTGTCGCGGCCAACCGCCACATAATAGATCATCTAATTCTGGATATTGGGTTGTCAAGGAATCTTTTATGATCGAGCGACTATGACCACGCCAAATATCATGGCGTGTTAGAAGTGACTCTAGATTTGAAAATTTTTGCATTAGCCCACCTTTTATACTGTTAATATATACAGTATTTATAGAAAAGTCATCCACTTTATTATTTTTTATAGACAGGAGTATGGTTTTTGATAGTTATATGAATGCTAGCCTGTCGAGTAGAATTTTATAAGATGCGTATGCCGGACGATAAGATTTGTTTGCAGAGTCTTTTGTGCATATAGACAATATCTCATTTAACGGAACTGGTACTTTCTAGATAGGCACGCCCTCAATAAGAAATGATGTTCTGTCGGAAAGCCCCCGGATACGTCAGCTACTGAGAGGTCTGTCAAGCAACTTTCTTTTTAATCTAAAGGGAAAAAGTATCATATTGAGATTGGACTTGGATGGAAAACTAAGACTTGATTTATCAGATGAGCATGGCGCATATCACATCGTAACAAGTGCTTATGAGAGGGAAGGTAAATAATTTATCGGAAGTTTGAGAATGTCGACTCTTGATAAGCTAATACTTTACAGGAATGCTGACTACACCAATTTTAGGGTGCTTTGATTAGCCTGCCTGGCTATTGAGACAGGCTAATCCCCACATCATTTTTATTTTCTTTACTGACCTTTATTACGCTAACATCGGGCCTAATTTCATTGCTATACCCATATCGCCTTGGATTTTGAGCTTACCGGACATAAAAGCCGCAGTGCCATCAAGTTCTCCCGCGGCCATCGACATGAAATTCTCCATACTTAAGACCATGGTGCACTGAGCATCGGCGTCATCATTATTAATAATATTAGGCGTTTGTGTAGCATCAAGGAAGAGTTTTCCGTTATCCCCAAAATCAAACTTTACCGTTGCTCCAAGTCCGCAGTCTTCGCCGATTTTTTCTTTTAAACCGGCGGTTACTAGTTCAAGTGACATACAAGTTTTCCCCTATTAAAGTTAAATAATCGAATATATTTATCATGGATTAAGGGTAATACTTTAGAAATCTGAAGAGCTAAAAGCAAGGCATAAATGTGGCACTGTAAGTTACAGCGACACTTTTTTTAACGCATCTGAGCTTAGCTTATGTAAAAATCTATTCCTCGCGGTTAGTGATTGAATATTCCGAGGGGAAGCTTATTATGAGAAAAATTGCACTGTTCGTTGATGTCCAAAATATATTTTACACTGTTAAAGAAAGATATGGATGCTATTTTAATTATAGAAGACTTTTGAGTGAGCTTGAAAATGAGGGTGACATTGTTATTGCTCAAGCCTATGCGATTGACCGTGGGGACCGGAAACAGATGATATTTCAAAATTTTTTAAGGGAGTCAGGATTCAACGTAAAGTTAAAACCTTACATTAGCCGCGCCGATGGTACGAGGAAAGGTGATTGGGATGTTGGGATCACTATCGACATATTAGATACGGTTTTTCACAACAATAACAATATCGATTGCATCGTGTTGCTATCAGGTGATGGTGATTTTGATTTGTTATTGCGCAGACTTGGCGGCTGGCCAGAATTGTCGTCAATTGTTTATGCTGTTCGTGAACACACAGCGCGATCTCTTATCGAGGCGGCCTCGGAGTTTCGACCAATTTGCGGACCCTTGTTATTAAAAAGTTCTCCATAGCAAGCTTTGAGAATTTTAAAGGACATTTTTATAAAGACCCCCGTCGTTTGAGATATTTTGCCCAGTAATGTAGCTGGCGGATTTGCTAAATAAAAAGTCACAAGTCTGCCCAACTTGCTTAGGCTTGCCAAGACGTTTTTCTGGGACTTGATAAACTATCGTATCCGAAATTTCGTCCTCTGGTACTCCATTTTTTCTGCTTTAACTTTAAATCCCTCTCTCAATAGTTCTGTTAAAAAATATCCCAGCAATAGCTGGTTAATAGTTGCACCTTTGTGGGCTAAAGAATGTGAAACTCCCACTAAAAAAGAGGAGAGGCATGCTTATGCTCCGCTAGAAAGATTTAAACCTTAGATCCACAATTCTACTGATACGGATGTAATTTTATAGCTCAGCGAAATCCCTTGATAGCCATAGAATTAAAAATTCTTTGTATCATTCTGATCGGCGTTATCATATTCATTTCAAGACCTTTTTCTAAATCACTCCTGCTAAGGGACTTGAATTCAACAAAAGGAGGGCCACCGTTGTTATAAATTAATATATCGGGTTTTAGATATTTTGCTACCACAATATCTTGTCCTTGCTCGGTTCCAATATCGATGACTGCTATTTGAACTCCTTTGTTAAGCCCTTCACGAATTTGCTCCGCTGCTGCCAAAAGGGTTTGTTGATTTCGTCCATTTAAAGTTGCTTCAACCCCCAAATTTTTCAAGAGCCAAGGCGCATGCAAAGTCCAACCCTCCAGACGAGCCACATACCATTGCTTTTTCCCCTGCAATACCCAAATACATCGGTCACACCCTTATCTTTATTTGTTACCTAAACTGTCTTTTCTTTATTGGGATGTTTTAATTTTCACTATCCTGACATGTTTTTGCCTTGATGTGCCATACTCTTACTTAAAAGTTGAGTGACCGTTGGCAATGGCATCTAGAACCTATATCTTCTGGTTTTTATTTTGTTGCAAAAGCGTAAAGGACGATTAAAACGCTATTTATTGGCTGGGTAATTTTAAATTGTCGTTAAGGAGGATAGATGAGTCAATTAATTAAGACTAAGGGCGCGTTCTCCTACCTGATGGTGGTGTTTTTAAACGCGTTCTTAGATCTTGGGCATAAGATCACGATCCAGAACACAATTCTGAAAGTCTATGATGGTGAGAACCAAATCATCCTCACTGCAATACTGAACGCACTGATCCTTCTTCCATTTATTCTATTATTTACACCTGCGGGATTTGCCGGCGATAGATTCCCAAAAAATGTGGTGATGCGTCTTTCGGCGGCCCTCGCAGTTGGAATAACGCTTGGAATAACTTTTTGCTATTACACCGGACAGTTTTGGACTGCCTTTGTAATGACCTTTATTTTAGCTATGCAAAGTGCTATCTATTCGCCGGCTAAATCTGGATACATAAAATCGTTGTTCGGAAAAGACCGTCTTGCAGAGGGAAATGGGCTAGCGCAGGCTACTGTTATTTGCGCGATTTTAGTTAGCACTTTTCTTTTTTCACAGGTGTTCGAACACCTATACCCTAGTGACGCGATCACAGAGGCAGATGTTTTGGTAGCAGTTGCACCAATCGGTTGGCTTCTGGTGGTAACGAGTTTCCTAGAGGCGCTACTCTGCTATCGACTACCGCAGCTCGATTTCGGGACCAAAATCGAATTAAGACCAGTTGAACATCTTTCAGGGCGTGCGGCTATCAGGGCATTAAGGCCATTAATTTCCAACGAAATCATTCGACTATCTGTTTTAGGCCTAGCGGTGTTTTGGGCTGTGGGTCAGGTGCAGTTGGCGGCCTTTGGTAATTTTGCTGAACAGGTCCTTGGAATAACCGACACTCGAGTTATTAATGGAACGATGGCAGCGAGTGGAATCGGCATCGCATTGGGCTCTTTTCTTGCAGTACGCTGGTCCAGGGGTTACATCGAAACTGGACTAATACCCATTGGTGCAATGGGTATCTGCACTGGACTTTTCTTAGTGGTCCATCTTGAAGTAATTTGGTTGCATGCGGTTAATTTTTTCATTATGGGAATAGCAGGTGGGTTGTTTATCGTTCCGCTTAATGCCTTGATTCAATTTAATGCACGCTCGGAAGAATTGGGTACCGTAATAGCTGGAAACAATTTCCTCCAAAATATAGCTATGATAACTTTTTTAGCGTTGACTTGTGCGCTCACTATTATGGGAGTGTCCGCTTATTTGTTTCCGATTATAGCTGTAGTTGCGCTGGCGGGCTGTGTTTTTACTGTGTTAAAACTACCTCAGAGCTTGATTAGATTTATCGTAACCTCTACGATAAAACGACATTATAAAATTAAAGTTTCGGGCTTGAGTTCCATCCCTGAGCAAGGAGGGGTACTCCTTTTAGGAAATCACATCAGCTGGATAGACTGGGCTATTCTTCAGATCGCGGCCCCTAGACCTATTCGCTTCGTGATGGAGCGATCGATTTATGATCGATGGTACATAAATTGGATTGTCAAGATTTTTGGTGCTGTTCCGATTGAGCTTGGCGATGGTGGTAAGGATGCCCTTCTTGAGGTTTCGAAGCTGCTAGATATGGGAGAAGTTGTTTGTATTTTCCCTGAGGGCACAATTTCTAGAACAGGGCATCTTGTCCAGTTTCGCAAAGGTTTTGAGAGAGTGCCGGCCCTAGCAAAAAATACTTATGTTATTATTCCATTTTATCTTCAGGGTCTTAGGGGTAGTCAATTTTCGATGTCTTCGACTCGATTAAGAAAGAGTTACTCGTATAGTTCATTAAGAAATCTTGTGGTCGCCTTTGGATTACCCCTTGCGAATGATGTTTCGGCTGGGATAGTTAAGCGTCAGATTTTACGACTGTCCATGGCCTCATGGCAATCCTATGTGGAGACGCTGCCAACTCTTCAAAACGCTTGGATCACTAGTGTCAAAAGATCAAAAAATCTTCCCAGTTTGGTGGATGAGGGATCGGCGCCTCTTGCCGCTATTCGGGCTTTATGCGCTGCGATTGCGATTTCTGTAAGAATCTCCAAGAAAGTGGCTAATCAAAATATCGGTTTATTGCTACCCTCCAGTGGTGGGGCAGCATTAGCAAATATGGGAAGTCTATTGGCGGGAAAAACGGTGGTAAATCTAAATTATACCTCTAATCTTTCGGATATCACGTCAGCTTGCGAGACTGCAGAAATTAAAGTTATCGTTACGTCGAATACTTTTCTAAAAAAACTTAAGGCGCGCGGGGTTGATATCCGGGTAGCCTTCCATGGCCAGGAGCTGATACATTTAGAGGAGTTGGTAGCGGAAATCCCAAAAATAGAATTGGGTTTGTATTGGCTACTTGTTAAGTTTCTCCCCGAGAGTTTATTGAGACTAATTTATAGTCGTAATAATGATACGAATAAAATCGCCGCAGTCCTGTTCTCTAGTGGGAGTGAGGGATCGCCCAAAGGGATCTCACTTACTCATAAAAACATTATGTCGAATATTAAGCAGGTAGCAGAGATTGTTAATGCTCAGCCTGACGATGTAATGATGGGTTCATTGCCGTTATTTCATGCGTTCGGACTTACTGTTACAACTTTTCTTCCGCTAATCGAGGGGATTCCTCTGGTTTGCCAGCCTGACCCAACAGACGCTCTCTCGACCGCAAAATCAATTTCACGGCATGGAGTAAGCATCATGTGCGGCACGTCATCATTATTGAGGCTCTACACCCATAATCAAAAGATTCATCCTCTACTACTAGCTAGCCTTCGTCTAGTTGTTTCTGGGGCTGAAAAACTCGACGATAGAGTGCGTCAGGATTTTCAGACTAAGTTTGGTAAAACGATTCTCGAGGGGTACGGAACTACCGAAACTGCACCAGTCGTCTCGTGCAATCTGCCGGACCAACTGGAACCGAGCAGGCTAAAAATTCAAAAGGGTAGCCAACTTGGGACTGTGGGAATGCCCGTACCCGGTACTAGTTGCATCATCGTGGATCCGGAAACATTCGAGGAGCTATCCATTGGTGACGCCGGCATGGTGTTGATTGGCGGGCCACAAGTGATGCATGGGTACCTTGGAGAGCCTGAAAAAACAAAAGGCGTAATCAAGGAGATCGATGGTTTTAAGTGGTATGTTAGCGGAGATAAAGGAATTATCGACGAAGATGGTTTCCTTACTATCATAGATCGCTATTCGCGATTTGTAAAAATAAGAGGTGAAATGATTAGCTTGACGGCTGTCGAGCGAGCTTTAAAAGGTGTCATATCAGAGGAAGTTGGAATAATTGCGGTCGGGTTGCCTGACGCTATAAGAGGCGAAAAAATTGTTCTAGTATGTGATTTAGAACTTGACCTTACCTCTATTCGCAAAAAAATGTTGGATCTCGGTTGTCCGGCGTTAATGCTCCCATCTGAATATCAGGTTGTCAATTCAATTCCTTTGCTTGGTAGTGGAAAAGCTGATGTGCGAAGAGCACGTGCCATGGCGGTCGAGTTGCAATAGTGTGAGGTTTTTAAGAGCTAACAGATGGAAATTTATCTGTAGAAAAACTTTTTACCCAGATATTTTAAACGTTAGAGTTTATAGGGTCTCTCTGAGCAAAAGACCGGCCTCTACGCTGAGTATTCATGATGTTCCTTCATTCCTTAGACTACTGCTACTGGGCTCTAGGGAAATAAGTTCAACCAAGTCCCGAGAAAAGTTGGCCAATAGATTGATTATCTTTGTACCTTATTGAAAGGACAGTGTAATAATTTTCATTAGATCTGCATTACAGGTAGAGGGATAAGGGCATGCTTTAGGTACAAGAAAAGGATTTAGCATAACACTTCGATGGCTAGTCTGACGCATTTAATACCTCTGGCGGCATTACGAACTTCGGGATGATTGATCCGAGACATGCCAGATTTATGCTCGGTTTTTTACTCGGAACTTTGATCGAGTGCGCCACTGAAAGCTGCGACGAAACAGCTTGGACATTACAAGGATTTGGTTCGACAAAAATTTATGGAGGAGATGATGACACAGATTATTAAAAGTCAGCTTGCGGGCATGGACACGTTGATTCTTGAACGAAAGGGCAGTGTTTTAACTATCTGGCTCAATCGGCCTGAGGTCAAAAATGCCCTCTCAATTGAGATGACCGATGGGTTGTATGGTGCCCTCAAACGAGTTGAAGATGACCGTACTATCAGGACGATTGTGTTGAGGGGAAAGGGAGGATTTTTCTGCGCTGGAGCAGATTTAAAGAGCTTTCAATCTTTAGCGCAAAGGGGAAGCTCTATTAAAGTTGCAAAAGGCAATCGGTCGTTCGGTTTTCTGATGAGTCAGCTTAATGAACAGCCACAGGTGGTTATTGTACTAGTAGAGGGTGCCGCGATCGGCGGAGGCCTTGGCCTTGCTTGTGTTGCCGATGTGACGCTCGTTATGAGTGATGCTCGTTTCCGTCTAAGTGAGACTAGCCTCGGAATTCCTCCCGCACAGATAGCTCCATTTGTAACAGAGCGTATAGGGCTCACGCAGGCACGCCGGTTGATGCTGACGGGTGCTCGATTTAGGGGGGATGATGCGGTTTCGCTAGGAATTGCGCATGATTATGCTGAGAATTTAGATGAACTCGAGGCCAAGTGTGAGGCGGTATTACAACAAATTTCGGTATGCGCGCCCGGAGCGAATGCGATAACAAAGTCAATTCTTTTCGAGACCTTACGAAAATCGAGAAGTGAAGCTCTTGACTTTGCTGCAGAAGGTTTCGCTAGATGTATGCTCGGGCAAGAAGGGCGAGAAGGAGTCGCAGCCTTTGTCGAAAAGCGTACACCATATTGGGTGTCTAATCCGGATGGAGACAAAGTTGTTTAAATCGATTTAATAGCATTTGTGTAGCCAATTGCAGCGGGTGTGCTTGCAGAGTTCTTTGGATGGCAAATGCTTTTGGTTATAATATGGTTGTAGCCTATGTTGGCAGGCACTCGCTGCGAGGCCGTTCATTTAGGACATGCGAATTAGGTGATTCGTCAGCGTCCTGATTCTATCAGCGAGTGTTATTTATCAGTTGATCTGATTGGTAGGGCGGCGAAATTTAGCCGCACTGACGTGGCGCACCACTGTGCCGGTTTCTGAGTGAAAATGAGTCCTTTTACAAATCCTGTCAAGATGGAGAATCGCCTCCATTCGACCGAGGCTAGAGGCTGTTGAGGTCATGGGAAATAAGGCACATGCAGCACGCATGATATCAGGCAAAGCGTGCCTTGGATTCCCAGCCATGAGGGTGCCGATCAATCGGATTTGCGTTTGTGTTAGGAGGGTGCCAATATCATATTGCTTTTGGTGGTCAAGGCTGCTGCCGGTGGAGTGATCGGTGATTTGCATGCTAACGCTGGTTTAGGTGGCGGCCGATAATGTTTTATTTGAAATAGCGGCTGGCTAGTAACTAATGAATCCTTTTATGGGAGGTTAAGGTTATAGATGGCTTTGAAGTTATGGCATTGCAGTTTATCTCGATCGATTAGGCCGCTGTGGACGATGGAGGAGATGGGGCTTGACTATGAGTTGGTTTGCATGAAATTTCCCCCTCGTTTTCTTCATCCTGGGTACACCGATATAAATCCTATTGGCACAGTGCCTTTTTTTACTGACGGTTTTGTCGAGATGACTGAGTCGTCTGGTATCAGCCAGTATCTTGTAGACCGATATGGCCCTACCTCACTCTCAGTTCGTCCGGATGAGCGAGACTATGGCCTCTATTTGAATTGGCTGCACCGAAGCGATGCAACTCTTACTTTTCCACAGACATTGGTGTTACGTTATTCACAATTGGAGCCGGAAGAGCGGCGCCATAAGCAGGTAGTACAGGATTATTCTCAGTGGTTTTATTCTCGATTACGATCTCTAGAGAGCATGGTGAGTAAGCGAGAGTTTTTATGTTCGGATCGATTTACCATTGCCGATATAAGTGTCGGTTTCGCGCTTTTGATGGCGGAAACTTTGGGACTCCATGAGGGATTCAAACAGCACACCTCGGCCTATTATGCACGCCTTAAGATACGTCCTGCATACATTAAAGCATGTTCGTTGTGATCATCCTCATCAATTTCTTCAATTGATTATGAATTTTCCGTAGCTAATGAACGCTTCTTATTTCGGAATATCCCTTTTAAACGCGCGCGAAATCCGTGGGCCAACTATTTGTAAATTTGATGTTCGGTATTGCACTATATGGATCCCTGTTTGTACCAGTTGAGCCCAAAACTCGCGTGACGATCGAGCCTGGTACTCTGATCGGTGCCAATAGTGGCGGTGCTCAGGCAATAAGTGGTATCCCATCTGCTACGCAAGCGATCAGAGAATTATCATTCACTTCAGCCATACAAGCACCCTAGTCGAAGTGGGAAAATGTTGACTGTTGAATTTGGTGCCAGCTGCTTGTGGAGCGTTTACCCAAAATTTTCGCCCTCGCTGAGAATGATGTCATATCGATCGAAGAACTGTCTATCCAATATTATCTGGACTCCCAAACTTTATAAAGATCAGCTTATGCCGGTCACTATTCATATCCGTTGTGTAAGCTTTAAAAGTCACTCATCTGGTATGAGGAGTGCAGATAGAACGAACTCTTGCGAGGTATTGAACTATCGTTGTATTGTCTAATTTAAGCTTAAAGTGTTTCAATGCTCAGCAACGCCGGAACTATCGGAGGGGCATGGGTTTGGGAGTTCGAATTATTTGGCTCTGGATAAAAATTCGACCCTCAATTGGATCTGGCAGAATATTTTTCTATCTGGTGGAGACCCTGATAACGTCAAGTTGATTTGTAACCCTGGCGGAAGTACGGTGGCTCACCATCTGCAGACAAGTCTTCTTGCAGATCGACTCTTCAATAAATTTATAGGGACGGATATGTTTTCTAAGATCAGATTCTATCGTTGTTTCATCTCGGTAAATGGTCCACGGTTCCTTTGCTGATTAGTTACAACTAGGACGGGGTACTATTGAGGCATTGTATCCAAGGAATCGAGTCTCCTGTTGAGATCACTTCAGTGAGATAATCCATGCCATATGTGGTGCCGCCGCCCCTTATCAAATCGCTTTGGATTTGTAAGAGGAAGAGTCGACTGAACTATGCAAAGAATAATAACGGGAATAATCCAGTGTTTGGATTACTAATAGTTGGAAAAAAAGTAGAGAGTTCGGAGGCCTTATATGATTTTACTACTTTGTTCATCAGCAAAGTGCCTTAACTGGGAGATAACTAGGAGCGCATCAGTCAGCCCAACTTATATTTAGCTTCGGAAATTAAATTCTACTCATTTTACGGCTCTGTGACTCCAAGGTCTGTTGATTAGTTATTGTTCGTGTGTTGTGAGGCTCAAAGATTCAGCTGATAAAAAGCTAAGAGTCAAAGAGACCCTTTCATGGCAATGGTTCGCAGGAAATAATACAGACCTATTAGATCGACATTCAACCTAATACCAATCGATATTTTCATAGACGAGGTGATCTCACTTTGACATGTACTCTTGATCCGATAACGTTTTATGTGATTTGTAATAAGAATTCATGATAAGAGATATAGTTTTTTTGTATGATTGAGTAGTAAGAATTAATATATACTTAAGAGCAACAGTGCTGTCATGTCGTTTGTCTGAAGTATAAAGTCATCAGGAGGAGTTTCGATGGATATAACGTTCACTAAAGAGGATTTGGCGTTTCGCGATGAGGTACGCGACTTCTTTGCCACTGAGTATGATTCCTCAGTGGCAGGAGGCTTGAATTTAGCAACTATCAGCGATGGTATTTCCTACAAAGAAGCAATCGTGACATGGCAAAAGAAGCTTTATGCAAAAGGCTGGATTGCTCCCAGTTGGCCGGTAGAGTACGGCGGTGCTGGCTGGTCCATAACCCAAAAATTTATTTTTGAGACTGAGCGCGGGGCTGCGGGGATCCCAGCTGTCATTCCCTTCGGGCTAAACATGGTTGCGCCGGTTATATACACTTTCGGAAATGAAGAGCAAAAGAAAAGATTTTTACCCCGAATACTCTCTAGTGATGACTGGTGGTGTCAAGGCTATTCTGAGCCCGGAGCGGGATCTGATTTGGCAGCTTTGAGTACTTCTGCAGATTTGGTTGATGGACAGTACTTGGTCAACGGCCATAAGATCTGGACATCATATGCACAATATGCTGACTGGATCTTTTGCTTGGTTCGCACGAGCAAGGAGACGCGAAAGCAACAGGGTATAAGCTTTTTACTTATTGACATGAAAACTCCTGGGATTAGTGTCAAACCAATAGTGACTATTGATGGGAGACACCATCTCAATGAGGTGATGTTTGAAGATGTGTGGGTGCCGCTTGAGAACCTAATTGGTGAGCAGGACAAGGGTTGGACCTATGCAAAAGCGCTTTTGGCGCATGAACGCACTGGTATGGCCGAGGTGGCCGACTCAAAGCGGGCTTTCTCGGAATTAAAGGAGCGCGCAAAACACGAAGTTAATGGGGGTCGCGCAATGATTGATGACCCAGTTTTTCAGATGCGAATGTCAGATGTTGAGACGGAGCTTATGGCGCTTGAGTATACTGAACTTCGCGTATTAGCCGCGATGGCCGAGGGAGGCACCCCAGGGCCTGAGTCCTCTTTGCTTAAGATTAAGGGAACAGAGATAACTCAATCAATACAGGAGCTTCAACTGCAACTAGCTGCATATTATGGAAGTGGAATTCCAAGCGATGGGCAAAAGGATGGATATGGACATGATTTTGCTGAAGAAGCTCGTTGCGGATACCTTTTTGGACGTGCAGCAACAATATATGGAGGTTCTAACGAGGTGCAGCGCAATGTTATAGCTAAGATGGTTTTAGGGGTGTAGCCGACTTTGAGGAGAGAAAAATCATGAATTTCCAACTCAGTGATGAACAGGCGATGTTGCAGAACAGTGTTGCAAGGTATATAAAAGACCAATATAACTTTGATACAAGGCGAAAAATTATATCATCACAAAAAGGAATGAGTTCTGAATTGTGGACAATCTTTTCTGAACTTGGATGGCTATCGATACCCTTTTCAGAGGACTATGGCGGCTATGGCGGTGGCAATGAAGACGTCGCGGTCATTATGGAAGAGCTGGGGAAGGGAATAGTGGTTGAGCCGTTTGTGCCAACTGTGTTGTTGTTTGGTGGCCTGTTGTCGCATTGCGGAAATAATATTGTTGCTGCAGATCTTATTCCGAAGATCATTGAAGGAAGCTGTCAGGGCGCGTTTGCTTATCTTGAACGACAGTCACGATTTGAGATTACCGACATGAAGACGAAGGCAACGCCTTTAGAGAAGGGGTGGAGTATAGATGGTTCGAAGTCCATTGTCTTGAATGGCTCCAATGCGACGCACATTATTGTGGCGGCACGAACATCCGGTGGTCAGCACGATTCGTCGGGGATCAGCCTGTTTATGGTTGATGCGGACTCACAAGGAATCTCAATCCTCCCTTACGGAATGATGGACGGTCACAAGGCTGCAAATATAATCTTTGACGGTGTGAATGTTTCGGATGATGCAATACTAGGTAGTTTGGACGAAGGTATGAGCATTGTGGAAAATATTATGCCACAGGTGTTAATCGGTCTCTGCGCAGAGTCAGTAGGAATTATGAGCGTACTAAATGATGCCACAATCGCTTACACGAAGACGCGCCAGCAATTTGGTGTTCCAATAAGTTCTTTTCAAGCCCTCCAGCACCGCATGGTAGATAATTTTATGGCAGCTGAACAGGCAAGATCCATGGTGTATCGAGCATTGTGTGCTTTCGGCGACGGTAGCCTTGAAGTTGAGAACGAACGAATGCGCTCACTGCATGCTATGAAAATTGCAGTGGCGAGGTCTTCGAAGATGATCGGAGAGGAGGCAATCCAGATTCATGGAGGGATGGGAATGACCGATGAACTAAATATAGGTCACTATGTAAAGAGGCTCATGACTATAAATCTCATGTTTGGGGATGGGGATTACCACCAGAGAAAATTTAATCAGATAAGCTACTGTGCGGCATAGTCTGCGTTTTGAGCCCATTAACATTATTGTCAATAAAAAATCATGCTCTGACACTGCAACAAATCAGCCTTGGATAGTTAAGATGCGGCTGCTGAGAATCCAGAAAGACGTGAACTTATTATCTCCTCCGCCTCTACCATGATTCGTTTGATAAGTGCTTCGACGCTTGGCGAATCATCGATTAAACCCGCGACCATACCGCAAGACCAAGCTCCTGCGTCCATATCCCCATCCGCCATAATTTTTGGATAGATGCCAGCTACCTCATCGATAACATCCTCGAATGCCAGTTTGTCACCGAGCGTTTTTTCTTTTTCGAGGAGTCTAGTGACAGCGGCATTCTTTAGGACGCGCTCCGTATTGCGCAGTGGACGCATTACCAGAGCGGTGTCAAGTTCAGAGGCGTCTATAATGGCTTGTTTTACGTTCGGATGAACCGGTGCCTCTTCCGTGGCAACAAACCGAGTGCCCATATTTATGCCCTCTGCACCGAGAGATAGAGCAGCCACCAAGCTGCGTGCATCAGCCATTCCGCCGGATGCAACAAAAGGTATTGTCAGCTCATCAGCGGCCCTCGGCAGTAAGATAAAATTTGGTATGTCATCCTCCCCCGGATGCCCACCACATTCAAAGCCATCGACCGAGACCGCATCGCAACCAATTCTCTCTGCTTTCAGGGAATGACGCACTGATGTGCATTTATGTATCACTTTTACGCCAGCGTCTTTTAGCATTGGCAACCATTTCTGGGGATTATTACCAGCTGTTTCCACAACGGTCACACCGCCCGCTATAATTGCCCTAAACATCTCTTCGTAGTTTGGTGGCGTCAGGCTCGGCAAGAAGGTCATGTTCACTCCGAAAGGTTTGTTTGTCATCTGTCGGCAACGAGCTATCTCTTTAGCCAATTTCTCCGGGGTACCTTGGGTGAGACCAGTTATTATCCCGAGGCCGCCGGCATTTGAAACAGCTGCAGCCAGTTCCGCAAAGCCGACATAATGCATTCCGCCCTGGATAATTGGATGTTTTATCCCAAATAATTCAGTGATCCGTGTTTTCATGGTGCGTCCTGTATTTCAGTATTTAATCGGTAAGTATAACTCACTTTGGGGCTATGAAACATATCGGGACTCTACATAAACTATACCTAACTCTTATATAATCAAAGGCAGTAGCTATTGCAACGATAGCTCTGAAATATGATTTTTTTTATAGGATTGGGAATGTTGATAAAAAAAATCATAGTATTTCGAATTCCATAGTACCGATAGGCTCCGTATAATGGTTGCGATACGGGTCGGCTCGTTTGGGATCCTAAGCGATAACAGCGGACTTTTTTGTTGGTCTTTTTAAAAGGAACGAATTACAAGGAAGCATTGCAATGTCTAACCATAACGCTCTTCAAACTTTTGGTCGCTCTGGAAACCCTGCTCTGAGTGACGCTACGTTTAGTGATGAAGCTAAAAATTTTCGCCCTCACGTTAAAGATCTGGGTGTGATGACCCTAGAGGGGACGGTGAATAAGACCGGGGTCCTTCTTTTTCTTGTGGTGCTTTCGGCCTCTTACACATGGAATCTTTTTTTTCGAAGCGGTGACGCCTCAAGTGTCATGCCCCTCATGATGATTGGGGGGATTGGCGGATTTATCATGGCGCTTGTCACAGTTTTCAAGAAGCACTGGTCCGGTACGACAGCACCAATTTATGCTTTACTAGAGGGTCTTTTGTTGGGCGGTATATCTGCGATTTATGAGGCGCAATTTCAGGGAATTGTGATACAGGCAATTGGATTAACTTTGGGAACCCTTGCGTCACTACTTTTTCTTTACAAAACAGGAATTGTGAAGCCAACCGAAAATTTTCGACTGATGATCGTTTCAGCGACCATGGGTATCGGTGTGTTGTACTTTGTTAGCATGGTTATGAGTATTTTCGGAGCTGGAATTGGCTTTATTCATTCAAATGGTATTTTTGGAATTGGCTTTAGCTTGTTCGTGGTAGCGATCGCTGCACTCAACTTAGTACTTGATTTTGATTTTATCGAGATGGGAGCCGAGCAAGGAGCACCAAAATATATGGAGTGGTTCGGTGCGTTTTCATTAATGGTGACGCTTATTTGGTTGTACCTAGAGATGTTAAGGCTGCTGGCTAAACTGAGAAGCCGTTGATGGACTTAAATAGCCTCGTTTTTGGTATTATTTCTGCATGCTCATTGGCGATTTTTTTCTATATAGGACGCTTTAAAGCCTCGAGAAGCCAGCTGGACCGTGAGGATCGTATTGATTGGTCAACACGGAAATTTTCCGTTTGGAAGATTTTTCTTTATAGTGTCGGGGGAGTTTCGGCACTGATATTGTTGACATACTTTTTATGATAAAAATCAACTTGCCGTGATATTCAGAAACATCTGACAAAGGAAATGTGTTGGAAAATATTCCTATATTATTACATGGAGCCGTTGCTGGATTGATTTTATACCAAAGTGCTATTGTGGCACCTAACGTATTTCTGCTACTGCCACCAGAGAATAGTTCACTGATTCTCAGAACAGTTTTTCCAAGTTTTTTTCTTACAATCTTAGTACTATCGTTGTTAAGTAGCTTGTGTTCGCTCCTTTATTTAAATTGGTCAACTGCAGTTATCGGTGGAGTTTCTGCCTCACTGTCAATGGTGGCTTATCTTATGATTCCCATCACCAATAGGAGTCGCGATGAGGGGAATAATGAGCAATTCAATCGTCTACATCTCTTGAGTGTAGTGATAACTCTGATAATCCTATTACTTAGTATCTCAGTAGCTTTGCTATAAAGAAGGTTTAGAAATTCTGCTTTGATGCACACCGGACCGGTAAAGTACATACATATCTCTTTATGATAGTACTCCTATTGATAATTATTGATTCAAATGTGAGCACATCAAGAGTACCTCGGTATCGAGCTTTTGGAGCACCATTGTAGAATAAAAGGTAAAGTCTGACGCCTCCAAACCAAGGTATTCCTATGTTTCCTTCAGTTCTATTGATCTAATGCTGCCCTCATATTTTCGCTCTAAAAATATGTTGATTTTTAAAACATAAAAATTTGCGGCAATTAATAAAAAGCTTACACCGACAGAGGAGTTTGTGAAAGATATCCAACTCCAAAGCTTGATCGAGCATTGATTTAAGTCAGCTCCAAATGGATGAACCATGGAGTATTAAATGGGATCTGCATCTAAACTAATAGGTAGATTTGGTCTGAAGAAGGAAAAAATTTCCTCACCATTTTTGCTTTTGATAGCTATTATGACTTGTATTAAGCGTAAACCATCGCTTAACGCTGTCAACCGAGTTTATCTTGAATACAAGCGCATTGCCGTTATATAGAGCTCCCACTCCACTAATATTTTCCATATGGTATGTGACTGTCATTAAACCGAGTGGCTTTAAGAGTTGCACTCTCGAGCTTGTAAAAAATAGGCTAACGGTACGGTCTTGCTAAAACAATATGCGATGTGTGGATTAATTTTTTATATTTTTATTTAAAAATACGTCTTATTTACAGATACGCATTTCATCAAAAAGAAGTTTTTTATTTATTAGTACGGATTGGAAATCAGTGACCAAAATTTTCTCTATCAATCCTAAAATATCTTTTAAAATAAATTTTTAAATAATTGTTTTTTATACATTTTACATCCCTGAAATGGGATTCTATCGTAGTACTCCTCATCCCAGAAATCACTACTTTGAAATGAAAACAGGAAGGCTCGTGCATACTGTTGACAACGCTGATACTGGTCAAGCTCCTTTGAAAATAGCAGAATGCGACTCTTAAGGTCTTCTATTTTTAGACGCCTTTCATACATTCTAGCACCTCCTCCATCTTCGCTATCAAGCAGCATGGTATTATCCCCATCTGGCGACCACGCTTTCCAATGAGGTTGGTTCATATTCCTACCCTCGTTTGGAGATCCAGAATATGCAAAGTTTCCCCAGTAATTCATCATTAGCTTAGACAATACATCACGGCTATATTTGCTTAAAGGGTCATAAAGATTTGGTATTGATAGCCCACTTATAAACTCTCCGAACACAAATTCAATCTCGACACCCTGGCCAGCGCCGATCACTTCCGCTAAGTTCCAAACTGAGTTGGATTGTAGTTCGTCCCAATCAAATCGATAGGTAAATACATTCATCGGCGCATCTACATCTAGACGACTTTTTGTAAATAATTCAGCCGGTTTTTCTACAGCCAGTGCGTGAGTTTGTGCTGATCGTATGATTGCGTTAAGAGAGTACTTTGTTCGATCACGTATCCTTGGAAAAATGTTCGCATACCAATAAACATTCTCTTTTTCAAAGGCCATTTGAGATTTGGCATTATCACGGTTTGACCCGAGTATTATTGGAACGTTGTTGTAATTGGTAGGGTAGGCCAATAGGGTAGGTATAGATTCACTAGGCAGAATAATTTCGTCTCTTATTAATTGCGGGATTTGGTGTACTCCTGAAGTCACAAATGGGTTGTGTAAATCTGCAAGGACTATCTGACTTGCCTCTTGATTCCGCAAAATGCCAGCAAGATTTTCGTCATCAATTGATTGAATATCACGCTTTGCCTCCCTCCTATTGGATGCTATACCAAGGTCCTTAAAGAGTTGTGTAATTAACTCGTTACTGCTTGAGAAGTAACCATCAACAGTATCATCGCTAAAGTTCTCCGCCCGGGCGATAGACTCGGTTCTCATTGACCCACTTTGAATGATTGCTTTATGAAACAAACCCTCGGCGAGGGGTGAGGCAATCATTGCCATAATATTTCTTCCGCCAGAAGATTCACCAAAGAGAGTAATATTTCCATTGTCACCACCGAAATTTGCTATATTTTTTTTTTATCCATGAGAGGCCTGAGATGATATCTAATAGGCCGAAGTTTGCGGAGGCGTCTAGTCTAGTCTCTGCTGTGTTTCTGAGCGCTCTATGAGAAAAATTACCAAGATGTCCTAATCGATATCCAATGGATACAAAAACTACCTGCTGTGTTCCGGCTAGCTTGTGGCCACTCAGGTGAGTTGCTGATCCGACAACATTGCCTCCGCCGTGGATCCAGACCATGACGGGCAGCTGCTCTTCTGTTTGCGCTGAGTTAACCGCCGCAGACCTAGGTGCCCAGATATTTAGGTATAGACAATCCTCATCTCCTACCACCATCCCTTCAGAACCATCGACCCCTGATAACCTTGACCAGGGTTGTGTGCAAGGTGATTCTGGATATAGGGCCTCTAATGTCTCCTCCCAACTTTCGGATGGCCTTGGTGCTAGCCAGCGCAGAACCCCCATCGGGGGACTTGCATATGGGATTCCGAGCCATACGTGAGTGTCTTTTAGTCCATTAAATCCAATCACGGGTCCGGACTCTGTGGCTCTTAGGGTTGCAGGATCAGCTTTCTGAGGAATGAAAATGGGCGGCGTATATTGGCGAATGCCATATATTTGGCGATCGAAAATCCCGTAAACCCATACAATAATTACGGTACCGAATATCAAGATTAGTATGGTAAAGGCCCATTTGCTTTTTACCAATTTGTCTCAGCCCCACTTGCAATTAAATTTAGCTGACCTCATGAATTGACTTAATAGCCTCAGTTTTTAAAACTTTGTATCTCAAGCTCCAACATATTGCATTTGTAAAAGTGTGTTAGCAATTGCCAAAGATCTTTATTTAGTTTAATACTTGCGGCGCAAGGTGTCAGCGATGGTGCTCTGAGCTGCCAGACTAGTACCGGCTTAATTGTGCACGTAGCGGAAGAAACTCCGCACTGCTTTTGAAAACTAAACCCATCGCAACATGAAGTTGAGCGCCTAGATCGCTTATGGACATGAGGGATGTCTGGTGTCTGTTCCGCGGTCATACTAAGCCCAACTCTACTATATGCATACAGCGCTTAATCGGTAATTGGTAACGCCGCATTAGAGTTCAGAAAACGCCTCAATTGATTTAAGATATGCACTCAGCATATCAGTAATATAAGAGTGGATGAGAAAGACTTGAGTTACAGAAATTACTGAGAGCCATCTCGTCCTCTTCCGGATAAAATGTGCTCAAATTTAGACTTTTACCAGAAAGCTGTACAGCTGGACCGAGGGTACTGACTGAGCTTGTGACATTTATAAATTTTCTCAATTCTCCCTCAAGGCTAAGCTGGATCTTAAAACTTGGCATCGGTTCAAGTCGACTAGCGCGTTCCCGCCAATCCGGCGGCACAATCTTGTGAGCGGCAAGCTTGTCCCTAAGCCGAATATCTCGGTGCTCATTTGTGTAAAGTGAACGTTGTTCTAGAGACATTAAGATGACAGATAGGGTATTTTCACGACCGCTGATATAGGATCCAGCACCTTCCCGCGAGAATAAGAACTCGGTCAAATTCGAGGTATTTTCAATTACAGAGGCACTAATAATTTGGCTGAATAGGCCGACCCAACCGCGATTTACCATTAGTATATCGTTTATGTCATCCGTCAGCACTGATGGATACGGGTCGAGAGCTTTAAGTGACAACGTCATTGACTTCCTCAGCCAGTTCATCTCAGGTGCGTGGATATCGAACACACTTGTCCGCTCTTCGGTTGGAAGAAAACCGGCAGCAATCATAAGGTGGCTGCTATCTCGTTGCCCTAAGGAAAATGCGTCGATAATTGCATTTACCAGAGATTGGCTGGGATGGCTGAGGCCATTTTCAAGGCGGCTTACGTGTCTAGCTGAGCAGTTGATACGATCTGCCATTTGTTCTTGACTCAACTTGAACAGACTGCGCCAAAAAAGCAAGAACCTAGCAAACTTAAGATTATCACTTGTTAAATCTGATATCATATTCCTATAAATTAAATTTTTTAGTCTAAATTCATTCTTTGTGTATGGCGCCGTACTCTCGAGATATTTTGCCTAGACATGGCATGTCGTGGTTACTTTATACCATGTTCGGCACACTATCGATAGTAAACTTTTATAAACCCATTAATCATCGGGCGAATTTTTATGAGTCTTGTCTTTGGGGCTCAATGGTGTATTTTGATAGGAGGTCAAGGATGCCAAAGTCCATTAAAAAGTCGGAGATAAAAAATTACAGCGGTTATGTTTGCGAACCTACCGATTGGTTCGAGGTTACTCAGGAGCAGGTGAACATATTTGCCGACTGTACCTTGGACCGGCAATTCATTCATATTAATCCCGAGGCGGCAGCGAAAACGCCCTTTGGCGGGACAGTAGCACATGGTTTTTTGACTCTTTCGATGCTCTCTTATTTCTCTGAGAGCTTTAACCTCGTAATGGAAGGCATTTATATGGGAGTTAACAAAGGTTTCGATAAGGTGCGGTTTGTTGCTCCGGTGAGAGTTGGCAGCAGAATCCGTTGTCGTGCCACTATTTTGGATATTTCAGAAAAGCGGCCTGGTCAATATGATTTAAAAGTTGAGGCGACGGTTGAGATTGAAGGTGGCGAAAAACCAGCCATGGTTGCTGAGTGGTTGACATGTCAAATGACAAACTAGCAGTTATTTTGGAGAGAAATGATGGATATTGATTTTACTGACCGAGTTGCGATCATAACGGGTGCCGGAAATGGCCTGGGCCGTTCGCATGCACTGGCACTGGCTCAGCGTGGCGCAAAAGTGGTGGTGAACGACGTGGGTGGTGCGCGCGACGGTACGGGCACATCGACTGCAGCCGCCGATGATGTGGTAAAAGAAATAAAAGCATTTGGTGGAGAGGCTTTCTCGCACTTGGCTAACGTTGCAAATTATGAAGAAGTGCAAGACATGGTGGCTGAAACGCAAGCTAAGTGGGGTCGCGTTGATATTCTAATTAATAATGCTGGAATACTTAGAGATAAGTCGTTTAGCAACATGGATTTAGCTGATTTCCGACTCGTAATAGACGTCCATCTGATGGGATCGGTTAACTGCACCAAAGCGGTGTGGGATATAATGCGGGTACAAAACTACGGCCGTATAGTTATGACAACCTCTGCCAGCGGTATGTATGGAAATTTCGGCCAGACAAACTATGGTGCAGCTAAGATGGCAGTACTCGGACTCATGAATACCCTTGTGTTAGAGGGGAAAAAATATAATATCCATGTTAACGCTCTAGCTCCGACTGCTGGCACTCGGATGACAGAGGATATTTTACCCATGCCTATAATTGGTTTTATGACACAGGAATCTGTGAGTGTTGGAGTTTTATTGCTCTGTGACGAGAACGCCCCAACTCGGACAATCCTGTGTGCCGGCGCTGGGGGTTATGCGACGGCCGCGATGTTTGAGACAGATGGCATATTTTTATCCACAGCAGATCGGAGCCCTGAAAATATTCGCGATCATTGGGAGTCCTTGAACGATATTTCTAAACATAAGGCGCTGCAGTCTGGTGGAAAGCAAACTGAGAAATTTGTTATGAAGGCGATGGCCCACATGCAATCCTGAGCTGATAACCGGCCTACTTTTTATCAAAATCAATTGAGTTATTATTAATTATTTGGGGGAAACTATTATGAGAGAAGCAGTTATTGTGTCCGCAGCTAGGACACCAATTGGCAGGGCATACCGAGGTGCTTTTAATAATCTTGAATCACCCTCAATGGCATCATATGCCATATCTGCCGCGGTTGAGCGAAGTGGGGTCGACCCCAATGAGATAGAGGATTGTATTTTTGGGGCTGCTATGCAACAGGGCACTCAGGGTTTTAATCTGGGTCGTCAGGCAGCGATTGCCGCAGGGTTGCCTGTAAGTGTCGCCGGAACAACGGTTGATAGGCAGTGCTCTTCAGGTCTAATGAGTATAGCTATGGGCGCAAAGCATATTGCTTTGGATGGTGCATCAGTGGTGATTGCCGGCGGATGCGAGTCGATCAGTCTCGTTCAAAATGAAAATATGAATGCCCACCGTTTGATGGATCCAAAGTCTGTTGAGAACGCTCCTTCAATCCATATGCCTATGCTTGATACTGCGGAGGTGGTCGCTAATCGATATAGTATTTCTCGAGAGGCCCAAGATGAGTATGCAGTAACTTCGCAGGCTCGTACGGCAGCAGCTCAGCAAGCAGGGAGATTTGATGCTGAAATAGTTCCGGTGACTGCTACTAAGCTAGTAACTAACCGAGAGACAGGTGAGGTTACAAAGGAGGAAGTCACCTTAATCAAAGATGAAGGAAACCGCCCGGGAACTAGCTTAGAGGCACTATCCGGTCTCAAGGTTGTGCGCCCAGGAGGCACTATTACGGGTGGAAATGCGTCCCAACTGTCGGATGGGGCTGCTGCGGTTGTTCTAATGGATGCCAAGCAGGCAGAAAGACGCAATATAGAACCTATCGGAATTTACAGGGGAATGGCTGTGGCCGGTTGTGAACCAGATGAAATGGGGATTGGGCCTATTTTTGCTGTTCCCAAATTGCTTGAGCGTAATGGTCTGTCTATGGATGACATAGGTATCTGGGAATTGAATGAGGCATTTGCAGTCCAAGTTATCTACTGTCGTGACAAGTTAAGTATTGATCCAGATCGACTCAACATTGACGGTGGTTCAATTTCTATAGGTCACCCTTATGGCATGAGCGGGACTAGGATGACAATGCATGCGCTGATAGAAGCAAAGCGTCGTGGTGAGAGGTATGTGGTGATCACCATGTGCGTAGGGGGTGGTATGGGTGCAGCTGGGCTTTTTGAGGTAGCTTAGATATGTTTAAGCATTTGATTTCGGTTGCTCAATCATCGGATCAGATTCCGTTGAAGTTTAATGGAAGCCACCTATGCTTAGAGTCGCTATAAGGGTATGTCTTGAATTATTAATGAAGACTACTGTGCTATTTGATGTGTAAGATTTCGCAGGGAGGGTAGCCGCAGCCACTGGAGCTAATTCTGCAATAGGCGGGGCACTCGCGAAGACACTGCTCGAGCAAAGGTGCAATATTGCATTGGGGAGAGGGATAGCGAATCGCTTCGCTCCCTCCGTAGAGAGCTAGTCTCTGAAAATTGGCGCATATTGATCCGCGTCATAATAATGGAGCTTGATGTATCGGAGCCGGAAGAATCAGTGTCGGTTGCGACGTTTGTCCAGAGGGACCACATCTTAGTTAATCTGCTGTTCAACAATGCTAGGGTCGTCACCAGTTGACTTTTTAATGATCTTCATCTTGAAGAAATCCACCGCGTATTCACAGTTAATTATTAGGGGGCGGATTTCGGATGTAAGGCCTCCTTACCATTATTGAGTGCGTTTAGCTTTGCGGTGATTGTGAATATCAGAACGTTTTCTCTCTGTTTTCTTCGCCGTTGAAAACTACTCACCCAAGCTCTAATTTTGCTATGGATGATCTCCATGATGCCCTGAGGAGTGAAGTAGCTTACTTGGGAGGTAGTATCACGGCCTTTTACGTGTTTCCTACTCGCGTCAGAACTAATATTGGAGTAAATGCCAAGGTTATTTTGAAATCCGATAGCCATATCACCTTCGAAAATTAAAGGAAAAAATTGAGGCAGCATTTCTTACTGGTGCTGATGAAGTAGTAGCGGATGCGTGCATATGATCAGAAACGGCAGGGCTAGAGTTTTTGAGGGATGTGTCTCAAGGCTTGCTGATATTTTGGGTATACTCCTCTCCGTCGCCTATACAAAGTTTTTACACATATTCCAATCAAGTAATTTAGATATGCGAAAAAGCGTCCGGCTTATTTGGGTCGCTTTGCTATCATTACATTGGCGTTAATTTGCGCTCTAGCACTCGTGTTGGGATGATTTTTGCTTGGTTTTGAAAGCGCATGGTATTGAGATCAGTATTTATATTACCTGAGTCGGTCGAGAGAGATGGGTGGCTGATTATATCTGCCAGTATGAGCCATCGTCGTGAGATGATTGCCGCAATGAAGGGTTGCGTTCAAACAAACGGCGGGTCTATCGTTTGATTGTTGAATTGAGTGCAATTCCTGCTTAGATTATATCATCTCAATTTCTCGCTTAATCTCGCAAAAGAAAGAGGACGGTATTTGGCTGGCAGTCTCAAATGATCACCTTGGTCCTTATAAAATACATGATGCGGGGGTGTCGGAGTTGAGGGACCATATTCGATGGCGAACATTACGGCATTGCAGCTGCAACAATCGCTTATGGTCTGCGTAAGGTTGCCATGCCGATTAATAATAATATTTGTGCTATGGTCAAGATGTTTGAAACTAGTATTTCGCTAAACTAGGACAGTGATTAGATATTAATTGCTCCTATGCCGCTTTGTGAGATTTCTAATTTAACTACGAATGTGTTTTCGGACGTTTTGCTTCACTGTCATGGCTACATTGAGTACCCTGTTCCAAGGTTTGATGGCTTATGAAGAATTTTCCTTGTCGATTTTTCGTCCGTAACTGGTATTGTTGTCAACTAACCTCATTAATAGAGGAAATCAGTAATGGATGCGAACGCAGGACCGCTTCAAGAATTTATGAGGGATATGAATTGTTTGAGTTATGAGTAATGCATGCTTTCGACTTACCTAATGCATATCGTTATGGCAGCATTATTAGTAGTATGGCCTCTCAGAAAATTAAGTTAATCGAGCTAGATAATTTAAACGTTAATTTAGGTGGAAAGGGTAAAATGCGCGCGCGTGGCCCGAGCGATCTTATGTTTGTTGCCGTTACGCTGATCCTGATGTCTGTTTGTTGATGTTGAGAGATGATTTCGAATCGGAAACGTCGGAGTGGTGCACTTGGCCGAACGTTGAATATCGTCAACCTTACTGAGGATGTGGCACTTTTTTTTGCGATTCAACGTACATCTTTACGAAATAAAAAAAGTGATATATGGCTTGGATGATGAGTTGAAGTGTCCGGCGGTGAGAATTGCCGATTATAAATCGGGGCAGGCGACAAAGCGTTATGTTGCGCAGAAATTACGGTCTGGCGTAATTGTGTTTAGGGGGCTCAGAGGATGATTGAAGCGCTTGGAAGAGAAGGATTTAGTAGGGCGAATGCTACGCTTTTTACAAAAGCGAATGGACTAACATTCGCTTATGAAACTTTTGGGCATAAGAAAGATTGTCCATTAATTCTTGTTGCTGGATTGAACAACCAATTGGTACGCTGGCCGGTCGCTTTTTGTGAAGCTCTTGTTGATAAAGGGTTTTATGTCATTCGATTTGATAATCGAGATATTGGTCTTAGTGAGTGGATTGAATCTTCTCGCTCTCCAGGTTTAGCGCATCAATTTATGACGAAGTTTTTCGGTGTGCCTATTACCATACCCTACACGCTTGGTGATTTGGCAAAAGATACCATTAGCATTTTAGATGCGCTTGAGTTACCAGCGGCTCATTTAGTAGGTTTTTCGATGGGTGGTATGATATGTCAAATAGCTGCAGGTAGATATCCCAAAAGGGTTTTGTCATTAACCTCAATGATGTCAAACTGCGGGGCTTGGGGTTCGGGCAGGCCGACTTTTAGGGTTTCACTTCAGATGATAAAAAGGCCCTCAAAAACAAAGTCTGCAGTAGATAATTCGGTAGAGACCTTACAGATGATTGGTAGTCCAAAGTATCCCGTCTCTGACGGATCCCTACGTGCAATGATTGTGGCAGAGGCAAAACGCGCGCGAAATCCGCATAGTTATTTCCGGCAGATAGCCGCTATCAATATTGCCGCAGATCGCTCGGACCTGTTAAAAAGTTTAAAGATGCCTGTATTGGTCATAAGCGGCGAGGATGACCCACTTGCGCAGGCTGATGGGGGTATTGCAACTGCATCGTATATTCCTCATGCAACTTTGCGGATTCTTCCGGGGGTTGGACATGATCTGCCTAAGCCTCTATTAGGTGATTTCGCGGCTATGATTGCTGAAAATATAATTTCATAATTAGCATGAATAGTCCGTACTCCCTTAAATTCCTTACACTCAAATACCGGCAAGTTATCACATTCTAATGTTAGCATGCGTTAATTTGGCGCAGCGCTGTTTGCTTGTGGTATTTTTCCTGAAGTCGGTCCAACGGTAAACATCCTCGGACCACGTAATGGGACCGCGATAACGTTTTATGCTAGAGGGCCCCAAACGAAAGGTTTCTGAACATAGCTTTGAGCGAAGACCGGGTAAAGGAAACGGGTCAGTTGATTACTCTTTACCTACTACGATTGTTATTTTTTTAGGAGTCTCTTAAGGGTACGTGTCGGGCGTCGCCTACGTCCATGCATGTAGTTGAGCATCGTACTTTTTTATGTGGATGACAGTATGTCCATTAGGACAAAATGTGCATATTTGTACGGAAGAGGTAAGGTAAATGTGTCCTACTTCTCTATGGGCCATCAAAATAAACGGACCAGTGAAAGTTATGCCGTTAGAGCTGAGGTGATAAACCGACTCGATTGGCTTAGTATCGGCTTGATTATGCGAAGTGGCTATGAAGTTGAGCTTTCGTATCAGTCGAGTAGGACACTTGATGTTAGCGATATTGTTGGATATGGGTCGGGAGACACGGAGCTTTAAAATTTGGAGTTTTACGGATAGTACGCTTGATTACCGATTGATTTTCCTTTAAGCGCCAATGGCCCGGATGATACGAAGGTAGTAGCCATCAGCCGCGTTAGTGTATGTGGTAGGAAGACCGTGTCCACCCTGTTCTATGCCACAAAACCAAAGTGATTAAGGCAAAGCTGCCTGGGGGGGCTTTCCAATGAACGTTTTTTTTAAACAGCTAGCTGTTGGAACTTAAAAGATACTCACTCATAGAATTAGAATGATATGATCCGAAAAAATAGTGAAGTGATGCTTTAAACCTCTAGTTTGATGCGTGGAGAGCTTTATTTAGTTGGATGGCATTATAATTTGTCAGACATTCGACTCTCCCACTTATCGAATTTCTCCTGAATAGCAGGTCATCTTTATGTGAGAGTTCATTCGCCTTAATCGCTGCACTTTCAGATCCATCAGTGTTAATGGTAACTACCTTGGTACCCGCAGTAACGTAAAGACCCGCCTCAATTGTGCATCGATCTCCGAGGGGTATCCCCAGTCCAGAATTTGCCCCCAACAGGCATTGCGAACCGAGTGATATGACCATATTACCACCGCCCGATAAGGTGCCCATTATTGAGGCGCCTCCGCCGATGTCAGAACCTGATCCACATAAAACGCCGGCTGAAATTCTACCCTCCACCATATTTGGCCCTATCGTACCAGCATTAAAATTAACAAATCCTTCATGCATCACCGTTGTGCCCTCTCCAAGGTAAGCACCCAATCTTACTCGAGATGCATCAGCTATTCGCACACCAGACGGAACGATATAATCAACCATCCTTGGAAATTTATCTATACAGTTTACTGATAATATCTGACCTCTGAGTTTCGCCTCCACAGTTCGGCTGGCTAGCTCTTCCACATCAATAGGCCCCGCGCTTGTCCAAGCAATAGTTTTTAGGGTAGTGAATATTCCATCTATGTTCGTGTTGTGGGGTCGGACAAGTCTATGTGACAGGAGTTGTAGCTTAAGATATGCCTGAGGAACGGACGTTGGTGCCTCATCACCGATTAACATTACTGCAACGAGAGGTCGATCAGAGGCTGATAGCATCCTGAGGCTATCAGCAATTAGCGTGTCTCCGCTGGTTCTTAATGCGGATTCTAACGCAATAACCTGATTATTATTCAGCTCGATGTCCACGGTCCGGTCACCAAGGACTGCCATTAAAACCTCACTAATCTCAGGATCAGGATTAAACTGGGGAGCAGGAAACAGAACCTCCAGCCACTCGCCTTTCTGATTTTTGCTACCCACCCCAATGCCGAAGCTGTAAATTTTATTCATATATCCTTCTCTTTCTTATTATTTAGAACTATTTTCTGTCCATAGAATAGTGCAGAATAACTTTCCTCTCTAAAACCGATTATTAGAGTCTCTTCATAATCTAGGACAGGCCGCTTGATTAGCGTTGGTTGCGCCCTGAAAAAATCTGCTACATTAGTTTTGGAGACTTCCTGTTGTTTTTCTAAAGACAGCCTCTTCCATGTGAGTCCCCGACGATTTAAAAATGTTTGCCAATCTCGGCGTTGAATCCAGCTATTTATGGTTGAATACTCTAGGCCGTCTTTCCTTAAATCATGGAATTTATATCCAACGCCCGCATTTTTAAGCCATTTGAGAGCAAGTCTTACTTTATTGCAATTATGAATTCCGTACAGCGTCGCCAAAGTTTTTTCTCTAAAAACTAAAGAATAAGAAGCATAACAAAGTTCAGGATGTTAACACCAGAGCAAAAACAATGAATTGTATAGCTGCATAGTTCAGGCCTTATGAGCTACAAACACCATTTTTCTGTTCGGATAACAATGTCGACAAATTTCGCAAACCCTACCGTCACAGCCTCTCGCTGTACAAAATTCTCGCCCATAAAATATCATTTGTAGGTGGAGGGAATTCCAAGAGTCTTTTGGGAAAGATTTTTTGAGATCACGTTCAGCACCTGTAACGTTTTTTGATTTGGTTAGACCCCATCTTTGAGCGAGGCGAAAGATATGAGTATCAACAGGAAATGCTGGGATGCCAAATGCTTGTGACATCACAACGCTTGCGGTTTTATGACCAACTCCTGGTAATGCCTCCAGCTGATCGATTTCTTGCGGTACCTCTCCTCCATGACAGCGAACTAAAATTTTAGACAGCTCCGAAATCGCATGAGATTTTTTAGGGGCCAGGCCACACGGTCGAATTATTTTATGAATGGTGTCAACTGGCACTTTAATCATATCAAAAGGATTGTTTGCTACACTGAAGAGATATGGCGTTACCTTATTGACTCGGACGTCTGTACATTGAGCGCTCATTAGTACGGCGATCAACAGCTGATATGCAGACTCGTGTTTGAGTGGGATTGGCGTTTCGGGATACAAGCTCTGGAGTTTCTTTTTGATGTATATGGCTCGCTCGGCTCTGCGCACTAGAGTCCCTCAACATAATTAATGATGCGCTCTGCGGCCTCAATACAGTCGTCCAATTCCGCGACAAGCGCCATCCTTATCCTATTCGTGCCCGGATTCCCTGAGGACGTTGTTCGACCCATATACTGTCCGGGTAAAACTGTTACATTTTTGCTTTGATATAGATCCCTGCAGAACTTAACATCGTCGATCGGTGTTTTTGGCCACAGATAAAAGCTGGCTCTCGGAACGAAAAATTCTAAAGTAGGCTGGAGAATAGCAGTTACCTTTTCAAATTTTTCTCTATAATTTTTCCGATTTGCAATGACGTGCGATTCATCTCTCCAAGCAGCTATTGATGCGGCTTGCGTAGCTGGTGACATAGCGCATCCATGATAAGTACGATAAAGTAGAAATTGCTCAATGAGAGCACGGTCACCAGAAACACATCCCGATCGAAGGCCCGGCAAATTCGAGCGCTTTGAAAGGCTGTGAAAAATAATGGATCTTTTAAATTCGTTATTACCAACTATTTTGCATGCATCTAAGAGACCGATTGGGGGTGATGTTTCATCAAAGTAAATTTCTGAATAGCACTCGTCACTTACGATTATGAAATCGTATTTTTCGGCGAGTTGAAGAGCAAGACACATCTGATCAATCCCAATACAGGAACCGGTTGGGTTGCCCGGAGAGCAAAAATGCAAAATCTGGCAGCGCTCCCATATTTTTGCTGGTACCATTGAGAGATCGGGGAGAAAATGATTGTCTTCATGGCAGTCTAAATACCAAAGTTCGGCTCCAGCAAGAATGGCTGCGCCTTCGTAGATCTGATAAAAGGGGTTGCAGGTAACGACTAGCGGAGTATTTTTAGGATTTATACATGCTTGAGTGAATGAAAAAATGCCTTCCCGCGTCCCATTTACTGGGAGGATCTGAGTATCTGGGTCAATCGATCCCGAAGTCAGATTATACCGGTTTTCAAGCCAGCCGGCGGCAGCAACCCTAAGAGTATTACTACCTTTTATTGTTGGATAATGACCAAGATCGTTGCGCGCGCGGCTCAGTGCTTGAAGCACGAATTCGGGTGGTTTATGCCTCGGCTCTCCAACGGAAAACTTTATAGACTTGAATTTCGAATTTGTGGATACTGGTTCCAAAAGTTTTTTAAGACGTTCAAAAGGATATTCTTGTAATCTAAGTAGCGCGGGATTCAATTTTGTCAGCTCAAATGATTGGTAGATTATAGATAATACTTAAGGGCCATCGCTTAAGCAGCGAATTTAATATTTTATTGGTTACGTGAATCAAGTTCCTCACAAATCGTTTTTGAAAGCTCTTGGCAAACATTTTGATCATTGATCGGCTTGTAGTTGGAATTGGTCAAATAAAAAATATCTTCAACCTGCTCTCCTAGGGTGGAGATTTTAGCAGTAAGGAGCCGGAGATTAAAGCGAAAGAATATACTGGCTAGTAGTGCCAATAATCCCGGCCTGTCCGGAGTGAGCACCTCGAGAACAGTCGTATTATTTTCTAGATTACTGCTGAAGATCGCTTTGGTTTTACGTTTGAAACTCTTTAATCGCCTTGGCGTTCTCCGGCTGGGCGCATTAGAAAGAGTTTGAGGGTTGATGATTGCTCTGGATAATGACTCCGTTATTCTTTCTCTTAACCGGCTTTCATTACTAATTGGCTTGCCATCCGAAGTAAGTACGTAAAAGACATCAAAAGCATCTCCATTACCATTCGTATGAAGTCTCGCGTCTTGAACGTTTAGCTCGAGTTTTTCGAGTGCCGCAGCGATCACAGCAAGCGTATTCTGGATATCTTTCGAGAACACGAAGATCTGTGTTGCGATCGGTACCTCGATACCGATATTTTTAAGTAAAATTATGTGGTTATTTTTTGAGGTTGGGATGTCTTTAACTTGAAATTTTTTAATAATCGCAGAGGTATACCTTACGATATCCTCTGTGGTTTCGCGAAGAAAGAACTCCGATCCGAGTTCAGCCCAAACACTCTCAGCTGCTGAGGACGAGATTCCAATTTCACCCAGACGACGAAAGATTTTTTGTTTTGCATTCGCTGACCAACGATTTTTATCCATTGGAGTGAGGTTTACTCGATTTAAATAACGGTTGGTTGCCGTGTAGAGCTTCTGCATCAGCGATCCTTTCCACTCGGTCCATAGATTTGGGTTGGTAGCATTAATATCTCCTACGGTTAAAACATATAAAAAATCTAAGTGCATGGTATTGCCAACGATTGATGCGAATTTACCGATTACTTTTGGATCTGAAACATCCTCTCGTTGTGATACGGCCGACATCAACAAATGATTTTCGATTAACCACTTAAGTAATTCTTCCTCTTCAAGTGTAAGCTCATGTAGTTTTGCAAATTTTACAACCTCGGCTCCTCCCAACTTAGAATGATCGCCGCCGCGGCCTTTGGCAATGTCATGGTATAATGCTGCTATGACAAGAAGCTCCGGTTTGGATAGATTTTTGAAAATATGCGATGGTATCGGGAAGCGTTTAGCAACTTCCGGCCGAGCCAGACGTCGAATATTTTCGATTACCTTTAAGGTGTGCACATCAACTGGATATATATGGAACAAGTCATGCTGCATTTGGCCAATTATTTTGCCGAAAGCTGGAAGGTACTTTCCAAGAATTCCATAACGGTTCATCCTGTTGAGCTGCACCGATAACTTATATGGGGACCTTAATAACCTTAAAAATAGGTTTTGATTATCTTTGCTTGATCGAAATTTTTTATCTATAAGGTGAGCGGATTGCAGTAGCTTTCGAATCACAGATGCTCTGATTCCGTTAATGTTGTCGTTCTCGCCAAGAATTACAAAGAGTTCTAGCATAGTAGATGGGTGATCGTGGAAGATTGACTCAGAAACAGTATCTATGAGATCTCCACGAATAACAAAGTAGTTATTGAACGGTTTAATTTTGACATTTGTTTTAGTTTTATAAATTACTTCATTTAGATATTGATGTAGTACATCTGTCAAACCCCGTATGGAGAGTACAGTTCGGTAATATCTTTGCATAAATTTTTCAACCCCAAGTTTACCCTCACTATCTTGGTAGCCAAGTAATACCGCCAATTTACGTTGGTGGTCAAACAGAAGCCGTTCTTCTTGTCGTCCCGCGATAATGTGAAGTCCATACCGAACCCTCCAAAGAAATTCTTCATCTTGATACAACCTGTGATATTCATCCTCTAAGAAGAAATTCTTTGTAACCAAATCTGAACGACATGACACGTTGAAGTGATATATCGCTATCCACGTGATTAACTGGATATCCCTCAAACCACCCGGAGCCTCTTTGACATTGGGTTCTAGGTTGTAGTCTGTTCCACCATGTTTTCGGTATCGTTCACTCTGCTCTTTTAGCTTGCCGCGGTAAAAGGCTTTGGATGAGTAAAGTTTCTGGGGCCTTATCTGGTCTAGTAATCGTTTGCGCATTAACTCTATACCGATGATTAATCTTGTTTCTAAAAGATTTGTTAAAATGGTAATATCTCTTTTAGCAGCACTAGCACATTGGTTGATGGATCTGACGCTGTGTCCAATTTGAAGGTTTAGGTCCCAAAGAAATGCAAGAAATTCTTCTATGTTTTTGTTGTCTTTATCGATGCTGTCTTCAGTGGTAAGCAACAACAGATCGATATCTGAGTGCGGGTGAAGTTCTCCTCTGCCATAACCTCCAACTGCAAGTAAACTAATATTTGACTGCCATGAATATAAGTTCCACACTCTAGTCAAAATTAGATCCATAAACTGAGATCGCTCTTTTACGAGCTGGTGAGCGCACTCTCCCTCATGAAACCGCTTATCGTAGGATTTATTGGCGTCTTTGATATCTTTTTTAAAGAGATCTTTAAAGTTGATATTTATACAGTCAGTTTTAGACATGCTATGGCTAATAAAAATTAGATTTTTATTATCGGCGGACATTTTAAGTGACTACAATGGTTCATTAGGTCGCGCCGTTAAAACCTCACACCCGGAACCAGTTACCAAGACGGTGTGTTCCCATTGTGAAGACAGCCGGCCATCACTTGTCTCAACGGTCCAACCATCGCGTTTCAGCTTTGTGGTGTGGCGACCGGCATTAAGCATTGGCTCAATCGTAAATATCATTCCTTCCTCAAGAATGAGCCCAGTATTGGGAGAGCCATAGTGCAGCACTTGTGGTTCCTCATGAAATATCTTTCCGATGCCATGTCCGCAGTATTCTCGAACAATCGAATAGTGATTTTTCTCAGCATGTTCTTGTATGGCATGACCAATATCTCCTAATCTAGTGCCAGGCGCCACCAAATCGATCGCTTTGTATAAGCACTCCTGTGAGATCTCTACTAATCGTTTTGCAAAACTCGCGACCTCTCCAACTAAAAACATACGACTTGTGTCTCCATGCCATCCATCTTTCAGCACTGTTATATCGATATTAATTATGTCTCCACTTCGCAAAATTTTTTTTTCAGAGGGAATGCCATGGCAAACTACTTGATTCACAGAGGTGCATATAGACTTCGGAAAACCCCGATATCCAAGGCATGCTGATATCGCTCTCTGGTTTTGTACGATGTGTTCATGACAGATATCGTTTAGAGCCTCTGTAGACGTCCCAGGACGCACATGTTTTTCCACGATTTCCAAGACTTCTGCCGCGAGGCGGCATACGATACGCATCTGTTTAACTTCATCTTCTGATTTAATAGTTACCGCCATGCTATCCTCGGTTTACGGCTTGGCATCACTATAATTGTAACTCCTCATCTACATTAAAGCGTTACTTTTTGCTGCAAAAATAGAAAGATAAGCAGCATAAAAATTTATTCATTTTATTTTGTATATCTGAGACGGATTTATCGTTAATTTGCCCTTTCACTATGTGTCGTGTTTATGATATAAAGCCGGGCGAAGAAAAGTACGCTTTAATTAGATGTTGTAGTATAAAATACGAACGTTTGTCGACACAACAGTTAGGGTGCTCTCACTTTGGGTTTCACTGAAACTTGAATTGAAAGTTAACTGTTGGGGCAAGCGGAAGGCAAACCCGAACCAAGGAATTTCTCATGTCAACAGTAACCATGAAGGATATGTTGCAAGCTGGCGTCCACTTCGGACATCAAACAAGGTTCTGGAACCCAAAAATGAGCAAATACATTTTTGGTTCTCGAAACAAGGTCCACGTCATTAATTTAGAGCACACCGTGCCTGCGTTTAACGAAGCCCTCGACATAGTCGAGAAAGCAATTTCGCGTGGTAATGAAATTTTGTTTGTTGGAACCAAAAGAGCAGCTCAAAAAATTGTTAAAGAGCAAGCGGAGCGCTGTTCAATGCCATACGTAAGTCATCGCTGGCTAGGGGGGATGCTAACTAATTATAAAACTATCCGAGCCTCGATCCGTCGATATCGTGATTTAGAGGCACAGGAGCAAGATGGTACTTTCGATAAACTCACAAAAAAAGAAGTGCTGTTGCGTGCGAGGATGAAAGCTAAGTTGGAAAATTCGATCGGCGGCATAAAAGATATGAATGGCCTTCCAGATATGTTGTTTGTGGTAGATGTTGATCACGAACGAATAGCTATTAAAGAGGCCAACAAGCTAGGAATACCCGTGATAGGAATTGTTGACACCAATAGCGATCCTGATGGGGTTGATTACATAATTCCGGGAAATGATGATTCTATAAGGGCAATAAAATTATATTCAGCGTCAGTTGCTGATTCTGTACTGGTTGGAAAGGAAAAGTCTGCGCAAGCTATATCTGTAGACCATTTTATAGAGATATCCGAGGCAGAGGGAGGAGATTCTAAGATCACTGCCGAAGAAAAACCTTTGAAGATTAGCGAGTCGGAAATTATTTCAGAACAAGAAGTTTCGATGTGAACGGGTTCAATTCAATTAAAAGGGGCAGTTGCCCCTTTTTTTACTTTGTTTAGGGAGGTGCTTGATGACAAAATTAGTAACACCATTACTAGTGAAAGAGCTTCGAGAACGTACTGGATTGGGTATGATGGAGTGCAAACGTGCGCTGGTGGCGTCAAATGGTGATATCGATGACGCAATTGCATCCTTACGGAAGTCAAGTGGTCTTAAAGCAGCAAAAAAAGCTTCGAGAACAGCTGCTGATGGTTCAGTCGGAGTTGTCAGTTCGGGTGATTTTGGCGTAATTATAGAGGTAAATAGTGAGACTGACTTCGTTGCTCGCGATGATAATTTCCAAGAATTTGTTAAGGTTGTTCTTGAAACAGCTTATGATACTAGAGAAACTGACGTTGATGCGCTGTTAGCCAATAGTAATTTAGAGTCGAAGCGGAACGTTTTAATTCAGAAGATTGGTGAAAATATTCTTCTTAGACGCGTGAAGTCAATAAAGGCCCCAGTGGTCGGTTCCTACCTGCATAGTAATCGTCGTATAGGGGTTGTAGTGGGATTAACCGATGGTAGTTCTGAACTTGCGCGCCAAGTAGCTATGCATGTTGCTGCAGTTAATCCCGCGGTTGTTAGATCGGATGAAATGTCGGAATCTGTCCTTTCAGCTGAGAAAGATATTTATTTGGCACAAGCGCGAAATAGTGGTAAGCCCGAAGAAATTGTGCAAAAGATGGTTGCGGGAAGAGTCGCCAAATTTTTGAAAGAAAGTAGTCTCATTGACCAGCCTTTTGTTAAAGATCCAGAAAAAACAATTGGTCAGTTGGTAGCGGAAGCAAATGCAGAAGTCACTTCATTTACTCGTTTTGAAGTTGGAGAGGGAATTTCGAAACAAAAGGTGGATTTCGCGGCAGAGGTTGCGGCACAAGTTGAGAGTGTTGGCTAATTGAATAAGAGATTTGCGTGTGCAAAAACATAATAGTAGTAAAAACTATCAAAAGATCTTATTAAAAGTCAGTGGAGAGGCTTTGATGGGTCCAGAGGGGTTTGGGATCGATCCTAAAATTCTTGATACAATGGCGCTTGAGATAGGACAGCTTGTGGGAATAGGTGTGCAAGTTGGACTTGTTATAGGTGGCGGCAACCTGTTTAGGGGAGCGGCATTGAGTGCCGCTGGAATGGAGAGGGTTACGGGCGATCATATGGGCATGTTGGCTACCGTGATGAATGCATTAGCGATGCGCGATGCGTTAGAGCGGACCAATATTGCTTCTCATGTTATGTCCTCAATACAAATGAGCGGCGTGGTAGAGCATTATGATAGGCGTCGGGCAATGAGGTACATCAAAGACGGAGACGTAGTGATTTTTGCGGCCGGCACTGGGAATCCATTTTTCACAACCGATTCGGCTGCTTGCTTGAGAGGAATTGAGATAGGTGCGGATGTAGTTTTGAAAGCGACTCGTGTCGACGGAGTTTACTCTGCAGATCCACTTTTGGATAAAACCGCCATCCTCTATCATCAGCTAACATACGACGAAGTGCTTGACAAAAAGCTTCGAGTTATGGATCTTACTGCAATATGTCTGTGTCGAGAACATGGTATGCCTCTGCGGGTTTTTCGTATGGGAAAGCCAGGGGCATTGCTTAACTTAGTTATGGGCGGCAATGTTGGAACGCTCATTGAAGAAGGTTGAGTTATTGTGACTAAAACTCTAGAGGACGAGGCAACTAGCCGTATGGTGAAAGCGTTAGAGGCTTTAGTAATGTCATTTAGTAGGATTCGCACCGGCCGAGCTCATCCAAAATTATTAGACGGCATCAGCTTAGACTGTTATGGAACTGAAACTCCGCTGTCTCATGCGTCTTCGATATCAGTCGAGGATGCCCGAACTCTATCGGTGACCCCATGGGATCGAAGTTTAGTTCCTGAGATTGAGAAAGCTATTATGCGGTCCAATTTAGGACTTAATCCATCCACATCTGGGTCGGTCATTAGAATTCCGTTACCCGCCTTGACAGAGGAAACTCGTAAAATATTCACGAAACAGGCGAAATCCGAAGCTGAACAAAGCAGAGTTTCAATTAGGAATATTCGAAGAGATATTATTTCAAAGTTTAGAACACTCCAAAAAGCTGCTGAAATCACTGAAGATGAAGTTAGGAAAGGGCAGGATGAAGTTCAGAAAATTACTGATTTGCATATTTCAAAAGTTGAACAATTATTGGTTTCCAAAGAACGAGATCTGATGGAAATATAGAGCCTCAAAGGTTTAAATTTATGAAGTTAAATCAGTCGCAGGAATCGAAGTACCCACTGCGTCATTTAGCGATTATAATGGATGGTAATAATCGCTGGGCTAGCGATAACGGGCTTGACTCGCTTGAAGGGCACACCGCTGGAGTCGAGCGTATAAGAGATATCTTAAGAGCCTCAAAAAAACAGGGTATCGAGATTGTAAGTCTCTTTGCATTTTCAAGTGAAAATTGGTTTAGGCCAAATCACGAAGTGTCGGGGTTGATGTCACTCTTTTCTCATTATTTAAAGAGAGAAGCACCGTTACTACGCGATGATGGCGTCAGACTTACAGTGGTGGGGAATAAATCAAATTTTGATAGTAGCTTGTGTGAATTAATTGCTGAGGCGGAGAAGATTACAATAGATGGCACTTTAAGGTTAATTCTTTGTGTTGATTATGGAGGTCGATGGGACATCACAGAAGCCGCGCGGATTGTAGCGAATCAGGTAAATGAAGGCAGGTTGCGTTTAGAGGATATTACAGAGTCAACCATTGCCAATAATCTGCAAATGAAGGAAATTTCTGATCCCGATTTATGTATTCGCACGGGTGGTGAGGAGCGGATAAGTAATTTTCTTCTTTGGCAGTTGGCCTATACGGAATTTTTAGTGAGTGATCAATATTGGCCAGATTTCGGAGAAGATGAACTAGATCAAGCGGTAGCGGAATATTATTCCCGAAAACGTCGTTTTGGGAGGCGTAAAGCTGAGAAGCTCACTGAAAGGGAAGTTGAGTCATTTTATGTTGAGACATAGGGTGCTCACCGCGCTAGTGCTTTTCGCGCTATTCTCCACAAGTTTGTATTTTCTATCGCATAACTACTTTGCCGGTCTACTCGTCCCTATTATGATGTTGGCTGGATGGGAATGGATAAGGTTAACTGGGGTCACTTCACCAATAATGGTGACATTACTTTTGGTAATTCAGTTTATAGGACTATCGGTGACAGGGGCACTAGTGAATTTCTTTGGTGATATCAATTTAGTTATAAGTCAAAAAATTTTGCTATTTAGCAGCTTGTTTTGGTTCTTTAATATGCTGATTTTGAATGGTTATCCGCACTCATCGTTGGTGCTTTCATATAGATATTCATGGGCCGTTATCGGGCTACTACTTCTTTGTTTTGCTTGGCTTGCCATAATTTGTATTTTAGCTTTACCAAATGGAAAAGAGCTACTTTTATTAGGNACAGGAATTGTGGTTTTTGCAGATATAGGTGGTTATTTTGGAGGCAGATATTTTGGCAAAAAAAAGTTAGCACCACTCATAAGCCCGGGCAAGACAAGAGAGGGCGTCATTTGCGCGCTTGTACTCCAACTTCCATTATGTCTTTTTTTTAATGTTTTTGGTCAGAGTTCAATTGACTTAAAGTTTTATTTTTTTATTGCGTTTTTCGCAGTTTTTCTCTCGGTTTTTGGAGATCTATTCGTGAGTATGTTCAAACGTAACACTGGATTGAAAGATAGTGGATGTTTATTACCGGGGCATGGTGGTATTTTCGATCGTGTCGACGGNCTTGTGGTTGTTTTACCATTTTATTCAATTTGCGTTTTGATGCGTCCGATATAAATGCGTCAGAATGTTGTCGTTTTGGGTTCTACGGGCAGTATAGGTGCCAGTACCCTAGACGTTATTGGTAGGAATCGTAGTAAATTCAAATTAGCGGCACTTTCCTGCGACTCAAGCTTTGAGCTGTTAGCACAACAATGCAAGTTGTACAAACCACTTTTTGCTGTAGTCACTCTTAAAGAGACCGCGCAAAAACTTTCCGAAAGATTAAAGAAGCTGCAATGCTCAACAAAAGTAGTTTTTGGTGTCGAATCATTATGTGAAATTCTTAGTGATTCTTACATCGACATAGTAGTCGCAGCGATAGTCGGTAGCGCTGGGCTTAGGCCAACTCTAGCAGCCATTCAGTCGGGAAAGAAAGTTTTGCTTGCCAATAAAGAGTCGTTAGTTATGGCTGGACCGGTGATGATGCGCGCGGCTGCTGCTGGTAAAGCTACGATTTTACCGATAGACAGCGAGCACAACGCAATATTTCAATGTCTCCCGCTTGATTATTCCAAAACGGGATATGGGGGAGTACTTAAATTATCCTTATCGGCATCGGGAGGGCCTTTTCGAGGCTGGAATTTAGATAAAATGCAAGGCGTCTCACCATCGCAGGCTTGCGCGCATCCAAATTGGAAAATGGGTAAAAAGGTATCTATTGACTCGGCAACCCTTATGAACAAGGGATTAGAAGTAATTGAGGCCAGTTTTTTATTCGACTTACCTACAGACTGTATTGAGGTCGTTCTCCATCCTCAAAGTATCTTGCATTCTGCTGTGCATTTCGCGGATGGCTCAGTACTTGCCCAACTCGGTAATCCAGATATGCGCATTCCAATAGCTCATGCGCTGGGATGGCCGGATCGGATAGAATCAGGAGTAGATGCATTAGATATGAGATCAATTGGCAAACTGGAGTTTTCTGAGCCAGACGACTATAATTTCCCTTGCTTGCGTTTAGCTTATGAGGCGTCAAGAGTCGGTGGAGACGCTCCAACTGCCTTAAACGCGGCTAATGAGGTCGCGGTAGCCGCTTTTCTTAATTTTCGGATTAGTTTCAATCAAATTTCAGAAGTTGTCGAATATCTTATGAATACATATAGTTTNTCCGAGCTCCNATCGCTAGAGGCNGTNGANGNNGCGGANTTAAGAGCTCGTNCCATAAGCGAGGCTCGNGTGNGTAAAATCNAGANNTNATATGCAAATTTTAGAGACNNTTTTATATACTTTTATTNCACTNGGTNTGTTGGTNACNATACANGAATTCGGNCATTTTTGGGTNGCTCGNNGNTGNGGAGTNAAGGTAGAACGATTNTCTATTGGTTTNGGGNCGNCANTGTTNAGATGGCANGATCGTTNGGGNACTGAATTCGTCATNGCNGCATTACCGCTNGGTGGNTANGTNAAGATGCTNGATGACCGNNACTCNGAGNTNAGTANTGAGGANAANCCNCATACTTTTAGNGGTCANNGNGTTTGGNGTCGNATAGCAATNGTNAGNGCNGGNCCNNTNGCAAACTTTCTTTTAGCAGTGCTACTTTTTTGGGTGCTATTTCTTTCTGGTGATGTAGGGGTAGAGCCGGTAATTGGGGACATAACGCCAAAATCTCAAGCGCAGATAGCGGGGTTCGATTCCGGAATGAAAATAATTAAGGTTGGTGGAAAAGAGACTACGAGTTGGAGTAGCGTATCAAAAGAACTTTTTAATTTTATTGGAAAATCGGGTGATATTAATATCACTGTGAAGTTGCCGGACTCCAATCTAACGACTGAGTTGACTATAAATATTAATAAATGGCTGCGAGATTCTGTTGAGCCAGTCCCATTGCGTGCACTTGGGATAGCCCCCGATTACGAGTTCCAAGGGTTAAAACTTGCGGAAGTGGCTGGAGATGGTGCAGCAAATCGCGCAGGGTTGATGATGGGGGATGAGATATTAATGGTTAATGGTAAGCCGGTAACCAGCGTTGATTTTTTTGTCAACATAATAGCAAGTAATCCTCAAAAAGAGATTAACCTCAAAATTCTTCGCGGTGAGTTAACGAAAATTATTACCGTAGTTCCTGATGTGGTGGATCGTAACGGAGATCTCTTGGGTCAAATAGGAGTACATCTGGCTCCGCGCGGCAAATATCCGGATGAGTATGTTTTTCGTCACCAGCATACTCCGTGGAGTGCTCTCCGACGAAGCCTAGAAGAGACGGCGAATTATAGTATTTTTATTGTAAAGTCCTTAGGAAAGTTACTGATTGGTGAGTTATCAACAAAAAATTTGAGTGGTCCTATTACTATTGCGAAGGTTGCCGGTGAGTCTGGTCGTGCCGGACTTGACAATTTTGTCCGATTTGTGGCAATTCTCAGTATAATGTTGGGTGTAATGAACCTGTTACCAATTCCGGTGCTGGATGGTGGGCACTTGATGTATTTCGTTATTGAAATTGTAAAGGGCTCGCCAGTTTCAGATTCTTTTCAACTTGCGAGCTATAAAATTGGCTTTGCAATGCTTGTAAGTTTAATGTTATTGGCAACATTTAACGATTTGAGTAGAGTTTTGTTTTGATGTTGTCACTTGTTTTTCAAGGGTGTTAGTTTGTTAGTAAAAACTTGTAAAGTCAGTTACGTAATGGCACTCATTACTTATTTAGCGTCGATATCGTTTTTTTCTTTATCAGAGTCGTTGGTTGTTGACGACATAAGGATAGAGGGTTTGCAGAGGGTTTCCGCGGGCTCTGTTTTTGCGGTACTCCCGATTGAGGTCGGGGATGTGGTAGACGAAAGGACGATAAGGAATTCTATTAGGGCATTATTCCGCACCGGATACTTTTCAGATATTGTGATAGCCCGAGATGGGAGCATCCTAGTAATTGGGTTGAGAGAACGACCAGCGGTTTCAGCGATTAACTTGGACGGCAATAAGGCAATCGAAAGTGAACAACTTTTGACTGCGCTTCGCGATAATGGGCTCGCTGAGGGTCAGATTTTTCGTCAGGTTATTCTAGAGGGTATGACACAGGAATTGCAACGACAGTACGTCGCTCAGGGACGCTATGGGGCGACAGTGGAAACTGAGGTCAAAGAATTACCGAGAAATAGAATAATCATAAACATAAACATAGATGAGGGAGATGTATCCAAAATTCGACACATTAATTTTATCGGGAACAAAATTTTTTCAGATGATGAACTTTTAGATCAATTTGAGCAGCGCAAAACTGGGTGGTTATCATGGATTACTAGCGATGATAAGTATTCTCGGGAAAAACTATCGGGAGACTTAGAAACTTTAGAATCATGGTACTTAGACCGGGGATATTTGAAATTTGAGATTAAAAGTACACAGGTGTCTATTAGCCCAAATAAAGACTCTATCTACATAACAATTAATATCATTGAAGGAGAACCTTTCACAATCGACTCAGTTGAACTTGCTGGCGAATTAAAAATATCAGAGGAACAGATTCGACAGCTGATTATGTCGCGGAAGGGTATGGTTTTTTCCCAAGCACTCATGACAACCTCCAGCGAATACATAACGAAACTTTTGGGCAATCAGGGTTATTCTTTTGCTGAGGTGAAGGGCTATCCAGAGATAAATGAGGAAAAGAAAACTGCTACCGTTACCTTTTTTGTCAAGCCAGGAAAACGCGCATATGTTAGACGTATTGAATTTCGGGGTAATACTAAAACGGCACATACGGTTTTAAGACGAGAAATGCGCCAGATGGAGGGAGGGTCGGCTAATAACGCTTTAATCGAGCTTTCGAAAGTACGTCTAGAACGTCTCGGTTATTTCAAAGAGGTGGGAGTTGAGAACATCCCTGTAGTCGGTACTGATGATCAAATTGATGTCGTTTATACTGTTGAGGAGCAACCTTCGGGTTCGGTGGGTGCAAGTTTAGGATTCGCGCAAGGGACGGGTCTTATTTTGGGAGCTAATTTGAATGAGAATAATTTTCTTGGGACGGGAAAACAAGTCGGGGTTGGTGTAAATAGAAGCCGTTATCAGACCTCTCTGAGTTTTAATTACAACGAACCTTATTTTACTGTGGACGGAGTAGGCGTGGGCTACTCTTTTTTTGGTCGAGAGACAAATTATGATGAGATTAATGTAGCGAGTTTCTCGACTAATAGTTTTGGAGCGAATGTTAACTGGAGTTATCCAGTTTCCGAGGTTGAGCGCATCGGTTTCGGTTTTGGGTATGAAAACTTGGCTCTGAAAACTGGCAGTTATGCATCAACTGAAATTCAAAAATTTGTGGATGATAATGGGACTGACTTTGACACGTTAAATTTCAATGTAAATTGGGTGCGATCTACGCTGAATCGGGGCGTTTTTGCAACCCGAGGCACATCGCAACGGCTCGGCGTTGATGTATCGGTACCGGGATCTGGTCTTGAGTATTACAAGTTTACTTACTCGGGTCAGTACCTTAGAGGTTTAACAAGATTTCTGACTTTGAAAATCCGCGGTGATTTAGGATATGGCGACTCCTATGGTGGTACCACACAACTACCATTTTTCAAGAATTTCTATGGTGGCGGTTTTGGCTCAGTTCGAGGTTTTAAGCGAAATACGCTTGGACCGCAAGATAATCCTAGTGAGATGAGCATATATTATGATGACCCAGATCCCATAGGAGGTAATGTTCAAGTAGAATTTGGAGCTGAGATAATCTTTCCTCTACCGTTTATTAAAGACCAACGATCTGTTCAGCCTTCGTTTTTTGTTGATGTTGGAAATATTTTTAATTCGAAGTGTGCGATTTATGAGGATGGCAGTGTACAAAAAAATTGTTTTAAAGCCTCACTTGATGAGCTACGTTATTCCGTCGGTGTTGGTGCGACTTGGTTAAGTGGATTTGGTCCGATAACTTTCAGTATTGCAAAACCTTTTAATAAGAGTATTTACGATGAAACCGAAGTTTTTCAATTTTCTCTTGGAAATCAATTTTAATATTAGTTAGGAGAAGTACTGTGCGAAATTTAAAGGCTGGTTATCAGTTGGTGGCGGTTGCTTTATTAAGCTTTTCAAATCTAATCTGCGCTGAGGAAAAGATCGCGGTCTTCGATGCCTCTACTGCTATAATGGACTCCAAACCGGCGCAAGCTCGAATTAAAAGTGCGCTCGAGAGATCCGATATCGTTGCCTTAAAAGCGAAGATTGAAGGTTTAGCTGCAGACCTTCAGGGATTAGAGAAGGAGGCGGAGTCTAAACGTCTCACTTGGTCAAAAGAGGAAACAGCTGCCCATAACAAGAAGAGAGAATATGCTCGAGCAGATTATGAGTTAGCGGGTCGAAAGTATCAAGCTGAGACACAACAAATTCAGCAGTCCATCGTTCAGGAATTCCAACCGAAGACTGTAGCCGCTTTAAAGCTCGTCATTGAAGCTGAGGAGATCACTTTGGTCCTTAGAAGAGAGGCTATCATTCATTTTTCCCCGAAACTCGATATTACGGCTAAGGTGGTTGATCTTATGAATAAAGCCGCTCCTGTCGAAGATTCTTCTGCTCCCTAGGAAAATTCTCATGCCGTTTAGTTATCGGCTGAAAGATATTGCCGAATTCTTGGAGTTAGAATTAGTTGGTCCTGAAGACGCGATTATTCATTCGATAAGTGGAATTGGTAAAGCTGTTGCTGGAGATATTTCATTTTTGGCAAAACAACGGTACATGTCGCTTTTGGCGGATTGTAAAGCGACAGCTATGATTTTGCGACCAGCGCACTGTCAGTATTTCGGGGGAGCGTGTCTTTTGAGTGGGGATCCGTATCTAAGTTATGCGAAATTATCCAGATGGTTCTCTCACGCACCAATGAATACAGGTACTGTACATCCCTCTGCGGTAATTGCGAGTAACTCCTATATCGCTTCAGGATCCTCTGTCGGTGCATACTCTGTGATTGGTGCTAATGTGATGATCGGTGAGAATTGTTATATTGGCGCGAACACCTGTATTGGAGAGCGATGTTCATTAGGTAGCAACTGTTATATTGCTGATAATGTAACTCTTTATCATGATGTAAAGCTGGGACGTAATGTCAAGGTACATAGCGGGGCAGTGATTGGTGCGGATGGTTTTGGTTTTGCCTCTGATGGTGCAGGCAGATGGGAAAAGATCTATCAAAATGGAGGGGTCACAGTTGGGGATAGGGTTGAGATTGGCGCTAATAGTACTATTGATAGAGGGGCTCTCGATGATACGGTAGTGGGCTATGGAGTCATTATTGATGATCATGTTCATATTGCTCATAACGCGTCTATTGGAGATAACGTTGCTATGGCGGCTTATGCGGCAGTTGCGGGGAGCACGATTATCGGAGCCAATTGTATCTTCGGAGGTAATTCTGCTGTGCTGGGACACTTAGAAATTGCGGACAATGTTCATCTGACCGCTCGTACCACCGTTACTAAATCCATAAAAGAGTCTGGTTCTTACTCGTCTTCAGGATTCCCATTAATGGAATCGTTTAAATGGCGGCGGTGTTCTGTGAACTTTGGTAAATTGGAAAAAATCCATCACCGTGTGCAAAAGGTTGAAAAAGGGAAAGACTAATGTTGTTCGGTAGGCATTTTCCAAAATGAAGGACAAATAATTGATAAGGGTTTTATGGATATTAATGAAATAATGGCTCTTCTCCCTCATCGCTATCCCATGCTTTTGGTAGACAGGGTGACAGATGTGGTAAAGGATGAGCATATAAGCGGATTTAAAAATGTCTCAATAAATGAGAATATTTTTAATGGTCATTTCCCCGGGACGCCTATTTTGCCTGGAGTAATCATTTTAGAGGCGATGGCGCAAATTTCGGGGATACTTGGTTTTTTTTCCTCGAGCCAAAAAGTAGATGATGGAATGCTATATTTATTCGCAGGAGTCGATAATGTTCGATTTAGACTTCCGGTAGTTCCGGGAGATCAATTATTATTGAGTTCGAAGGTAATTTCTGTCAAACGTGATATTTGGCGCTTTCGCACTACCGCTAAGGTTGGTAATAAGTTGGCAAGTGAAGCTGAACTGCTGTGTGCCTACAGATATCGAGATTAGATAGCGTGATTGATCCTTCGGCGATTATCGACCCGTCTGCACTGATCGGAAAAAATGTAAAAATTGGACCATGGACCTTTATCGGACCCGACGTGACGATAGGTGAGGGGTGCGTAATTGGCCCGCATGTCGTAATTAAAGGTCCTACAATTGTCGGTCGAGAAAATATAGTTTTTCAATTCGCGTCCGTTGGTGAGGATACACCCGATTTAAAGTATGGCGGCGAACCTACACGCTTATTGATCGGTGATAATAACGTTATCCGTGAGGGCGTCACAATTCACCGTGGTACTGTGCAGGATCGTGGCGAGACTATAATCGGTAACAATAATTTATTAATGGCTTACGCGCATATAGGACATGACTGTGTGGTTGGTGACAATGCTATTTTTGTTAATAACGCAAGTTTGGCTGGTCATGTGCTTGTGGGGAATTGGGCGATCCTCTCGGGATATGTGTTGGTGCACCAGCGTGTAAATATTGGAGCACACTGTTTTATCGGGCCGAGTGCCTTTATTTATCATGATGTACCAGCTTTTGTAACTGCATTCGGAAGTCCTGCAGAGCCGCGCACTATAAATCGTGAGGGATTAAAACGGAGGGGGTTCTCGTCTTCACAAATCGCATTAGCTAATAGGGCCTACAAAATTCTATACCGCAGAGGTTTGCTTGTTGGGGAGGCAATTGAGGAGATTAGTAACCTGTCAAAAGATATCATTATCACTCAGTTTATTGATTCAATTCGCAACTCCACCAGAGGTATTATTCGATAACTTATGCAGGACCTTTTCTTTGCAATGGTAGCTGGCGAAGACTCTGGTGACCTATTGGGCGCCGATCTAATACGTTGTCTAAAGGTTCGATATCCAAGTGCGAGGTTTGAGGGTATTGGAGGCCCTTTGATGCAAGCTGAGGGTTTTTTGTCGCACTATGATATAGAGCGACTTTCAGTAATGGGCTTCTGGGATCCCTTCAGACGTTTAAGAGAATTGCTGTCAATACGCAGAAAACTTATAGCACGATACCAGACTCAGAAACCTCTAGCCTATATTGGAATCGATGCCCCAGATTTTAATCTTGAGATAGAATATAAGCTTCACTTATGCGGCGTTAGAACAGTGCACTATGTCAGTCCGTCGGTTTGGGCATGGAGGCAAGGACGCATTAGCAAGATAAAGCGAGGCGTTGACCTAATGCTGACTTTATTTCCATTTGAAAATGAATTTTATCGGAAGAATGGTGTTCGAGAGCAATATGTAGGACATCCGCTCGCATCAAAATTTCCTAGATTTCCAAATATGGGCGCAGCACGGTCGATCTTGAGTTTGCCAACCGAAATTCCGGTGCTTACCCTGATGCCGGGTAGTAGAGAAGCTGAAGTCAAATTGATGGCACAGCTATTTTTTGATGTTGCGGCAAATATTTTTGCAGAAAAACAAGATCTTTTGGTCCTAGTTCCCGCTTCAAATGAACATAGATACCAACAACTTAAAGAAATATTGAGTCGGAGAGCACAACCATACATAAAAATTATGCTTTTGGGAGCACGACAGGCTGTGGAGGCATCTAATGCTGTATTACTGACCTCTGGCACCTCTACTCTTGAGGCAATGCTCTTAAAAAAACCAATGGTGGTGAGTTATCGTTTAGGGATGTTGACCTTTGCGATATTGTCGCGAGTGGTAAAAACTCCTTATATAGCGCTTCCCAATTTACTTTCAAACAAGTTGTTAGTTCCAGAATTTATACAGGACGCTGCGACATCTGAAAATTTGAGCGCCGCAGTCTTAGCACTAATCAATGGTCAATTTGACGATAATCTCGAAAAGGATTTTCTAGCTCTGCATGACACATTGAGATTGGACTCCGGAATGTTGGCGGCAAGGGCCATTGAAGAGCTTATACAATGATAAAAGCATGGGTGCCTCCAAAATGGTGCAAATATTTAGCGGGAGTGGATGAAGTTGGTAGAGGGGCTTTGGCTGGTCACGTTTTGGCTGTGGCAGTAATACTTCCCGCGAATGAAAAAATAATGGGTTTGGCAGATTCTAAGCGGTTGACAGAGTCTCGTAGGCTATTACTTTATCCCGAGATAATCGAGCGCGCTGTGTGCTACAGCGTCGGTCGCGCGGGATCAGATGAGATTGACGATATAAACATTTTGCAGGCGACATTAATCGCAATGACGCGAGCGGTCAGTAATCTAAGAGTCCAACCTGATTTCGTTGCTGTTGACGGGAATACTTTACCAAAATGGTCCCACCGCAGTGAATCTATAGTCGGTGGTGATAGCTTTATTGACTCAATAAGTGCAGCCTCAGTTGTTGCAAAAGTAATCCGTGATAGAGAAATGAGCGAATATGACAAAAAATATCCTGGATATAATTTTTCATCTAACAAGGGTTATGGCACCAGGGCGCATTTGAGCTCATTAAGAGATTTAGGCCCTAGCCCTATCCATAGATATACGTTCGCCCCACTTAAATATGGATAACTGCCTAGATCAGTTACTCATTTGCTTTTTTTAATTCATTTTATAGAATCAACTTTAGTTTGAGATACAACAAAAAGTCCGGTCAGATGATTTTGGTGAATTATTTATAGATTTTGAGGTAACTTTTGGCTAACTCGCTACTTTAAAAGTTCAGTTTTTGAGAGATTTTATGACAGGCTCTTTTGTACATTTGAGGTTACGTACCGAGTATTCTTTAGAGGATAGTCTTGTAAGAATAAAACCACTGATAAAGAATGTGGTTGAGCAAAATATGCCTGCGGTAGCCGTTACGGATTTCAATAATTTTTTCGCTTCAGTAAAATTTTACAAAGAGGCAGAAGTCGCCGGTGTCAAAGCAATTTTGGGCGCCGACCTCAGAGTAAGCAATCGGAACGACGGAGGAGAAAAATCTCATCTTTTATTGCTAGTACAAAATGTGATTGGGTACAAGAATCTAACTGAAATAATTTCGTTAGCATACAAAGAGGGACAACGTCATGGTAAACCTAATATTCAGCTTGAGTGGCTTAATGGTAGAAGCGAGGGGCTAATTGCTTTATCGGGCGGCGTAAACGGGAGTATAGGTCAGGCACTTATTTCTGGACGTGATGATAATGCCATGGAGCTTTTAAAAGAATTCGAGTTTTTTTTTCCAAATAGATTTTATATTGAGTTGCAGCGCACTGGGCGTTATGGAGAGGATCCTTATATTGATGCAGCTGTAAGTTTTGCACAAAAGTATAGTAAGCCCGTTGTTGCAACTAACGATGTTGTTTTTCTTAAAGCCTCCGAATTTGAAGCTCATGAGGCGAGAGTTTGTATCCATGAGGGACGAACTCTTGATGATCCTCGTCGAGAGAGGCGTTACTCTAATCAGCAATACCTTCGATCAGCAAAAGAAATGTCTGAATTATTTAGCGATATTCCGGAGGCTATCGTAAACAGTATTGAGATTGCTAAACGCTGCACGATAGAGTTGGAATTGGGTCAGTCATTTTTACCCGAATTCCCCGTTCCCGAAAAAATGACTGCCAATGAATATTTTGTGCAAATCGCGGAACAAGGACTTGAGAACCGCTTCTCGACATCCATAGAAATTACTCAGGAGAGCGAAAAAGATATTTATCGAGAGAGATTAAAGAACGAACTGCAAATTATTGTAGAGATGGGCTTTACCGGATACTTCCTCATCGTGATGGATTTTATTCTATGGGCTAAGGACAAGAAAATTCCAGTTGGACCCGGCAGAGGGTCCGGTGCTGGCTCATTAGTAGCATATGCGCTCAAAATTACAGATATTGATCCGATAATGTACGACCTATTATTTGAGCGGTTTCTGAACCCTGAACGTGTCTCTATGCCTGATTTTGATATAGATTTTTGTATGGATGGCCGTGATAAAGTCATTGCATATGTTGCAGACAGATATGGTGAGGATTCTGTCTCTCAGATAGTTACTTTCGGCACGATGGCGGCAAAAGCTGTAGTAAGAGATGTTGCTAGAGTGCAGGGAAAGTCATATTCCTTGGCAGACCGACTCTCTAAGATGATTCCCTTTGAGGTGGGGATGACGCTTGAAAAAGCTTATACGAAAGAAAAAATGCTTCGTGAGTGGATTGAACAAGACTCTGATGTCGAAGAGATATGGTCGTTGGCGCTAAAGTTGGAGGGAATAATAAGGAATTGCGGAAAACATGCAGGTGGCGTCGTAATAGCGCCTACCAAGATTATCGATTTCTCTCCAATATATTGCGATGAGGGAGGAGGTGCTAGAGTTACACATTTTGACAAAAATGATGTTGAAGACGTTGGTTTAGTAAAGTTCGATTTTCTTGGTCTGAGGACACTTACGATCATTGATTGGACGCTGTCTATGATAAATGACTCAAAAAGCGTAGATGAACACCCGGTGATGTTACAACATATACCCCTCGATGATTCTGATACTTACAAGCTAATGCAAAGCGGGGATACCACAGCAGTTTTTCAATTGGAATCGCGCGGAATGAAAGAGTTGATCCGTAAGCTCGGTCCTGATCGATTTGAGGATATTGTTGCGCTGGTAGCATTATTTCGTCCTGGACCTCTTCAGTCTGGAATGGTCGATGATTTTATTGACAGGAAAATGGGTAGGGCTAAAATTAGCTACCCGCATCCTCAGTATCAACATGATTGCCTAAAACAATGCTTAGAATCAACCTATGGGATAATTTTGTATCAGGAGCAAGTTATGCAAATAGCTCAAGTGATGGGTGGGTTCACTTTGGGTAAGGCAGATTTGTTGCGACGCGCCATGGGAAAAAAAGATGTCGTTAAAATGGCAGAACAGCGAGAGAGTTTTCTTGAAGGCGCCCAACGCTTGGGTTTTACAAAAAGATTAGCGGCTAATATTTTTGAACTTATGGAGAAATTTGCGGGATATGGGTTTAATAAATCGCACTCAGCTGCTTATGCTTTGATTGCCTATCAGACTGCATGGCTAAAAACGCATTATCCCTCGGAGTTCATGGCGGCAAGTATCTCATCAGATATGGACAATACTGATAAGGTCGTAAGTTTTATAGAGGAGTGTCGCCATCTAGGTATTGTTTTGCTGCCGCCAGATGTTAACAAGGGTGACTTCCAATTCAGCGTAAATAGTCAAAAGGAAATTCTTTATGGATTGGGCGCGATAAAAGGTGTGGGCGCTGGCCCCGTGGCAAACATAGTTGATTCGCGGCGAGATGGAGGGGCTTTTCGCGATATTTTTGATTTTTGTGATCGAGTAGATTCTCGCAAAGTAAATAAACGGGTTTTAGAAGCTTTAATTCGCGCTGGTGCTCTTGATGAGATTAGTCAAGGCGAGATTAATCATCGAAGAGCCATTCTCATGGAATCCTCAGAAGAGGCTATTAAATTATCTGAACAGAATCTGCATAATAAAATTAGTGGCATTTCCGATATCTTCGGTGATTCGCTTGCGTCACAGGATGACACTAAGAAATTTAAAAAAAACCATGCGGTGAGGCCTTATACGAGCCGAGAGAGGTTAGACGGAGAGAAAGATACTTTGGGGTTATTTTTAACCGGTCATCCGATAGATGTTTATAACCACGAATTGGTAAATATGTCAGTTACACCCATCTCAAAAGTTTCCGGAAGCAAAAAGACGTCTTCGGTTGCTGGTTTGTTAGTTAGCATTCGAATAATGAAAAATAGGCGTGGTGATAATTATGCATTTCTGATTTTGGATGACAAAACGGGCCGTTTGGAAGTTTCGGTTTACGCAGAGAAATATCAGTCATATAAAAATCTTTTCGTTAAGGATCAAATAGTTGTGGTTTGTGGAGCTATCTCTGACGATTCTTTCTCTGGAGGGCTAAAGATGGTGGCGGTATCGATACAGTCGGTCTACCAAGCTCGCTGTGCTAACCTTAAGTGCATTGAAATAGTTATTGAAAATTGCAAGGATAACTGGGCAACTCAGGTTCAAAATATGTTGTCGGAATACCGCGGGGGCTCCTGCCCGGTTATCATTGATTATAGACAGAGCTTTGGAGATGCGAAACTGTGTCTCGGAGCAGATTGGAATGTAAAACCACATGATGATTTATTATATGAGCTGCGTAGTAGTTTCGGCCCCGATAGAGTTATTCTAAGGTATCTTAGATGAACTATTGACAATAGTAAGTTGCACTGTAGCTATTGTGAGGAAAATGATAAACTTTGTACTTCTCGCAGCTTTCGGTTTGCTTTAATGGACTTAAACTATTTAGCTTTCGAACAACCAATCGCAGAGTTGGAGGCCAAAATTGGCGAATTGCAACTTGTTGGCGGTGGAGATGAATTAAACATTGCTGACGAAGTTGCCAGATTAAAAGTAAAATCTCGTAGGTTAACAGATAAAATTTATAGCAAGCTAACACCCTGGCAAGTTGTTCAGGTCGCGCGACACCCACAGCGTCCTCATAGCAGCGATTATATCAAGCGAATTTTTACTGATTGGGACGAACTGCATGGTGATAGACATTTTGGTGATGACAGTGCAATCATTGCTGGGGTAGGTCGGCTCGATGGAGAACCTGTAGTTGTTATTGGACAGGAAAAAGGTAGGAGTGTTAATGAAAAGATAACTCGAAATTTTGGTATGCCGAAAGCAGAGGGTTATCGAAAAGCGCTACGTATCATGGAAATGGCAGAGCGATTTAAAATGCCGGTGTTAACTTTAATCGATACTCCGGGGGCTTATCCTGGTATTGAATCTGAGGAGCGAAACATATCCGAGGCTATTGCACGAAATCTCGCTGTTATGTCTCGCCTGCGCTCGCCCATTATTTGCACGGTGATTGGTGAAGGAAGCTCCGGCGGTGCCTTGGCGATAGGGGTAGGAGACAAATTAAATATGCTGCAGTACAGCACTTACTTTGTCATTTCACCAGAGGGGTGTGCAAATATTATTTGGAAATCAACAGAAAAAGCTCCTCAAGCGGCCGAGGCGATGGGGGTGACATCTACGCACCTAAAGCAATTGGGTATTATTGACGAGACTATAAACGAGCCGCCCGGCGGTGCACACCGTGACTTAGAGGGGATCTGCAATATGCTCAAGATGCGGTTGATAACGCAATTAGGGGAGCTTCGAAATATTGATCTTAGAGTTTTGCTTGATCGTCGTTACGATCGTTTGATGGGGATTGGTGCGTTAAGTGGCAAATAATTCGTCCATTAATGCATATTTTTTGAGACCTGTCATAGCGTTCGTTTTCTCTAGTAGCCATCAGGGCATGGCGAGTTTCAAATACTTTGGGTAACTTAAGTAGCCTTGATTCGGAAGATGTCATCGGTATATTCAACGTGCTATTCAGAACTAAGTACAACACTATTTTGCTAGGTGGTTGTGATGAACCGCTGTACCAGCCGAGTAGGTCTTTTACTACACCGAATATAATTTATTTCAAAAATGATTACTTAGCTAGTGCTCTGCATGAGGTTGCACATTGGTGTCTTGCTGGGGCGGAGCGTCGAAAAAAATTGGATTATGGTTATTGGTATGTTCCCGAGGGTCGCTCTAGAGAGCAACAATGGCAGTTTGAAAATGCCGAAGTTAAGCCACAGGCGTTAGAGTGGATGTTTAGTATGGCATGTGTCAGCAAATTCTATGTGAGTCGGGATAATTTTAGCGAGCGATCAACTTTGGACCGTTTTACAAAGTTGATTAGGCGGCAGGTGCAGTGTTGGTGTAGGGGAGAGCAGCTTCCGCAAGACGCTCAACTTTTCATCGATGCCGCGTGCTCTAGAACAAACTCGCAGAGCACGTTTGATATAGATAAATATCATTCGATAGCTACTACTGACTAATTTTAGTTTGTTATTAAATTCAAGATTTTTTTGCGGTGCTCAACAATGAGAATTATTGCAGATATTGATATTCCCGATCTTGAGAATCTTCTGACCTCTGATGACGACTTGCGGTGTATTTCAGGGCGCGAAATCAATCCTGAGTCTATTCGTCATGCGGATGTTCTTTTTGTGAGGTCGATTACTCAAGTGGATGGACATTTACTGGGAGATTCAGATATCAAATTCGTTGGTTCAGCCACTGCAGGTATTGATCATATCGATATTAATTATCTCCGGACCCACGGTATATATTTTTCATATGCGCCGGGTTGTAATGCTAATGCTGTTGTGCAGTATGTGTTATCCGTGCTTTGTCGATTGCGCCCAGTTTGGAGAGAACTTAGTGTTGGAATTATCGGTTGCGGGAATATCGGGGGGCGGCTTTATCAGAAATTAAAGGTATTAAAAGTGAGAACAGTAGTTTATGACCCGTTTCTGAATGAGTCGCAGGTCCCAGATTTGAATTCTTTGGAGCAAACTTTAAATTGCGACATTATCTCACTACACGTTCCATTTACTGATGACGGTAATTATCCTACATCTGGATTTATTAACGAGCAGTTAATTGGACGACTACCATCTGGTAGCCTTCTTATTAACACGAGTCGAGGCAGTATAATAGATAGTCATGCCCTTTTGGATCGGTTGCGGAGAAAAAACGATATAAGCGTTGCGTTGGACGTGTGGGACTCTGAGCCTAACATCAATATTGCGCTGGCCAATCAAGCAGACATTGCTACTGGACATATCGCAGGTAATAGTTATGAGGGAAAGCGGAGGGCGACCGCGATGCTTCGGAGATCCTACCTCCGTTGGCGCCGCGATTACCCGGTTGAATCGCCAACATTTAAGTATACTCCTCAAGTTATTGATATAAAGAATGGTAGGGATCCGCTTAACGACACAATACTAACTGTTTATGATGTCCTTGAGGATGATCTAGAATTTAGAGCGTCCGTTTTGAGCAGCAAAAATCTGGGTGGCGCTTTCGACCGATACAGAAAAAATTATCGTGCTCGATACGAGTTTGCACATTATTATCCTCGTCTTTCCAGTAGTATCGCTGGTGATTTCGAGGCTCTCGGTTTTGCAAAGACAAGGTCAATGGCTTCGGAGCCGTTCTAAGAATTTCGCAAGCCTACCAATGGCCTCGGTGAGCTGTCCTTTATCAGGAAGAAAAACAAGTCGAAAATGCTGCTTTCCTGGCCAATTAAAAGCACTACCTTGGACCAATAGAACACGTTCCGCTTTTAAAAAATCCAAAACCAATTTCTCATCATTGAGAATTGGATAGACATCGGGGTCCAACTTTGGAAATAAGTACATTGCAGCTTTTGGTTTGACACATGAAACACCCGGAATCGATGCCATAAGCTCGAATGCAAGATCGCGTTGTTCTCGCAGTCGACCACCAGGCTTTACTAAATCATCGATGGTCTGGTACCCACCAAGCGCTGTCTGCACGGCTAGCATTGCGGGCACATTTGCACATAATCTCATGGACGCGAGCATTAGCAGGCCATCCAAATAATCTTTTGCATTTTCCTTTTTACCGCTTGCAAGTAGCCACCCAGAGCGAAATCCTGCAAGGCGATAGGCTTTAGATAGCCCATTGAAGGTCAGGCATAGTGTGTTTTCAACTTTTTTTGAGAGTGGAATATGTTTTTCGTCATCATATAAAATTCGGTCGTAGATCTCGTCTGCGAGCACAATAAGATTATGTTTTTCCGCAACAGCCACCAATTGATCTAACATTTCTGGTGTATAAATTGTCCCCGTAGGGTTGTTAGGATTTATTACTACAATTGCCCGAGTTTTTTTTGTGATTTTACTTTCTATGTCACAAATCATTGGCTGCCAGTTATTATTTTCATCGCATAAATAGTGAACCGGCTTACCCCCACTAATGGAGGTTGCTGCAGTCCATAACGGGTAATCAGGTGCTGGGATAAGGACCTCATCACCATTATTTAGCAGGGCCTGCATTGCCATAACGATTAGCTCGCTTACTCCATTTCCCATTATCACATCTTCGACATTAATTTCTCTTATACCAACTGCCTGATAACGTTGCATTACGGCTTTTCTGGCGGCGAAAAGCCCCTTACTATCGCTGTAGCCTTGGGCGTCACGAAGATTTTGAATCACGTCATAGAAAATTTCGTCGGGCGCATCAAATCCGAAGGCTGCCGGGTTACCTATGTTGAGTTTGATAATTTTTTGCCCTTGCTCCTCCAGCCAGTTAGCATGATCAAGGACGGGGCCGCGGATATCATAATGTGCGTCATCCAGTTTCGTTGATTTAAGAAGGACGTTTGACATAGGTAATCACTGAATTTAAAAACTATATTGTAGCGAATCTCATGTCATTTGCGCGCCTATTTAATTCAATTTTGCTATGAAAAATTTGCTTTATTAAAATTTTCTGTTAGAGCATTAATTTTTTCGAATGAGATTTCATCTGATGATCATTTTTCGGACAGTAATTTTTCTTGTTTTGATTGAAATATTGCTCAAAAAAGGAAAAACGGTATAATTGCGCATCGGCATTAGTTAGGTTCCAAGGCGTTTCTTTTTTTGGTGTTAGTGGAAATGTAAACGTTTGGTTTGGCCAACACAATCTCATGCCGCATTTTAGATGTCCCGTTCGTCTAGAGGCCTAGGACACCGCCCTTTCACGGCGGTAACAGGGGTTCGACTCCCCTACGGGACGCCATTAATTTTGGGCAAGTAAAAGCGGAGGTTAGGCCCCCTTATGTTCGAGGCGTACTTTATAAACCACTATTCTGACTTTTGGAACAATGTAATTGTGTTACGCCAAATATAGACTTTCAATTCTTTTTGTAAGAGGAAGTGGTGTTCAAGAGGGTACTGATTTGGGTCTCTTAAATTACTCGCTGCATACAAAAAAAAGCAGTTTTCTTTACCTTAAGCACCAGAAGCGTTAAAGAAAAATGTCGATGGTTACCGGACGAAAGAAGTAGTAAAGATGAAAAAACAATTGGTTCTGAAAGTCTTCATTTTGCTCATTGCTGAATTGTCTTCAACAATCTGTGTTTCTGAAACATTTCCAAATGTTGTTCTCCTGTTGGCTGATGATTTAGGTATTAACGAACTAGGTATCTATGGTCAAAAAGAAATAGAAACTCCAAACATAGATAACCTTGCAAAAAGCGGGTTGATGTTTACAGATTTTTACGCTGGAAGTGCTGTTTGCTCTGCATCGAGAGCTGTCCTTGTGACAGGAAAAAATCCTGCTAGGGTAGAGATTAGAGGGAACGCAGCGTACATTGGAAAGAATCGATGGGAAGGGAAAGCTTTGGATCGCCAATCAACCACAATTGGCGAAATGTTTAAAAAAGAGGGTTACACCACCGGTTTTGTTGGAAAGTGGCATCTAGACGATCCTGATGATATCGATACATGGGCCTACCGAAGGGGTTTTGACTATGCTTTACAGGAGCAATGGACTAGACGCTTCAATCCAAAAAAGGTCTTTTCCAAAGAGGGGCTATGGATGAATGGGGATGAAATTTTATTTCCTTATGATTATGAAAAATATGACTGTAAAGATCAATTTTACACAGATTTTGGATTAGATTTCTTAAACCAAGTAGCCGAAGAAAAGCCATTTTTCCTCTTCATGTCATATCGCGCCCCTCATTCGTTCGAGGGGCCAATACGAGATAAGAGTCTATACCTTGACAGGGGGTGGCCAGAATCCGAGAGGATTCATGCGGCGAAAATCTCTCTTTTTGATAAGCAAGTAGGACGATTGCTGGAAGCGCTAAAGCGTCTTGGTAAGCTAGACAACACGATTATTTTGTTTACCAGCGATAATGGTCCTCATCACTCTCCACCAAATCATGATCATGAATTTTTTGATAGTAATGGAATTTTTAGAGGAGCAAAGAGAGACTTATACGAGGGCGGAATAAGGGTGCCACTTATCGTGGCATGGGAGAAAATGGCGAGTCCAATGAACGTGACCGAGCATATAAGTGGGTTCCAGGATATTGTTCCAACGCTTGCAGAAATATTAGGAGTTGAGAAAAGTGTAGAAACGGATGGAATATCATTCCTTCCGTTATTAACGAATGAGAAACAACCGACCCATGATTATCTGAATTGGGAAATGCAATTGAGCGGTTGGTTCCAAGAATTACCGGATGGTGGTTTTCGCCAAGCTGCAAGGATAGGAAAATGGAAAGCAGTGCGCTACGGCATAAACAGCCAAGTAGAGCTGTTTGATCTATCCAACGATCCTTCTGAATCAAACAATGTTGCTGATCACTTTCCCATATTGGTATCAACTGCTAAGGAAATTTTCACTACCGCTAGAACTGACACCATCGGTTTTCCCTTTGGTGGCATAACACAAAATTATAGATCTCAAAATCGTTTCAAATTTGAGCAACAGGTAGCACAATGACACAGCGCAGCGTTGGTTGAGATTAAAAAACGCAAAACATCTAAACATTATATTAATATGATTAGAGAAAAGAGCATTATTCCCCCGAGAGAACGGCTTTTCGCACGGAAATGTGGACTATGTGTTGGCAAAAAAATCTATGATGTCTTACTAAAGATTTTTGAGGAGAGTATTTACATGTTTTATAGGAAAATCGTGACGATAGGCCCTGTTTTAATGTTTGCTTTATTTTCTAGCGGAGGGCTCCTCTCGGATGGACATAAGAAAGATATGAAGATTGATAAGTCAGAAAAAATGCAAAAAAGGGGTGACTATTTTTCTGCTTGGGATAGAAATGGTGATGGGCATTTGGAGAAGTCTGAATTTTTAGGGATGATCCGTTCTCAACAGGGGACTCCTCCGTGGGAGAAGAATCCTGATTGGACTCCTGAATCACAATTAGAATCTCGGATGAAAAAGCGTGATTTGAATGGCGATGGGCTTCTCTCAAAAGAAGAATTTATGAAGCCAGTCATTTGGAGAAAGAAAAAGTAACTTAGCCACAAGCCGTTTGATAAAGGCATAAACTAAAGTTCTCTTTGAGTACTATAAATCTGTATATGTCTGGTGCCTTTTTGTATAAAAAGTTATAAAGTTTAGGGACATGGGTTTTTGTCAAGTGCTTATTGAAGTTTAGTACGAAATCTAACTCTCCAATGAGTACTACAAACGGTGTATACTTTTGCAGTTGAAGAGCACTTATTGAAATGGTGCTAGGGTGCGTGTGCAAAATTAAGTGTTTGCGGGAATAGCTCAGTTGGTAGAGCGATACCTTGCCAAGGTATAGGTCGCCGGTTCGAACCCGGTTTCCCGCTCCATTTTTAGCGAAGAAGATCGATATGAGAGATCAGATTATCGGGCAATCTTTGCAAAGTCAGAAGCAAAAAGCTCTTATTCGGTTTTCCTCGATTTCATCTGCGTCTGCACCGATATACCACTTTTCTTCGTTTCTCACTGGATCAATAACTAAGCCCAAGTTGTAGTGATTGTAAAAAAAATCCTTCTGTGTTTTCTTATCTACGCAGCTAAAAAACGCACCTAAATTAGGATGACTATGATACCAACCTATTACGAGCATCTCGTCACTTAGCCCTGAGTTGGCAGACTGCCAAACTCTAGGACTCATAGTTAAAGAAACAGCTGATGATTCATAATCTATGCTGGGCATTGCATCTCTCACAACTATGGCAATTATCTCTTCAACCGAGTCTGTAATGCTGACAATGCTCCCAACGAGGAGGCCGCCCAACTCAACGTTCTGTTCTCGAACATGTTTCATTATTTTGTTGCGAATAGGATTTGGGTATAAAATAAGAGGACAATTTTGGGCGTCACTTACGAGCGATGATAGCTCTACAAATGACCAATCGTGTACCGCCTTTTTTAATGTTATCGTTGCAATCTCCGATTTAATTGAGGTCCATTTCATTTTGAAAGGTCCAATTGATTTAGCGGATCTACATCGCTGTCGAGATCAATCCAAGAGATTTTTGCAGCGCTCTCTTCTTTGAAGAGGTGTTTGTCCGTCGGGAAAAAATTAGGATAATTTCTAATTGCTCGTTTATACCAGTTAAGCGCGTGCCTATTTGCAACCGATGATTCGTTTAATATGCTCTCGTCATAAGTAATTATCTGAATTATCCGCTTTACAAGCTGATCAAGATATTGAGATGGGAACCATCGTGTTCCTAGACAGACTTTTCCAGATGCATATACATTTGGATGATAAATTGGTGTTGTAATTTCAGCTGATGGCTCAGCATATGGATATCGGGAGAGTAGCTTGATTATTATGTCAGTTCGTTCTTGGATTTTTTTGGGATATTGGGTTGAGGGTGCTGTCGGATAGAAAAGTTGTAATTTAATTGCACAAAATCCAGCAAGCATTATGTCTTCGCTAAGTGATCCGGTTTTAGATATAATTTTGAGCCTCGGGTATAGACTCCGAGACAATTCCTCTAATCTAATTATGTCCTCTGCCAAGCGGTTGGTAGATGCACTCATAAACTAACCCGCTACCAGAACCGGTTGCACCTCTAAAACATCACCATCTCTTATGAAACTGGCCCTCAAGCTTGAATTTGACTTTATTGTTTTTCCAGAAACTGAGTTAACAAGACTGTAGTCTGTGTCAGTAGGCAGTGACCAGTTGCTAATAGCGGCTTGGAGCACATCTTCACCAGTGCTGTTAACTCCGAGAGAGACCTCAGCTTTTTTTGTGTGGTCGGCCGTCTGGATAGTAATACTTATTTCCGACATATAAATTACTCCATTTCTATTATCGTAGTTGAATCAACAGAATCTCTCCTGATAAATTTTACTGGCAAATTTCTTCCNAAGAAATGTTCTTTAAGCTCAGATATTGAAAATCGATCACGTATATCAAAGGCAATACTTTCGCACGAGCANCCCGGACAAATTGCATGGCTAGAATCATATTTTTCTGCTCTCTCAAAGATTATTTTGGCATCATTGCCTCGGTTACATTTTACACATCGCATTGAGATTAGGATCGGTTCACTTGTAGAGATAATCTGATTTTTGTTCGTGAAGTTTGATACTACAATGTCGACAGAAGGATTTTTGGATGTAATTGAAATCGTTTTCCCTAAAGTAGAGCAGCAAGGACATTCGTTATTTTTCTCAATCTCACTTATCACAATTTCACCGGTAAACGAGTTCGCAAACAACCGTAAAGAGTTTGTAGGCTCTTCATTAACAATCAGCTGAAGGGCTTTTGATGCTGCGAGAGATCCGGCAAGACTGGCGGTGATGACGGTAGTAGGTATTTTTTTTTCAATGAAGGCTAAATTTCTNAGCCAGCCACAGGAGTACCGCTCTTGCATGCGCGCATATACTGAATAAGGCAAACTGCACTCATAACAGCTTGCAGAAGTATTGTGTTTATATGGGAAAATTGACACCTGTCCAAACTTGCTATCGATACCAGTATCGATAAAGTTGGAGCAGGTAGCTCGACACAAGAAATTCAGTCTCACGCGAGCTTCGAAATTATCAACACATCCAATTATACTTGAGTAAATATTCATTTTTAGTAATGAGAGAGTATCCCAGAAATCGCCGTGGTGAGCCGAAACAGAGATATCTGGATTTAACTCTCTCAGGCGCACTGCAGCAATTTGTGCCTTAAACCTCCCGACATCTTCTTCTCGGAATAGGACACTTTTGGTGAGGTTATGTGTTTCTATAATATCGTAGTCATACAGGTCAATGTTACCAATTCCGAGGAGAGCGAGATTTTTTGCTACCTCGTTCCCGATAGCGCCGCATCCGACGATTGCAATCCGACAATTTTGTACTCTTTCTAAGGGGAACCAATCGATTAAAGAGTGCCTGAGATATCTGTCCATAGAATTATTCTACTAGGTGCATGCTCTTATAGATGTAATTTTTACTTAATTTGCGCATAATGCTATCAGAAAACTTTAGACAGGCGTTTGTTTGGATTGTAGCTGGTATTTGATTAATTACTATAACAAATAAGAGAGGCTATCATCAGGGTAGAGGAAATTCATTATCATAAAAACGGTACATTGGGATATTCCTTTTATAATTCAGACTAACTTAAGGGGTAAATTACTAGAATGGAACGCATGCTACTAGATGAGCACGGAAGGGAAATCAAGCAAGTTTCTGGTGATCTTCCGTTTGAGGTAAAGAATAAAAGTGAAACTCTAGAGGAGATATGGCGTAGGTTAGCTTACATTGACCATCATTTACATGACGGTACCGCTAAGGATCTTGTGGGGGAATTTATGCTTGAACTAGAACATCACCTAGAGGACAGCAGGCCGAACGGACGTTGGTTATTCTGACATGTAGGTGAATTGATGGAAGCATAAATTATTTGCGGTAATTTTTGAGTTAGTCATGAAAGACCAATACAACGCTAACGTGAAGAAATCTTTCTCTTGCCAATCGGTGATACATGCGACCAACGTATTTTTTAATGTTCGTATTCTTGTCTCTCGCTTCCCTAGGATCATTGCTCTATCTTCAGGATGTGACTTCGGTTAGGGTACCCAAACCCGAGCGCAATCTCGCTCCAATAGTGACATCTCCAAATCCTCTTCCTTCTCCAATAGATACAAAGCCTCATAGTTTAAGAGAGACCGAAATTATAAAAAAACACTCTGATTTTAGTAGGCTCTCAGTAGGATCAGATTTTGAGATATCGGGCATCTCCAGGGGTGAAATNGAGCGATTTCTTGGTTTAGTAGAATTTGTTGAGAAGAAACAAAGTTATATACAATTTCATGTCCTAATACAAGAATCCGGGAAGGGAGTGATTACTGTCGCAGATGACTCAGTGGATATTTTTTTAAACACAAGGCAGGGAGTCTACCAGTTCTCTGGTGACNACTTCGATGGAGTAGTTAATGAAGTCAAATCAGTCACGTGGGGTGATGATATCGATTACCCAATCGAGCGGCCCGGTAAGTATCCGGCACCCCTAAAAACATTTGAGGTTTCGGAATAGATGGTTGAGATAGGCACTATCATGCGTTCTTTAATCATACTGCTATTGGGTGCTATTATTATCGTCAGTTCCACGTTAGCTGTGGCAGTTACCGCATCAGTATCTTTGAAGTGCCCTTGTCTATTGGAGCGCGTTAATCAGACCAAGGCAGACCTAACCTTCGGTATTATCTTCGATAAGGAAATCGACCACAGCGGAGAGCTCAANGTTAAGTTAAGGGTAAGTGATTACATAGGAGGAGTAGGTCCTTATTATATTGTTGGAGAGGCAAAGATTCCATCAATCGCTTATANTGGTGACGTGCAGCAGGTTAGCGTTCCACTCCCTATCTACGCTATTCCTGAATTATATGAAGATCAATATTTCTCGATTGCACTTTTTTCTGAGGACGTAAACATTGACCGAGTCGCAATGAATGAGGATCCACAGTCATTCGGTGACCGATTTGGTGTTTTAAGTCAAATGAGAGCCAAAGTGGTGTTCGACACTCCTCTACAGGCTTCTTTTACCGAAACCGAATTTAGCATTTNAGTTGACAAAGTCTTCAATCTAGATTTAAGAGATGTCTCTGATGAACTAGAAGTTATGGTCTCAGTGACAAACGGTGTAGGAGGGTTCATAAGAAAAGGTCTGGTCTCTACAACGCTTCATTATGACAGTGCTGGTATGGCAACTCTTAAAGCTGTTGGTAATTTAACAAGGCCATTAAGCAGCCACATTCAAGACAGACCAGAATTTNAAAATGTTGTAATCTGGATAAGAAGAGATGAAACTCCTCTGGTGCGTTACCTTCATTCTCGGTTAGAAAATACCGAATTGCCAAACTTCACTTTATTGCTAAAAAACATTGATACTACCTCTGATACTGATGGCGATGGGTTGTCTGATTTCAACGAAAAACTGAAGAATCTATCCAGTCAGCGTATGGAGCAGCATAATGAAATTATTATAGAGCTTGCCTTTACTTATGGGGATTCGGCCCGAACCGCAAGTATAGGTGGCGAAGTGGGTGCCAGACTTGCACAGATAATCTCTGTTGCTAACATCTCGTTAGCGGATTCCGGTCTAAATGTACGATTAAAAAATATCGGAGAATATTATTTAGGAGATGATTCCGCGATTGGTGCGACTAATATTATGAATGCACTTGAAAATCGCGATGGAATATTTTTCGGCCTTGATGATTTATTCTTAAGAAAACCGGATATTATCGTTCATGCCAGTTCGTACTCATCTTTAGGTTCAGGTGGTCTTGCGACTCTCCTGGGTGCCCGCAATGATGGGATAATAGATTACCAGAATGCGTTTCAAAATCGCTCCAATAAAGCAGCTATTAGTTTGGACGGGTCATCATTGATACTCGCCCATGAGATTGGTCATATATTGGGACTCGTGCACGCTAGGCGTCAATACGATGACGCACCCGCAGGCACATTTCGNTGGTCTCATGGATATGGAGTTGAAAACGATTTCGTTACAATTATGGGGTATCGGTCTGCATTTGGCGGTGCATCGCGGTTAGGATTTTTCTCNTCTCCAAATATTGCATGCGGACTAAATTCGATACCATGTGGTGTCGAACGGAAGAATTTCCTCAGAGGGGCAGATTCGGTTAGCTCTATAAAGGTCACTGCTAATCAAGTTGCAGCGATATCTAACGGATTTTCGCCCCATATTGAAATCAATGGGAACAATCCCTCAACCGTGGAGAGTGTTGATGAGCTGTTCTCGCTTGGAGCATCCGCATTTGATAAAGAAGATGGCGAGATCAGTGGATCCATCCTGAAAAGTTTAAAAGCCGTTGCAGGAGGTAACAGTAATCATAATTATGAACAGCTCTATTCAGTAACTGATAGCGACAATAACACTTCACAGGTCGTCAGGCCAATTAATGCGCCAACAGAATTAGACACTGATGGAGATACAATTTCTGATTTTGATGAGTTAGTAAACGGAACTGATTTCCAACTTGCTGATAGCGATGGTGATGGGGTCGAGGATAACAGAGATGAGATGCCAACGGATGCTACCGAGGTGATTGATACCGATCTAGATGGGAAGGGTAATAGAGAGGATGAGGATGACGATGGCGATGGGGTCAGTGATGCTCAAGAGATATTAGATGGTACAAACCCTCTTGATTCACTTGATTGTGTTTCATGCCCGGATCCCGTATCGGGGCACATTTATGACTGGAAAAGTCATGTGCTAATGCATTCAGTGGACTTAACTCTCAGTGCAGTGAGTGATGATGAAAGTAATCAAAAAAGCGAAAAGATTTTTTCTAACGAGCTTGGCAACTTTACTTTCGAAAAAAAATTTGCCGGTTCCAACGAATTACTAGCGAGTAAACCCTCGGAGGATGCAGATTATGAGGATTTTGTTACGTCCGCGGATGCACTAGCGGCACTCAAGATTGCGGTTGGTATAAACCCAAACCCTGATCCTGACTCAGACGGGCCTTTGAGTCCATTACCGATATCTCCGTATCAGTATATTGCAGCTGATGTAAATAAGGATGGTCGGGTGACTTCTGCTGACGCGCTAGAAATTTTAAAAATGGCGGTCAAACTTGGAACGAGCCATTCAGCGAGGTGGGTCTTCATTGACGAAAGGCTCGATTTTTGGGATGCTTCTTTGAATTCCGGTGTCGGGAGTTTTGTCAGCAAGGCTACCGACGTGGTCTGGAGCGATGAGGTGATAAGGTTCAAGTACCCAGATAACAACGTAATAAACCTTGTTGGTGTTTTAGTCGGTGATGTAAACGGCTCGGCAAAATTATCCGGATTACGAAGCCTTTCGAATGATTATTTTCTTTCTTTGTCACAGAGACAAAATTCTTCTATCGCCCAATGGGGTATCACCAATCCAGATTCAGAGGTATCAATCCCGACGGTGCTGTGGGAGCCGGGAGTCTTCGAGGAGTATCAAAATCTTTCTCATATATGCGAGAGTCCGAGACCAAGTGACTTGTTAGGTACAATCTCAGATGAAAACAACTGGATACGTTCCTGGTCTAACGACACCTACCTCTGGTATGACGAGCTTCCAGACATTAATCCCAGCAGTGTAGACAATAACATTGAGTATTTTAATTTAATGAAGACCGATGGTCTGACGCCTGCAGGTAAGCTCAAGGATCCGCCGGGGTACCATTATACAATCCCGACTGAACAGCACATGTCCGATATTGCTGGACTACCCACTTATGGATACGGTATGGAGTTAATGCTTTTCAATCCGCCGGAATCTCGACGAGTTTTTGTTATTTTTAACCAACCAAATACTCAAGCGTCAATAAATATGGTTGATAGAGGAACTGAAATTTTGTCGGTAAACGGTGAGTTAATAGCTGGGGGAGATGAGACTGTAATTTTGAGGGCATTGAATCCAACAACTTTGGGCGTTTCAAATCAGTTTCAGGTCCGAGACTGGGGAGCAAGTAGTAATAGAAATGTCAATATGCAGAGTCAAGAGGTTCCCCAGAATCATGTAATGAGACGGGGCTTATTCAATGTGCAGAACTCACTCGATATGCGAACAAGCCGTGTGGGATACTTATTGTTTACTGACCATTCGGTTCATTCAGAGGGCGAACTATTTGAGGATTTCACATGGTTTACTACACAAAATGTTGATGAACTGGTTCTCGATTTAAGATATAACCGGGGAGGTTATAGTTATATAGCAAGCCAGGTTGGATACATGATCGCCGGCGAGTTGAGTCTGGGGAGAGTTTTTCAGAGAGAGATTTTTAATGACAAACATCCTATATTTGATCCAGTAACTGGGAGATTGATAACGGGCCGAGGGTTTCTGTCATTTACCTACGGAAATCCGTCCGTGACAGGATTGCCTCAAAATGCGCCACTTCCCACATTGGATTTGCCTCGCGTTTTTATACTTGCTGACAGGAACACTTGCTCGTCTAGTGAGTTAATTATCAATGGTCTTCGAGGAATTGGAATCGATGTAATACTTGTAGGCGATAGGACGTGTGGAAAACCATATGGAGGTTACTATACAGATAATTGTGGAACGACCTATTACACGATACAAATTAAATCCGCAAATGAAGTCGGTTTCGGAGACTACAGTGATGGTTTTACCCCTACACAGGAACTTGATTCTGGTGAATCGGCGATAAAGGGATGCTTAGTGGACGATTTTCTGGGAAAAAAGTTGGGTGATCGAGATGAGAACCTCCTCGCGGCAGCGCTCTATTACGTTGAAAATGGTAATTGTCCGAATAAGGCAACTAATGCCCTCCAAAAAATGGATTCCCAAAAGGGATTGCGTGATGGTAAACGAATGAGTTTCCCGTCAAAGGGTTCAATTATGAATATACCGCCGAACCTCACGAAAGTAACCTCTGCCGAATCAAGATAAAGCTCAGATGAACATCATCTCAATTTTTGGATCGAAGACTTCTGAAATGGAGGTGCTCATAAGTCCTCACCTTCAAAGTTTATACCGTTATGCTTTCAGATTATCAGGCCAAAAAAGCGCGGCAGAGGACTTGGTGCAGGATACCCTGGTTTATATCCTTGAGCATCAGGATAAGTTCATGAGTCTCGATCCCGTTAAACCTTGGATGATGCGCTGCCTTTATCATCGGTTCGTAGATAATTACAGACGTTATAACCGATATGAGGCGCTATCGGATGGTCTTTTGGAATCTTTGAAGACGCAAGAGGATTCAACCGAGACCGCTTTTATTGCGGGACGAATACGAATATTTATCGGGCTTTTGACGCCAGCGCAGCGCACAGTNGTTACTCTGTTTGATATCGAGGGCTACACCATAAAGGAAATATCAGAAATATTGGAGATTCCGGAGGGCACCGTCAAATCTCATCTTGCACGCGGGCGCAGAATAATAAAAGAAAAAATTGGTATGCAACTTTTTTGAAATATGATTCGTTTTATCTTTGAGGTAACTTTGTTATGGCTTTTCAGCATTTTAAAGAGCAACTAGATCGTGATATTTCGAGATCTGAGATGTTTTTCGAAAAACTAGTGAGTAAAGATAATTGTGAGGAGTTACGCACGGAACTTGATCTTCACAAGCGTTATATCTCTGGCGTAAAACGTTTGGCGAGTGATTTAGAGGGATTCAATGACATGACACCTCTTTTGGTGGCAGCCAAGAATATGTTTGAGGGTCGTAAGATCGGTACCGTTACCACGTTCTTCCGAAACCAAGGGGCAGTTGCCGCTGCATTTATGTTTGGGCTATGTTTTTCAGGTGCTTTTTTTATGCTCAGCGTTTCGGGGCAGGATCAACATGCGTGGAAGTCTAGTGCTTTTGAGGTGACTGTTGTTATTGATTCTCCATCGGATCTAGAGGAGGCTACCATTGCATTTGACTTTCCTGAAGGGGTGCTCTATGTGGGGGAGAGTCTTAATGATTCGGTTGTAATAGATACCGATCTCATAGAGGGGCCAAACGAATTTGTGTTACCTCTGAAAATTTCCAAGGAGAATTCTGAAAATGAGCTACTCACCTTTGATGCTATTATTTCTCACGGAGATACTCTTAAGCCATTCACACTGTCACTGAAAAGAGATCAGTTTTTTGAGGTTCCACGAGTCTAAACATATTTATCACTCATTAATCATACATTCAAAAGGAATTTAAAATGAAAAAATTATTATCTATAGCGCTGGCAACAATTCTTGTTTGCCCATTGGTTTATGCGCAGGGGCCGTTGGAAAANGTAAAGATGGATGTAATGGGTCCGAAGGATGGAAAGCTTAAAAGACGGGTCAAGATGCCGGTGCGTTTGATTGTTGATCATATGATGGAAAATGGTGCGCTAACCCAGGAGGAAATTGATGCTAACAGGGAGGAGGGTGCGGACCTCAGGCGACAGCTTCATGACGCTCGGAAAGCTGGAGACAAGGACACTGCCCGTCAGATTAAAGATCAAATGAGGGCGCAGAGGTCTGTAATGAGAGCGGACCGAAAGAGGTATCTGGAAGAGAACAGTGATTTGCGACAGCAAATTGATGATATGAGGGCCGCTGTTAGAGAGAAAAGGCGGGAAAAAAGGATGGAACGCCCCGTAAAAGAACCGAAGGCTAACGATATATTAAAAGAACTAAGAGACGAGAAAGTTGAAGGTTAATAAGGACCAATAGAAGGTTTGAAAGTGAAACGCGGAGCTAGCTTCGCGTTTTTTCTTTTNTCGATTATGAAGCGTCCTTTNTNTTACTTTTTTTTGTTCCTTACGCTCAGTGTTAGTATTGATGCTTCCGAGGACAATGAAGGTGTCCGTTTTTATAGGTCGGAACTCTTTTCTGAGGCTCGGAATTATTTTCGCGATCAGTATGAGATGGGTAATCGCTCTGATGAGTTAAAGTTCAATTATGCTTTGAGCCTCTATCAGGTTGGTGAGTATTTCGCTGCCAAATCGATTTTGGTATCAATACTTAAAGAGGACCTCAACTCGGCTCGGGTGCTTTATGCTCTGGCAAATGTCGAGCTTGAATTAGGTAATTTGTCAGGTGCAGTTGATTTATTCACTGCGATTTACCTAAGTGGAGACCCTGATTTTGCAAATTACGCTAAGCAGAGAATTAGCGAGTTGGATGAGGTTGTGCCCGACAATATCTTCAAAGGGTTTGTCTCTCTTTTCGGGGGTAAAAGTGATGATGTCGCAGGGTTAGATGATGAGATTCTTATTGGTACTGTCGACAATCTCTATGAGTTAACGGTGATGCTCTCTTGGGAGAGACAACTTACATATAATCGAGTCTGGGAAACAGAAGTATTTGCATTTAAGCGTGAGTATGAACTGGAGTCCTCGCAAGATTTTTCGGTCTATATGCTTCGCGGCGGCAGTGAGGATATCTTTGGTGACGGGATTCTCCGATGGCGAGTCGGCAGAGATGAGTCTTACCTTGGTGGAGAGGGCTATCTAGCAACAACCTCGGTTAACTTAAATTATGATGTCCCTTTTGTTGGTGGGTACTTAGGCATAATTTTTGAGAGGGGATATAACGAGCCGCTAACTGAGCAATTCAGCTACGCTAGTGGAATCGAAACAACGTGGGAGTTAAGTTATTCTTCAAGTATTACCAAAAATGATAACTATTTTCTTTCTTACTCCTTCGGTGAACTTAAAAGAACTCGTCAGGNCGAGCAGGATAGCATTAATGAGCTTGCTGTGTTTCTNGGTGAATCAAGCAAACGACACGCAATAGCCCTTGATTTCCGCTATCAAGTCACTCGTAAAATTGGACTCTCCATTGATGTTGAGTATTCGGAGCGAGAGTACCGTGGTGGAAGNATAAGTTCGATCTATGATCAGGGGNAACGCATGGATAGCCAGAGCTCTGCCGAAATCTCAGCCATTTGGCAGACAAGAAGAGATTTGGATCTTTTTATCATGTATTCGGAAATTAGAAATTCTTCTAGTATTGCTGTTTATGACTATGACTATGGAGTGTCAAAAATCGGNATTGGTTGGAGCTTTTAGCATTAAAATTTTTCCATGTCTCCACGATCATCGATATACTTCTCTCAAAAATAAAATGTTAATCATCAACATACAGAGACTGATTCGATACTTGTTAGCTAGTTGATGACGCGCGCCTGTTGTGTAAATTTAATCTGGATGGACAAGGTATATTTTGAGATTTGTATTCTGTATTAATTTTATTGTCGTAACTTTGGTATTTGGTGCCGATGGTGATTTTGATAGTCTGCCTGACGATTGGGAACAGGAAAACGGACGTGACCCTTTTGTTGCTGATTACCAGATCAGTGCGGGGACCTATCATACATGTGCCTTGGACGACGAGGGTGCGGTATGTTGGGGATTCAATCAGTATGGACAGACGACGGTGCCAAGCCTCGTTGAAGCGAAGCAAATTTCAGCAGGTGGAGGACATAGCTGTGCGATTGATCAAAATGGGGCAAATTGTTGGGGGTATAACGAATATGGTCAGACAAATGTTCCAAATAATATTGGTGACATCGTTGAAATAAGCACCGGTTTTGATCATACATGTGCTTTGACACAAATCCGCGTTCGATGTTGGGGATATAATGAGTACGGACAATCGCGGCCTCCCTCTTCACTTGCAGCGCCGGTTGCTGTATCAGCGGGATTTGATCATACCTGTGCAATTGATGATTCGGGAGTTGTTTGTTGGGGTTACAATGGCTATGGGCAAACGGATCCACCGCTTCTAATAAAGCCTAAACGAATTGCTGCTGGATTCAACCATTCATGTGCAATTGATGAGTCCGGTGTTAAGTGCTGGGGTGACGATCAATATGGGCAATCAACCCCTCCATCACTGTTAAGCCCCTTCCAGATCGCTACCGGTTTTGAGCACTCATGCGCAATAGATGACACTGGAGTCGTTTGCTGGGGTAGCAATACTTTTGGTCAGTCGACTGCTCCAGAATTGGTAAATCCCGTTCAGGTTAAAGCAGGATTTGATTACAGTTGTGCCTTGGACTCAATTGGAGTCGTGTGTTGGGGCGATGTGGATGATGTCGGCAGCTCGTCGATACCAACGATGGATAACCCTCAAACAGTTTCATTGGGTTTTGAGCATTCATGCGCCTCGTACCCATCCACAGTTATTTGTTGGGGCGATGATGACAGTGGTCAATCCAGTGTACCCTCACTAGCGAAGCCCAAAGTAGTATCTAATGGATTTGAACATACCTGTGCAATCGATGATACTGGAGCGGTTTGTTGGGGTTATAATGAGTTTGGTCAGAGCACCGTTCCTGATCTTGATGGAGTGGAGTCTATTTCAGCTGGTGGGGATCATACCTGCGCTATAGACGACTCCGGAGTTCTCTGCTGGGGTTTTAATGAAAGTGGTCAGGCGAGCCCGCCCTCTTTGAGCAGGCCTTCGCAGGTTAGTGCAGGTTTTGATCATTCGTGTGCTTTAGATACTAACGGTATCGATTGTTGGGGAGACGACCAGTATGGTCAGGCATCCGTACCGTTGCTTCTCACTCCCACATATGTGGATTCGGGGTTTAACCATACGTGTGCCATTGATTCAGGGATGGNGAAGTGCTGGGGTGACTCCCAATTTGGTCAAACCTCAGTCCCGGAACTAAACGGGCCAAGACAGATTTCTGCAGGATACGACCACAGCTGCGCAGTTGATGAGACTGGCGTCGTCTGTTGGGGAAACGATCAGTATGGTCAATCCTCAGTAGTTGAGCTGAATAACCCAAGTTATGTATCNGCTGGGTTCTACAATACCTGTGTCGTGGATGATGATGGGCTTAAGTGCTGGGGGAGTGACTATTCGGACGGGTTGATTGCTCCTGCGCTACTGATTGATCCAGACGGAGATAGCTTTCAAGGGCTAGAGGATGTGTTTCCATTGGATGCATCAGAGTGGCTTGATAGTGATCAAGATGGTGTTGGCGACAACCTGGATGCCTTTCCTAATGATGCATCTGAAACACTAGATTCTGACAATGATGGTGTTGGAGATGCCTCTGATTTCCTCCCTTTTGACGGCTCTGAAAGCGTTGATACCGATAATGATGGTGTTGGGAATAATGAGGATCCTGATGACGATAATGACAATGTTAGCGATCTTCAAGAAGCAGATGACGGTACAAATCCCCTTGATCTATATGATTGCACAGGCTGTCCGCGAGGTGTTTCGGGTTTTAGTTATCACTGGGCCAGCCACTCGTTACTAAAGTCGGTAATCTATCACCTTGATGGGATCACAGCCTCCGCCGGTGGAGGGGAATCGGTAACGGCATCATCTGAGGAGGGAGATTTTTTATTTGAATCAAAATTCGGAGGTACCAACCGTCTCACCGCCTCAAAAACAATTACAGATGCGGAATCCGGAAACGTTATCAGCTCCTCTGATGCACTAGCTGCGTTAAAGATAGCGGTCGGTATCAATCCAAACTTAGATCCCGATGGTACTGGTCCACTGGAAAGTATGCCGGTGTCACCCTATCAATATATAGCGGCAGACATAAATGGTGATGGTAGAGTGACCTCTGCAGATGCGCTTGCCATCNTAAAGATGGCTGTCAATCTTGATACAGGAGCGATGAGGCGTTGGGTATTTGTGTCGGAAGATTTTGATTTCTGGGATGAGGCCGCCGAATCTTTTATCACAACTCAGTCAGATGTGAGTTGGGATCGTGATGGAATTATTTTTGAGTACCCCGCTGTCACCACTCGTAATTTGGTAGGGGTGCTGATGGGGGATGTTAATGGCAGCTGGGAGCCGCCAGCGGAAACTTCAATTCTAGAAGAAAGTTATTTTAAGACACTCACCGATAACCAAGGTGGATCCCTGAATCAGTGGGGAATAAACGATGATAGCTCAAGTAACTCCTCAGGTAATGATTCAAGCACTTCATCGCAACCTAATATCTTGCTGATTATTTCAGATGATCAGGGAATAGATACTTCGGCGCAGTACAGTTTTAGCTCAGATCTTCCGGTAACACCAAGGCTGAATCAATTAGCAGCTGAAGGTATTATCTTTGATAATGTATGGGCTACGCCTGCTTGTACAACGACACGGGCCGCAATAATTACCGGGAAATACGGNATAAACTCAGGTGTGACCAGTAANGAGGATGTTATAGCTGATAACGAAATTACCATACAGAGGTATCTATCAGACGCCGAAAATTCTCGCAACTANGGTTCGGCAATTATNGGAAAATGGGGTTTAGGNGGAGGTAATGTNTCAAATGATCATCCTCTACTTATGGGTGTCGAGTATTTTGCTGGTAGCTTGAGAAGAGCGATTAGCAATTACTTCCAGTGGGATCTGACGATCAATGGGGCAACTACCAGAAGTGAAATTTACAATACGACAAAGTTGACCGACTTAGCAATTGACTGGATCGATAGTCAGGAAGAGCCATGGTTCCTTTGGCTTGCATACACTGCACCCCATGATCCTTATCATCTGCCGCCCTCCAAATTGCATGGTCGAGAATTGAGTGGGGAGGCTAATGATATTATAGCGAATCCGAGGCCTTACTACCTCGCTTCGATAGAGGCCATGGATTCAGAGATAGGACGCCTGATGGATTCTATCGGGAGTTCAACCCTTGAAAATACCATCATCATTTATGTTGGTGATAATGGTACTCCCAACAATGTAATTGACCCAGCAGTTTTCTCTAACGGTAAATCTAGTATTTCAGAGGGTGGAATCAGAGTGCCTTTGATTGTTTCTGGCGCAGGCGTACTAAGAGAAGATAGTCGTGAAGGTTCTCTAATCAATGTGACAGATATTTTTGCCACGGTGTCAGAGTTAGCAGGAAATGATGTAACAAAAATTTTTGATAGCATAAGTTTCTCAAACTTACTAAATAGTGGGAATGTGGGCGAAAGAAGTTACAACTACGTTGATTTTGAAAGAAATGGAGTTTTACGCTGGACAATTAGAGATGATCGCTACAAATTAATTGTGAACGCAAACGGAAATCAACGTCTATATGACCTTTTTAATGATCCCTATGAGCGGTCAGCACTTGATCGGTCGTCGGACCAATACTCTCAAATTGCGAGTAAGTTAGTCTTGGAGGGAAACTTGATAAGAGGTAGTGTCAATAATGGAAGTAATCTAGAGGATTTTGAAATCAATATCACTGATGCAGTCCTCAGCAAGAGGAGTGCTGATTGCGCCGACTATGTAAACATTTATCGCTCTGGCGTGAGGGACATCAAACGGGTGCTTGACTTTGAGGGCAACGTTGAAATCACAGCGGATGAAACTAGTTGCTCTATGACGAGTAACAATATACCCAATCATGACTTTAATGACTCGACAGCACGGTTTGCGACCAATGCAAATGAGCAGTCACGGACCTTCTTAATCGATCGGGATCCTTCCTTTGCTAATCAGATNACAGCTCTGGGACAGCGTCGTTACGATGGAATTACTTTAGGTGGTGTGGTGTTTGATTTGCAAAGCAATGGCTGTTATCAGCCTGGTGCAAATCGTACCGATGCAGACGGAAATACAGAGAATGGGCAGTGTGCAAATGCTCCGTGGAAACTTAATCCTTTAGAGTACTCGACAAAATTCGGGGNGGACCTTCACAATGCACATGTGCAGCCTGATGGTACTTACCACTATCACGGGAATCCAAAGACATTATTCGATGATTCTCCGTCGGGGGATGGATCTCCTGTAATTGGATTTGCCGCAGATAGCTTTCCCATTTATGGTCCCTACATCTATGACGTTGCAACTGGGGCTTACCGTAAAGTTATATCTGGATATACGCTGAAATCTAACTCCCGAGGAGCTAGAACCGATTCCAATCCAGGCGGAAGTCACACTGGTATTTACGAGGCCGATTGGGAATGGACGGATGCAGGCGATCTTGATGAGTGTAACGGCATGACATACAAGGGCCAGTATGGCTATTATGTCACAGATGAATTCCCATACATCTTGAATTGTTTCATAGGGACACCCGCCAGTTCCTTCACGAAATAGGAAACTCTTAAGAAACCATGTCTCGCTCAGCTTTCTTGTAGACAATATAAGTGGATGTTAATTTGTTTCCTTGAGGCATAAGTATAGATAGGACTTCTCAGACTACTCCAACTAAAAGTTTTATGGAGGCAACCATTAGAACGAGCGCGAGGAGTTTGTGAAGCATTGAGGAAGAGGCTCTGGAGTGAGCTAATTCGCTACCNAAAAAACTTCCGACAATAGCAGCCAAGACAAGCCAACCACTACCTATCTGCCATTGTCCGTCCCCAAGGAAATACCCTGTTAATCCAGCGATTGAGTTGAGGAGTATCACACCTGCGACAATAGACGTGCTATCGCGAATTGTGCACCAGCTGAAAAGAATAAGTANNGGGCTCAAGAAAATTCCGCCACCAATCCCCGTGAGACCCGCTAAAAAACCGAGAATAGCGCCCACAAGCATAAGGACTTTTCTGTTTGGTATGTTAATCTGGATAGCAGGTTTCCCGGCTCTTGATTGTAATTTCCATGCGGAAAACAANAGAACAAGGGCGAGTATACTATTATATAATGTTGAGTGAATTTCAATAAAACCACCAATAAGTGCAAATGGTGTTGAGGTAACGGCTATTGGCCAAAATAATGGATTCCAAAGTATGCGAATTGCTTTTACACGATGTAGTAACCAGCACGTTACTGCTATGTTCATAGTTAAAGCGGCGGGACGCATTTCAGTCGGTGATAATCCCCAGATCGTCATAATTGCGAGGTATCCAGATGCACCCCCATGGCCCACTGATGAATATAAAGTTGCCATGATGGTTATAAAAACGAGGAGGATCCAAAAATATTGAATTTCGTTCGTAAATTGAAGAGTATTTGACATCATCCGCCAGTGGCATTCATAAACCGCACAATATCTGTCCGGTTTAGATTGAANTGGTGTCTCTCGGGTTTATTCTTNATTGCTGTCTTCAATGCGCTTTTCAAAACACCCAGATTCTTAGGGTGTTTGCGGATGATGGTTTTAAGATCGGTGCTGGCGGTGTTTCCTAGGCAAGAGAGTAATTGTCCATCTGAGGTCAGCCTAACCCGGTTACAACTACTGCAGAAGTTTTGTGAAATCGGAGAGATAAAACCGATTTTTGTATTACTGTTTTTTAATGACACGTACCTAGATGGTCCTCCTGTTTGAAAATTGGTATCGGTAAGTTTGTATCTTGCTTCTAATTTTTTACGGATCACTGCACTTGATAACTCTGTGAATTTTCTTTTGTGCGATGTGATTGATCCAAGGGGCATTTCTTCGATATAGGAGATATTGAAATCTCTTTCGATGGCAAAGTCTGCAAGATCAAATATTTCATCATCATTATAGCCGGCGAGTATTACTGCGTTTATTTTTGTATTTTTAAAATTTGCAAGTCGTACAGCCTCAATTCCATCAAGTACTTGATCAAGCTCGCCTGTCCTTGATAGTTTTCGAAATTTAGGCCTTTGTA